>JAIXYO010000041.1 GCA_027490215.1 Rubrivivax sp.
GAGAAGCCGACCACTTCGGCAGGCACCGGCGGCTGACCCGCCATGCGCACTTCACAGACCGAGCCAACGGGCTCGCGGATGCCGGCGGCTTCGAGAACCAGACCCGCCACGCGCACCAGCATGCCCTGGGTTTCCAGAGCCACCGGATCGGCAGCGAACATCTGCAATGTCTCGAGGTAGCGCGTCCAATCGTCGCATCGGCCGGCCGCACTCGACTGCGCACTCTCGGCACTGACGGTGGCGCGTTGCAGCGCTTCATTCTCGATGGGGCTGTTGATCATCGCGGATCCTGATCGGGTTCGACTTCAGCAGGCACAACGGGCTCGACCTCGGCCCACTCGCTGGCAGAGCCCAGCGCGGCGGAGGCCCGGCGCCAACGCGCTGCCACCGTGCCATCGACACTCGCGATGTCGCTGTCGACACGGCAACCACCGCGTGCAATGCTGGCGTCCGGGATCAGTCGGGCTCCGCGAGCCTCGAGTACATCTGCAGCGCCTTGGGCAACCAGCGGCTGGTCATCGGGATGCACGCGCACGGTGATGTGCCGGGCGCTGAGCAGCAGTGCCTCGACGGCTTCCTGCGCCACGGCGGCAACCAGTTCCGGGTGTACCTTCAGTTCACTGCGCACGACCTGGCGCGCCATCGAGGTGGCACACACCGCGATCGCTTGCGCCAGCTGTTGCTGCAGGCCGTCGAGCTGGGCGCCGTGCGATTCCATCAGGCGACCGAGCTGACTGGTGATCTGCGCGGCATAGCTTTGCTTGAACCCATCGAGTGCGGAGAGGCCGTCTCGGTAACCATCCTGGTAGCCACTCTGCCGTGCTGCGCGAAGCTGCGCGGCCAGTTGCTCGGCAACCGACGGCGTGGGCGCCTCGGGCTCGGCAGTCGGCAAGCCAGCGTTGGCATGAGGATCGGCGCCCAAAAGCTCGTCCGGGTTCCACGCTTCGAAGGAGCTGAGCTCTTCGCGCGGAATGAAGCGCGCGTAAGCCGAGGCCTTGCCCCCACCTTCCGGCGGCGGCACATTCTTGAACTTAGAGGAAGTCATCGTCGCCGCCACTGCTCAACTGGATCTGACCTTCGTCAGCCAGGCGGCGGACGATCTTCAGCAATTCCTTCTGCTCGCTCTCGACTTCGCTCACGCGCACCGGCCCGCGCGATTCGAGGTCTTCGCGCAGCGTTTCGGCCGCGCGCGTGGACATGTTTCGGAAAATCTTCTCGCGCATCTCTGGTGTCGCGCCCTTCAAGGCAATGACCAGCGATTCGCTCTGCACTTCCTTCATCAAGGTCTGGATCGCCTTGTCCTCGAGCTTCTCGAGGTCGTCGAAGGTGAACATGTTGTCCATGATCTTCTGCGCCAGATCGTTGTCGGCCTCGCGGATGTAGTCGAGCACAGCGGTCTCGATGCTGCCGCCCATCATGTTGATGATCTCGGCCGCAGGCTTCACCCCGCCGAGAGACGCCTTGCGCATCTTGTCGCCGCCGGCCAGCACCTTGCTCATGACCTCGTTGAGGTCCTTCAGCGCCGAGGGCTGTATGCCATCGAGCGTCGCAATGCGCACCAACACCTCGTTGCGCTGGCGCTCGGTGAACAGCTTGAGCACCGACGAGGACTGGTCAGGGTCGAGGTGCACCAGGATCGCCGCAACGATCTGCGGATGCTCGTTGCGCAGCAGCTCGGACACCGACTGCGGGTCCATCCACTTCAGGCTTTCGATACCGGAGATATCGCTGCCCTGCAGGATGCGGTCGATCAGCAGGTTGGCTTTGTCGTCGCCCAGTGCGCGGCGCAGAACGCTCTTCACGTACTCGTCGTTGTCGGGCACCAGCATGCTCTGCTCGCCAGCCATCTCCGAGAACTTCACCAGCACGCCTTCGACGCGATCGTGCGTGACCGCTTTCATCTTGGCAATGGTCTCGCCCAGCGCCTGCACCTCTTTCGGTGCCAGGTACTTGAACACCTCGGCAGCCTCTTCCTCGCCGAGCGACATCAGCAGGATGGCGGCGTTCTCCAGGCCTTCTTCGGGTGTTTCAGCGCTCATCGTCGGTTCATCCGTGGGCGATGGAAGACAGGGGGCGCGCAGCCATCAGGCCGGCTGGCCATTGACCCAGCCGCGCACGATGTGCGCCACCGCTGCCGGGTTTTCCTTGGCCAGCGCGCGCGCCGCATCGAGCTTGGCGGTGTCGCGTGGTGCTTCCAGCATCTGCATCGCGGGCGCCGGCAGACCCGGCAACGCTTCGGCGCCACCGACGCTGGCGTTGATCGCACTGCCGGGTGGTGGGACGGCAGGCTCCAGCGCGGCTTTCAGGCCGGGCTTGATCATCCCGAAGAACACCAGCAGCGCGACCAGTGACAGCCCGGCGGGAACGGCGGCTGCACGCAGCATGTCGAGAATCTCGGGCTGCTTCCAGATCGGCGTATCGACCACCGTCACCGGCTCGACCTTGAACGGCGCATTGATCACGCGCACCGAGTCGCCGCGCTCCTTGTTGTAGCCAATGCTTTCCTGCACCAGTGCGGTCAGCTTTTCCAGCTCTTCCGGCGCCAGTGGCACCTGGGTGACTTTCCCTTTCGGGTCGGTGACGGTGCGGTTGTTGACCACCACCGCTGCGTTCAAGCGCTTGACGGTGCCAGTGGCATTGCGCGTGACGCGCACCGTCTCATCGACTTCGTAGTTCTTCACCGCTTCGCGGCGGGTGTTGGCGGTCGGTCCGCCTGCCTGCGCGGTCTGCAGCGGCGCCGCGGCACCGGTGAGAGGGGCTGCAGCTGGCAACGGCGGCTGGTTGCTTGCAGCACCCGGCACGCCCGACGGCGCCGCCGGGTTGCTGCCCGACTGCTCAGTGGTCTGCTCGCTGCGCACGGTGACCTCAGCAGTGGCGCCCTGGTTGGGTTTGAAGAGCTTTTCAGTCGACTCGATCTGCGCGAAATCGATGTCGGCAGTCACATTGGCGCGCAGGTTGTCGCGGCCGACCACTGGCTCCAGCAACTCGGCAATGCGCTTGGAGTAGCCCTGCTCAATCTGTGCGATGTACTGCAGTTGCTGCGCATCGAGACCCGCCTGCGCATTGGTGTCGGGCGGAGACGAGATCAGCGCACCGGTCTGGTCGAGCACACTGACCGCCTTGGGGCTCATCTCGGGCACGCTGCTCGACACCAGGTGCACGATGCCAGCCACCTGGCCGCGATCCAGCGTGCGCCCGGCGTGCAAGGTCAGCACCACCGAGGCGCTGGGCTTCTGCTGCTCACGGAAAAAGCCGTTCTGGTTGGGCAGCGCGAGGTGCACCCGCGCGCTTTCGACGGCGGCCAGCGAGGTGATCGAGCGGCTCAGCTCGCCTTCGAGGCCGCGTTGAAAGGTCAGCCGTTCCTGGAACTGCGTCTGCCCGAAGCGGGCACCGTCCATCATCTCGAAACCACCGACCGAGGCCTTCGGCAGGCCGGCCGATGCCAGCTTCAGGCGCGCGTCGTGCACCTTCGAGGCGGGCACCAGGATCGCCGCACCGCCATCGGAATGGCGGTACGGAATGTTCATCTGCGACAGCTGCGCAATGATCGCGCCGCCGTCCTTGTCGGACAGGTTGGCGTACAGCACCTTGTAGTCGCCCTGACTGTTCCACATGAGCAAGGCCAGCACGACGCCGACCAGCGCAGCAGCACCAAGGCCGAGGTTGAATTTGCTTTTCGGCGGCAGGCTCGCAAGGCGGGCGCCGAAGCCGGGGGCGGCGGTCAGGTCGCCGGGGGACTTCAGGATGACAGCGTTGTCCATCGTTCTCGTTCAAGGCATGGGCAAGGCCGAAAGCACCGGCCGATGGGAGCCATTATTCGAACGCCGCGTTGCCTTCCAAGGATCGAGAAGCGAAGCAAACCCCGGTCAGTTCGCCCCATCGTGGCGCGCTCGTCTGTCTACGATGGACATCATCAAAACCTGCCGCCCGTGCGTCTGTTCGAAGCGCTGGCGCAGGTGCATTTCAGGGGTTCGCAATGAATGTCACTCTCAAGCCGTTCGACTTTGCCCAGGCTGTGGCCCGTGCCGGGCTGAATACGCAGGGACAGCCACTGGCCAAGACGGCACCGACCGAGGGTGGTGGTTTTCAGGCGGCGCTGACCCAGGCGCTGGGCGCAGTGAGCAACTCGCAGGCGGAGGCGAGACGATTGCAGCGCGAGGTGCAATTCGACAACCCGAATGTGAGCATCGAAGAGACGATGGTCGCGATGCAGAAGGCTGGAATTGGCTTCCAGGCGACGATCCAGGTGCGCAACAAGCTGGTGCAGGCTTACAGCGACATCATGAACATGCAGGTATGAGGCGTTGGCTCACGCCCGACGCGGACTCACACCTTCTGGTCGAGTGTTTTGCCCAGCAGTGGCACCTGTCCGTAGGGAGAAGGCTGTTTCGAGGCCGCCTCGAGCTGCCTGGTTTCCCAGCTGAGCCAGGGAAAACGCAGGGGAGCCTGCTCCCCGGTCTGGTCGCGCCGCGGCGAGTCATGCGGCGATGAATGCTGCGACGATCCGCTGTCGGGATCGGTCGGACGGACGGCGCCGATCGGCAGATGGACCGGTGTGATGGCGGAAACCTTGCTGACACTCATGATTCACTCCCGGAATCGAGGCGAGATGCCTGTATCCAGGATGTCGGCGGATGCACGCAGGACTTGACGGCACGAGGCCGTCAATTTGTAACAAGCCGTGGCTTATTTCTCAGTCCAGCGAGATCAGGCGCCGGCGCTTCTGTGTCTGGTCGATGTAGCGCTGCAGCGCGCGCAGACTGTCGCTGCCGACATTGACCATCTCGCACCCCAGTCGAACACCGCCGGAGTCGTGCTGCAGTGAGGTGACATGCTGGATCCGAAGCGGTGTGCTGATGCGGGTGTCTGCATCGAGTTCGAGTTCGACACCATTGAGCAGCACACCCGGCTCGATCATCGGCACATCGTCGGGAAGAAACAGTGCGCAGCCGCCGATGCTGACGTCCAGCACGCGCAATGACAGGGGCATGTCGCGCAGCATCGGATGGCGCAACCGCGCGGAGGGAGCGTGCCGCAGCAGTGGCCGCACGCGGTAGCTGTTGCGACGCTGAAAGCGGAACATGTCTCGCGGGTAGCCACAGCTGATCGCACTCGAGCGCCCGTTGTGAACCAGCAGCAGACCCTGCACATCGAACTGCACCTTCACGCTGTCGAGGTAGCCGACGGCCACCGCTTCGTTGCATTCGATCAGCGCCTGAAGCTGCGGTGATTGCGCATCGGCGCTGAAGCTGAGGAGACCACGCGCCGCGTCGACCGTCCACAAGGTGACAGGCACCGCGGTGCCGTTCGGCGCGTTCAGGTTCAGCACCGCATTGGCGTCGAGCAGCTGCTTGAACATCGCTGCCAGTTCGGCGGGTTCAGTGATGTGGAAGTCGTCCAGACCCCCATGGGCGGCAGCCACGGCGTCCAGCGGCATCGGCAGCGTGTCCATCGAGACGGGATGCCGTCAGTGCAGCGTGGCGCGCGTGCCGCCCAGCAAGTGATCGAGGCCTTCCAGCCAGGGTTCGGCCAACACACGCACCTCGGCATCATTGACCAGGATGCGTTGCATGATGCGCGACTTCAACTGAAGTTCGTCGCTGGCGAGCTTCTGATTGGCAGCGGCATGCTTGAGCTGCGAAATGAGCAGCGCGCAGGCGCCCTCGAGCTTGACCACGGCGTCCCAGTTGCCATTACGGGCGGCATCAAGCATGTCCTGGCTCGCGCGCTCGATGGCCTCGTAGTAATGGAGCAAATTGGTGCTCATGGCAATTTCGGTTGGGGTAGGTTGCAATTGCGGCTTCATCCGTTGACCACTCGCTTCGTGGCCGGCTCGATGGATTGCACGCCGATCTGCATCCAGGCGTCGCGCAGCGGCTGCACGAGGTTGGCGCATTCCTGCAGCATCGTTTCGTCGTTATGCAGATTGGCCATCGTCAGGCGCTGAGACAGGTAGCCGTAGAGGATGTTCAGGTTGGTGGCCAAGTCGCCGCCAGAGTTGATGTCGAGCGCGCCCTTCAGGCCCTCCTCGACGATGCGCACCGCGCGGCTGACGCTGCGGCACTTCAGCTCGACATTGCCGCTGCGCAGCGCGCCACGCGCCTGCGCGATCGATTCGAGCAGCCCGTCGTACAGCATGGCGACCAGGCGGTGCGGGTTCGCACCGTCGACCGCGGAAGTCACGCCGATCTGCCGATAGGCGTTGGACTGGGCATTGAAACTGGGGTTGCGGAAGGGGTTGGCGGCGGCAAACATCGCTGGCGTCCTCGAGAAGTCTGTGTGCTTTTTTTATCGGCTTACCAACCTGGCACTTGAGGACCTGACGCGCTCAGTTGGAGCCCGATTTGTTCCAATTGGTGATCTGCTGGCTGACGTAGGAATTGAGTCCGGTCAGCGCACTGAGCCGGGTGTCGAGCGCACCGTACTGCCGCAGCAGGCGCTCTCGCGTGGCGGTGAGCCGCAACTCGTACTTGGCCACCTGGTCGTCGGCACGCTTGATCGAGGTGCGCAGACCTTCGGAGCGTGTCGTCACGAGACCGTCGGTGAGCGTCATCGAATCGGTCAGGCTCTTCAGTCGGACGGCCAGGCCAGTGGAGCCGACGCCGTTGGAGGCCGGATTCGTGAACGCCTTGCTGACCTCGGTGAGGTTGCCCAGCGCGCTGCTCAGCTTGGCGTCGTTGACGGTCAGGCTGCCACTGCGCTGCAATTCGATGCCCAGGTCGGACAGACTGCGAAACACCGACGAAGCACCGCTGGCCTGTCCGAGCGCGGTGCGCAACTGGCTCTGCAGCGACAGGGTGGCCCGGTCACCCTGCAAGGCGCCGGCGGTCTTCGAGTCGGGGTCGTACTTGGTTTGCTCACCGAGGTACTTGCTGATCTCGTTGTAGGCCTTGACGAAGTCGTTGACGGCATTCTTCATCGCCGCGGTGTCGCTGCCCACGCTGATCTGCGCATTGGCGGTCGTGACCTTGGAGACCGTCAGCGAGACGCCGGAAATGACGTCGGCGAATGCGTTGGTTTTGGAGGTGACGACCAGCCCGTTGATCGTCGCCTGAGCGTCCTTGGCCTCCAGCGTCTGCGTCAGCCTGCTGCTCGCGGGCACCGCCGGGTTGTAGACCAGGCTCGCGAGCGAGGGCGGATCGGTCGGCAGGGTCGGCAGTGGCGTGTCAGCGGTTGCGGTGATGCGCAGCGCGTTCTCGGCGCCGGTCTCGAGCGATCGGATCACCAGTCGCGAACCCGTGCTGTCCTTGACGATGGACGCGCTGACTCCGGCGTTGGCGGCATTGATCTTCGCGCGCACGCTCTCCAGAGAGTCTTCGCCGGCACCGATCACGATGTCGACCGACGCGGCCGGCACCTTGGGCGCGAACGTCGGTCCGGCGCCCCAACTGCCGAGCTCGATCTTCAACGTGCCGGTGCCAACCGATGCGGTGTTGCTGCTGTACGCGCCCGATGCCAGCGACTGCGACTGCGCGAGTTGCGACACCTGGACGCTGTAGGTGCCGGGCGAGGCCGTGGCATTGGAAGTGGCGGTGACAGCGGAAGCATCGGTGCTGCTGGTCGAGGTCTTCTGCCACAGCGTCGGATCGGCGAGCCGGGCCACTGCGTCCTCGACGTTGACCGTGTAGCTGCGCAACAACCCGAACGCCGACAACTTTGACTGCAGCGCCGTTTTCTGGGTCGTCAACAGGTCGATCGGGCGCCGCTCGATCGACACCAACTGTTCGACGATGGAGTTGACGTCCAGACCACTGCCCAGGCCCGGGGATGAGATGGTCGCCATCGAAACGCTCCTTCAGTTCACGTGGTCTATCGGCACGACGCGCCATAACCTGAATGGGAAATGGCAACGACCCACCCGGCCGCAAAGCCGGGTGGGTCGCACACCGACCCGGACGGCGCAGCGCGGATCAGCCCTTCAGCAACTGCAGCACCTGCTGCGGCAGTTGGTTGGCCTGCGCCACCATCGCCGTGCCGGCCTGTTGCAGGATCTGCGCACGCGACAGGTTCGCCGTTTCTGCCGCGAAGTCGGCGTCCATGATCCGACCGCGAGCGGCTGCGGTGTTCTCCGACTGGATCATGATGTTCGAGACCGCGTTCTCGAAGCGGCTCTGCACTGCACCCAGCGTGGCGCGGGAACTGTTGATCTGGTCCAGCGCGTCGTCGATCTGCTTGATCGACAGCCAGGCGTCTTCGACGGTTTCGACCGTGATCGCGTCGATGCCCACGACCGAGGTCGAGTCGTCGTTCGCGATGTCGAGGTCTGCCGCATCGAAGCCGGTGGTGGCCACCGAGAACGCCGTGGCGGTGACCGCGACCGCGCTGCCGTCGGTGTCGGTTTTCGACGAACGGAACTCGATCGTGTACGTGTCGGGAGCCGTCGCGCTGGGTTTCAGGTACGCGGTCACGCCAGTCTCCGATGTCATGCGGTTGATGCCTTCGACCACTTGACCCAGACGCTCCTGAGCAGTGCGCGCCACGGCGATGTCGCCGAGCGTGTAGGAGGTGCCGTCAACGGTGATCGCCAGCGAGCCGTCGGTGATGGCGGTCAGCGTCGTGATCTCGCCGGATGTGACAGCTGTGGACACGTCGGAGCCGTAGACCACCTTCGACAAGCCACTGGCCGATGCGTTGGTCAGGGCCGCCACGGTGATGCTTTCGCCGGAGTTGGCGCCGATCTGGAAGGTCGACGCGGTGAACGAGCCATCCAGCAGCTTTTGCCCGTTGAAGGCGGTCTGCTTGGCAACGCGGTTGATTTCGTCGCGCAGCTGGCCCACTTCGGACTGAAGGGCCTTGCGGTCGTCGGCGCTGTTGGTCGCGTTGGCCGACTGCACCGCCAGTTCACGCATGCGCTGCAGCATGTCGCCGAGCTTGCCGAGTGCACCTTCGGCCACCTGGGCCAGCGAGATGCCGTCATTGGCATTGCGTGCGGCGACGTTCAGGCCGCGCACCTGGGTGCTCATGCGCTCCGCGATCGCCAGACCGGCAGCGTCGTCCTTGGCGCTGTTGACGCGAAGGCCTGAAGACAGCCGCTGCATCGAGGTCGAGAGCGACCCCTGCGACGCATTGAGGTTGCGCTGCGCTGTCAGCGAGTTGATGTTCGTGTTGATCGTCTGTGGCATCGCCGCTCTCCTGAGTCATCGGGACCGAGATCCGGCAAGATTGCCGGGACCTTGCAGCCCAAAGGACTGCCGTTGATGTCTTCATTTTTCGGCATCAGCGCCAGGCGGCATCTCTCGATAAACGACCCTTAAACCGGTCAATCTTCGAACTGCGCGTTGTCCGCGCGTTTTGCTGAAACAAGAAAGAAAAATGCCCGGCAGGGCCGGGCATTCGAGAGGACAGGACCGCCGCGCGTGCGGTCCGGGCGATACCTTGGCAGGTATCGAGTCGCTCAGCGCAACAGCGAGAGCACCTGCTGGGGCAACTGGTTGGCCTGCGCCACCATCGCCGTGCCAGCCTGCTGCAGGATCTGCGACTTCGACAGGTTGGCAGTTTCCTGCGCAAAGTCGGCGTCGACGATCCGGCCGCGGGCGGCTGCGGTGTTCTCCGACTGGATCATGATGTTCGAGACCGCGTTCTCGAAGCGGCTCTGCACTGCACCCAGCGTGGCGCGGGAACTGTTGACTTGGCTCAGCGCGTCGTCGATCTGCTTGATCGCGAGCCACGCATCTTCCACCGTGTCAACGTTCAGGTCGTCGAGGCCAACGGCGGTCGAATCGGCGGACACAGCCAGATCGGCAGCGGTGAAACCGGTGGTCGCGGTGCTGAAGCCGGCGGCCGAAACAACAACTGCGGCGCCGGCGGCGTCGAGCTTTGACGAACGGAACTCGATCGTGTACTGGTCCGGCGTGGAGGCATCCGGCTTCAGGTACGCGGTCACGCCGGTGTCGGACGTCAGGCGGTTGATGCCTTCGACGACCTGGCCCAGACGCTCCGAGGCGGTGCGAGCCACCTTGATGTCGCCCAGTGTGTAGGCGGTTCCGTCGACGGTGATCGACAGCGAGCTGTCGGTGATCTCGGTCAGCGTGGTGATTTCACCGCTCGTGACGGCGGTGGACGTCGCCGAGCCATAGACGACGTTCGACAGGCCACTGGCCGATGCGTTGGTCAGTGCAGCGACCGTGATGTTTTCACCGGCGCCGGCACCCACCTGGAAGGTCGCGGCGGCGAAGCTTCCGTCGAGCAGCTTGGTGCCGTTGAATGAGGTCTGCTTGGCGACGCGGTTGATTTCGTCGCGCAGCTGGCCCACTTCAGATTGAAGAGCAGTGCGGTCGCTGGCGCTGTTGGTCGCGTTGGACGCCTGAACGGCCAGTTCACGCATGCGCTGCAGCATGTCGCCGACCTTGCCGAGCGCGCCTTCAGCTGTCTGTGCCAGCGAGATGCCGTCGTTGGCATTGCGTGCGGCGACGTTCAGGCCGCGGGTCTGCGAATTCATGCGCTCCGCGATCGCCAGACCGGCGGCATCGTCCTTGGCGCTGTTGACGCGAAGGCCTGAGGACAGCCGTTGCATCGAGGTTGCCAGCGAGCTTTGCGACGCGTTGAGGTTGCGTTGGGCCGTGAGCGAACTCACGTTGGTGTTAATGGTCAATGCCATGATGATTCACTCCTGTCGTTAATGGACTCCCGGCGGGGACGCCGGCCTTGACTCGTATGGGGAAGTCACCCTCCCCATTCGCGCCTGTCTTTGGCCAGAGCCTGAGCTCCCACCGCTGACCGGCTGCGCCCGGCGGCAGTCATCGAATAAGTCCGACGATTTGGTTGTGTCGGCTCTTCGGTCGGCTGTTCCGGACCACGAGGCTTTGGGGTAGCAGCCTCGATGAATCCTTTATCGGATCAACCAGGCGGCGACTTGAGGAATCCGTGCGAACAGAGTCGACAAGTTGACGGCGCGTCCATGGGAAACGGCGGGAAACACCCGCGCTTATCGGCGCTTGCCACCCCGGCCCGGTTGGCTAAATTGATCGGGCCGCGGTCCGTTGCGTCCGCGAGGATGCAGCCCCATGTCCGCCTTGCCACGTTTTGCCAAATCCACCGCGGGCAGCGTGCCCGCCGCCGTCGTCCAGGGAGGCCGCCGGTACGCCCAGTCACACGAAGCGGCCTATCGGGCAGTCAAGGCCGGCGACTGGGACAGCGCCGCGCGCCGGTTGTGCGCGTTGTCGACGCACAGCGGCTTCACCGCCCACGACTGGTTGGTGCTGGCCAGCGCGCGCCACAAGCTGGGCCGCATCGAGGAGGCGCAGCAGGCCGCTGAGCGGGCGCTGGCGCTGGAACCGGACAACCACAAGGCGGCGCACATCTTCACCATCACGCTGGTGCATCAGAACCGGTGGGCCGAGGCGCTGGCGGTCTTCGAGCGCTTCGCCAGCGGACCGGCACGCCAGCAACACGACTTCGTCGTCAATCACGCCGTCACGCTGCAGCAACTGGCCCGCCATCAGGATGCAGTGCCGGTGTTGCTCGAGGCCATGTTGCAGCAGATGGCCGATCCGGCGATGCACATGCGCCTTGGCGTGACCCTCAAGGCGCTCAAGATGTACCAGGAATCGGCAGAAAGCTTCCTGACCGCACACACCCTGGATCCGAAGCGGTTCGCTGCGCAAGTGATGGTGTTGCACATGCGTCAGTACGCCTGCCAGTGGAAGGGCTACGCCACCAGCCGCGCGGGCATCGTCGAAGCGATGAAAGCGCTGGAACAGGACGACAACCCGCGGGGCGAAGGCGCGGTCTGGGCGCTGGCCGCGATCGAGCACCCGCCAGTGCTGTTCAAGAAGGCCTGCGGCCAGGTCGCGGCCAAGCACCAGCGCACGGCGCGGCCGCTGACACCGCGAGCGGTGTCGCCCGCAGGCCAGCGGCTGCGCATCGGCTACGTGTCCAACGACTTCCACAACCACGCGACCGCGTTGCTGATGGTCGAGGCGCTGGAACACCGCAACCAGGAACGCTGCGAGGTGACGCTGTATTCGCACAGCCGGGACGACGGCAGCCCGCTGCAAAAGCGCGTACGCAGCGCCTGCGAGCGCTACGTGGACATGCGTGCGATGTCCGAGCAGCAGATGGCGCAGGCGATCCACGCAGACGGCATCGACATCCTGGTCGACCTGAAGGGGCACACATTCGGCAACCGGCTCGGCGTCTTCGCGCACCGGCCGGCACCGATCCAGGTCGCGTGGCTCGGGTTTCCGGGCACCTGCGGCGCAGACTACATCGACTACATCATCGGCGACCCGCACGTCACTCCGCTGGCTCACGCTGAACACTACAGCGAGCACATCGCGCAGATGCCGCACAGCTACCAGCCCAACGACAGCCAGCGCCAGCGCCCGCAGGCGGTCACGCGGGGGCAGTGCGGCTTGCCCGAGGACGCACTGGTGCTGGGCTGCTTCAACCAGAGCTTCAAGATCGGGCCCGACAACTTCGCCGCCTGGATGCGCATCCTGCAGGCGGTGCCAAACAGTCTGCTGTGGTTGCTGGAAGACAACGAGCAGGCCACGCGCAACCTGCGCAGCGAGGCCCAGGCCAGCGGCGTCGACCCGGCGCGCCTGGTGTTCGCCCCGCGCGTGGCGACAGCACTGCACCTGTCACGGCTTCCACTGGCCGACCTGATGCTGGACAACTGGCCGTGTAACGCGCACACCACCGCCAGCGACGCGCTGTGGATGGGCGTACCGATCGTCACGCTCAGCGGCGAGATCTTCGCGTCGCGGGTGTGCGCCAGCTTGCTGTATGCGGTGGGCCTCGGCGAGCTGGCCTGCGACAGCGTCGCGCAGTACGAAGCCACAGCAATCGCCTTGCTGCGCGACCGCGAACGACTGCAGCGGCTGCGCAACCACCTCGACTCCGGCCGCATGGGGTTCCCGCTCTTTGACGGTCGGCGCTTCGCCCACGACCTGGAGCAGCTCTACCAGCGCATGGCCGATCGAGCTCGTGCCGGCTTGCCGCCGGCTGCATTGCCGGCCGCTGGCGAGGCACCGCAGCCATGAGCGCGCAGGCGATCCATCTGGTGGTGATGCAGCCGGTGGGCTACCTGCATTCGCAGGGATTCCTCGACCAGGCTCGCCATGTGCGCTGGCAACTGCGCCGGCTCGGGGCCACGGTCACGCTGGCCAAGAACCGACTGCGCGAGGATGCGGTCAACCTGATCTTCGGCGCCCACCTCGGCTTTCCGGTCGAGCTTCAGCAGCGTCACGCCTGCATCTTCTTCAACCTGGAACAACTGGGTGCCGGCGGGGCGGCAGTGCGCCCGGAGTACCTGGCGCTGTTGAACCGCTCGGCCGTGGTCGACTACCACCCGGCCAATGTGGCAGCGTATGCCGAAGATGCGGCCGACGTGCCGATCGTGCCGCTGCTCTACTCTCCGTTTCTGGACCACGGCGACACGCTGCCGCTTGAGCAACGTCCGATCGACTTGCTGTTCTTTGGCAGCTTGAACGAGCGGCGCCGGGCGGTCATCGCGCGCGTCGAGGCCTGCGGGCTGCAGGTGGCGATGTTCGATCATGCGCTGTACGGCGCCGAGCGCGACGCCTACATCCGCCAGGCCAAGGCGGTGCTGAACACGCCCTTCTACGCCAGCAGCCGCTTCGAACAGGCTCGCGCATCGCATTGCCTGTCGCTGGGCACGCCGGTCATCTCGGAGCGCCTCGACACATCGATGCCGCCGGTCGCTTTCGAAGATGCCGTCACATGGCTGGGCGACGGTGAACTCGAGTCGTTTTTCCGTGATCGGTTCGGTCGCCCGGCATTCTTCGACGAGGCCCGTGCGCAACTGGAACGATTCAAGCGGCACGATGGTCGGGATGCCTATTCCGAACTGCTGTCGTTTGCAACGGGCTACGCCGAAGGACATGCCCGCTATCGGCCCACAGGCCCGTGGCAACCGCGCCAGCTTTGGGTAGGCCGCGCTGGAGCCGAACACCAGCCGGCGTGGTGCCAGATCGCAAGCGACGCCACCGACGAGCCCCATCTGGTGCTCGATCTGGGGCTGCCGCTGGAGCTGCCGCTGCAACTGCCGACCCGCAGAGGCGGCGAGGTGTCGATCGACGCCGGACAGTTCGAACGCATCGCCTGTCAGACCGCGGCGGAGGTACCAGACTGGGCACAGATGATCCGCAACATGATGACCCTGCTGGCCGAGCACGGCGAGGTCGATCTGGAGGTGCCCTACGAAAAATCGTGGGCTGCCTGGTCGCAGCCCACGCACCGGCGCGCCTTCAGCGAGGCCTCCTGGGCCTGCTATGTCGAGCGCTTCTGGACGCAGGGCTGGCTGGACCATCGGTTCGAGGTGGCCGCGTCGACCTGGCTCGATGGTGAACGTCAACCGTGCAAGAAGGAAGCCGGCGTCTGGATGCGGCTGGCGCTGCGCAAGATTCCGACCTCGCCCCGCGAGCGCACGCTGGCACGCGCGCAGAGCGCGGATTTCGGCGGCGTCAGCGACGACCTGGGCGATCTCTGCGCGTCGGCTGCATCGCAGCGGCAGACGCAGGCGATCTCGTTTGTCGCGGCACCAGCGTGCGCGCCCGCTGCGACAGCGGCGCCAATACCGACCTTCCGGCTGGCACAGGGGATGGCCGTCCACCTGGACGAGGTCAGTACGCAAGTCGATGCACTCATCGCAAGCCGGGCGTACGACGACGCTGTCAAGGCGATCACGGTTGGCGTCGCGCGCACATTCATGTTGCCCGAGCTGACGCATCACGCGCTCTACTACCCGGAACTGGATCGGCAGATGGCTCGGCTCGCGCAGCAGTTGTCACCGGAAGCTGCCGCCGAGGGCACACCGAGCCGCTCCGCGAGCGGGCCGACTGTCATCATTGCCACGGCGTTGTTCGATGTCGGAGGGCATTCACGTGTTCTCGAGGACCTGTCGCACGAAGTTGAACAACCGGTCGTCGTGCTGACCGATCTCTTCGACAGCGCGACCAAGGATCCGCGGCAGCAGGCCTGGATCGCCAGCCGGCTGAAGCATGCGCAAGTGATCGTGCTGCCGCAAGTCGATCTGTGGTCGCGCTGCCAGTTGCTGCGCCAACTCGTCAACTCGTTCGATCCGGCCCAGATCTTCTACATGGTTCACCACCACGATCCGGTGCCGTTCATTGCGACACTGCAACACGCCGGCTCTCGCAAGGTTTTTTTCCACCACTGCGATCACAACCCGAGTCTGGGCGGCACCTTGCCTTCGCTGCAGCATGTCGACTTCACCGAATCGCTGCGCGACCGTTGCCGGGTCGCGCTGGATCGTCCATCGACGTGGCTGCCGCTGTACGTAGCGGACCACGGCGTGAAGTCCTTCTCCACGGTGCGCCCTGGCGAGTTTTCGGTCGTCACCTCGGGACGCGCCGGCAAGTTCACACGCCGGGGCCGTTACGCGCTGCAGGCGATCGTCGCCACCGCGCTGCAGACCGTCAGCGGACGCTTCTTCCACGTCGGCCCGCTGGCAGCAGACTGGCTGGCCGAGATCCGCGCACACCTGCAACAGGAAGGAATCGACCCGAAGCGCTTCGAAAGCCTGGGTCAGGTGCCCTCGCTGTGGCTGCAGTTGCAGCAGACACAGGCCGAGGTGTACATCGGATCAGCACCGATCTCAGGCGGGCGTGCAGGAATTGAGGCACAGGGCTGTGGATACCCCGTGCTGCATTTCGCCGGCTTCGAGGAGGGCTCGCTGCTGGCCGACTACTCCTCCTATGCGTCGCCCGAGCTGGGCTGGTCCGACCTGAAGGGACTGCGCAAGGCCTTGCAGCGCGTCGGCAAGGAACATGCGGCATACAGCGCCCGGGCACGCGGCTTCTATGAACAAGGGTTCTCGAGACAGCATTTCCGCGCCCGCCTGGACGACATCCTGAGCGCCTGAGCCGGCACCTCAAGGGGGAAGATTGATGCTGAGAGCGCCTGCATTTCCGGTCTTTGCCTCGCAGGGCGTGCCACACACTGCGTGAATGCTGACCGTGGAACCCTACCGAGCCGCTCTTCAGCCCATTTGGGACGCGCAGGTGCGCGCCGCGCGTAACGGAGTGTTTCTGTTCGAGCGCAGCTACATGGACTACCACGCCGACCGATTCGTGGACGGCTCGCTGATGGTCTTCGACGGCGCCGAGGTGGTCGCGGCACTTCCGGCTCACCGCATCGGCGACGACTGGGTATCGCACGGCGGGCTGACCTTCGGCGGATTGCTGATGCATCCGGACACCGGGGCGCAGTCCGTGCTGACGATCTTCGATGTGCTGGTGCATGCGCTGCGTGAGCGGGGTGCGCGCAGGCTCGTCTACAAGCCGGTGCCGCACATCTTCCATCGCCAGCCGTCGGAGGACGACCTGTACGCGCTGCACCGACTTGGCGCCCGCACGGTCCGCGTCGACCTGTCGACCACCGTCGATCTGGCGCGCCGACCGTCGCTGGCCAAGGGCCGCCGCCACGCGCTGTCCAAGGCTCGCCGCGCTGGCGTCGTGGTGCGCGAAAGCGACGATTACCCTGCCTTCTGGACGCTGCTGGAAGGAGTGCTGGCCGATCGACATGGCAGCGCGCCAACGCACCGACTGGACGAGATCACGCTGCTGGCACAGCGCTTCCCGCAGATTTGTCTTTTCGGTGCCTACGCCGACGCTGCGGACGGCGGAGAGCTGCTCGCTGGCGCCGTGGTGTATCGCTACGACGGCGTGCTGCACACGCAGTACCTGGCCAGTTCCGCCGCTGGCCGCGACGTCGGGGCACTCGACGCCGTCATCGCCCACCTTCTCGACGACAGCGCCGACGGATGCCGGTGGCTGAGCTTCGGCGTCTCGACCCTCGATCAGGGTCGTACGCTCAACGCAGGGCTGGTCGGTCAGAAAGAGATGTTCGGGGGTCGCAGCACCGTGCTGCAGACGCTGGAGCTGGACTTGCAAACGGACATCGAAGTGCGATGAACTCTCTGCGCGACATCGAGGACTACCAGCGCGCCTACGAGGCGAGCGACTTCGAGCCGGTGCAGGCCCGCATGCGCAAGCGGATGCTGCTTGAGCTGCTGGCACGCTGGCGTCCGGCGCGCGTGCTCGAGGTCGGCTGCGGCAACGATGCGCTGTTTCGGCATCACGACGCGTTCGAGCGCTTCTGCGTGGTCGAACCCGGTCAGGCGTTCGCTGCGATGGCCCGCGAGCAGGCCGGCAGCGACGCGCGCATCCGCGTCGTGCAGGCCTTCATGGAAGACGCCGCTGAACAACTGGCGGACGAGCGCTTCGATTGCATCCTGCTCAGCGGCCTGCTGCACGAGGTGCCCGATTGCCATCGCTTCCTGGCAGCCGTGGCTGCGCTGTGCGGGCCGGCGACGCGGGTGCACGTCAACGTCCCCAACGCGCGCTCGCTGCACCGTCTGCTAGCACTCGAGATGGGCCTGATCGGTGGCCTGCACGAGCTGTCTGCCAACCAGCGCAGTCTGCAACAGCCGCGCACCTTCGACATCGACAGCCTGAGCGCGCTGTGCAGCGACAACGGCTTCAAGGTCACGGAAAGCGGCTCGTATTTCGTCAAGCCCTTTACCCACCGTCAGATGGCGCAACTTCAGGGTATCGGCCTGATGGACGAGCGGATGCTCGACGGTCTGTACGGCCTGGAACGCCACCTGCCGGGTCTGGGTTCGGAGATCTACGTGAACCTGCAGCGCGTGCCGTCAACCAAGGAGGCGTGATGAGCCACGACAACCCGTTGGACACTCCATTGGCTCTGGTCGGCAACTCGCTGGCCGTGCTGGTCGCCGCCACTGAGCGCGCGCGGCACGGGCTGCCAACGGTGGTCGTCAACCCGGGCGGTCCATGGGGCGGCTATTTCGGCGGTTTGCAAGCCGACGGCTGTCGTTGGGACGCAGGCATGGTGATGTACGAATTCACCTCCTTTCGCCAGTGCGAAACGACGCCCGCATTGGCCAGCTACGACCCGCTGCAGCGCAACGACATCGGCCGCTTCTGTGGCGTGGTGCGCGACTACGTCGAAGGCCGGCAGGCCACGCGCGCCGTCGAGCCGCCGCAGATGTGGATCGGTGGGCAGCTGCTGCCCGACCTGCTGCTCGCCAATGGTCTGGCGGCGCTGCCCGATCTGGCCTGCGCCCCGGCGGCGCTCGCCGAGCTGCGTCATCAGGTGGCGCTCGCACGTCACTCGCCCTGGCATGCCAGCCGCAAGAACGCGTGGCCCGCCAATGGCCGCCGTGCATCGGGTGACAGCGCCCTGCTGGACTGCGACTCCGTTTCTCGCCTGAACCACGGCGAGGTGCTGCATGACGCGGTGTTCGCACCGTTCGCGCGCCAGGTGCTGGGACGCGATGCGGGTCACCTGGCGGCGCTGTACCACCGTATTCCATGGCTGCCCTTGTACTGGCCTGAAACGCTGCTGTCCTGGCTGGAGGGGCGGCCGCAGGCACTGCCGCCCACGGTGTTCAGCTACCCGAAAAAAGGCAGCGTGGCCGACCTGTGTGCGCTGCTGGCGGCGCAAATGAACGCATCGCCTGTGGTGACCGTGCATCAGGACAAGGTGCTGGCCGTCGGGCGCAGTGCGCAGGGCTTCGTGCTGCAGCTCGAACACGGTGGTCGCCTTCACGCCGCCCGCCTGGGCTGGGGCCAGACGCCCCACCAGGGGCTGCTGGCCAGCGGCATCGCTGCAGCCGCACCGCCCGAGCAGCGCCTGCCACTGCTGCTGGCATTCCTGCGACTGCCCCGCGCGACGCTGCGGCGCGAATTCAGCGTGCTGCACATCGCCGACAGCGCGAGCGGCGCCTACCGGATCAACAACGCCAGCGTGTGCGCCGGCGAGCACGACAGCGACAGCGTGCGCCTGGTCGTCGAGGCCAATCCCGAGCGCTTCGCAGCCTTTCACGGTGCCCTGGCCGACGACGCAGCGATCGTCCGCGCGATGATGGAGGATCTGGCCGGTCTGGGCCTGATCAACAGCGGCCAGACGCCCGAGTTCAGCAAGCTGCTTCGGATGTCCGGCGCCCTGCCGCTGCCGATTGCCGATGGCTTGAGCGCAAACGCCGACCAGCGCGCGCAGTTGCTCGCCCGCTGGCCAGGCGTCGAACTGTTTGCCAACAGTGCAGGCCCGTTTGCGACCTCGCTGTCGGACCAGGTCATCCAGGGCCTGCTGCTGGCCGCCGTGGCAGCGGACGACCTGACGCCCGTCGACATCGACACCCGCACACCCGCCTGCGCCCACTGACACCGAAGGGAGAGCCACCATGGCCATCGCCGACTGCCGCATCATCGACATGCCCCGCATCCAGGATCCACGTGGCAACCTGACCTTTGTCGAGGGCGGACAACAGATCCCGTTCGACATCAAGCGGGTCTACTACCTCTACGACGTGCCAGGCGGCTCCGAGCGCGGCGGACATGCGCATCTGGGTCTGCACCAGTTCGTCATCGCGATGTCGGGCAGCTTCGACATCGTCCTCGACGATGGTTTCGAGAAGAAGCGGATTCATCTCAACCGCTCTTACCTGGGCCTGTATCTGCCGCCAATGACCTGGCGGGAACTGGACAACTTCTCCTCCGGCAGCGTCTGCATGGTGCTCGCCTCAGAGCGCTACGACGAGGCCGACTACCTGCGCGACTACAGTGACTTCATGGTCCAGGTTCACGGCAACCGCCGCAAGGCCGTGCGCGAGGCGGCTTGCGCAGAGCGGACAGTGGCCGAAAGTCTGATCTGATGGCCGACGCGGCGATTCCGTTCCTCGACCTGCAGCGCATCAACGACCGACACCGTACGGCCTACGCGGCTGCGCTGTCTCGCGTCCTGGACAGCGGCAGATTGCTGCTTGGCGAGGAAACCGCCGCCTTCGAGCGGGAGTTCGCCGCCTGGTGCGGCGCCTCGCATTGCGTCGGTGTGGGCAATGGCTTCGATGCCTTGCACCTGGCGCTGCGCGCCTGGAACATCGGCGCCAACGACGAAGTGATCGTGCCTTCTCACACCTTCATTGCGACGTGGCTGGCAGTCAGCGAAGTCGGCGCACGGCCTGTGCCGGTCGAGCCCGCGCCTGGCTGCTGCAACATCGATCCCGCCCGCGTCGAAGCAGCCATCACGCCTCGAACCCGGGCCATCATTGCGGTACACCTCTATGGCAGACCTGCCCCGATGCGCGAACTCAGCGAGATCGCCCGACGTCGCGGCCTGAAGCTGCTCGAAGACGCTGCACAGGCCCACGGTGCGCGGCTCGGCGGCCAGCCCTGTGGCAGTCTTGGCGATGCTGCGGCGTTCAGCTTCTATCCGGGCAAGAACCTCGGTGCGCTGGGCGACGGGGGAGCGGTCACCACCAATGACCCGGCCCTCGCCGACCGGCTTCGACGGCTCGCGAACTATGGCTCGAGCGTCAAGTATCACCATGAACTCGCCGGGGTCAATTCCCGGCTGGATGAGTTGCAGGCCGCCTTTCTGCGCGAGCGACTGCGCGCCCTGCACGCCGACAACGCGAATCGCCGCCGTGTGGCGCACGCCTACCTGGCCGGCTTGGCCGCACTGCCAGGCCTCGCCCTGCCGGCCGCCGACGACGCCGACACACTGTCGGCGTGGCATCTGTTCGTCGTGCGCCACCGGCAGCGTGACGTACTGGCCAAACTGCTGGCAGGACGTGGCATTGGCACGCTGGTGCACTACCCGTTGCCCATCCACCGCCAAGGCGCTTATGCCGGCACTGCGCTCGCCCAGCAGACCTTGCCCCTGGCAGAGGCCTGGGCGAACGAAGCGCTGAGCCTGCCCATCGGGCCCACGATCAGCGACGATGAGGTCGCCTGCGTGATCGAGGCCACGCGCGAGGCCTGTGCCTCACTCGACATCACCTGAACGGTGCCTGCAAGCCTGCCTTGTCGGCTGTGCCGAGGGGCTGCGCAGCCTTAATCTGGGGCAAAGCGTGCACCGATTAAACTCCGGGGTGGCGTTCGACTGTCGGTCAGTGCCGTACGCAACATCTGACTTCGTCGAACTAATGCAACAAGCCACGTCACGCACGACACCGAATGTCTCCCTGAAGGGCCCGCACGAGTCCGTTCGCGACGATGCTGTCAACGTGCAGCCCGCGCCGACTCTGCCTCCATCACTGAAGAGTATTCCAGGGTCCGAGCCGGTTCTGCCGATCGTCCTGATACATGGCCTGCTCAGCACACCGCGCGAGTTTGGTCTGATTTCCCTGCCGCTCCAGGCCCGTGGAGCGCCTCTCATCATCCTGAACATCCCCGGCTACACCGAGGCAGACCGCAGCCAGTTCAGGCGCTGGTCGTCGTGGGTCGATGCAGCTTGCGATGCGATTCGTGAACAGTTTGGCGCAGATGAGCCTTTCGTATTGGGAGGCCTGTGCTCCGGAGGCATGGTGGCGGCGGCTGTGGCGGCGCGCGGCGAGTTCAATGTTCGTTCCTTGGTGATGATGTCGCCCAGCTTCGGTTACGACGGCTGGGCACGAACCAAATGGTGGGGATGGCGCAAGGCGGCTTATGCGCTCGGCGTCGACCGCTGGATTTCAGTGCGTGAGAGCGAGCCGTACGGCATCAAGAACGAAAAGATCCGCAAGTGGGTCGAACGCGACATGCACGTGCGTGCCACCAGTGCCGCCGGCCCGTCAACCTTGCCGCTGTGGGCCATCAACCAATCCGAAAGGCTGATGCGTCACGTCATCCGCCAGTTCCCACGGCTGCCCATGCCCACGGTCGTGATGCATTCACGTCTGGACGAAATCTGCAGCCTGGGTCTTGTGAAACAGGTTTTCGACACCCTGCCAGCCGGCCCCAATCGCCTCGTGGTGTTCGACAATTCATATCACATGATCACCATAGACAATGATCGCCAAAAGGTCACCGCTGAGCTGCTGAGATGCTCGGGCCGGGGCGATCGAAGCGCAGCAACGCAGATGGACACCGCCGCGAGCGGGCCCGCAATGAATCCGGCCAACGCACAGACCGCAGCCGACGCTTACACAGGAGTGCTCTTATGTCCAACACCATGACCGAATTGCTGGGGTTGATCAAAAAGGCTTACGACATCGACCCGTCGACGATCGACCCGCACAAACCACTGTCTGAGTTCGGATTGGATTCCTTGGCGTTGGCAGAGTTGATGTTCAACATCGAAGACCACTTCCACATTGATTACCCCGAGTCCCGCACCGGCGTGCAAACCCTCGCCGAATTGGCGCAGGTGGTAGACGAGGTGCGTGCCGCAGTCGCCGAGAAATGACGAGCCGCACGCCGAGCATGCGCGAGGTGGTGGTCTCTGGCCTGGGGCTGGTGTCTCCCCACGGCGACGACCTCGGGCTTGTGTTCGAAGCGATGCTCAGGGGCCAATCGGCCATCGCGCTTTGGGGCCACGATGGCATGCCGCCTGCTGCGGTGGCCAGCGTCGCTTTCTCTTCGGCACGCTGGTTCACGAAGTTGCAACTGGTCGGTGTCGACCGGGTCAGCCAGATGGCCGTTGCCGCGGCCGAGTTGGCGCGCACCGACGCTTGCTGGCCTGAGGCCATCGACCCCGAGCGGATCGGCGTGTTCATCGGCAGCGGCATGGGCGGCGCTTCCGCGCTCGAAGAGGGCTATGAAGCATCCCGTACCGGGCGCCGTGTCTCGCCGCTGACGGTCGTCGCCGCCATGACCAACGCGCCGGCGGCGCACATTGCGATCCGCGCTGGTGCACAGGGCCCGGTCTACACCTACTCGGTGGCCTGCGCCTCATCCGCGGTGGCGATCGCCGAGGCCGCCAAGGCGATCGCGGCCGGTGAAATCGACATCGCCATCGCTGGTGGCGCCGAGGCCCTGTTGGTGCCTGGCGTGGTACGCGCCTGGCAGGCACTGCAGACCCTGGCCACCCCCGATCCCGCCGATCCGGGCCAGTCGTGCCGACCCTTCGACATCAATCGCTCAGGCTTTGCGCTGGGTGAAGGCGCTGCGATGCTGGTGCTCGAATCGCGCGAACACGCGATGGCCCGGAAGGCTCCGGTGCGCGTGCGCTTCGCCGGCAGCGGGGTCAGTTGCGATGCACAGCACATGACCAAGCCCAATGCACCGGGCCAGGTGCGTGCGCTGCGCAATATGCTGCGCGCCAGTGGCCTGGACCCGCGCGACATTGGCTACTGCAATGCTCACGGCACTGCGACACGGGTTGGCGATGGTGTCGAGTGCGAAGCCTTGCGCAGCGTCTGGGGCAAGGACATCGATGGCCTGCGGGTCAGTTCAACCAAGGCCATGCATGGCCACCTGCTCGGTGCCGCAGGTGCGCTGGAAGCGGTGGTGACGGTGCTCTCGCTGCAACAGCGACACGCGCCACCCACACCGAGTTGCGTGCAACCGGATCCGGCTTGCGACATCCCTCTGATCCGCGAATCCGCGGCGTCGCTGCCAACACTTCAGGCCGCCATCAGCAATTCTTTCGCCTTCGGCGGCACGAACGTCGTGCTGGCTTTCTCCCGCCACGACTGATCGGGGTTGAGCTACTTCGCCTTGTCCGCGGTTTCGGCGGGCAGGAAGCGCACCAGCACACGTTGACCGACCCGCAGTGCCGTGTCGTCCAGTTGCAAAAGGCACTCGACAACACGCGTATCGGCGATTTCCTCGCTGCCAGCGGTGTCTGGTGTGCGAGGCGGGCCGAACACTTCGCCAACGTTCAGCACGCGCGCGCCATGCACCACGTTGTCCTCGGCGATCGAGACCACCTCTGCGCGCATGCCGGCTCGCACGCGGGCGATCAGTGCTT
The DNA here is from genome assembly GCA_027490215.1 of Rubrivivax sp. Classification (GTDB taxonomy): domain Bacteria; phylum Pseudomonadota; class Gammaproteobacteria; order Burkholderiales; family Burkholderiaceae_C; genus PBB1. The sequence goes on from JAIXYO010000041.1 coordinate 23,683, forward strand.
CATTGAGGTCCGCACGGACGATGCGAGGGCCATCGGGCAACAGGTGCAGCACCAGCCCATGCGGCTCGACGTATTCGCCGATCTGCGCAATGCGTTGCACCACCTGACCGTTTGCCGGGGCCCGCACCGTGGCCGAGGTCAGCACGTGCGTTGCCTGGGTAACACGCTGCTGCTCAACCAGAACCGCGGTTTCCTGCGCCGCCAGTTGCTGCCCGGCATAAACCACGGCGAAACGTGCGTCCTCCAAAGCCTGCTTGCCCGCCGTTCCCGGCAAAGGGGCAGCGATGGCCCGTTCGCGGCGAGCGCGGGCCACCAGCAGTTCCGTGCGCAGCACCTCGAGCTGGGCGACCGCACGCGCGTGCTCGGCCTTGGCCAGTTCAAGCGCTGCGCGTGGCTCGCGCGTATCGAGCTGCACCAGCACCTGGCCTTGCTTGACCGCAGTGCCTGCCTCGACGCCCCAGCGCTCGATCATGCCGCCATAGGGCGTTGCCACGCGAAGCAGGCCGCCGGGCACATCGACCCGGCCACGCGCGATGGCCACGAAACGCGCGTCCGCACCCGGTGCCGTGGCGGCGCCGGCCGGCGCGCTTGCGGATGCGGAACTCGCGGCCTTGCGCGCATCGTCGTGCGGCGTGCAGGCCGCGAGAGCAACGCTCAGCAGGGCGAGCATTCGCAACGAAGCGGGCGCAGACAGGGGGTGAAGCAACTTCGTTTTCATCATGCAGATCCTTGCGCCGCAGGGCGGCGTATGTCGTCGAGCAGGCGCCCGTCTTCCATGTGCAGCACGCGATCGGCATGCTCGACCACCCGGGGGTCATGACTGACGCACAGCACGGCCGCGCGGTGCTTGCGCGCCAGCCGGTGCAACAAGTCGATCACGGTCTGGCCATTGCTCGCGTCGAGCGCGCTGGTCGGCTCGTCGGCGAACAGCAACTGCGGCTGCTTGGCCAGTGCCCGCGCAATTGACACCCTTTGCTTTTCGCCACCCGACATCTCGCCGGGGCGCAGCCCCGAGCGGGCCGACAGGCCGACCTCGTCGAGCGCCACCAACGCCCGCTCGCGGGCTTCGGCCTTCGACAGACCCAGAGCGCCCAGCGGCAGCATCACCTGCTCGACGGCATCGAGCGCGCCGAACAGGTTGAAGCCCTGGAACACAAAGCCAGTGTGACGCAGGCGGAATCGCTCCAGTTCGCGCGCGTCGAGCGCCCACAGCGATTCGTCCAGCGCCAGCACCTCGCCCGAATCAGGTCTCGACAGGCCGCTGAGCAAGGCAAGCAATGTGCTCTTGCCGCAACCCGAAGGACCGGAGATCAGCGTCAGCTCGCCGACCGACACATCAAGGCTGAGGCCGCGAAGGATCGGCGTGTCCAGCTTGCCACTGCGAAACGACTTCACCAGTTCGCGACCACGCAGCGCCACGGTGGTGGCAGCGACTGGCGCATGAGGCAGCGTGGCGGCGCTCATCGCAGCAACGAGGCCGGGTCGGCGCTGCGCAGCGCGCGCACTGCCGCCCAGCCTGAAATCATCGAGATGCCAAGCACCAGCACCACACAGGCCAGCGCTGCCCAGCCGTCCAGGGCAACGGGCACGTGGTAATGCTGGGCCAGCTGCAATGCCGCGAAGGCACCGATGGAACCGACCACCAACCCGACACTGCCGATCCATGTCGCCTGCTCCAGCACCACGCCACGCAGCGCAGGTACGCCAATGCCGAGCGCCTGCAGGGCGGCGTACTCAGCGGCCGAACCGGCCACCGCGCCCATCAGCGTCTGGCTCGTGATGACCGCGCCGACCAGGCTGACGATGATCGCCATGAACAGCACGCCGAGGCC
>JAIXYO010000063.1 GCA_027490215.1 Rubrivivax sp.
GCCTTGGCCTGCGTCAGCGACTCGAGCTGCGCTTGGCGGTCGGTGGCGAGCTTGGTTTGCTCGTCCGCCAATTTGGCTTGCTCATCGCGCGCTTGCGTGAGCTGCTGGATCTGCTCCGCACGCTCAGCCGCCGTCGTGTCGCTGGTCTCAAGTGCTGCCTGCATGGACTGCAAGCGTTGCTCGAGTTGCTCTGTTTGATAGCGCTGGGCGTTGAACCGCAGAAGTGTCACCGGCCACAGCGGCTCTTGTTCAACAGCTTCTGCCATCACGTCGAACCATGACGCGCGCAGCCGATCCACGGCCAGAGCCGCAGTGCAGCCCCAAGGCAGCAGCGTCTCGCGTGCCCCGCGCAGCAGCACAAAACCAAACTTGACTATCTGTTGTTGGGGCAGGCTGGCCAGCAGCGAGCCTTCCTGGCCTGGCACGTCAAGAACCAGCACGTGGACCCGCCCTGGCTCAAGCTCAAGCGACAAACCAGCCAACAACTCGGTCAGCGCCACGGCATCGAGCGTTCTCGACTCAAACAAACGCAGCCGCGGGTAGAAGACGCTCAACGCTCCGGTTTGAAGCGGCCCATTCAAGCCGGGCAGGGTATAGCGGTTCCAGGCCAGCGGGCCGGCTTGCGCAGCCACCGGTCGGGCATGCACCTCGGCCGAAGGCAGGTGGGCGACGCGTCGCTGCAACTCGGCTGCGGCATCGGGATCGCCTTCGACCAGAACCAAACGATCCGGGGTGAGCGCGTCGTAACCCTCAAGATCGCGGCCATTTCCAGCACCGATGTGCACCAGCGTGCCGAGCGGCTGGTCGGCGAGCGTGGCGAGGTATTCGAACAAGGCGTTCATGCTTGGCCCCCACCCATCAACCGACCGAGGAAGCTGCGGGGCCTTACGGCCAGGACCGCATGCGCCTGCTCTGACAGTCCGGCAGCCGCTTGCGTCAGCCTTTGGGCCTGGTCTTCACCGCCCAGCAAATCGGCTGGAACCCGCAACAAAGCCTCGGGCCAGGCGGCCAACAGTGCACGCACAAACTCCAGATCGGTAGGCGTCAGCCGCTGCCAGCAGCGGCGCAGGTCTTGTGGGCCCACGCCGGAGCCCAGCGGCAAATGAAGCCGTTCGGGAACGAAGCCCTGTTCATCGTCTGGCCAGGTCGGCAGCGGCGGTGCGCCGTCCGGGCCGCAAAGCAGTGTCAGGCCAGCGTGCGGGCCTGAAGGTTGCCAATGTGCTGTCAACCGGGGTAATTGACGAGCACCCCAGTGCACCTGACCAAAGTTGAACGCCAGCTTGCCCGAACCCGGCTCACCCGCCGGTGCCACATCCAGCGAACCAAAGCGAAAGCGACGAGGCATTTCCTGCAGTTGCTCGCGCAGCCTGCGGGCCAGTGGTTTCCAGTGCGCGGCCAGCTGCAGCGCGGGGTCGCTCAGGCGTTTTTCGAACAGGGCCGCCAAGGCCTGTGTCACAAGCCAATCGGTGCTGTCCATGGCGTTGAACATGGGCTGGCTGTTGGGATCGGACGGGATCAGCATCGAGTACGGCTGCCCGTCTTCTTCACCGCTTTGCTGCCAGCTCGCGATCAGCTGTGGATGCTTCCCACTGCCGAACACCACCATGCCAGGGAGGCCGTGGTGCTCGACCAGACGTACCGTGGCCTTGGGTATCGACCGGTCAGCAATCCTCACCTGCCGCAAACGGAAGGTGAGCTCACGGTGCGGCAAGGTCGCCCGCTCGGTCACCGGAAGCACCTCGGCGGCTGACATCTCAATCAAATCCCTGGCCGGGATCGAGGCTGCAGCGGCTTCAAGCTTGCGGCACTCGAGGTAGTAATGCTCAAGCTCTTCTTGCACCTGGTGCAGCTGCTGCAGCATCAGCTCGTTTTCCTGGGCGGAGGTCTTGAGCTGCTTGTCGGATTGATCGAGCTTGGCTTGCGCGCTGGTGAACTGCTGAATCTGCGCATCACGCGCGGCGGCGGCCTTTGCTGCTTCATCCTGGGCTTGAGCCAGTGCCTTTTGCGCGGCCTGCAAGTCGGCGGCTGGCACGCACACAGCGGCTTCAGCCTCGAGCTTGCGGCAATGCAGGTACTGCTGTTCGAGCTCTTCTTGCACCCGGTGCAGTTGCAGCACGATCAGCTCGTTGTCTGCCAGCGCGGCCTTGCGTTGCGCCTCGGCTTGATCGAGCCTGGACTGCAGTGCCTTCAGCTGCTGTGCACCTGCGTGCACTGCGGTGGTCAGCTCGTCCACCTGGACGCGAATCGCCAGGTTCTCTCGGGCCGCGTTGGCTGCGTCCTGAGCTGCAGCCTGTTGGGCGGCATGTAACTCCTGGAGACGCCGCGCAGCGGCAGCACCGTCAATGCGCAGTTCCGCATGGACAGGCATGGCCGAAGAGCTCTGCGCGTCGAGCAGCGCGCAGCTGGCTAGCAGTTCGGCGAGCAAAGACGGGGCTTGGCGATCAGCAAAAAGCAAGGCTTCAGCCAGCGCCAGGCTGATCGGGTCCGTGGGCAAGGGCTGATCACTGGCGGAAGGCGTGCTCAGGTCCACACCGAATCGGTCACGACACGCATGTGCAAACGCTTGCGGCACACGCCTGACCTCATCGGCATCGACCACCAAGCAACGCGAGGGATCACGGTGCGCTTGGCGCAGCACGCGCTGGGCATCGGCGCACCAGGCCGCAATCCACTGCGCTGGATCTGGCACAGCGCCCGAGGCCATGGCTGTGGCCAGGCCGATCGATGGGTTTTCCACGCACACGACCAGATTCGACGGCTGCTCGGGCCAGCGCGGGGGCAGTATTCCGACAGAAACAAGGGCAGGCAGGGTCATGGAGTTTTTGTTTCAAAGTTCATGGCACTGAGGAAGGCGCCCCACTGCGGCAGCACCTGTTCAGGCAAGTAGCGCGCTGCCACGTGAGAGCCGAGGGCCACCAGCTCGGCACGCCGCGCCTGCCCGGCGGGATCGATGAGCCCCGCCAGCACGCGAGACATCTCCGAGGTCGAGTAAGGATTGAAGTACTCGGCTGCCTCGCCATACACCTCGCGGTGCACTGGCAGATCAGACGCCGCCACCACGCCGCCGCAGCGCATGGCCTCCACGCCTGAAAACCCGAAACCCTCGCCAAAGCTCGGACACACGGTGGCACTGGCGTGGCGGTACAGCAGCCGTAAATCAGCGGCGGGCACGTCTTCGAGCACATGCACCTGACCACGTGCCACCCAGGGCAGCAACTTGGCCACGATGGCCTCGTTGTCCCAGCCCATCATGCCCACCAGCACCAACTGCAACGTGGGGTGGCCATTGGCGCGCAGCTGCTCCCAGGCAGCCAGCAGGCCCAGGTGGTTCTTGCGTGGCTCCAGAGTCGAGACCATCAGAAGGTAGGTGGGGCCGGATGCGAGTTGTGCCGACCTATAGCGTGTGCCATGGGCTGCTGTCTTGGCTTCGACCAGATGGTGGGCTCGCGTGCGCAGGGTCTCATCACTTCGTATGCCTTGAGCGGAGGCCCTGGCTTCGACCTGACGGTTGGCTCGAGTCCGCAGGATCTCGTCGATTCGTGTGGGCCTGGAATCAACCTCAAAAAAGTAGCGCGGCGACACCATGTTGGGGATGGTCACCGCGCGCGGCTCGGCCTCAGGAAACACCCGCAGCAGGTCTTGCCGGCTGGCCTCGGACACGCAGGCAAACCAGGCGCCGTCGCGCACGTTTCGGCGCAGCGCGTGGAAGTGCGAGGCCTGGTGAAATGACTTGTCTGAAATGGTGTGCGGCATCAGCAGCGGTATGGCGTCGTGGTAGCGCACCACCAGGCGGGTTGATCCGCTCACGCGGCCCGGGTAGGGCGTTTCGGCCAGCATCAAGTCGTAGCCGCGTGTGTCGAGTCGCGGGTACACAGCCGCGGCCAGTTGGCGCATGACGAGCGCGCTCACGTGCGCGGTGGTCCAGGGCAATCGCGCCACGCGGTAACGCGCGCTGGTCACGGCAGCAAAGTCTTTGGTTGGCAAGGTGCGGGCAAACAGCGCACGCCACACAAAGTCTTCAAAACCCGCAGGCTCGAAGCGGGTGAGCGGCTGGCGACGGCCCAGCAAGGTGCCCGCCACCATGACCACGGCCGACAGGGTCAGGCCCAGCGCGCGCTGCACGTGCATCAGCCAGTCCATGGTTTCGCTCGGCTGAAGCGACACCACCACGCGCGACATGCGGTTGATGCGCTTGTCCATGGGCCAGCGGCTCAGTTCAGCCTCGTCGGCCGGCAGGCCATTGGCTAGGCGCTGCTGGCTGCTTTGCAGCAGGCCATCCACCTGCACGCCGGGCAGCTGCGCCAGACCGCGAAACAGCAGCCGCGTTTCTTGCGGTATGCCGGCGTGGCCATCGAGCGCGGGGCGCAGTTCTAGCAGGATGTTCATCTGTGGCTCAGGTTGAGGCACCGGTGACGTATCGCACGCGCCTGACAAAAATGCCCAGCTCACGCTTGTCCCCCGAACGCATTCGCACAAACCATGAAAGCACTTGCGTCTTGCATCGGAACACCAGTGCCCGTGCAGATGGTCTGGCAGACAGCCGCAAGGTTGATCGCGCGCCAGCCGCTAAGTCGACTGGGTGCTCGGTGCCGCCATAAACGACGATCACGCGTTGTCGGTGCTGCAAATGGTTGGCCAGATCCACCTCGATGGCAGAAAAACTGCCGTCGGCCTCCACTGGCCACCGCGATTCCGACTTGGTCCAACGACCATCGGCCTCCGGGCCATGCCACTCGTCAGCAAGCACCGTGGGAAGCCATTGCAAGCCAGGGTTGACTTCATCGGGGCGGCGCTCGAACACGTGCAACCGGCCAAACAACGATGGCTCGCAGTCCACGCGCCGCGCCACGAAGCCTGCATTGATGAACAGTTCGCAGAGAAAGTCCTCTGAAAAACCCAGCTCGAACCAATGTTGCTTGCGAACGACCGCAACGACTTCACTGTGCAGCCTGACACCCCATGGGTAAGGGACGGCCGCGTACTCGCGTTCCACGATCGGCTCACCTCCCAGGATCACCCTGCCACCTTCCGCCAAATGGTCACGCAACTGGCGGACCACCTGCTGAAACTGCAGGCAATGGTGAAAGCTTTCATAGAACCAGATCAGCTTGTATTTCTTCTGCGGTCTGGGGTTGTCACCAAACCGCCCATGGAATGCCTGCAGCCCCACTTGAAAAAACTCTGCCTGCCGGTTCACGAAATCGCAAAACGTGGTCGAGATGTCGACGGCATCGACATTGACCCCCAGCCGAGCAAGCGCCAGTGCGGTCTGACCAAATCCTGGGCCGTACTCGAGCGCCCAGTCGCCAGCCTTGAGGTTGGAGTGCCGCAGGATCATCCCTGTGGCAATCACATGATCCGATGCCGCAGCAATCGCATGCGCGTCACGACGAACAAAGTAGGCAGGGGCGCGCACGGGGTCGACATCGCCCCATGAATGCTCCTTTTCGTCGACGGCAGGTTCATACGGGCGGTCAACGCCCGAAAGCATTTGCCACAGTTGGTGCTGTTGTTCAGCGTAGGCATCACCGAGGGGATCCAGACCTCGGCGAAACCATTTGGGCAGCCGCATGTGGGCATCTCTCAAGGCGTCCCACGCACTGCCAGGCCTACCGGCACCGGTTCGCCAGAACAGCTTCTCAATCCAGTCAATGTCATCTGGACTGAAAAAGCCAGTGTGCTCGACTTGCTTGATAGCGTCGTCAATGGGTGGGGAGAGCGTCAGTTGCATGGACCGTGAGCGGAGCTTTGGGCTTGCCCGTCAATCAAAGACGACCGCTGGAGCCGGCACGGGAGTGGACTCGTAGAAGTCGTAGGCTGAGTCGACGCTGTCGAACTCGTGAAGGCGGCCACAGTGCAACACGCACACACGCTCGCAATAAAGCCTGATGAGTTTGGGATCGTGCGACACCAGAATGGACGCGCGATCCTTGCGCTTTTGATACAGCTCGACGTGACAACGGTCGCCAAAGCGCGAGTCGCCTACGGCCATGCCTTCATCGATCAAGAAGCAGTCGAATTCGATGGCCATCGACAGCGCGAAAGCCAACCGCATCGTCATGCCACTCGAGTAATGCACGACTGGCTCGCGCAGGTACATCCCGAGTTCTGTGAATTCTTCAACGAAGGGCACGAGCGGTTTCCACTCAACGCCATAGACCCGGCAGATGAACTTGAGGTTGTCAAGCCCTGTCAGGTGCATCTGGAAAGCCCCGGTGAAGGCAAGCGGCCAGCTCACGCTCATCCCTCTGTGGATGCGCCCAGAGGTGGGGTGTTCCGCACCGCTCAACAACCTGATCAGCGTGCTTTTGCCGGCTCCATTGCGACCCAGAATGCCAAGCTTGCCCCCGCGGTCAAGCTGCAAGTTGATGTCCGTGAGTACCTTGCGCGGACCATGCCGGGTTGAGTAGCTTTTGTTGACGCTTTCAAGCCGGATCATTCGGCCTCCACACGGAGAGCGGCATCGCGTACCAAGAAAAGACCGAGCAAGGTCAGAACCAGACAACACTCGGCCATGTAAGCCGCGTCGTAGTGCGTGCGCACGGTATTGCCAAAGTAGCCCTCACGAACCATCTCGACGCCGTGCACCATGGGCAGCAAGAGCACCACCTTTTGAAATGCCGTAGGCAGCCAATCGACCATGAATGCGGCCCCCGACAAAGGGAACATGAAGTAAGACGCGGGGTGCCAGAGCCTTTCGATCAGATGGCTGTACGAGGTGAGTGCACCTATGGTGAGCGCCAGCGAGGTACCAAACCAAACCAGCATCAGCCAGCCGCCCAAGACCTGCAGCATGTCAACGGGTGGGGTAATCAACTCAGCAGCGGTAAAAACCAATGAAAGCGCAATGAAAGAGGCCGTGGCGCCAACGACCTCAAGCGCGATGCGCGTCAGCATCACATCGATCACGAGAACATTGCGGTGATAGAGCAAGCCAAGATTGACCTGGATTGCACTGATGCAACGGCTGACCGTGTTGCGCCACATCAGCACCGACGAATAACCGGTGATGGCAAACGCCACGATCGGTATGCCGCCGCCATGGTTCATGCCAAAAGCCATCCAAACAGCGGCCACCCCCAGCGTGAAGATCATTGGCTCGCCCACCAGCCACAACACTCCCAGGTTGTCCCGCCCGAACCGCGTGATCACCTCGCGCATGAGCAAGGCGCCGATCACCCGCCGCTGAATGGCGAGCGATCGCATGAAGCTGCTCTCGGGCATCGCGGGTTGCATCAGTCGGTGTGCTCTTTGACGCTGGACACCACCAGGCTCAGTACGCCCCACAGCACCAGACCCAAGGCCAGCACCGTGAACGTGGAGCGGATGCGCCGCGGCTCGACGGCCATGTCTGGCAGATTGGCCTGCACCAGCCGTTCCAGGTAGAGCTGCTTGCGCTGGGCTTCGCTGCGTGCGGTCTCGAGCGAGGCCAGCGCGCTGCCGAGTTGCCGGTCGGCAAAGCCTTTTTCGAGTGTGAGGCGGTCAAACACTGGGGCCTTGCCAGTGAGCGAGGTGCCGCTGCCAAGCACCTTGCCAGTTTCGGCGGAGATCGCCTGGCGCAGGCCTGCAGCCCGGCTGGCCAGTGCACCGATTTGCGGGTTGCTGGGCGCCATCTGGCGGATCTGAGCGAGATTGCCTTCGGTGGCCAGCAGCTCTTCTTGAAGCCGGGCCACGCCTTGCAGTTGCATGGCCGACTGGCTGGACGGGTCGAACACCGAGCGGTTGGCTCGGTAGGATGCCAGCGCCAGCGCTGCCGCCTTGGCCTTGGATTCGGCTTGCTCGACCTCTTGCTCGGCCACGCGGATGAGGTCTTGCCGGCTGCGGTCGTTGAGGTTGTTGACCAGCCGCTCGCCCATGTTGAGCAGCATCTCGTTGATGGTCTTGGCGTCTTCGGCCGTGTAGGCGTGCACGCGCAACACGGTGATCGACGAGACGCTGTCGTAGTCAATGCTGACCTGCTTCTGGTAGTAGCGGTGCAGGGCTTCGAAGCTGTCGTCCCAATCCAGGCCGGGAAAGCGGTTGAATACATCAACGCTGCTGCTGGAAAACAAACTACGCACATGCAGCGTCTCGTCGAGTTCGCGCAGCGCATCGCGCGAGTGCATGTAGTCGTGCACCGAATAGGTGTCGTCTTGAGATCGTGTGAAACCCGTGCCCTGCAGAATCGCCCCCAGCCCCGACTGGGATGCACGCTGGGGGTTGCGCACCACGAAGCGCGACTCCGAGATGTAGACATCAGAGGCGATCAGCCCGTAATAGAGCGCCGCCAACGCCGTCGGCACCAGCACCGTGAACACGAAGATGGCGTTGAACCACCCAGGCAGGTGGCGGTGGGTGACGGCTGGCGCTGGTGAGGGCGCTGCGGCGGTGATGGCGACGGAGGGAGATTCCAAGGGGGTCGATTCCGGGGATGTATCTACGGGCTAGAAACGGGTGGGAAAGGTGAACTTCCGGAAAAATGCTGGCGGCCACTGGCCGGCAAGACAGAGGTCCTTCATCACGCCGCCAACGCTTCAACCGCCGTCTGCATATGCGCTTCGGTGTGCATGCAGCTGATGAAGAACCGCAGCCTGGCGGCGCGTTCTTCGACGGCGGGGTAAATGATGGGTTGCACGTTGATCCCGCGCTCGAAGAGCTTTTGCGAGAGCTTCACCGCCTTGAGCGAGCTGCCCACGATGGCCGGGATGACGGCGTGGCCTTGCGACAGGCCGGTGTCGAGGCCGTGGCTGCGTGCCAGTTCCAGAAACTGCTGCGAGCGGCACTGCAGGCGCTCGACGCGCTCGGGCTCTCTTTGCATGACGCGCAGGGCTTCGAGCGATGCGGCAGCCAGCGGTGGCGAGATGCCCACGCTGTAGACAAAGCCGGGCGCGGCGTACTTGAGGTTTTCGATCAGCGCACGCTCGCCGGCGATGTAGCCGCCACAACCGGCCAATGCCTTGCTGAGCGTGCCCATCCAGATGTCGACTTGCGTGCCGGCCACGCCGAAGTGCTGGCGTATGCCGCCACCGGTGGCGCCCAGGACACCCAGCGAGTGCGCCTCGTCGACCATCAGAAAAGCCTTGTGGCGCTGCTTGATCGCGATGAGGCCCGGCAGGTCGGGGATGTCGCCGTCCATGCTGTAGAGGCCTTCGACGACGATCAGCACGCGCTCGAACTGGCCGCGGATCTCGGCCAGGATGGCGTCGAGTGCTGCCACATCATTGTGCGGAAACGAGCGTCGCGAGCTGCCGGCCAGGCGGATGCCTTCGAGCGTGCTGTTGTGGATGAGGCTGTCGTGGATGACCAGATCTTTCGGGCCAAACAGGTAGCCGATGGTGCTGACGTTGGTGGCGTGTCCGCTGACGAACACCACGCAGTCGTCGACCTCGTAGAACTCGGCCAGTGCGACTTCCAGCTCGCGCTGGACGGGGCGTTCGCCCGCCACCAGACGGCTCGCCGATGCAGAGGTTCCGTAGCGGTCGGTGGCGGCCTTGGCGGCCTTGTTCACCGAGATGTGCCCGGACAGCCCCAGATAGTTGTAGGTGGAAAAGTTGATGCAGCTGCGCCCGTCAATCACGGTGGTGGCGCCGGCCACGCCTTCGTGTGACTTGAAGAACGGGTTGGCCACGCCAAGCCGGTTGGCAGCCGCCTGTGGCACCAGCAGTTTGACGTAGCCGGGGTGGCGATCGAAGCGGCACATGGCGTCGGGCACCTGCGGGTGTCTGTCCGCACGGGATGCCGGCATCGCGCCCGAGACCAGCGCATTGCCAGCCTTGCGGCCCAGAAAGCGCTGGATCAGCTGGCTCTTGGCCGAGGCTTCGAGGTGCGACTTGCTCACGCCCTGAGCCTCTCGCGGCTTTCCGCCATGGCGCTCGCATCTCTGGCCATGAGGTCGAGCAGTTCGAGCGTAGCTTCCAAGCCGTGCTGGCGGGCCGTATCGGCCACCACAGCGTCGATCGGATGGGCGGTGTCCAGCGGCCCGTTGTCGCTGCCCAGCAGTTTGTCGACGAGGCGCGCAGCCAAGCGGTCTACCGCCATGCCGTCGCCCAGCATCATGGTCGGCAGCTTGATGCCAAAACGCTGCTCGAGCCCGAGCGCAAGCTCCACGGCCATTAGCGAATCCATGCCCTGATCGTGCAGCGAGAGTGCGGTATCGACACGTTCGACGGCGACGGACAGCACTTTCGCCACTTCCTGGGCGACCATGTCGCGCACCAGGCTGGTGGCTTCAGTGGCCGACTTGCCTGCAATCAGCGCGCGCACATCGATGCACTGTCCAGCAGCCATCTGGTCGGGGCTGCTGGTGCGGTTGAGCTGCTCGAAGCGCGCGCTGTGCGCCGACGGCAACACCCGCGCGAGCACTGCCCAATCAAAGTTGGCCGCGGCGTACGCGTCGCCCGATCCGGTCAGCACCTCATCGAGCAGACTGAGCGCCTGCGCGCTGGACAGTGGCGCCGCACCCAGGCGCTGACCGAGGCTCTGCTTGACCGCTGTCTGGCGGCTCAGGTAGCCCGCGTCGCCGATCGGTCCCCAGCCGATGCAGGTGGCGGGCAGGCCCAGGCGGCGGCGCAACTCGGTCAGGCCTTCGAGCCCGGCATTCGCGGCCACATAGTTGGCCTGGCCGGGGTTGCCGAAGAGGGTGGTGACCGACGAATAGACCACGAAGTGATCGAGGGGGATGTCGCGCGTGAGGCTATGCAAGTGCCAGGCGCCGAGCAACTTGGGGCGCAGCACGGCTTGCATGCGGTCGGCGTCGAGCTGCGAGATGACCGCATCGTCGAACAAGGCCGCGGCGTGCAGCACGCCTTTGAGCGGTGGCATCTTCTGGCTGATGCGCGCGATGACAAGACCCAGCGCGTCGGGGTTGGTGATGTCGCATGCCACCGCCCACACGTTCACGCCGCGCGCCTTGAATTCGGCCACCGCTTGCGCAGCGCCAGGGGTGTCGAGTCCCCGCCGCCCAAGCAGCACGAGGTGGCCCACGCCGCGATCGGCCAGCCAGCGCGCCGACTCCAGCCCGAAGCCGGACAGGCCGCCGCTCACCAGCCAGGTACTTTGGGCCTCAAATCGGGCCGCCGGCTTCGGCCTCGCTGCTGGCTCGGGGCGTGGCACTGCGGCCATCGACACTACCACCTTGCCGATGTGGCGCGCCTGCTGCATGGTGCGAAACGCATCGACCATACGCGCAGCCGGGAACGTGCGGCACGGCAGCGGCGACAACACGCCATCGCGCATGAGCGCCATCACATCGCGGAACATGCGCGCAGCCAACGCAGGGCGTCCGGTGAGCAGCTGATCAGCGTCGATGCCGAAGTAGCTGATGTTGTCCTTGAAAGGACGCAGACCGATCGGCGTGTTCTCGAAGAAGTCGCGCTTGCCCAGTTCAAGAAAGCGTCCGAATGGCTTGAGCACTCGCAGGTTGCGGCGGATGGCCTCGCCGGCCAGCGAGTTCAGAACCACATCGACGCCTTCGCCGCCCGTGGCGGCCAGGAGCTCGTCGGCAAAACCCAGGCTTCGCGAATCGAACACGTGGTCGGCGCCCAGCAGTCGCACGAAGTCGCGCTTTTCTTCGCTGCCGGCGGTGGCGAAGACTTCAGCGCCCAGGTGGCGTGCGAACTGGATCGCTGCGATGCCCACACCACCGGCCCCGCCATGGATGAGCACTCGTTCGCCGGACTGCAGATCGGCCAGGTGCCGCAGTGAATAGAAGACGGTGAAGAACACCGTGGGTACGGTGGCCGCCGCCTCGAACGACCAGCCCGGTGGCATGGCCACGATGGCGTTGTCGCGTGTGATCACGTGGCTGGCAAAGCAGGCCGAGCCGAAGCCCATGACGGCGTCGCCAGGCAGGTGATCCTTGACGCGGGGGCCCACGCGCGAGACGACGCCGGCCATCTCGAGGCCGAGGCTGGCACCGGCAAAGCCGTTTTCGACAGCCTCGTCAGGCAGCAATCCCATGAGGTACATCACGTCGCGGAAATTCAGGCCTACGGCGCGGGGACGCACCTCGATCTCGTGGTCTTTCAAAGGCCGTTCTGGATCGTTCAGCCACAGCAGGTTGCGCAACTGCCCGGGCACGCGGAAGTCGAGCCGCGAGCGCACGGGCAGCTCCGCGGTGTCGCCGTTGCCAGGCAACAAGGCCGCCTCGGGCCGCGGCCTCAACGACAGGCTGTAGCGCGAGTCGGGAGCGAGGACGACTTCGTTGCAGCCGTCGGGTTGCAGCAGTTCCTGCACGAGGCGTGTCACTGCGTGCGGCCCGTCGAGATCGCAGGCCATGTCGATCAGCGAACAGGACAGCTCGGGGTGTTCGTTCATGACCACGCGGCCGAGGCCCCACAGGGCTGCCTGAAGCGGGTTGGGATCGACAGGCCACGGCGCATCGGCCACCAGCGCACCGCCTTGGGTGATGAACCACAAACGCGGTGGGTGTGCTTGCAGCGTCATGGCCTGCACGTGCTGCATCAATGCCACCGGGGCCATGAACGCGGCATCGCACACACTACCCCAGCCAGCCAGGTGAACCACGTGGTCTACGCCGCTGAACGAGAGCGCTGCGGGCTCGCCCGATTCACAAGCAACCACCGTGACCTGCTGCGCCCAGGACTCGAGGCGGCCGCGCAGTTGTCTGGCACACGCCGCCGAGGCGCCATCGGCCAGCAGAAGCCAGCGAGCAGGTTTCGGTGCGGGGGTGGCGGCTTCTCGCACCGACTTCCGCGCGAACAGCAGGTAAGCGCCGGCCGACAAGTCTCCAGCTGCCGGCTCGCAAGCCAACTCGATCGCCTCGAAGCCGGCATCAACCAGTGCGCACTGCCAGGCGGCGGGCGACAGCAGCGAAGACTGCGGTTGATCGACATCGTCGTGCCACCAGGCAGGGTCAAGCCCGTGCAGGAAGTCGGCGCTCCAGTCGGCGTGGCGCTCGGCGACCAGCAGTAAGCCGCCCGGAGCCAGCCAGCTCCGTGCCTGTGCCAGTGCCGAAGACGGGCTGGACGCGCGATGCAGGCTGTGGCGCAGCACAACCACATCGAACAGCTCGGGCAGCGTCCGCTCGGCTCTGAGCTGCCACGACGAAGTGTCGATGGCAGCCACCGTGGTGTTGGCGGCGCTCTCGAACTCGATTTGCTGACGCGCCCGTGTGTCATCGTGCAGCTGCCCGATCACGCACTCGAGCCGGTCTTCGGGCAATGCAGCAACCAGGCCGCGCGTCAGGTCGCTGGCGCCATGGGAGACCTCGAGCACACGCAGACGGCGGTGCGCCGGCCAACCGCGCGCGAGGTGCACAACAGTGCTGTTGATCGCCGAGCGCGTGCCCAGATAGGCGAGGTCGTCATCGAGCAAATTCTCGGCCGTCGGCGACTGCCGAAGCGACTGGAGAAACTCGTTTCCCCCGATCTCGCCGCTCAGCAGTTCAGGCAGATGGCGGCCCACCCGGCCCAACAACACCAGCTCCGGCAAACACGCCGAAGCATCGCGCAGCAGTTCTTGCCAGATGTCCTCGGCGGGTGGCAGGTCAGTGGCTGCGAGGCGCCATACGCCGTCGCTTTCGAGCAGCAGGTTCTCGTCTCTCAGGCGCGAAGCCAGCCAGCGCAGATAGGGGGAGGCGGCAGGATCGCTCAGCTCCTGTTGCAACCAGTCTGGTCGCTGCGAAAACAGCGTGCTGAACGCCGCATAGGCAAACGACAACGTGAGCGCTTCGAAGAGCGGCAGGGTCTGCGTGAACCACGCTGCGCGCTGCGGCTCGGCGTCGATGCCGGCAAAGCCCTCGCACAGCCGCCTCGCCAGCGCGGCTGGAGCCGGCAACACGCTGCTGGCCTGATCGGCCGGGTGCGGCTGCAAATGCGGCTGGATATGCCAGCGCGCCACGGCCAATGGCTCGCGTTGCGCCATGTGGGCAGCCCGAAAGCGACAGCCCGCAAGACGCGCCACCAGTTGGCCGTGAGCATCGTGCAATTCGAAATCAGCCGCCACCGAGCGTGCGCCACGCTGGCGTAACTGGGCGCGCAGTCCGGTGACGGGCGCGCTGCTGAACAGGTCGATCCGACCCACCCTCACCGGCAGCATCGCCACGCCGTGGCCGGCCTCGATGTCGGCCTGGAAAAAGTCGACCAGCGTCTGGAAGCACACATCGAGCAGCGCCGGGTGCATGAGGTACGCACCATCGGCCAGCACGCTGTCAGGCGCCTGCACGCTGGCGTCGAGCCGGTCGCCGGCCAATCGCGCGATCTCGAGGCCGCGAAAGGCCGGACCGTAGTCGAGGCCGAGCGATGTCGCGAGGCGGTAGTGGGCTTCGTGCTTGATGAGCTGAGAGGCTTTGGTCAGTGGCTTGAGTTGACCTGCCAAGGGGGCTGGCGCACCCGCCGTGTCGAGCAGCCTGCCAGTGGCGTTGAGCGTCCAGTCGTCGGCTGACAGGCGCTCGCGGCTGGTGATCTGGAAGCCACCGTCTCGTGCGTTGAGCGCAAAGCGCAGGCTGCGCGCGTGATCGGCATCGAACACGATGGGCGAGATGATCTCGAGTTCTTCGAGCGTGAAGCGTTCGCCGCCCAACCACTCTCGCGCAGCGGCCAGCGCCATTTCGGCATAGGCGGCGCCTGGCAAGACCACGGCCGTTCCGACCTGGTGGTCGGCCAGCCAAGGGATGGTCGCCGCATCAAGCGTGTTTTCCCAACTGTTGGGCGTTTCGGTGAGCTGCCAGCCGAGCAGCGGATGCACGCGCCGGCGTTCGATGAGCCCGTGGCCTTCGCTGGTGACGGGGTGCCAGTGACGCTCGCGCTGCCAGGGGTAGTTGGGCAGTCGAACGTGTGCGGCAGCCCACGGGAAAAGCGAGCTCAGCTGCGGCTGATCAGACAGCAGGTGGATGCGCAAGGCGGTGTCTTCGAGCCGCGCCAGGCCGTCGTCGTTGCGGTGCAGGGTGGGCAGCACGCGAGCGGTGGCGTCTGCCGCAGTCACGCACTCGCTCATGTAGCGCTGCAGCACCGCATGCGGGCCGATCTCGACAAACACGCGGCAGCCCCGTGCGACGAGCAGCGACATCGCCTCGGCCATGCGCACCGGCTCACGCACGTTGCGCCACCAGTAGTGCGCGTCGAGTTCGGTGCCATTGACGGCGTCACCGGTGACGCTGGACACGAACGCCACGCCGCCCAGAGCGGCGGGCGACAAACCGGCCAGGCTGCGCACCAGCCGGCTTTGGATGGGATCCATCTGCCGGCTGTGGAATGCGTAGTCGAGGTCGAGCTGCCGGAAAAACACGCGCCGCTTTTCGATGTGCTGGCGCACACGTTCGATGTCACTCGGGCAGCCGGAAATCGTCACGTTGGACGGACTGTTGATGGCGGCGATTTCGACCTCGACGGCCAGTTCGCTCAGTACGCCTTGCATCTCCGCAGCCGACATGGCCACCGCGGCCATGCGGCCGGTACCCCGGGTGAGGCCCTGCGCGGCACTGCGTGCGCAAATGACGCGCATGGCCTGGTCCAGATCGAGCGCACCGGCGGCCCAGGCGGCGGCCACTTCGCCCACGCTGTGGCCCGCGACCGCGGCCGGAGCGATGCCTTGCTCGCGCAGCCACTGGGTCAACGTCACTTGCATGGCGAACAGCAGCGGTTGCGCCACGGCGGTGTCTTCGAGCCTCTCGGCGCTACCGTTGAGCAATTCATCCACAACTGAAAAGCCGGTGTGGGGGTAGAACGAAGCGTCGAGCGCGGCCAGCAGATCGGCGAAGCGCGGCGATTCAGCCAGGAGCGCACGGCCCATGCCCGTCCAATTCGCGCCGTTTCCCGAGTAGACGAAGGCGACGCTGCCAGGGGCCGGCAACGCCGCTTCGGCAACCGCCCGCGCTGACGACACGCCTTGCGAAAACTCCGCCAGCGCCAGCGCGGTGTCGGCCAGCGATGCGCTGCGAATGGCCAGCCGTTTCTCCATGCGCTCGCGGCGGTGCGCTGCGGCATGAGCAATGTCGTAGAAGCCTTCCGCCGGCGTGGCCTCGAGCAGCTCTGCGTAACGACCCGCCAGCTCGCGCAAGGCGGCGTCGGTGCGCGCCGACAGGAAGAGCGGCGGGGTGGCCTGACGCGCTTCGGCCTGCGTGGGCTGCGGCGCGGCCACGTGCTCTTGCAACAGCACATGGGCGTTGGCGCCGCCAAAACCGAATGAGTTCACGCCGGCCACCAGCGGCTTGCCCGCGGCGGGTACCAGCGCCTGATGGCAGGTGACGACATCGAGCTGCAGCGCTGCGAAGCCGATGTTCGGGTTGAGCGTGCTCACGTGCAGCGAGGGCGGCACAGCGCGATTTTTCAGCACCAGCACCGACTTGACGAGGCCGGCCATGCCAGACGCCGGCTCAAGGTGGCCGAGGTTGGTCTTGATCGAACCGACGGGCAGCAGTTGACCCGCCGGACGGCCTTTCCCATAGACCGCGCCAATGGCCGCGGCTTCGACGGGGTCGCCCACCGAGGTGCCGGTGCCGTGCGCTTCGACGAAGTCGACATCGAGTGCACCCAGGCCGCTGCGCTGGAGCACCGTTCGCATCAGATCGGCCTGGCCCTCGCTGCTGGGTACGGTGATGCCAGTCTTGCGCGCTCCGTCGGCGTTGATACCGGTGGCGCGGATCACGGCGTGGACGTTGTCTCCATCAGCCAGTGCGCGTGCCAGCGGCTTGATCAGCAAGACGGCGCCGCCTTCGGCGCGCACGTAGCCGTCGCCGGTGGCATCAAACGCGCGGCAGCGGCCGTTGGCCGACAACATCGACGCCTTGGTGAAGCCCACGAATGGATACGGATGCAGCAGCAGGTTGACGCCGCCCACCAACGCCATCGACGACTCTCCCGCACGCAAACTGTTGCACGCGTGATGCAGCGCCACCAGCGACGACGAGCAGGCCGTGTCTACCGCCACCGACGGGCCGCGCAGATCGAAGAAGTAGGACAACCGGTTGGCCGCTACGCTGAGCGTGTTGCCTGTCATGAAGTGCGCAGACAGCAGAGCCAGATCGTCCAGCCCGCGGATGCCGTAGTCGAAACTGGAAATGCCCACGTAGACCGCGCAGTCGGACCCCTTCAGCGTGGACGGCGCGCGGCCGCCGTTTTCGATGGCCTCCCAGGCCAGCTCGAGCAACAGGCGCTGCTGCGGATCGAGCCAGGCTGCCTCCCGCGGCGAAATACCGAAAAAGCCGGCGTCGAACTGGTCGATCCCCGACAGCACACCCGCCTTGAAGGTGATGCTGCGCCCGGGCTCGGTGCGCTTGAGGTGCTGCAGCTCGGCAGTGGCCCAGCGCTCTGGCGGGACCTGGGTGACGAGGTCGCGGCCGCCTTTGAGCGCGTCCCACAGGCTGGACTCGTCGGCCAGATCGCCAGGGAAGCGAAAAGCCATGCCGATGATGGCGATGGCTTTGCCGTCCTCGACGCAAGGGGCCTCCGACGGCTGGACCGGCTCAATTTTTTTAACCAAAGCGACGTGTCAGCTTCAACAAATAGATGAGCGGCGAAGTGTAGTAAAACATTAGTCAATAAAAGTGGTTTACAACCTTTGGTCACATTTTAGTTAGTTGGCCATGGGCAACGCGCTCACTCCGCGCGGACTCTGGCGATTCGGAGTGAATTCCTTGATGCCCTCGATGGCTGCACAGCCGCCACGCTCATGATCTCGGCATGGATCACTCTGAAGGCGGGTAGCTCAGGGCCGACTACCTACAAGCCCGGCTGCACGGCGGGTCTGGATCAGGCGGGCATGTGTACCGTGACGGTCGGGCTCGAGGATGCTGGCCAAAGCTGGCCCGGTGTCGAAGCGGCACTTCGACAGGGCGTGGCGCACCTGCGGCCTGGCGATCCGTTGTGGGGCGTGGCCGACGCTGATTGGCCGGGGGCGATGCTGGCAGGCCCGCAGACCGCACCCACGACCTTCGCGCATTGGGTTGCTGCGCTTTGCATCGCCTTCCAACGCTGGGCGCACGAGCCGGCGTGGCAGGCCCGGGTGCTTCGCGTGGAGGGCGACTCGGCGACGCTGGCTTTGCCTTGCTTCAGGTGGCCAGTTCTGGATGCTGCACTTCAGCTCGCCTTGCGCCACGTTCTGATTCATTACGAAGAGGCCTCCGAGAGGTCCGCAAAGGCCGCCGCGCTGGCGCGTGATCTCAACAGTTGGCTGGAAGCCGTTCGGAACGACGGGCTTGCGCCCAACACACTGCGTGCGGCCCTGGCTGCTCTGGCTCGGGGCATGCCGGTGGTGACCCGCCCGGGATTCATACAGATCGGTTGGGGTGCTTTTGCCGAGCGGCTGGAAAGCTCCTTCACGGGGCGTACCGGCAACATCGCCAGTCGCCTCGCGCGTGACAAGCACCGGACCAAGCTGTTGCTGTCCGAGGCAGCGATACCGGTGCCGCAGGGCACTTGGGTGCGCAGCGTGGACGAAGCGCTGCAATGCGCTCGCGCGCAGGGCTGGCCCGTGGTGATCAAGCCTGCCGATCTGGACGGTGGGTTGGGGGTTGTGCCGGGCATCCGTGACGAAGCCGGCCTGCGCCGGGCTTTCGAGGCAGCTTCGCAGCTGTCTGCCGGTGGCGTGGTCGTTGAGCGGCATGTGGACGGTGCCGACCACAGGCTGCTGGTCGTCGACGGTCGGCTTTGGGCGGCTGCGCGCCGCACGCCGGCTGGCGTCTCGGGCGACGGCACCTCGAGCGTGGCCGAGCTCGTGGAGCGCGTCAACCGCGACCCCCAGCGTGGCCGCCACAAGCGCAGCATGCTCATGGCGCTTGAGCTCGACGAGGAGGGCCGCGGCTGTCTGGCCGAGCAAGGGCTGGACGCCCAGAGTGTCCCGGGGGCAGGGCGCTTCGTGCACCTGCGCCGCATCGCCAACATCGGCTCGGGCGGCACCGCCGAAGACGTGCTGGGCCTCGTCCACCCCGACAACCGCGCTCTCGCGGAGCGCGCAGCACGCTGCATCGGTCTGGACATCGCCGGGATCGATCTTCTCTGCCCTGATATCTCCCGTTCCTGGATGGAGGTCGGCGGTGCGATCTGCGAAGTCAACGCGCAGCCCGGATTCAGGGTTCACTGGCTCGCAGAGCCTGGACGCGACCTCAATGGCGAGTTGATCGACTGGCTGTTTCGCGACAAGCCAGCGCGCATCCCCACGGCAGCCATCACCGGCACCAACGGCAAGACCACCGTGGCGCGCATGTTGCACCACATCTGGCTCACCGCGGGCTGCCGCGCCGGGGTGTGCACCACACAGGGCGTCTGGGTCGGCCAGGAGCGGCTGACTGCCGAAAATCTGTCGGGCCATCCCGGCGGGCGGATTTTGCTGAACGACCCCTCCGTGGAGGTGGCTGTGCTGGAGATGCCGCGCAAGGGGCTCCTGAAATTCGGCCACCCTTGCGACCGATACGACGTCGCGGCCCTGCTCAACGTGCAGGATGACCACATCGGCGTGGACGGCATTCACAGCCTGCAGGCCATGGCCGAGCTCAAGGCCGAGGTGCTCGAGCGAGCCACCGGCGCCGTGGTGGTCAATGCCGAGGATCCGCTGGCGCTGGCCATGCTCGATCGCACCGCGGCTCCTCGACGCATCCTTGTGGCCTCACGCCCCGACGTGCCCGCGCTGCGCGAGCACCTGAGTGGCAACGGTGAGGCTGTCTATGCGGGCGAGCACATCGGTCAGCCGTGGATCGTCCAGGCACGTGGGGGTGTGCACACGCCGCTCATGCCGTTGCACGACGTTGCGGCCTGGATGGGTGGTTTGTTGCGCCACAACGCCATGAACGCCTTGTTCGCCGCGGCGCTCGCCTGGGCTCAGGGCGTGGACCGCTCCACGGTGCGTCGCGCGCTGGCCACTTTTGCCAACACGCCCGAGCACAACCCGGGCCGCTACAACTTCATCGAAGGCTTGCCGTTTCGCATATTGCTGGACTATGGCCACAACCCCGACGGCGTGGCCGAGCTGTGCGCCATCGCCTCGAGCCTGCCAGTGGCCGGCCGGCGACGCCTGCTGAGCCTGCAACTGGGCAATCGTCATCGGCAACATCTGGATCAGATGGCGCCGCAGCTGGCCCGGTCGTTCGACCACATCGTGCTCGGCTGCGACCCTGGGTACGTGAGTCGGTGCCCCGACTACGCTGGCGAGGACCCTGTTCGCGCCATGCTGAACCACGGGCTTGACTGCCTCTTGCGAGCGGGCCTGCCACACGATGCGGTCCGCGTCGAGCCGCATCCGGGCGCGGCCGTTCAGGCGGCTCTCGAGGCCGCCGAGGCGGGCGATCTTCTGGTCATGCTGGTCGAACCTGCCATGGGCCTGCCCGCCATCGAGCGGTTGCGAAAGCCGCTTCTCGCGGCCGCCCCAGGCCCTCACTCCTCCCCCTTGAACGACAAACCGTGAACGAAACTTTATGAACGCTGCCGGCCAATCCATCTGCTTGTGCATGATCGTCAAGAACGAGGCTGCGGTGATCCGGCGCAGCCTGGACAGCGCCCGCTCACTGATCGATCACTGGATCGTGGTGGACACCGGCTCCACCGACGGCACGCAGGAGATCGTTCGCGAGCACATGAAGGGCATCCCGGGCAGCCTCCACGAGCGTGCCTGGAAGAACTTCGCCCACAACCGATCCGAGGCCTTGGCCCTTGCACGGGCGCATGCCGACTTCACCCTCACGCTCGACGCCGACGACACCCTCGAATTGCCAGAAGGGTTCTTCATGCCCAAGCTCACGCGAGATTGCTACTCGGTGGACATCGTCGACGGCACGCAGCGCTATCCGCGCAATCAGCTGGTGAACAACCGTCTCGAGTGGTCCTACCGGGGCGTGCTGCATGAGTTCGTTCACTCGAACGGGCCCGCCCAGTTCGGGCATTTGCCGATCGGCATGCGCCGAGGACACGACGGCGCCCGACGCAAGGGTGCCGACGTGTTCCTGCGCGATGTGGCCGTGCTGCAAGAAGCCCTGCGCACCGAGCAGGACTCGTACCTGCGTACCCGCTACACCTTCTATCTGGCGCAGAGCCACCGCGACGCCAAGCAGCCGCTCGACGCCATTCGCCATTACCTCGAGCGCGCTGCCATGGGTGGCTGGCAGGACGAGGTCTACTACAGCTTGCTGCAGGTGGCACGGCTCAAGGAGCAACTCTGTTTTGCTGACGACGATGTGCTCGCGGCCTATGAGGCTGCCATCCGGGCCAGCGCCACACGCGTCGAGGCGCTTCAAGGTGCCAGCCGGTTCTGCCGCGTCAAGGGCCGCCACGCCCAGGGTTACGAGTTCGCGCGTACCGGCCTGGGCAAACCCTATCCCGCCGATTCCTTGTTCGGAGAACCCTGGGCTTACGACATGGGCTTGCTCGACGAGCTCTCGGTCAACGCCTACTGGACCGGCCGTTATCAGGAAAGCCTGGACGTTTGCCTGACGCTGCTGGGCAGCGGCAAGGTGGGTGCGCAGGACCTGGCCCGTGTCGCTGGTAATGCCCGCCACAGCCTCAAGGGGCTGCAGCAACAGCAGCGGCCGCTGCGCCTCGGGCCGCACTGGGGCGACAGCCTGTCGGATCAGCACGTGCTGCAGCCGCCGCGGCAACTGCGCAGCGCGCTCAAGGATTCGGCCAGTGTGCTCGTGGGCCTCGTGGCTCGCCCCGACGACCCGGCCCTGCCTCTGCACCTGGCCTGCCTCGAGTCGCTCGAGTGGTCTCGATCGGCCATGCGGGTGTGCATCGTGCTCGTGCCGTCCGCGGCCGAGGCGCCGGAGCGAGCGAGCGCGGGGCTTCCCGCGTCGGTGCAGCGCTGGATCGATCGCCTGAGCTCGCAGTACGCAGGCCTCGAGGTGCAGACCGCGTCGGAGCTGGCCGCCGGGCGCGATGCGCTGCTGGAGGCTGTTCACCGGCACGGCTGCGACTTCCTGCTCATGACCACCGCATGCAGCTTCCTGCGGCCGTGCACCCTGCGTGAGCTGGTCGCGCTGGGCTTGCCGGTCGTCGCGCCGATGCTGCGTGCCTTGGCGCCGCAAGAATCCGGCGCCAACTTCAGCCTTGACGTTGACGAGCTGGGCGCGCCGCGGGCGTGCGATCCCGACCATTGGATCGTCGAGCGCCGGGTGCGCGGCGTGATCGAGGTGTCGGTCGTCACGGGCAGCTGCCTCATTCGCGCTGACATCGCCCGCAATCTGCGGCACGCGGACGCGACCGGTCGCCCCTGCGAGGTGATCTTTGCCGAGAGCGCGCGCCGCGCAGCGGTACCGCAATACCTCGACAACCGGCAGGTCTACGGCTACCAGGCTCCCAGCGGAGTGGTGCTGTCGCCTCAGGCGCTGGAGACCGCACGACGGCTCATCTCGGCTGAGGTCAATTTCTGATCATGGCTTGAGGCTGCCGGGCAGCCGCTGTCCGTCGCGGTTCGCGCCGGCTGCCCACGCGGACTACCCGCCCGATGCGAGTAAGCGAAGCCAACGCGCGCCTCGGGGTGAAGCGTGCCGGCCGCCCAGCTCGTCGCGCTTTGGAATGAGTAAAAAAACGACAAAAAAGTTTAAAACGTTCACAAACGTTTTAGGAACATCGAATAGACTAAGTGGCATC
Source organism: Rubrivivax sp. (assembly GCA_027490215.1). Taxonomy (GTDB): domain Bacteria; phylum Pseudomonadota; class Gammaproteobacteria; order Burkholderiales; family Burkholderiaceae_C; genus PBB1. The sequence continues at coordinate 22,512 of JAIXYO010000063.1, forward strand.
TTTAACTGTTTAACTGTATTAGCCAGTTTTCAATATAGGAGCTCCCAAGTGAAGAGTCTGCGCCCCATGCACGCCAAGAAGGCTACGGCCACTGCCATCGAAATGTTGTTTTCAGGTCCGGCCTCGATGGTCGCTGCGACCGCTCTGTTGGTCGTCGCCCAGTCGGCCTCGGCGGTGCCGTCGCCGAGTAACGAGGTGCTCGTCAACAACGTGGGCTCTGTGAACGGCGCCACGGGTTCCACGGGTTTAGCCGGCACCGACGGAGCCACAGGGACTGCGGGTGTTGATGGGCCGACCGGCACGCCGGCTGGCACAACTGGCTCCGCGGGCATCCCCGGAAAAGGGGGGGGCGGCAACCCAGGCCCTGGCGCCCCCGGTACATCAGGCGGTGACGACGCTACGCCGGGTGCTGATGGTGGCTCGTCGGTGACAGGCGGCACGGCCGGGACGCCGGGTGCCACAGGCGGAACCGCCGGTCTGGGTGGCGTTGGTGGGGCCGGTTATGCGGTGCGAAACAACGGCGCCACGTTGATCTACAACAACTTCGAGTCCATCGATGGCGGCACCGGTGGCGCGGGTGGCGCGGGTGGCGCCGGTGGCGCCGGTGGCGCGGGTGGCGCCGGTGGCGCGGGTGGCAACGGCGGTGACGGTGGTGTCGGCGGTGCCGGTGCCACCGGTGGCGGCGGATCGGCCAGTTACGCCGTTGATGAGGAGACTCCCAATGGTGGGTCCGCCACCGGCGATGCCGGTGGCCTTGGTGGTAACGGTGGAACCGGTGCTGCGGGCGGTAATGGCGGTAATGGAACCGCCGGCGCCGATGGCGCCCAAGGTGCCACCGGTTCGAACGGCGGCGCCGGTGGTGTCGGCTTCTCGGTCGAGAATGTCGTGGGCATCGTGCGTCTCAACAATTCTGCGCGCATCTCCGGCGCTACTGGCGGCGAGGGTGGCGTGGGCGGCGCCGGCGGTGCTGGCGGGGCTGGTGGTGCTGGTGGTGCCGGCGCTTCTGGCGGTGCTGGCGGCACTGGCGGTACTGGCGGGGGAGGTGGCGATGCCTATGGCGGCGACGGCTACAACCCTCAAGGTCTAGGAGGTTCGGGCTCTCCCGGCTTGGGTGGTACCGCCGCCGGGGGTGCCGGTGGACCCGGTGGCAATGGTGGCGACAGCGGCGACGGCGGTAACGGCGGCAACGGCGGCAACGGCGGCAACGGCGGCAATGGTGGCAATGGCGGCAACGCCGGCAATGGTGGCGCAGGCATCCTGATCAGTGCGCCCGGTGCGACGGTGTACGTGGTCAACCAAGGGGCCATGGCAGGCATCAGCGGCGGCGATGGTGGTGTCGGTGGCTCGGGGGGTGTTGGAGGCTCGGGCGGAGTCGCCGGAGCCGCTGGTGCTTCCGGCGACGCCGGGCGCGCTGGGGTTGGGGGCTCGGGCGGCATGGGCGGCCAGGCGTTTGCCGGTAACGCAGGAGGCGCCCCTCTTGGTCAAGCCGCTATTTCCAGTGGTGGTTTCGGTGGTAAGGGTGGTACCACAGGCGCGGGCGAACCCGGCTTGCCTGGCTCTCCCTTGGAGGGCACCGTTGGGGGTATCGGTGGTAACGGTGGCAGCGCTGGCACCGCCGGTATCGGTGGTAAGGGTGGCAGTGCTGGCGCCCCCGGTACCGGTGGTAGCGGTGGAACGGCTGGCGCCAATGGCGCGGGCGGTGCCGGTATCGAGCTTCAAGACGGCACGCTGTACTTGACGAACGAGTCCTACATTACTGGTGGAGTGGGTGGTCTCGACGCTGCCGCCGGTACGGGTGTCCTGGTGTCGGGTGGCACGGCGTTCATTCAAAACTCCAGCGGCGGCCTCATCTTCGGTGGCCTCGCAGCAGGAACCAGTTCCACTGCCGCTGCGGCCATCAACGTCACGGGTGGCACGGTGGCGATCGAGAACAGCGGCCGCATCCTTGGCGGCCTGCAAACGCAACAGACAGTGCCCTTTAACTTTAATGTTGGCCCGCCTTCGACGAGCGGTGGTGCCGGTGTTGATGTCATGAATGGGTCGGTTTCGATCCTCAATCGCGGCACGATTCTGGGCGGCTACAACTCGATCGACGAAAATGGGACTCCAGCCCCGGATCAGCAGGTCCAACTGGGCATCGTCAACCGCAGCTTTGGATCGATTACCAGCCTGGTCAACGCCCAGGGCGCAGGTTCGACCGCAGGGACCGCGCTGACCTACGGTGGCTACTTGCCGCAGGAGTACAAGGTAATCGTCGACTCGCCAACGAGTTACGGCCAGCTGGTCGTGATGAACGGCATTCCGGAGCCGATCTCACAAGCGTTTAACGATGATTCGATTCCGATTGAAGCGCTCGGCGAGGACGGGCCAACGAATCTGGGCCAGATGGCTTTCGGTCTGAGCGAGCAGTACAGCAGCTTCAACGACGCTGCCTTCACCAGCGCCGAGCGAACGCTCACCGGCGTTCTGAGCGGCGTCACGGCCGACCAGATCACCACGGTGGCCAGCCAGCAGATCACCGGCACGAACAATGCTGGCAACTGGCAGGGCTACATCAACAATCCTTCCACCCACTGGGTGCGCTGGAAGCTGGCTGAAGTTGAGGGCGATGTGCCTTCGACCGATCTGGTCATGACGTTCGGCCCGGACGCCACCAACACACTCTCGCAACTGAGGCGATCGGGAAGCAACTTGCACATGGTCATGCGGTCTCGCCTGGGCGACCTGCTCACCACGGCGAGCTATGACTGCCGCTACTTTGACGAACGCGGCGTTTGCTTGTCGATCTTTGCACGCAACGGGGACACCACCGTGACCAACTCCACCAGTGCTGTGGTGATCGGTTCGCTGCGCTTGACCGAGCAGTTCCGCGTGGGCGCCTTCTTCGACAGCAAGGGCAGCAAGCAGTCCAGACATGACGTCAGCGCGCACGATCGCCCGACCTTCGGTGGCTTCGTGGCGTTCAACCAGAACGCTGATGGCAGCGGCTTCAACGCAAAGATCTCAGCTGCGACCAAGGATGGCAAGATCCGCGTCACCCGCCACGGAGTCGACGAGGACTTCACCGAATCGGGCTCTGGCAAAGCCAAGCTCGACGCGACCACCGTGTCAGCCGAGGTGGGCTTCGGACTTCGTACTAACGGGGTCCTGATCACGCCGTACCTCGGGTTCAGCCATTCGAAGATCACCCGCAAGGCCTACACCGAGGATGCGGTTGCCGGTCAAGTCGTCGCCCCGATCTCCTACGACAAGTTCAGGGTTCGTCCGGATGCAGCCACGTTGGGCGCCAAGATGCAGGGCAAGCTCAATGAAAACCTTGGCTACAACCTCGGCGCTGGCGTCACTGGCGGTCTAAGCCGCGGCATGAGCTCCTACTCAGGCACCTCTTCGATCATCGGCATGTCGTCGTTCAACATCGATCTGCGCAAGGGCAGCTCGACCGGCGGGTTCGGATCCGCAGGCCTGAGCTATCAAGTGTCCAAGGGCGTGTACGTGTCTGGCAGCGTGACGGTGCGTGACGATCCTTACTACAGCAAGGCGGTCACCTACAGCTTCATCGGCCTGAGCATGGGCCTCTGATCTGGAGGTCCCTCTCAGGGGACCGCCGGCGTCTACACGAGCCAAGCAGCGAAAAGGCCCTCGTCAGAGGGCCTTTTCGCGTTTGGGCGCAGTGCCATCGCAGCCACACTGCAAGGCGCCTGGCCGTGAATCCGGCAGAGAGTCGACACAACGGGCCTTCACGGCCCGTTTTTCTGTTCACCAAATAAACTGTCGAGCGGGCACAGCTTCATTCAGTGCCATGGCAACCACTTGCGACAACGATGGACAACCCGCACACAAAAACATGCCCTGCTGCCAGTCGACAAGTTGTCGATGCCGATGCTGCAGTAGCCGCACCGAGCAAGACATGGCATCTGCGCCCTCCACTGCGGCGCACACGATTCTGTCTGGCGCTCCTCCTTGGTACCCAGTTCGTTCTGGGTTGCGCTGCAGTGGCCCAGCCCTGCCCACCCCGTCACACCGCATCGCCACAGTCCGACGGTGCCTGCGGCTTCGTCAATGCGCCGAATCCCCAAGCGCTGCCGTTGCGCGACAACTGGTCGATCTGGACGCGCTTTCTGGGCAAGAAGCCCGAGGGAACGGTGCCTGCCGACCCGATTCCGGTGCGCCGCCTGGACCGCGCGACGCTCGACGCACTGGATCCCACCGCTGTCCACATCATCCGGCTCGGACATTCATCGCATCTGCTCAAGCTGCGCGGCCGCTACTGGCTGATCGATCCGGTGTTCAGCGAGCGCGCGTCGCCGGTCTCCTTTGCTGGCCCGAAGCGGTTTCATCGGCCACCGCTGTCACTGGACGAACTACCGCCGATCGAAGGGCTGATCCTGTCGCACGACCACTACGACCACCTGGACAGGTTGACCATTGAGACGCTCAAGCAACGCGTGCAGCGGCATTACGTGCCTCTGGGCGTGGGTGCGCGTCTGCTCGGCATGGGCGTGCCGGCCGAGCGCATCGAGGAGTTCGACTGGTGGCAGTCGCATGTCGCGGGTGATGTCACGCTCACGGCCACGCCAGCACAGCACTTCTCCGGACGCACCCCGTGGGACCGCAACAGCACCCTGTGGGCGTCGTGGGTCATCACCAGCGGCGACGCGCGTATCTACTTCAGCGGCGACACCGGCTATTCCGACAGCTTCAGACAGATCGGCGAGCGCTTTGGCGGGTTCGACATCGCACTGATGGAGAACGGTGCCTACGATGCCTACTGGCCAAGCCTGCACCTGACCCCCGAACAGACCGTGCAGGCCTTCGTCGATCTGCGCGCCAATCTGCTGTACCTGGTGCACAACAGCACCTTTGATCTGGCCTTGCATGGTTGGCGCCATCCGATGGACAGCGTGTTGGCCTTGGCCCAGCAAAAGAGCCTGCCGCTGGCCACGCCCGAGATTGGAGAGGTACTGACGCTCGGTCAGCCCCGTGAGAACAAGGCTTGGTGGCAGGCCTTGCGTTGAGCCAGCCGACGGGCGGGCGGTACCGGAAGCTGGCGGCTGGACTTGGAGGTGCCCCTCTTTCAGAGGCGGGTACGTGGCAGGTAAGGCGATACCCTATCCCCCTTTGAGAAAGCGCCTGCAATGAACGACACAGTGATGGTCACCGGCGGTGCCGGCTTCCTTGGTTCACACCTTTGCGACAGGTTGGTCAAGGACCAGCGCGATGTGCTGTGCATCGACAACCTCTTCACCGGCAGCCGCAACAACATCCGCCATCTGCTGTCCTCCGAGTACTTCGAGTTCCAGCGCCACGACGTCACCTTCCCGCTGTACGTCGAAGTGGGGCAGATCTAC
>JAIXYO010000062.1 GCA_027490215.1 Rubrivivax sp.
GCGGCGACAACGGTGGGATCGAACTGGCAGCCCTCGTCAGCGCGGATCACGGCCACGGCCGATTCCGCAGGCAGCCCCGCCCGCCCACCAGGCTGGGCGCAGGTCATCTGCTCGAACATGTCGGCCAAGGCGACGATTCGGCCGGGCAGCGGAATCGCCTCGCCAGCCAGCCCGTAAGGTGCCCCGCTGCCGTCCCAATGCTCGTGGCAAGACAGGGCTATCTGCGCTGCCATGCGCATGACCAGTGAGCGGTGGCCGCCGAAGACCTGGCTGGTCAGCACGGGCTGCTTGCGCATCGCCTCGCGGCGGCTCGGTTCCACCGGCAGTTCTCGCGTCCCGCTGGCGCTGGGGACTGACCAGGCTCCGAAATCGTGGAACGGTGCCGCACGTGCGAGCAGCGACTGCTGGGTTTCGTTGAGCCCGAGGTGCGCGGAGATGGCTGCTGCATACAAACCGGTGCGAAGCATCGAATGTCCGCTGCGATCGCTGCGAATGGCCAGCATCCGGTCCATCAGTTCGATGACGGCGCCGTCCGGTTGACAGAGTTCGTGCTCGGTGACGGCTGCTGCCGACTCCAGCAGTTCGACCGGCCCGTTGAGCTTTCGTCGCAGGCTTCCCAGCCGGAGCAGGTTGGACACTTTCAGCGCCATTTCCTCAGGCACGAAGGGTTTGCCGATGACATCAATCGCACCTGCCTGCAAGGCCTTGCGCCGCATGCTCTCGACTGCCCAGCCCGACACCATGGCAACCGGGACGTCGCGTGTGCAGTCATGGCGATGGAGTTCACCGAGGAACGCCAGGCCGTCCATCTCCGGCATGTTGTAGTCCAGCAGGATCAGCTCCGGCGGAGACGCCAGGCACCATTGCAAGGCCTCGCGGGGGTCTGTGAAGGCCAGCGTGTCCGTGAGGCCTGCCTGTGCCAGCAACAGCTTTAGCTGCGAGTTCACCAGGGCGTTGTCATCAACGATGCAAACAGTCATGTCCGTTCCTATGGGGCGTGATGCCCAGTTCCAGTGACCTTAGAATACGATAATCGATTTACACATAAAACTCTCTTATCATGTTAATTCAATCGTATTCGTGAATTCCTGCTCGTTCGCCCACAAGTGAATTGACTGGTGTCTGGTCTTGGACGGTTAGGCTCGGTTCCTCCAGCGGGTTCAGGTGTGGCGATGGTCGGTCTGGTGTGGATTTCACCGCCGATTTGCCAATGCTTCTCATCACCTGCGTAAACAACGTGAAATGAACATTCGTGCTCCTGATCCAGTTTCCTCGACTCCCCGACCCGATCACGTCGGCATTGATGGGGTGCGACAACCGCACTGCCCTGAGGTGCGAGCGTTTCGATCTGGATCCGAGGTTCCCGTCGCGTCCACAGTTGCAAGCGCTCGGAGATCGGGTCGCTGGTGCCTCGTCGGTGGTTGGCGTGGGGCTGGCCGCGACATGGCTGCTGTCGCTAGGCGGCAGGCTGCCGGGAGCTGACGGTGTCCGGATGCTGGCGCTTTTCCCCTATCTGGGTGTCGACGCCGCTCCCTACGGCGCCTACCGCTATGGCACCTGGTGGGCATCGCTGTGGCTGCGTCTGGCAGGCAATCGGCTGCTGCGGCACATGATGTGTGCTGTGGCGATCACTCCTCGTCCACGCGGGCTGGAAGGCGTGTACGCAACGCGCCGGCTGTCGTGGGCCCACGCAGCGGCAGCGCTGGATCGCCCGGACTTTGCGGCGCTGGTGCTGTCGCCTCAGGCGCCGATCACGGTGGTGCTCAACCGTGCCAGCGCCGATCTGGACCCCGAACGTGCAGAGGCCATCCTTGCGGTGATGAACGAGCACATCTCGGTGGCCTTTGCACAGCCAGATGTCGCCGAGGTCTGCGAGGTGGTGCGCCGATGGGCCGCTGGCAACCCGGTCGGATCGCCCGGCGAGCCGGCGGTGGGTGATGTCGAGGGGGGCGACGATGTCTGACTGGTTAATGGCGCAATGGGCCTTGCCCGGTGTGCGTGTGGTGCTGGCCCTGGCTGCACTGGCGCTGCTTGTTCTCACATTCGGCCTGTGGGCCTGGCGGACCGAGCGGCTGCATTACGGACGGCCCTTCGGCAGGATCGACTCGCGGATCGAGCCGGTGGCCACGGCGCCAGCCGCGCCACTGATGGCTGCTGACGAATCAGTGCAGGCCCTGCAGGTCTCGCTGGCCGGCCTCGAACAGTTCGAGCACATGCAGGCTCAACTGCGGCAGCGGCTGAGCACGGCACAACAAGCGCTCGATTCCGACAGCAGCAAGGTCAGCGACGCGGTCGAACTGATGCGACGTGCGGCTGCTGAAATGAAGCTGCCGCACACCGTCTTCGAAATCTACGAAGGCCTTCGGCTCTTTCCCCGAAAGACGGCGAGTTCACAGGCGGCGGATCAGGCTTGGCATCAGGAAGTCGGCGTTTCTCCCGGGCGTGTGCTGGTGCTTGACGAACCGACGCGCCAGACCCTGGTGGATTTCTCGTGCGCGGGCCGGGTGATGCGCATTGCCGGGCGCAGCTATGTGTTGTCGCGATCGGCGTTTGACGAACTCACGCTGTTCGATGGCGGTGAGCAGGCCGTGTTGACGGTGCGCGTCAGTCTCGACACCGATCGAATGCAGGTGCGCAGCGCCACGATCGAGGGTTACCGGCCGGGTTCCTGGGTGCCCGTGCTGGTCACGACGCGTGCCCTGATGGATGAGCGGCGTGAGCGGCTGTTGATGGCTTCGCGCTATCGCGAGGTTGACAAGCTGCGATCAAGTTTCGGCATCGAGGCCAACAACCGTTATCGGAGAACTGTTTGAACAAGTTGCCAACTCTGGCGTGGCTGGCGCGCTTTCGTTCGAAGTCGGGGCCACGAGCAGCCTCGTCGCTGCCTGTAGAGGCGGCCGCGGCGGTGCCCGGAGGAGACGCAGATCTATCGGTTGCCGAACACCTGCGACAGCGCCTCGACACCGTCGCCGCTCCGCAGGACGCCTCACCACCGTTGTCTGCTGCGCCGGCGCCTCTCTCGAGATCCAGACCCCCTTTGCCCCCACTGCGCGGCATGGAGCAGTGGCTGGGTGCCGCAGCCCTGCTGCTGTCTGCCGCCCTGGTGGTCTGGGTCGCAGTCGCCACCTGGGGTGTGCTTTCGACGGCCCAGGCCTGGCAGGCCCGACGCATGCAGCCGCCTTCGCTGATGCAGTACCCGCCCACCGTCCAGACCGCACTGCTTCCTGCCAACCGCCTCGCGTCCGAACTCCGGCGTGCGCTCTCGCCCGAGGAAGACTTGCTCAAGCGGTCCATCCAGAACATCGCCACCTTCGAGAACGCGCGCGCCGAGCCGACGCTGCGGGCGGCACCCGCGGTCGTCCAGACTGTGGCGCAGGGGTCACCGGCGGCTCTGGCCCAGGTCGAGGTGGGCGATCTGGTGAAGCTCGTCAACGGCAAGGAAGCCGGGTTCGTCTGGGATGTCTACAAACTGCTGACCGACCAACCCGTGCGCCTGGTCGAATTGACGCTGGTGCGCGGCAACGAAACCGTGCTGGCGAGCCTGCAACTGCCGGAAGGGGGCAGCTTCGACATGACCAACCATGGGCTGCTGTTCGCTGTTCCCGACAGCATCCGGTTCATCGGCCACGTCGATGTCGATCGCATCGCTGCACAGCTGCGCAGTGGCTATATCGAGCGGCTGCCGGAAGAATCCCAACGCGGCTACATCGACGGCCTGCTCGACGTGACCTACGAGCTGGTGTCGAACCTCTCGACCTTGCAGGCCGCCGCGCCGGGCGCCGGCAACTACGTGCGCAGCGAAGAGGTCCTGGGCTGGTACCACAGCAGCTACGTGGCTGCTCTTGGCAACTACCGCGTCGGTGCCGAGCGTCTGCTCATGCGCCAGGCCGAGTCGCTGGAGCAACTGGCGTTCAGTCTCCTGGCGGCCGCGGCCGCCAGCCTGGTCGCCCTCGGGCTGACCTTGCGTCGGCTGTGGGCTGTCTGATGTCCATGGCCAGCTTCGTCGTGCGTGTGCGCATCGGCAGCCGTGTGCTGGCCCTGCCGGCCGCCAGGGTGGCCCGTGTCGGCCGCATCGACCAAGCCGCCTGGGTCGGCAGTGATGCCGACGGTGGGCCGCTCTGGCTGGCCAACACCGATCACGGGCCGGTGATTGCGATCTCGGCGTCCCGCCTGCTTCACACAGAACTCGACTCGGCTTCGCCGGCCTGGGCCGTGGTGCTCCAGTCAGCCGGCCGGCCACTACTGGGTGCCGCGGTCTGCGATGTGCTTGGCCTGGCCGAAGGTACGGCCGACGCCGACCTGCGCCCGACGCCTCCAGAGGTGGCGTCTTCGATCGACCTGCTTGCCTGACCGGGCGGTACTGCGATGAAAAAACAGCTTGCCCTCTCACATGCATTTGCGTCCGGCCTGACGGCTGCGCTGTGCGCCACCTCCTTTGCGCTGCTGATGGCGGCCATCGTCCTGGGTGAGTGGCTGCAAACCCAGCAGCAGGCCCAGCACGGCTGGGCCCTGCTACGCAGTGACGTGCACGGATCGCTGGATCGTCCCAACCTGCTGGAGCCTGCGCTGTTTGATGATCTCGAGGTCGCCAGCCGCGACGCCCTCGCGCTGGAACAACGCCTGCGAGGAGGAAAGTTCGATGTCTCCGACCTCAAACTGTTGTCTGACCTGCAGACGGTCTCGGCAACCCTGAACAAGCTGTCCCGATTGCGCTCCGGCTTCAGCGAACTCGGCGAGCCCTCGGGCGCCAGCGCAGCGCCGGGCGAGGTGACGGACAGTGTGTCGCCTGCCGCTGCGCCGGCGCCTGGCGACACGCCGTCCGTCATGTCGCCGCCCGGCCCGTGCGGCTGCGATGCCAGCCTGACCGACATGTCGCAACTGCGCCTGCTGCTCGACGAACACATGGCCAGGGGCAATGAGGTCGGCCTCGCCCTGGTTCCCGGGCTGGCAGCCGATACA
>JAIXYO010000011.1 GCA_027490215.1 Rubrivivax sp.
AGTAACTTTCTTCTGCTGGCACAGAAGAAAGTCACCAAAGAAGAGTGCCCCGAACACCAGCCATTTGGCCTGCTCGCTTCGGCTACACGCCTACTTCAGAGGCTCTGGCCCGAGAACACTCTCCGAACTACCGCCCCGGTTACCTCGCTCAGGTTCAAACATTCGGTATCGCTGCGCCTCGACCCTGTCGGGTCCTCGGTAGGAGTTCTTGTGCCAGAGCCTCGGCCGTTCGCCTGTAGCCGAAGCGTGGTCACCAAATGGCTGGTGTTCAGGGGCCTCTTTTTGGTTACTTTTTCTGGCCCCGCAGAAAAAGTGACTCGCCCGCCGGGGCGAACACCCGGCGCGGTCCCATCCAAAGGCGCGGTCCCACGCAAGGCGACCGAGCCGACGGCAAGTCAGCACATCAAGCGTAAAGATCCAGCGCCGACCCAGCCCGCGGCCGCGCCGCCACGATCGATGCCACCGGGGCGTCATCCGCCACGACGGAGCGATCTGTCCGGCCGCTCTGTGGCAGCGCCTGACGTTGCGATGCCTGCCGTTGGGCTTGCTCTGAAACCCCGCCACCACTGAGTGTGAAACCTGCGTCCTGCAGCGACGTGGCCAGTTCCGCCCACCCCGCTTCGATGACCTGCCGGGTCTGCGCCCGATCGGCACCGAAATCGACGCGCGCCTGGTCGCCGTTCATCGTGATCTGGACCGACACCGGCCCGAGTTCGGCGGGATTGAGGTGCAACTCAGCCTTCGACAGCCCACCGCGTGCGAACACGCTGACCTGGGCGGCCAAGGCCTCGTGGAAACCTGGATCGCCGACCGCGGTCGACACGGTGGCAGTGGCCGATGCCGGGCTGTCGATCAGTCGCGCGAGATGGGAGGAGCCCTGGCCTGCGATGGCTGCGCTGGAGCCCAAGGGCAATCCATCCAGCGAGGCACTGGCTTTCGGGTTTTCCTCGGACTTGCCGGCACCGACCGACAGCGCAGCCAGGTTCGCCAGCACGGCATTGGGCAAGGCGCCTGAGGTGGAAGTGGTATCGCTGGCTGGCTTCAGGTCAGCAGGCGAAAGCCCCTGCGCGACCTGGCCCGGCGAACGATCCGCCGTGGTTGCGCCGTCAATCGCCGCGTCAACGCCTGCAGGCGCGCCCTTCACGCCAGAGGCAGATGTCGCTGATGCAGCGTTGCCCACCAGGCCATCGACCGCATCACCAAGCGCCGCCAGTTGGGCCGCAGCCAGTTTCGGGTCGGCCGAAGCGTCGCCGGTGACCAGGCCCGCGTCGGCGGCGACTGGCGTCGCCGACGTGGCCGGCAACAGTTCGCCAGGCAACAGCGAAAAGAGATCGTTGGGGAGGCCCGCTGATCGAATCGGCTGCGCCTCGTCGTCGGTCGCGCTGGCAGCGTCAACGCCTTCAGCAGCGGCGTCCGCATCAGCGTCCCGATCCGGCACCTCTTTCGCGGAGGTGCTGCGCTCTGCAGCAGTGGCGCGGGACGGCGCTGTCGATGCACGCGGCGCATTCACCTCTTCGGCTTTGTCGGCAGTGTCCTCCGTTCGTCTGACGGCAGGACGTGACGCGCGCGCTGGAGATTCTGGATTCGCCGTGGAGCGTGGGGCCCATTCGGGCGGCTGTTTCGCGGCGGCAGCCGCTGCGCGGCTTTGTGCCAGCAGTCGCGAAAACGTGGCCTTGCTGCTCTCGTCCTTGGCGTCTGTGGCTCGGGTTGAGCCTGTCGTCGTCGACGCGCCTGTGACGGGTGTCGGTGTCTTCAGCTTCAACGCATTCAGCGCCCGCGAACTGTCCAGCGCGCTCATTGGCCGGCCCTCCGCGCTCATGCAGCACCCGCCAGACCCGTGACCTTGTTCCAACTGGCACGGGACGCAAATTCGTCGCTGGCCTTCTGTTCGCGACGCTGCGTGGCAACGTCCGCCTCGGCCACACGGCGTTCGATCAGCTTGCGCACCGATGCCACGCGCAACTCGGCCTCGCGGAGCGCCACCCGCGCATGGTCGAGCTCGGCTTGGGCCTGCACGGTGGCTGCACGCTGCTGTTCAACGGCCTGAGTCAGGCGTTCCATGAAGCCGCGGTAGCAGTTGACCAGCTCCATCCGGCCGTCGGTGCGGAACTGATGTGCCCAGCGCTTTTCGTACTCACGCCGGTAGGTGAGCAACTGCTCGGCCTGATGGGCGGCAGTCTGGTGCGCCTGTGCAGCACGTTGACAGGTCAGCGCCAGGTCGTCGCGCTCGCGCTCGACCTGGCCCAGCAGGGTCATCAGAGGTTGCAGGATGCTCATCGGCGAGGCCTCGGGTCAGAGGGAGGGAAAGTCAGCCCGACACCACCGAACGCAGCCACTCGACACTGTTGTCAAGGGCGGCGGGCTGGTGCATGTCTTGCTGGAGAAACTGGCTCATCGGCGCATGCAGGCGCACGGCACTGTCGAGTTCGGCATCGTGGCCGGGCGCGTAGGCGCCCAGCTGAATCAGGTCGCGGGCTTTCTGGTACTTCGAGTGCAGCTGGCGGAACCGCCGCGCCGCATCGACATGCGCTGCGGGTGCCACATTCGTCATCACCCGCGAGATCGAGCGCTCGACATCGACCGCGGGGTAGTGGCCTGCTTCGGCGAGCTCGCGCGACAGCACGATGTGGCCATCGAGGATGCCTCGTGCCGCGTCGGCGATCGGGTCCTGCGGGTCGTCGCCCTCGGTCAGCACGGTATAGATGGCGGTGATCGAGCCGCTGCCGGCCATGCCGTTGCCGCTGCGTTCGACCAGCTGCGGCAACTTGGCAAAGCAACTCGGCGGATAGCCCTTGGTGGCTGGCGGCTCGCCGATCGCCAGGGCGATCTCGCGCTGTGCCATCGCATAGCGGGTCAGCGAGTCCATCAACAGCAGCACATGCTGGCCACGATCGCGGAAGTGCTCCGCCACGGCGGTGGCGTAGTTGGCGCCCTGCATGCGCGTGAGTGGCGGGGCGTCTGCGGGCGCGGCCACCACCACCGAGCGCGCCAGGCCGTCGGCGCCCAGGATGTCCTCGATGAACTCCTTGACCTCTCGACCGCGTTCGCCGATCAACCCGACAACGATCACATCGGCTTCGGTGTAGCGCGCCATCATGCCCATCAGCACCGACTTGCCGACGCCCGTGCCGGCGAACAGGCCCAGGCGTTGACCGCGTCCGACCGTGAGCATCGCGTTGATCGAGCGCACGCCGGTATCGAGCGGCCTGCGCACCGGATCGCGGTCCATCGCGTTGATGGCCCGGCGCACCAGCGGCGCGTTGTGCACGCCGACCAAGGGGCCCTTGCGGTCCATCGGGTGGCCATGCGAATCGACGAC
>JAIXYO010000024.1 GCA_027490215.1 Rubrivivax sp.
CGCCTCAGCGCCGATGATAGTGCGGGTTCCCGTGTGAAAGTAGGACATCGTCAGGCTACTACCCCGAAACCCCCGTGCCCCACAAAGGCCCGGGGGTTTCCCCTTTGGGGAATTGAAAAGTAGCCGGATATGTTGGCCAGAGCACAAAAACTCCTGCTGATCGTCTTTATGGCTGCCCTGGGTGTCTGGATTTGGGCATCTGTTCAGTATCTGAATCCCGTGTGGATGATGGCCGGCGTACTGGCTGTCCCGTTGATTCACGCAGGCGCGCTGGCGTTGGAGTTCATGCTGATGTACCGGGCGAATCGCACGCAAACGCGACATGGCGTTCGACCTTGGAATGTCCTGAAGGCATGGTGGGCAGAAACGCTGATCTCGGCCCGGGTGTTCTATTGGGAGCAGCCGTTTCGATCACAGAAGTTCAACGATCAGCCCGCATCTCAGCAAGGGCAGCGAGCCGTCGTGTTGATTCACGGCCTGCTGTGCAACCGAGGATTCTGGAACGCCTGGATGCTCGAACTGCGCAAGCTCGACATCCCCCACCTGGCCATCACGCTCGAGCCAGTGTTTGGGACGATCGACGATGGGTGTGATGCGATTGATGCTGCTGTGCGTCGGGTCACCCAGGCCACGGGTCTGACGCCTGTGATCGTGACGCACAGCATGGGAGGCCTGTCAGTGCGCGCATGGATGCGCAACAGATCCGCTGATGACCGCGTTCATCGCATCATCACCATCGCCGCGCCGCACCAAGGGACTGCCTTGGCGCGCCTGGCCACCACCGATGTCGCCAAGCGCATGCGAATTGGCAGTCCTTGGTTGACTGCGCTGGCCGCTGCTGAGCCGCCGTCGAGATATCAGCTGTTCACCTGCTTTTACGGCCACTGCGACAACATCGTATTTCCGACAGCGAACGGCACGTTGCCTGGCGCCGACAACCGCCACGTCTCCTGGTCGGCACACATCCAGATGGCGCATCGCGATGAGGTTTTTCGCGAAGTTGTTCGCTGGCTGAAGTGATGTCTCGAGAGTGCCCCAGAGCGGCCTAGGCGTCCAGTCCGCGCAACAGGCTGAGCGTGGCCTCGGATGACAGGTTGAGCAAGTGGGCGACGTCGCTGACGTCGTCGGGAATCGCAGCGTTGTCCCATCCGGCGGAGGTGTGACGCGCGAGCCGCACACCAAGCATGACGCATTGCACGTTCGGTTGTTTGGCGTGCTTGTCGTTGGTGATGCGTACCAGCAGATCCGGCAGGCGCCACTCCAACATCAGCGCATGCTGAAGATCGATCAGTTCGACATTCAGGCGCTTGCGCTGCTCAGCGCTCGATCGCAGCGACGGGTCGGCGCGTTGTGCATCGCGTATGCCGAGCGCCAGATCTGGTGCTTGGCACCACAGCAACATCTCGGCAAAGTCATGAAGCAGAGCAGCCTGATGAATGATGGCGGCATCCGGGTCGAGACGGTGCACCGCGAATGACAACGCGAAGTTTGCCGACCGCCTGGCCCGGCGCAGCACCTCGTTCAATCCGGCCAAGGCTTCAGGGCGATCCGCCAGCATGTCATCAAGCACGGGCTGCGGGCCAAATGCTCGAAAGAAGGGCGAGATGCCCATCATCACCAGCGTGGAGGTCACTGTCTCCGGTTCAGTGACCACGCGCGCCGAGCGATTCTTGGCGCCGTAGGCCATCACCTTCAGCGTCATCAGAGGGTCGTCGGCGATCATCTCGCCGATCAGGTTCGCGTCGATATCGTCCTCGCGATCACGCATCGCCTCCAGTGCATCGGCCGTGTCCGCCATCACGGGAATCTCGGCGTCACGGAAACATGCCACCCAGGCCGACAGGTCGGGCAGCGGCTGCGTCAGGCGGGTGAACTCGGTCGTCGGTGTGATGTCGGACATGGTTCGAGCGTCGCATACAGAGCTTGCATGCACTCTTCTCGGGGGTTTATCGGCGCCAACACCTCGAGTTGTATCCGGGTGTTCCCTCGCTCAGCGCTTCAGGAGCGAGGCTTTCAGCGGCACAGCGACTTGCTTGTTGACGAACTGCGTTGTCGCCACCCGGCTCAGATCCACCTCGCCGGCGCGATACAGCCCGGCTTTGACCATCTGCTGGTAGAAGTCACGGATGCGCGCCGGGTTCATCGCGCCGATGCCCTGCGTCAGCGCCTCGCCCGAATCGACGATGCCTTGTTGCTTCATCAAGGCCACGGACGCCTCCAGTTCGGCATCGCTCATCTCGGGGTTGTCACGCTTCATCAGTGCGTGTGCAGCGCTGCGATCACCGTACAGGTAGTTGACCCAGCCAATGATCGACGCATCGACAAAGCGCTGTATCAATGCGGGCTGCTTCGCGACCATCTCCGTTCGTGCCTCGATCACCGTCGAATAGGTGCTGAAGCCGTGATCGGCCAGCAGGTGCACGACTGGCTTGAAGTGCCCTTGGGCCTCGACATAGATCGGCTCGGCCACCGAATAGCCCTGCTGAATCGCCTTGGGATTCGCGAGGAAGGGGCCGAGGTTGTAGTTGTATGGCTTCAGGGCCTCGTCGCGGAAGCCATGCACCACTTTCAGCCACGGCCACCAGCTGAACTGCGCATCCTTGGCGATCAGCGCCAGTGGCGCCGATTTCAGCGCCGCGAAGTTGTCGTAGCCCTGGCTCGGGTGCGCGATCAGTGCCTGCGGGTCCTTCTGGAACATGCTGGCCACGACGATGGTGGGCACGCCGTTCTTCACGTTGTCGAAGCTGTGCAGCAGGTTGCCGGTCATCAGAAAATCGATGCGTCCTGCCGGCAGCAGCGGTCGGTTGTTCACCTGTGGGCCGCCTTGCAGCAGCGTCACATCCAGGCCGTATTTCTTGTAGGTGCCATCGGCGATCGCCTGGTAGAAGCCACCGTGCGCCGCCTGTGCCTTCCAGTTAGTGGCGAAGCGGATCTTGTCTTGAGCGTGTGCCAACGTAGCTGAAAGGCAGGTCAGGGCGATCAGCCCGCGGACACAGGCGACGGCACCCATGCGAAAGCGAAAGGTTGACATCAATGGCTCCTGGACGACGTTGAGTTGCGAGGCTGCTCCAGCGCATGCCAACGCGCCAGCAGCCGGCGCGACAGCGCGTTCGATGCAGCGAAGATCATCAGCCCTGTCGCCACCAGCAGCAGCAAGGCGGCAAACATCTTCGGTGTCTCGGTGCGAAAACTCGCCTCCAGGATGCGTGACGCCAACCCGGTTTCGCGGCCAGCCGCGCCCGCCACCATCTCGGCCGTGACAGCGCCGATGAGGCTGAGCCCGCCCGACACCTTCAGGCCGGCGACGAAATAAGGCAGCGCACTCGGCATCAGCAGCAGCCGCAGCCGTTGCATCGGAGTCGCGCGATACAGCTGGAACAGGTCCCGCAGCAGCGGGTCGGCCGCGCGCAGACCCATCACCGTGTTCGACAGGATGGGGAAAAACGCCACGATCCAGGCGCACAACAGCAGAGCCGCGGTGGTGCTGTCGATGTAGATCAGCATCAGCGGCGCGATCGCGACGACCGGCGTCACCTGCAGCACCACGGCCAATGGCAGCAACACCGCTTCGATCCGTGGCGACAACGCGAACACCGCAGCCATCAGAACGCCGCCAAGGCAGGCCAGTGCCAGCGCTCCGAAGGTGATCTTCAATGTGAACCACCAGCTCAGCGAGAGCGAGCCGAGGTTGGCGATCAGCGTCTGTAGTACCACGCTCGGTGCGGGCAGGGTGTAGGCGGGAATCTCTGCGATTCGCACCAGCGCTTCCCAGGCCAGCAGCCAGCCGATCACGCTCAGCAGCGGCAGCCAGCGCCTCACGCGCCGAGCCCGTCTGCTGCCGAGGCGACTTCCAGGGCACGCGTCACATCACGACAGATCTGTGCGTAACGCTGGGAGGTTCGGAACTCGGCGGTGCGAGGCAGCGGCTCGTCGACGACGACCTCGGCCACGATGAGGCCTGGCCGTGCCCCCATCACCAGCACGCGCTGACTCAGGAATACCGCCTCGAACACGCTGTGGGTGACGAACAGCACCGCCAGCGCATTCGAGTGCCACCACGCCAGCAGATCGGCATTCAGCCGCTGTCGAGTGATCTCGTCGAGCGCCGCAAACGGTTCGTCCATCAGCAGCACGCGCGGCTGCGTGACCAGGGCGCGCGCGATCGAGGTGCGCATGCGCATGCCGCCGGACAGCTCGGCCGGGAAGGCCGACGCGAACTCGGCGAGCCCCACCAAGGCCAGCACCTGCTGCACCTGCGCCGTGGCCTCGGCCTTCGACCGCCCCGCCAGCCTCAGCGGCAGCCAGACGTTGTCGAACACGCTGGCCCAAGGCATCAGCGTCGGGTCCTGGAACACGAAGGCGGTGTCGCGTGTCGTGGCGCTGCCGAGGGCCGGGGACTCGATCTGTCCGCCCGTTGCTTCATCGAGCCCGGCGACCAGCCGCAACACCGTGCTCTTGCCGCAACCCGAGGGCCCGAGCAGCGAGACGAACTCCCGAGCGTCGACCTCGAACGAGATGCCCTGCAGCGCCTGCGTGCCGCTGGCGTAGCGCTTGACCACATCGCGCAGCGTGATCGTCGGCGTGGCGGCTACCGATGTGCTCATCTGCTCTGCGAAAAGGTCATTGAAACGCCACTTCGGCAAAGCTGCGCAGCTTGCGGCTGTGCAGCTGATCGAAGCCTTGTTCTCGCAGCAGCTCGAGCGCGCGGATGCCGATGCGCAGATGCTGATCAACCCGTTCCCGGTAGAAGTGGTTGGCCATCCCGGGCAGCTTGATCTCTCCGTGCAGCGGCTTGTCGCTGACGCACAGCAATGTGCCGTAGGGCACGCGGAAGCGGAAGCCGTTGGCGGCGATGGTCGCGCTCTCCATGTCGAGTGCGACCGCGCGGCTCTGGCTGAAGCGGCGATCCGGCGTCGTCGCCACATGGTGCGAGGGCAGCAACTCCCAGTTGCGGTTGTCGGTGCTGGCCACCGTGCCGGTACGCATGATGCGTTTCAGCTCATAGCCCTGCAGCTGAGTCACCTCGGCGACCGCCGCTTCCAGCGCCACCTGTACTTCGGCCAGCGGCGGGATCGGCACCCACAGCGGCAGGTCTTCATCAAGCACATGGTCCTCGCGCACGTAGCCGTGTGCGAGCACATAGTCGCCCAGTTGCTGCGTGGTGCGCAGCCCGGCGCAGTGGCCGAGCATGATCCATACATGGGGGCGCAGCACCGCGATGTGGTCGGTGATGGTCTTCGCGTTCGAGGGGCCGACGCCGATGTTGACCATCGTGATGCCGGCGCGGTCGTCGCGCAGCAGGTGGTAGGCCGGCATCTGTGGCAAACGCGGCGGCGCCCGGCCCAACTCGTCGCCGTCCCGGGCAGGCAGGCCTTTCCGCCTCGTGATCACACCACCCGGCTCGACGAAGGCGGTGTAGGCGCTGGTCGGATCACTCATCGCCGCATGGCCCAGGCGCACGAACTCGTCGATGTAGAACTGGTAGTTGGTGAACAGCACGAAGTTCTGGAAATGATCGGGTGCGGTGCCGGTGTAGTGGCGCAGCCGGTGCAGCGAGTAGTCGACCCGAGGTGCGGTGAACAGCGACAGTGGCTGCCTTACCTTGCCGTCCTTGCCAGGCTCAGGCTCGTAGGTGCCGTTGGCAATGCCGTCATCCATCGCGGCCAGATCGGGCAGGTCGAACAGGTCGCGCATCAGGAGGCGGCGCGCCGGATCCAGAGCGCCTTCGAGGTGGTCGTTGTCGGCCAGCGAAAAATGCACCGGGATTGGTTGCGTGCTGGTGCCGATCTCGATCGACACCTGGTGGTTGCGCAGCAGCAGGTCGAACTGTTGTCGGTAGTAGTTGCCGAACAGGTCGGGCCGCGTCAGCGTGGTCTCGAAGAGTCCGGGGCCGGCGACGAAGCCGAAGCTCAAGCGCGAGTCGGCCCGCGCAACGGTGTCGGTGCGCACGCGCACGTAGGGGTAGCAGGCGCGCACCCGCGTGGCCAGCGTCTCACCAGCGACGAAGCGCCCGAGTGCATCGCGCAGGTGGGCCACGTTGCTCTCGTAAATGCCCCGCACATGGGCCAGTGCCGCGTCGGCGTCATCAAAGTGGCTGGGGGCGATGTAAGGTGGGGCGATCGACATGGGCGCGCTTTCCTGTGACAGCCCGCATTCTCACCGTCGAGACCGCGCCCCGACGCTAAAGGCCCAGGCGCTTGCAGATCTCCAGTACCGCAGCCGACTGGTTCATTGTGTAGAAGTGCAGACCGGGCACGCCGGCGGTGCGCAGTTGGTCGCACAGGTCGGTGATGACGTCGAGACCAAAGGCGCGGATCGATTCGCTGTCGTCGCCGAAGCCGGCCAGCCGCAGGCGCATCCAGCGCGGGATCTCGGTGCCGCAGCCATCGGCGAAGCGCATGATGCCGCTGGCATTGGTGATTGGCATGATGCCGGGCACGACCGGGATGTCGGCGCCAAGTGCGTAGGCCTCGTCGACAAAGCGGAAGTAAGCGTCGGTGTTGAAGAACATCTGCGTGATCGCGCTGTTGGCGCCCGCCTTTACCTTGGTGACATAGGCCTGCAGATCGGCCCGTGGCGACGCGGCCTGCGGATGCATCTCCGGGTAGGCCGCGACCTCGATGTGGAAATGGTCGCCGGTCTCCTGGCGAATGAACGACACCAGATCGCTGGCATAGCGGAACTCGCCGGATCGGCCATAGCCGCTGGGCAGGTCGCCGCGCAGCGCGACGATGCGACGCAGCCCTGCGGCCTTGAACTGGGCCAGTTGTTCGCGCACGCCCGTCGCGCTCGCGCCGATGCAGGAGTAGTGCGGCGCCGCCTCGACCTGCTCGGCCTGGATCGCGCAGACCGTGGCCAGCGTCCCGTCCTGCGTGCCACCGCCCGCGCCGTAGGTCACTGAGCAGAAGTCTGGCTTCAATACATACAGCTGTTGCCGCACGGCGGCCAGCTTGACCACGCCTTCTGGCGTTTTGGGCGGGAAGAACTCGAGGCTCAGAGGAGGTTTGTTACTCATGGTGATTCAGGGGGTTGAGCCCACACGAAGAATTCGGTGTTGCCTGCGGTGACCCCATGGCCACCGCCCGTGACCGCGCTCTGGAAATAGTCGCGAACTGTCAGACCGTTCGCAGCGCAGGCCTTGCGAATGCGCGTCTCGACGTCCTGAAAGCTGCGCGCGTGCTTGACGATGCCACCCTTGCCGATGTGTTCGGGTTGCAACTCGAACTGCGGCTTCACCAACAGCAGCAAATGCCCCGCTGGCTTCAGATAGCGACGCAAGGTCGGAAGCACCAGCGTCAGTGAAATGAACGACAAGTCACCCGTCACGATGTCGAACGAACCCTCGGCATGCGCAGCGGCGAATGTGCTGCCCGTCACGTCGCGCGCATTCACGCCTTCATGGCATTCCACGCGGGGATCCGCGGCCAATTGCGGGTGCAGCTGGCCATGCCCGACCTCGATGCCGACGACCTTTTTCGCGCCACGCTGCAACAGCAGGTCGGTGAACCCGCCTGTGCTCTGCCCCGCATCGAGGCCCTCGGCCCCGTCGACCGAAAAACCGCAACGCTCGAGCGCGGCTTCCAGCTTCAGCCCGCCGCGCGACACGTAACGCAGTTCGGCGCCGTCGGTGACCTCCACCTGGCAGCCCTCGGGCAGCTCTTCACCCGACTTACGCGGGACGGCCCAGCCCTTCGGGCCCAGCCAGCGCACCGCTCCCGCATCGATCAACCGCTGGGCGGCCGATCGCGTGGGTGCGAGACCACGTTGTAGAAGCAGTTGATCAGCGCGCATTAGGGAAGACCAAGCCACTCGCCGCGGAAGGGCACCCCGCCCGCTGGCGAGGCGCCCCTCGGGGGCAGGAGCGAAGCGACTGGGGGGCTCAATACCGATACGTATCGGCCTTGTAAGGCCCCTTCTTCGGCACGCCGATGTACTCGGCCTGTTCGTCGGTCAACTCGGAGAGCATCGCGCCGACCTTCTTCAGGTGCAGCCGTGCGACCTTCTCGTCGAGGTGCTTCGGCAGCACATAGACCTTGCCTTGCTCGTAGTAGTCGCTGTGGGTGAACAGCTCGATCTGCGCGATCGTCTGATTCGCGAACGACGACGACATCACGAAGCTCGGGTGGCCGGTGGCACAGCCCAGGTTCACCAGCCGGCCCTTGGCCAGCAGGATGATCTTCTTGCCGTCCGGGAACACCACGTGGTCGACCTGCGGCTTGATCTCGTCCCACTCGAGCTTCTCGAGGGAGGCCACATCAATCTCGTTGTCGAAGTGGCCGATGTTGCAGACGATGGCTTCGTCCTTCATCACTGCCATGTGCTCGTAGCGGATCACATTCTTGTTGCCAGTGGCGGAAACGAAGATGTCGGCCTTGTCGGCGGCGTACTCCATCGTCACGACCTTGTAGCCCTCCATCGCGGCCTGCAGGGCATTGATCGGGTCGATCTCTGTCACCCACACCTGTGCGCTCAATGCACGCAGCGCTTGTGCCGAGCCCTTGCCCACGTCGCCGTAGCCTGCGACCACGGCCACCTTCCCGGCGATCATCACGTCGGTGGCGCGCTTGATCGAATCGACCAGCGATTCGCGGCAGCCGTACAGGTTGTCGAACTTGCTCTTGGTGACGCTGTCGTTCACGTTGATCGCCCGGAACATCAGCGTGCCCTTGGCGCTCATTTCCTTCAGGCGGTGCACACCCGTCGTGGTTTCCTCCGTCACACCGATGATCTCGGCGCTCTTGCGGCTGTACCAGGTGGGGTCCACGGCCAGCTTGGCCTTGATGGCTGCGAACAGTTCGCGCTCTTCCTCGCTGCCAGGGTTGGCGATCAGCGAGGCGTCCTTTTCAGCGCGCTTGCCCAAGTGCATCAGCAGTGTGGCATCGCCGCCATCGTCGAGGATCATGTTCGGACCTTCGCCTTCGCTGCCCTTTGCGCCGAATTCGAAGATGCGGTGGGTGTAGTCCCAGTAGTCCTTCAGCGTCTCGCCCTTGTAGGCGAACACCGGTGTTCCCTGTTCGACCAGGGCGGCCGCGGCATGGTCCTGCGTGCTGAAGATGTTGCACGAAGCCCAGCGCACCTGCGCGCCGAGTGCCTGCAGCGTCTCGACCAGCACGGCGGTCTGGATCGTCATGTGCAGCGAGCCGGTGATGCGCGCGCCCTTGAGCGGCTGGCTGGCGGTGAATTCGTGGCGGATCGCCATCAGACCGGGCATCTCGGTCTCGGCGATCTTGATTTCCTTGCGGCCGAAGTTGGCTTGCGAAAGGTCGGCGACGGCGTAGTCGGCGGTGGGTTTCAGAACAGCGTTCATGTCAGGCTCCAATGAATGAGGAACCCGCACGGCTTCACAGGGAACGGTCGATGACGGACTCACTCACCCACGAAGAACCATCGTGCGGGTGAGCGCGGTTGCAATGAATAAATCCGAGCCTGGGACACTGACGTGCCTTGCAACGCTCCTCGGAACCAACGAAGTGTAATCGGCCGCAGCGCGACCGGCTTGAGGCAATGCCCTTACGGCAACGGCCGCGAGGCTGTCTGCGAGGTGTCAGCGGGTGGCAGGCAACGCGCTGATCTGCCGGTCGTGCCAGCGGCTGAGCATCCACTGTGCTGCCATCGCGCCCAGCCAGGCGCAGAACATGTCTTTCTGGGTGTCGAACGGGTCACCCTGCGTGCCGAGGAAGTCTTGCGCTCCGGCGCCCATCGCCTCGGCGGCACCCCATTCGATCAGTTCGTACAACGCGCTGAAGGCCAGGCAGATCGAGGTGACCAGCAGGAACAGCCAGCCGCCGCGCATCGACGGTGCGGCCAGCGGCGTGCGGCGCAGCAGGATTTCCCGCGCCACGATGGCCGGCACGAAGCCCTGCATCAGGTGGCCGATGCGGTCGTAGTGGTTGCGGGTGAAGCCGAACGCGTCTTCCATCCAGAAGCCGAGCGGCACGCGGGCATAGGTGTAGTGCCCGCCAAGCATCAGCACCGCCATGTGCAAGGCGATCAGGCCGTAGAGCAGCGGTGTCAGCGGGAAGCGCCGATGCGTTGCCAGCATCAGCGGCAGCGCGATGAAGACCGGCGCGACCTCCATCGCCCAGGTGGTCTGTTCGTAGGCGCCGATCGCCGAAGCGATCAGCAGCGCTGCGAGTGCCGCGGCATAAGCAAGCAGTGCCGGGCGGGTCATCAGCGGGGGTGGCTTACAGCCCTGCCGCTGCTCGCAGCGTCTGCACCTTGTGAACGCTGCGCGCCCCAAGGTTCAGCATGCGCTGCGCGCATGGGGTTTACAGCCCTGCCGCTGCCCGCAGCGTCTGCACCTTGTCTGCCCGTTCCCAGGCGAACTCGGGTTCGTCGCGGCCGAAGTGGCCGTAGGCGGCAGTTTTTTCGTAAATCGGGCGCAGCAGGTCCAGCATCTGGATGATGCCCTTGGGTCGCAGGTCGAAGTGCTCGGCGACCAGTGCTGACAGCTTGTCGTCGGGCATCACGCCGGTGCCTTCGGTGTAGACGGTGATATTCATCGGCTTGGCCACACCGATCGCATAGGCGACCTGGATCTGGCACTGCCGCGCCAGCCCGGCGGCGACGATGTTCTTCGCCACGTAACGCGCCGCATAGGCTGCGCTGCGGTCGACCTTGCTCGGGTCCTTGCCGCTGAACGCGCCCCCGCCGTGCGGGCAGGCGCCGCCGTAGGTATCGACGATGATCTTGCGGCCGGTCAGGCCGCAGTCGCCTTGCGGGCCGCCGATGACGAAGCGGCCGGTCGGGTTGATCAGGTAGCGGGTGTTCTTCAGCCACTCCTTCGGCAGCACCGGCTTGATGATTTCCTCGATGATGGCTTCGGTGAACGAGGCCTTCATCTTGGTCGCGGACTCGCTCTGATCGGGCGAGTGCTGAGTGGAGAGCACGACGGTGTCGATGCTGTGCGGCTTGCCGTCCACATAGCGCATCGTCACCTGGCTTTTCGCGTCGGGGCGCAGGAATGGCAGCCGGCCGTCCTTGCGCAGCTGGGCCTGGCGCTCGACCAACCGGTGCGCGTAATAGATCGGCGCGGGCATCAGGTCGGGCGTTTCGTCGCAGGCGTAGCCGAACATCAGGCCCTGGTCACCGGCGCCGATGTTGAGGTGGTCGTCGGAAGCGTGGTCCACGCCCTGGGCGATGTCGTTGGACTGCTTGTCGTAGCAGACCATCACCGCGCAGCCCTTGTAGTCGATGCCGTACTCGGTGTTGTCGTATCCGATGCGCTTGATGGTGTCACGCGCGACCTGGATGTAGTCGACATGCGCATTGGTGGTGATTTCACCGGCCAGTACCACCAGACCGGTGTTGCACAGCGTCTCGGCGGCCACGCGGCTGCGCGGGTCCTGCTTGAAGATCGCGTCGAGAATTGCGTCCGAAATCTGATCTGCCACCTTGTCGGGGTGACCTTCGGAGACGGATTCGGATGTGAAAAGGAAATCGTTCGCCACTCTTAAACTCCGGTTGGTTGCAACTTGCGTTGCCGGCCCACATCTGGAGGTTCGGCGAACGCTTTAGCGGTTTGTTGAGCTGTTGCCCGGCATGAACCTGAAGACATGGAAATGTCTTGAAGGAACCTGCAATCGCCCCGCAAGTAGTTCTTTAACTCGGCGACGAGCCGATTCTAGCGATTCGATGACCCGCTTCCTGGCGATTTTCGTGACCGGCTGTGTGCGCTTTCTGGCGCGGTTCCCGCTGCGCTGGCTGCAGGCTCTGGGCGCACTGGTCGGCTGGGCCCACTACGCCATGTCCTCGTCTCACCGCGAGCGATTCCGCGCCAACGCCACCCGGGCCGGCGTGCCCTGGGCGCAGGCCAGAGCCGGCATCGCAGCCACCGGACAGATGATGATGGAACTGCCGCCGCTGTGGCTGCGCCCGCCAGGCGCTCCGCTGCCGATGCCGGTGCAGTGGCAGGGCAGCGAGCTGATCGAAACGGCCCAGGCGGCCGGCCGTGGTCTGGTGATGCTGACGCCACACCTCGGCTGCTTCGAGGCGATTGGCCAGTCGTATGCCGAACGCTATGGTGCGCGCTGCGGTGCCATGACGGTGCTGTACCGGCCGGCGCGCCAACCCTGGTTGCACGACCTTGTCGAAGCCGCACGGCGCCGGCCCGGGCTTGAAGCCGTGCCCGCCACATTGGCCGGGGTGCGCCAGATGATCCGGGCGCTCAAGCGCGGCGAGGTGGTCGGTCTGCTGCCCGATCAGGTGCCGCCCAGCGGTCTGGGCGTCTGGGCCCCGTTCTTCGGCCGGCCGGCGTACACGATGACGCTGGCGGCGCGGCTGGTGCAGCAGACCGGTGCCGCGCTGCTTCTGGTGTGGGGCGAGCGGCTGCCGAAAGGCGCCGGCTACCTGGTGCGGGTCAGCGAACTCGGCGAGCCTCTGCCCGATGACAACGTGGCCGCTGCCACGGTGATCAATCGCGCGATGCAGCGGCTGATCCTGCAATGCCCGCAGCAATACCTGTGGGGCTACCACCGCTACCGCAAGCCGCACGCGGCGCCCGTTCCTCCACGGGAGGGGACATGAAACCCGTGTCGCGCCGCGCGAAGAGGCAAAAGCCCTGGCTGACGCGTTGGCTGACCGCTGCATTGACCCATGGAGTGCTCGCTCTGCTGTGGCTGCTGCACTGGTTGCCGCTGGGCGTGCTGGCACCGCTGGGCCGCGGGCTCGGTGTCGTGCTCTGGACGCTGGGCCGCGCTCGTCGCTACATTGCCTTGCGCAATCTCGAGCTGTGCTTTCCCGAGCGCTCCGAGTCCGAACGACGCTCGCTGGCAATGGAGCATTTCAAGCTCCTGGGCCGCAGCCTGCTCGAGCGCGGCCTGCTGTGGCATGCCTCGGCCGAGCGCCTGAGGAGCCTGATTCATGTCGAAGGCCAGCCTCATTTCGCCGACACCCACCCAGACGCGCTGATGTGGTTGGTGCCTCATTTCCTGTCACTCGATGTGGCGGCCGTTGCCATGCGGCTTACAGTGGTGCGCACTGCTTGCACCGTCTACCAGTCACAGAGCAATCCGGTGTTCGATGCGGCCGTTCACCGTGGTCGCGCCCGATTCGGCAAGAACCGCCTGTTTTCCCGGCACGAAACCGTCAAGCCGCTGTTGCGCGCCATCAAGGAGGGCGATGCGTTCTTCAACCTGCCGGACATGGACTTTGGCCGCAAGGACTCCGCCTTTGTGCCCTTCTTCGGCGTGCCCGCAGCCACGCTGCTGACCTCGTCGCGAATGGCGCAGCTGCTGGGCATGACGGTGCAGCCGATCGTGGCTGAGATGCTGCCCGGCGGCCAGGGCTACCGGGTGAGGTTTTTGGAGCCGTGGGTGAATTTCCCGACCGACGACGCGCTGGCCGACACCGCCACCATCAACCGCTGGATCGAAGACGAGATCCTGCGCAACCCGGCGCAGTATTTATGGGTGCACCGCCGCTTCAAGACCCGTCCGCTCGGAGAGCCCGGCCTGTACTGACTCGCGGGCCATTGCACTCGCATCGATGACGATAATCACCGCATGAAACTCCGGTTCACCAAGATGCAGGGCGCCGGCAACGACTTCGTCGTGCTCGA
>JAIXYO010000061.1 GCA_027490215.1 Rubrivivax sp.
ACAGCTTGCTCAGCACCGTCGTGATCGCAGCCGTCAAGGTCGTCTTGCCGTGGTCCACGTGCCCAATGGTCCCCACGTTCACGTGCGGCTTGGTCCGCTCAAATTTGCCTTTTGCCATTCTCAACTCCTCGAATACGAGACTGAAGATTCACAACGATGTCAAAAATCCTGGTGCCCATGGCGCGGATCGAACGCGCGACCTCTCCCTTACCAAGGGAGTGCTCTACCACTGAGCCACATGGGCCAAACACAACCTGCCTACCCCCAGCAATTGCTAGAAGCCAACCCGAACCCTGGAGCGGGAGACGGGAATCGAACCCGCGTCATTAGCTTGGAAGGCTAGGGTTCTACCATTGAACTACTCCCGCCCGAACCTCCACAAGCCGAGGCCCGAGGGGGTCTAAAACTGTTCTTTTCGCCTTGGTGGAGGAGGCTGGATTCGAACCAGCGTACTCGTTAGAGGGCAGATTTACAGTCTGCTGCCATTAACCACTCGGCCACCCCTCCGCGGCGAGCCCAAGAGTTTACCACGGCATTTGGCGGCTGAGCACGCGGCTCAATCGATGTCAAAGAAGCCGGGCCAGTGTTGTGCGGCAGGCGGCGAAGCGTGATGCTCGTCGAGAAAGCGCATCGCCGCCCCGAAATGGCCACACCCGATGAATGGCATTGGCGGACGCAGCGCTGCCAGCGGAGACGGGTGATTGCTGCGCAAGACCAGATGTCGCGCCGGCGCGACGTCGATCAGCCTCGACTTGAGCTGAGCATGGGCACCCCACAGCATGAATACCTTCGGAGCTGGATCGTGCGCAGCGGCAGATACAACTATGTCAGTAAGCGCTTGCCATCCTAGTTTTCCATGACTGCCGGGAATTCCCTCTTCGACGGTCAAACTTGTATTGAGCAGGAGTACGCCCCGTGCGGCCCAGGCGCCCAAGTGTCCGCTGGCCGGCGCAGACCGGCGTACATCGCGCCGCAACTCCTTGAAGACATTGCGCAGACTGGGCGGCACAGGCACGCCCGGTGGCACCGAAAAAGCCAAGCCCTCCGCCTGCCCCTCGCCGTGATACGGGTCCTGGCCAAGGATCACGACGCGCGTGCGTGCCAGCGGTGTCGCCTCAAGCGCGCGGAAAACCGCCGCCGGGTACACAACGGCGCCTGACGCCACCCGGAGGTCGACTTGATCGATCAAGGCGCGGCCTGAGGCACTCGATCGCCAGGCGTCGACGATAGGCCGCCAATCCCCGTGCAGGCGATCGACCAGCGCATCGATCGGTTCGACCAACCGGGAATCGCTCATCCCCACGCTGCTGCGGATGTCGGTCAAGGTCGTCCCGCGATGATCACTGGAACAGATCGGCCAGCGCCTTTCCTGGATCGGCCGCTCGCATGAAGGCCTCGCCGACCAGGAAGGCCGACACGCCCGCGCCGCGCATGCGCTCGACATCGGCCTTGACCAGCACGCCGCTCTCGGTGACGAGCAGGCGATCGGTCGGTACGTTCTTCAGCAAACCGAGCGTGGTGTCCAGCGTCACCTCGAAGGTGCGCAGGTTGCGGTTGTTGATTCCGACCAGTGGCGTCTTCAACCGCAGCGCGCGGTCCAGTTCGAAGCCATCGTGCACCTCGACCAGCACGGCCAGGCCAAGCGCATGAGCTTGGGCTTCGAGGTCGGCCATCTGCGCGTCATCCAGGCACGCAGCGATCAGCAGGATGCAATCGGCGCCCATCGCGCGGGCTTCGAAGACCTGGTAGGCGTCGACCATGAAATCCTTGCGCAGCACCGGCAGCGCGCAGGCGGCGCGGGCCTGTTCGAGGTAGGCCACCGACCCCTGGAAGAACTGCACGTCGGTGAGCACGCTCAGGCACGCCGCGCCGCCACGCTCGTAGCTCTCGGCGATGGCGTTCGGCACGAAGTGTTCACGCAGCACGCCCTTGCTGGGGCTCGCTTTCTTGATCTCGGCGATGACGGCCGCATGCCCGGCAGTCATCTTGCAGCGCATGGCACCAGCGAAATCGCGCACACCGCCCAGCGACTCGGCATCGCGGCGCAACGAGGCCAGATCGCGCCGCGCACGCGCCACGCGGATCTCGTCGCGCTTGACCTCGACGATGCGATTGAGGATGTCACTGCTCATGGCGATCCTGCCGTAGCGGCTTTGGCCGCCAATGACTGTGTGGCACCGACGAACTGATGCAGCTTGTCGCGCGCCAGTCCTGACGCCAGCGCCTCGCGTGCCAAGGCGATGCCGTCAGCCATCGTGGCGGCGACATCGGCCGCATACAGCGCCACCCCGGCATTCAGCAGCACGATGTCGCGCGCGGCGCCGGGCTGGTTGTCGAGCACCGCCAGCAGCATGCGCTTCGAATCGTCCGGCGTCTCGACGCGCAGTGCGCGGTGGCTGGCCATCGGCAAGCCGAAGTCTTCGGGGTGAATCTCGTACTCACGAACCTCGCCGGCCTGGATTTCGCAAACGAGCGTCGAGGCACCCAGTGTCACCTCGTCCATGCCGTCGCGTCCGTAGACCACCACGGCGTGCTGTGCACCGAGGCGCTGCAGCGCTCGCGCCTGGATTCCGACCAGATCGGGATGGAACACCCCCATCAGGATGTTCGGCGCACCGGCGGGGTTGGTCAGCGGTCCGAGGATGTTGAAGATGGTGCGCACCCCAAGTTCGCGGCGCACCGGCGCGACGTTCTTCATCGCCGGATGGTGGTTGGGCGCAAACATGAAGCCGACACCGGTGTCCGCAATGCACTGCGCAATGGCCGCTGGCGGCAGCGCCAGATGCACCCCCAGCGCTTCCAGAACATCCGCACTGCCCGACTTGCTCGACACGCTGCGGTTGCCATGCTTGCTGACCCGCGCGCCAGCTGCCGCCGCAACGAACATGCTGCAAGTCGAAATATTGAAGGTGTGCGAACCATCGCCGCCAGTGCCGACGATGTCGACGAGATGCCGTCGGTCGACGACGTCGACCGGCGTTGAAAACTCGCGCATCACCTGCGCGGCTGCCGTGATTTCGCCGATGGTTTCCTTCTTCACGCGCAGGCCGATCAGTAGCGCAGCCAGCATCGCCGGCGGCATCTCGCCATTCATGATGCGGCGCATCAGCACCAGCATCTCGTCGTGAAAGATCTCGCGGTGATCGATCACCCGCGCCAGCGCTTCGGCATTGCTGAAACTCATGGCCGCAACTCCAGGAAGTTCTTCAGCATCGCGTGGCCGTGCTCGGTCAGGATCGATTCGGGATGGAACTGCACTCCTTCGAGTGGCGTGGCGGTGCCCGCAAGTTCGCGGTGGCGCACGCCCATGATCTCGCCGTCTTCGGAGGTGGCGGTGATTTGCAACACCGCAGGCAGCGACTCGCGCTCGATCGCCAGCGAGTGGTAGCGGATCACGGTGAACTGCTTTGGCAGCGCGGTGTACACGCCCTGCTCATCGGTCGAGATCACACTGGTCTTGCCGTGCATCTGCACCTGCGCGCGGATCACCTTGCCGCCCAGCGCTGCACCGATGCTCTGGTGGCCAAGGCACACGCCAAGGATCGGCAGCTTTCCGGTGAAATGCTGAATCGCCGAGATGCAGATGCCCGCTTCGGCCGGCGAGCATGGCCCGGGGGACAGCACCAGCCGGTCGGGCCGTAGTTCAGCGATGTCCTGCAACGACAGCTCGTCATTGCGGAACACACGCACATCTTCGCCCAACTCTGCAAAGTACTGCACCAGGTTGAAGGTGAAACTGTCGTAGTTGTCGATCATTAGAAGCATATCTTGTCTAACCCATTGATTTGGTTAGTGATTTTCGGATGAACTTTGCATTCATCCGAGTCGCATACCCCCTAAGATGCCCCACCTCAAAAAGAGCCCGGAGGGGACCAGGCAGCGGGGCGAGACTGAATGCGTAGGCGGCTAACGCCAGCGGCCTCCAAGCCGGGCAGTACGCGAGTCGAGGGAGTGCATATGCCTCACGGATGAAATTCTAAGCGGCGACCTGCTTGCCTCAGGTGGGCTTTGACTTCGACGTCGCCATCGAGCAACTTGTCGCGGCCATTTCAAACCAGCGGGCTGCCTCGTGAGCAACTGCCCACCTGAGCACCCGAATCTGCTGGATGCACGCAACCGCTGAAGTACTATTTACACAGGGTTGAGCGTGGGCCTGTAGCGCTGAAAGTCTTGCCCGCGCGACCTGCGAGCACAGTCTCGAACGACCACCCACCCAAAGCACCATGAACACATCACATCCCTTTGGCAAGCGCTGCTCCACCGCCGCCTGCTCCATCGAGTGTCGGGGCCGCCGAACGGTGGTGGGCGGTCTGATTGGCGCCGGGCTGGCTGCCTCGCTGGGCGTGGCAAGAGCCCAGACGGCGCCAAGGAAGTGGTCCGTCTGGGTGGTGCCGCAGTT
The DNA here is from genome assembly GCA_027490215.1 of Rubrivivax sp. GTDB lineage: Bacteria > Pseudomonadota > Gammaproteobacteria > Burkholderiales > Burkholderiaceae_C > PBB1. The sequence continues at coordinate 4,400 of JAIXYO010000061.1, forward strand.
CCGCGCGGAGGTGATCCACCGCGCATGGACCCCCGTGCTGCAAAAGCTGTCGCAAGTCACCGGGCAGAGCTTTGAGCTGACCGTGGCCCCCAGCATCCCCGCTTTCGAGAAAGCCCTGCTGGCAGGAGAGCCTGATCTGGCCTACCAGAACCCCTACCACCAGGTGATGAGCCGCCGAGCGCAGGGCTACATCCCGCTGGTGCGGGACAAGAAGCTGCTCACAGGCATCCTGCTGGTACGCCGTGACGACCCCATCACAGCCACTTCGGGCCTGGACCAGAAGACCGTGGCCTTCCCGGCGCCCAACGCCTTCGGGGCATCGCTCTGGATACGGGCCCTGCTCGCCGAGCGCGACAAGGTGACGATCCGGCCTTCTTACGTCAAGACCCACTCCAATGCCTACCGCAGCGTGGCCTCTGGTCTGAGCGCAGCCGCAGGCGGGATCAACCTGACGTTCGAAGAAGAGCCCGCTGAAGTGCGCAACGCACTGCGCATCTTGATGGAGACCCCTGGTGTGGCCCCCCACCCCCTGAGCGCCCACCCCCGCGTCCCTGTTGCGCTGCGCGACAGCATCAGCCAGGCGTTGCTGGCCATGGCCGGTGACCCAGCAACGCGCCAAGCCATGGACGACATTCCCTGGCAGAACCTCGTCGCGGCGGATCACGACCGTGACTACCGTCCGCTCGAACAGTTCGGGCTTGAAAAGTACGTCGTGAAGCCCGATGGCTGATCCAGCGCACGCACCAGCCCCTTACCGCGCCGCCGTCGGCTGGCGCGGCAGGCTGGGCGCGCAGCTGATCGCCACCACCACGCTGGCCATGGTGCTGGCGGTGGGCGGCCACGCATACTGGGTGTTGGCGGACCTGGGCGACACCGCCAGCCGCGACCTGGAGCGTCAGGCCATCGCGCTGGCCGACAACCTCGCCGTGGCCAGCGCGGGCCCGCTACTGCAGCAGGAACTGGACCGGGTCGAGGACCTGCTGCTGCGGGCCACGCAGTTCCCCGACGTGCAGGCCCTGCGCCTGGTACTCCCGGACGGCACGCCCGTCAGCCGCGTCCGCAAGAGCGACGACGGCCAGGTGCGGCCCGACTTTGGTTCTGACCGCACGCCCCTGCCCGTACCCTCGGGCGCGGTATCGGAGACGACGATGATGACGCTGGAGGGCGGCTCGACCGTCCTCGTGGCCTGGTCGCCCGTGGTCGCCGGCGGGGTGGTGGGCTGGGTGCGTGCCGACCTGTCAACCGCCAGTCTGGTGGCCGCGCGTCAGCGCATCCTCGTCAGCACCGCCCTGGCAGGCCTGCTCTCGGTACTGGGCTGCGCCGTGCTGATCGGGATCTTCCTGCGCCGGCCCATGCGCGCGCTGGGTCGGGCACATGACTTCGCGCTGTCGCTGGAGCAGGGCGTCGGACAGCGGCTGACACCGACACCAGCCCCGATCGAGATCGAGGACCTGCAGCGCGCGCTGGACGGCGCTTCGGTGCGCCTGGCGGCACAGCGAGACCAACTCGCTCACACCATCGAGTCGGAGATGCGGCTCGAGCAGGAGAAACAAGTCGCGGAAAAGGCCGACCAGGCCAAGTCGCAGTTCCTTGCCCAGATGAGTCATGAGATCCGAACGCCGCTCAATGCGGTGATCGGCATGACCTACCTGACCTTGCAGACTGCCTTGGAGCCCACGCAGCGCAACCACCTCGGTAAAGCCTACCGCTCGGCGAAGCACCTGCTGGACATCCTCAACGACATCCTGGACTACTCCAAGATCGAGGCGGGCAAGCTTGACGTCGAGTCCATCGACTTCACGCTTGACCAGGTGCTGCGGAACGTGACCAACCTGATTGCCGAGAAGGCCACCACCAAGGGGCTGGAGTTGCTGCTCGACATCGACTCGGCCTTGCCGCAACGCTTGGTGGGCGACCCGCTGCGCCTGGGCCAGATCTTGATCAACTACGCGAACAACGCCGTCAAGTTCACGGAAAAGGGCGAGATCACCATCTCAATGAAGATCCGCGAGGAAACCCCGGACGACATCCTGATCTACGGCGCCGTGACCGACACCGGCATCGGACTGACCCCCGAGCAGCGGGCCAAGCTGTTCCAGAGCTTCCAGCAGGCCGATGCCTCCACCACGCGTCAGTACGGCGGCACGGGCCTGGGCCTGGCCATCACCAAGCAGATCGCTCAGCTCATGGGCGGCGAGGTGGGCGTGGACAGCGTGCACGGCGAGGGCAGCACCTTCTGGTTCACCGCCCGCCTGGGCAAGAGCGCCAGCGAGAGCGTGCCGCAGTTGCTGCGCGATGACTTGGTGGGCAAGCGGATCCTGGTGGTCGACGACAACGAGGCCGCCCGGCTGCTGCTCAAGCGCTTGCTGGGTGACCTGCACCTGGACGTGGAAGTGGCCGACTCAGGCGCCCAGGCGCTGCATCTGCTGGACAGCGCCACCGCTCAGGGCCGGCCTTACGAGGCGCTGTTCTTGGACTGGCAGATGCCGGGCATGAACGGCATTGAGCTGGCGCAGAAGGTGTGTGAGCGCAACTACGCCACCCCACCCAAGATGGTGCTGGTCACGGGCTATGGCCGCGAGGAAGTGCTGCGCAGCGTCGAGCAGAGCCACATCGAGAGCGTGCTGTTCAAGCCCGTCAACGCCTCGATGTTGTTCGACTCGGTCGCGCGGCTGTTCGGCCAGCACAACCCCGACGCCGTTGCAGATCAGGATGGGTACGGGTTCGCCGCCGTCTCGCTGGAAGCCATCCGTGGCGCGCGGGTGCTGCTGGTGGAGGACAACGACCTGAACCAGGAGGTGGCTACCGAGCTGCTTCGCGGCGCCGGGTTGGTGGTGGACGTGGCCGACAACGGCCAGATCGCGGTGGAAAAGGTGCAAGCCGCGGCCTACGACATCGTGCTGATGGACATGCAGATGCCGGTGATGGATGGGCTGAGCGCCACGCGCATCATCCGCCAGATGCCGCAGTTCGAACACCTGCCCATCGTGGCCATGACGGCCAACGCCATGCAGCGCGACCGCGAGGCCTGCCGCGCCGCCGGCATGGACGACCATCTGGCCAAGCCCATCGAGGTGCGCGAGCTCTTCCAGGCGCTGCTGAGGTGGGTGAAGCCGACTGAAGGCGCGGCCGCCGAAGCCGACGCGCTGGCGCTGCAGATGCAGCCCCTGCTGGCTGCCATTGCCGCACAACTGCCCAAGCAAGCGCCGACGCAAGCCCAAAAGGCCACACCCACACCCGCGCCCGTTGACCAGGCGCAGTTGAATGCGGTGACGCAGCGCCTGCAAAGCCTGCTGCAGGAGATGAACGCCGACGCGAGCGCGTGGATGGACAAGCACCGGGCGCTGCTGAGCGCCGCCTATCCGGAGCACTTCATCGCCATCCGCCAAGCCGTGGAAAACTTTGAGTTCGACGATGCCTCCACGCAGCTAAGTCAGGCGATTGCCAGATCAAGTCCTGCCAGTGCCTGAACCAGGGAGCACGGTGTCGTGAACAGTCAGAACCAGTCCAGACTCAAGCAAGAGCTGATGTTCTGGAGCAGCATCCTGCTGGCGGGCGCGGTGCAGAGCGAGATGCGGCACTGGCCGACGAGGGCGCCAAGCAGGAGGGGACCTTCGCGTTCCTGAACAACTCCACCATCCCCGCCGCGGTTACTCGTACAGGTATCCGATCGGGCGGCCTTCGGTGCGCAAGGGACGAATTTCCTGTCGGGTGATGATCTGCCCGGCCAGGCCGTCGATCTCGTCACGCTGGGTGGGCGTCCATTGGCACAGCCGTTCCATGCCGCTCAGCAAGCCCAGACGCAGTATTTGCGTGTCGTCCCCGATGCCGATGAGCTGCAGGGCGTCGCGGCTGGCGGTCACCACATCGCCCGTCGCCAGTTCAATCGCCTTCCCCTCGCCGTCTCTGAATTCGGCGCTGCCGCGAATCACCCGGTAGATCACCACTTCGGCCTTCGAGAAGGAAGTGACATCGGCCGCGCCCGAACTGCTCTTGGGCAGCAGGACATGCCCTTTCGGATCGGTGGCGATGATGTGGCCCGTGACCAGGTGACCGCTCGGCGCCTCGATGCCCATGTCGCGCACATGAACGGGCCCGGTCGAGTGGATCGAGCCCTCGGCCGACGTCGTGGCCAGCGGCTTGTAAAGCGCATCGAGCGCCAGCGGATCCTGAAGCCAGAAGCCTGCACCCGCCGGGCGGTCGTGCAGGAGATGGCTCCAGGCCATCCGCGGCGTTTCGGCTTCATTGATCTGATCCGGGCCGACGATCGTGGGGTTCGGGAAACTCGTCGGGTCGGTGATGAAGGCTTCCAGAAACTTGGCTGAATAGCCCATGACCATCGGCTCTGGCACCACCGACTGCGGCGTCCTGAGGTTCTCCTCCGTGGACAGGCCGGACCAGGTGTAGAAAAGCTGGCGATGGACGATGGCGCTTTGCAGCATCACCGTGCCAGGGCCGACGTGATGAAAGCGGCCGTCGTAATCGAAGGTGAACACCCCCGAGGTGACCATCACGAGCTGGAAGCCCCCAGGGGGCAGGTGGAGGTGGAAATCGGTGGGGCCGGTGTCTTCCCGGTAGATGGGCAGGTTGGTCGACACCTCGTGAAGCAAAAAGGCTTCGTGATTCGCATGAAAGCCCTCGTCAGCGCGGTTGTAGAGGGCCTGCGGGCGATAGGTCGCTTCGTATTTCGCATCGCAGTGTCGATCGATCGCGACGAAGCGCTGGTGGTTCAGTCGAATCGGCTCGCCGCTCGGCCGCGCCAGACGAGACCATCTTGAATCGACAGCAGCATGCACATTCATGGCGTTCTCCACTCTGCGAGCGGTGCTTGATGCGAGATTCACGCCAACATCGAGCAGCGGTGTCGAGCCCACCGGGGCTCCTGCGCCTGCGGGGTGCCGCGCTCAGGCCAACTCGATCGAGACGGCGGCCAGCCAGCCGGCGTTCGACACGCGTTCGATGCGATAGCAAGCAATCAAGCGACTGGGCTCGCCGTCCAGCACGGCACAGCAGCCCGCCGATAGCGTCAACGATTCACCGGACGGGGCAGCGGTCACGCGCCAGCCCCCTTCGACGACGACAACGGCGAGGACATGGCCCGACAGGACGGCGTCTTCGCGCAGAGCTTGCACCCGCCCGAGGGCAGCGCCGCGACGCGTCATCACATTCAGCAACGACAACGGCGGCCCGACGCGTTGAATCTCGGCGTGCCACGGCGCCTCACCGCGGTAGACGGCCACCTCACCGGGCTGGTGCATCTGCACTGCCGACTCGCCATCGGCGCTCAGTTCAATGTGCCCGGCCCCGAGCAGCACGCTGGCCCGATCGACGCCCGGAAATGTCGAGAAGGCAGCGCTTCGCTCGATCGTCGCCACGCTGATGCGCCAGTCCCAAGGCGGCTCCCCCCCTGCGCGTTGCTGCGCGGCAATCGTTCGGGTGCGACCACCGCCGTTGCGCCACGGCTCGTCGGGCAGCGCATCGAGCGCAACAACGCGCCAGGTCATCAGGACACCGCGCCGACCCCGTACTGCCCGACCAGTGGACGGCCTGCGGCAAATCGTTCCAGTGCGTAAGGCGCCAACGAGATGTCCGGCACGAGGCCCAGCGCCTCCTGCGCCAGCACGCGTCCCACCGCCGGCGAGAGCTTGAAGCCGTGGCCCGAGAAGCCATAGCCGACCACCAAGCCACTGAGGCCGGGCAGGCGGCCCAGCACCGGATTCCAGTCGGGCGTCACGTCGTAGACGCCGGTCCATGACGACGCGAGACCCGCGGTCTCAAAGCTCGGGAAGCGCGCGGCCGCCTGCGCGCCGACCGAGGCCACGGTGTCCAGCGACACATCGCCCTGCTCGTTGTCGGGGCCCGGCAGCACCTCGCCGGCGATGCCTTCGCTGACCAGCATCTGCGTGCCGCCGTAGCTGCGGCAATACAGCATGCCTTCGGAGCCGAGGTCCTTGAACACCGGCATCGCGTAGGTGTAGGGCTCGGGGCCTTCGAGCGCCAGCACGGTGTGACGCTCGGACTTCAGCGGCGTCGCGATGCCGGTCCACTGCTCGATCTGCGTGGCCCAGATGTTCTGCGTACTGATCACGGTGCCGGCCAGGAATCGACCCTGGTCCGTGTCGAGACCGATGACCTTGCCAGATTCGACCAGCAACTGCTGCACCTCGACACCTTCGATGATCTTCACCCCGCCACGCCGCGCGCAGCGCGCAAAGCTGGTGGCCACCAGATAGGCGTCGGCGAAGCCAGCCTCGGGCTCGAACCCGATCAAGGCCGCATCGTGCAAGTCGGCAATCGGCAGCAAGGCCTCGGCCTGCTGACGGTCGATCAGGCGCACCTCGATGCCCTGCTGGCGCTGACCCTCGAGTGCGGCGGCCAGCGGTTTGAGCTTCGGCCCGTCGGGCGCGGCAATCAGGTAGCCGCATTTCACCAGGCCACTGGCGGCTTCTTCGTCGCCGAGGTAGTTCGCGAAATCGGTGAACACCTTCCACGACTCCTTCGCCATCGTCACGTTCTCACGCACAGAGTAATGGGTGCGCAGGATGCCGGAGGACTGCGAGGTGGTACCCGCGCCGATCTGGGTGCGGTCGAGCACCAGCACACGCTTGGCGCCCAACTGGGCCAGGTGAAAGGCCACCGAAGCGCCGATGACTCCGGCACCGATCACGATCACGTCGTAGGTTTGCATGCAAGCTTGCTTTCAGCGGTTTGTTTCGCAGGTTGTCACGTCGAAGCTTACCGGCCGCGGATTCACATGCCGGGGCAGGGTCTGCCTGCGGAGGCTTGACGGCACGCACAAACCGAACCAGTCTTCGGGACTTGTGTCTTTCACGCAGCGCTGGCTGCGCTCTACCTGCATGACGACCCCCGACGCTGTTGCGCCTTTTCACCTCCTGCGCGGCACCCGACCCGTGCTGTTGTCGATCCCTCATGTGGGCACGCACATTCCCGAGGCACTTCGCGGCGACTACACCGAGGTCGCACTGCAAAGGGCCGACACCGACTGGCACCTGGACCGGTTGTACGCCTTCGCGCACCAGTTCGGCGCATCGGTGCTGCGGGCGACGCACTCTCGCAGCGTGATCGACTTGAACCGCCCGCCGGATAACCAGAGCCTGTACCCGGGACGCATCACCACTGGCCTGTGTCCGACCGAAACCTTTCGCGGCGAACCGCTGTACCAGGCCGGGCGCGCGCCCGACGCCGCCGAAACCGCCATGCGCCTCGCGCTGTACTGGCGGCCGTACCACGAGACCCTGGCCGCCGAGCTCGATCGGCTCCGGTCGCTGCACGGTCAGGTGCTGCTGTGGGATGCGCACTCGATCGCCAGCGAGCTGCCGCGCCTGTTCGATGGCAAGCTGCCCGATCTGAACCTGGGCACCGCAGACGGTGCGAGTTGCGCTGCCGACGTGCTGGCACCCGTGGCGGCCATCGCTCAGGGCAGCGGCTTCAGCGCCGTAGTAAACGGTCGCTTCAAGGGCGGTCACATCACGCGACACTACGGAACCCCATCCCTGGGCGTGCATGCCATCCAGCTCGAGCTGTGCCAGAGCCTGTACATGGATGAGAACAGACCCTTCGAATACCGACCTGAGCGGGCCGAACGCTTGCAGCCCACCCTGACGGCCATGCTGAGCCAGGCCTGCGACGCGCTGGCTGCGCTGACACCCTGACGCGCTGTGACCATGTGGCGTGCCGCGCTGACCTTGACCGCTGCGCTGTGGCTGGTCGGCTGCGCCAGCACGCCAGGCGGGTCGGGAGGGTCAGTGCCAGCGTCGATTCCCGCTGCCGACAACACCGGCCGAGACGGCCCACCAGCCGCACCACCGCCACATCTGGCCGACGTGCCCGACGCCGAGCCGCGCGTCGAGACCATCAAGCCTCGCGGCGCCAACAAGCCCTACGAGATCGCCGGTCAGCGTTACGAACCCATGGCCGCCGATCTTCCCTACAGCGAGCGTGGGCTCGCATCCTGGTACGGCCGCAGATTCCATGGCCTGCCCACGGCCAGCGGCGAGCCTTACGACATGTACGCGATGACGGCCGCGCATCCCACCTTGCCGATCCCGAGCTATGCACGGGTGCGCAACCCGGCCAACGGCCGCGAGATCGTGGTGCGCGTCAACGACCGCGGTCCGTTCCACGGCGGTCGCATCATCGACCTGAGCTACACCGCCGCGCTGAAGCTGGACCTGCTGCGCGGCGTGGCGCCGGTGGAAGTCGAGCGTCTGACGCATGACGCCATCCGCACCGGCGCCTGGCGCCAGCAGACGCCTGCGCAAGCGCTTGCAGCAGCGACCACGCCGACGCCTGCGGCAGCGGCAGCGACACCGACTCAGCCAGTGGGCAGCGGGGCCGCAGCGACGCCGGCCGCAGCAGCCGTCCTGGGGCCTGCCTCGCTGGCCACCGTCGAGACTCCCGATGCGAAAGCTGCCGCGGCCACACCGGCGCGCGGCTTCTGGGTCCAGCTGGGCGCTTTCCGGCAGCGTGACGGTGCCGACCGCCTGCACCAGCGGCTGTCGAGCGACCTGTCGTGGCTCGCCCCGTTGCTGGCCATCTTCAGCGACCGCGACCTGCTGCGCGTGCAAGCCGGCCCCTACGCCGATCGCGCCGAAGCGTCACTCGTTGCCCAACGGGTGCGCGCTGCCGCCTCGCTGGCACCGGTAGTGATCGAACGCCGCTGACAGCGGCGTTCGATCCGATCAAGCCACGCCCGCGGCACGGGCCGCCAGGCGGCGCCCCTCGGGGGCAGGAGCGCAGCGACTGGGGGCCCTTATTTCGCCGTCGGCATGACGAACTCCGCACCCTTGCCAATGCTCGCCGGCCAGCGCTGCATCACGCTCTTCTGCCTGGTGTAGAAGCGCACGCCTTCTTCCCCGTAGGCATGCATGTCACCGAAGAGGCTCTTCTTCCAGCCACCGAAACCGTGCCAGGCCATGGGCACCGGGATCGGCACGTTGATGCCGACCATGCCGACCTGGATGCGCCGCGCGAATTCGCGTGCCACATTGCCGTCGCTGGTGAAGCAGGCCACGCCATTGCCGTACTCATGGTCGTTGACCAGCTTCACTGCCGCCGCGAAATCGGGCACCCGCACCACCACGAGCACCGGGCCGAAGATTTCTTCGCGGTAGATGCGCATCTCGGGCGTCACGTGGTCGAACAACGTGCCGCCGGTGAAGAACCCGCCCTCATGGCCAGGCACCTTGAGGCCCCGACCATCGACAACCAGCGTGGCGCCTTCCTCAACGCCGAGGCCGATGTAACCCTCGATGCGCTCGAGAGCCTGCTTCGTCACGACCGGGCCCATCTCGGCGTCTGGCTCCATCCCGTTCTTGACCTTCAATGCCTTCGCGCGTGCGGCCAGCGCGGGAACCAGCCTGTCGGCCACATCGCCGACGGCCACCGCGACGCTGATTGCCATGCAGCGCTCGCCGGCCGAGCCGTAGCCGGCGCCGATCAATGCGTCGACCGTCTGCTCGAGGTCGGCGTCGGGCATCACGACCATGTGGTTCTTGGCACCACCAAGCGCCTGCACCCGCTTGCCGTGGTGGGCACCCGTCTCGTAGATGTACTGCGCGATGGGCGTCGAGCCGACGAAGCTGATCGCCTTCACGTCGGGATGCGTCAACAGCGTGTCGACCGCCAGCTTGTCGCCTTGCACCACATTGAACACGCCGTCGGGCAGGCCGGCCTGCTTCAGCAGCTCGGCCATGAACAGGCTGGGCGACGGATCGCGCTCGCTCGGCTTCAGCACGAAGCAGTTACCGGCGGCGATCGCGATCGGGAACATCCAGCACGGCACCATGACCGGAAAGTTGAACGGCGTGATGCCGGCCACCACACCCAGGGGCTGGCGCAACGTCCAGTTATCGATGCCGGTGGAGACCTGCTCGGTGTAGTCACCCTTGAGCAGTTGCGGAATGCCGCAGGCGAACTCGATGATGTCGATGCCGCGACTGACCTCGCCCTGCGCATCGGTGAATACCTTGCCGTGTTCGGCGGTGATCAGCGCGGCGAGCGCATCGCGGTGCTGGTTCATCAGTTCGAGGAACTTGAAGAGCACACGCGCGCGGCGTATCGGTGGCGTGTCGGCCCAGCCTTCGAACGCTGCCCGCGCTGCGGCGACGCCGGCGTTCACCTCGTCGGCGCTGCCCAGCGCCACGTGGCGAGCCACTTCACCGGTCGCCGGGTTGTAGACCGGCTGACGCCGCCCGCTGAGGCTGGCGACCGCGCGACCGGCGATGAAGTGCCCGACTTCGGTGGTCGGGAACGAGGTGGCGGTCAATGCGTCGGGTGCGCCCATGGCGTGCTCCAGGTTCGGTTCATGTTCGTATCAGTGCGGGAGTTTAGGAGCGCGACAATCCAGCATGCCCTCTTCCACACCTTCTTCATCCAGCGACGCCACGCCACTCGGCGAGCGCGACATCGACGAGTTGCAGACCTTGCTCGACCGCGTGCCCGCGCCGCTGGAGCCGCTTGATGTCAGCATGCTCGACGGCTTCCTGTGCGGCGTGCTGCTTCAGCCTCAGCTGGTGCCCGCGTCGCAATGGCTGCCTCACCTTACCGATGCCGACGGGCGCACGCTGCCGGCCTCGTTCGATGCGACACGGCTGCATGCGCTGGCGCTGCGCCGGCATGCGGAACTGGACAACGCGATCGGCGGCCGACAGTGGTTCGACCCCTGGGTGTTCGAGATGGCACCAGCGGATGACGAAGACAGCGACGAGCCGCACGAGACCGCCGCGGTCTACGCCTGGGTGGCCGGGTTCGCGACCGCGCAGGAGTTCTTCCCTGGGCTGATGCGGCTGGACGCTGGCGCGCTGACGGCACCATTGGCGCTGCTGTATCGGCATCTGGACCCCGATGACCTGGAAGACGCCGACGAATTGATCGAAGAGATCGAATCGCTGGAGCCACCTGCCGACCTGAGCGCAGCGGTCGAAGAGCTGGTGCGCGCGACCTTGCTGCTGGCCGATGTGGCCCGCCCCCGCCCGGAGGCCGGTCGACCGCATCGCGCGCCGTCGCGCGGTCCGACACGCCGACCACGAGGCCGCTAGCTCGACGGCTCGCCTGGGCGGGCCAGACTGCTGCGCAGGACATGCTCGGCGACAGCGGCGTTGCCGACCTTCAAGCGGTCGCCATGCGCGGTCGACGGGCCATGCTGCTCTCGCCGTAGAAGCCGAAATCGAGCGCCGGCCGCTTGCCGCTGATCAGCTCAGCCAGCGCCCGGCCCGAGCCTGCGCCGTGCGTCCATCCCAGCGTGCCATGCCCGGAATTGACCCACAGCCTGCCGATCGGGCTGCGTCCGATGATCGGGATGTTGTCTGGCGTGCTGGGACGCAGACCGGCCCAGAAATTCGGCGTCGCAGTGTCCGCCACACCGGGGAACAGCTCTTCGTAACGCGTCACCAGCGCCTCGCAGCGCACTCTGGAGGTCCCGCTCGTGATCGAGGTGTCGTAGCCCGCCATTTCCGCGGTGCCTGCGATGCGCACTTCGTCACCCAATCGGCTGATCGCGATCTTGCGGCCGTCGTCAAGCAGGCTGACGGTGCTCGCGCGCTCGGGATGCTTCAACTTCAGCGTCGCCGAATAGCCCTTGGCCGGGTAGATGTTCAGGCAAAGACCCAGTGGGCGCAGCAACGGCGCGGTGTAGCTGCCCATCGCGGCAACATAGGCATCGGCGCGCAGCGTCGACACCTGACGCGTGACGTGGTCGCGCACCCGCACCGAATCGATGGCACCGCCCGACTTTTGCAGGTCGAGGACGTCATGCCGGTACAGAAAGGTGGCGCCTCTCTCGGCGCAACGCCTGGCCAGTTGCTGGGTGAACACACGGGCATCTCCCGATTCGTCGCTGGGCGTGTAGGTGCCGCCGGCCAGACGCGGGCCGAACGACGCGAGTGCGGGCTCAACGGCCAGCACCTCGTCGCGCGACAGCACCCGACGATCGACGCCGTGGCGACGCATCACTTCGGCGGCCGCGGCACCCGCTTCAAAGTCTTGCTGGGTCGAGAAGAAATGCAGGATGCCGCGTTCGAGGCGGTGGTATTCGATGCCGGTTTGGGCCACGACAGCCTTCAGTGCCGCCTGGCTGTAGCGGCCGAGCGCCACCAACTGGCCGACATTGCGCTCGAAAGCCTGCGTGTTGCACTGGGCGAGGAAGCTCAGGCCCCAGCGCCACTGGTGGGGGTCGAGCCTCGGGCGAAACAGCAGCGGGGCATCGTCGCGAAGCAGCCATTTGGCGACCTTGAACGGCGCCTCGGCATTGGCCCAGGGCTCGCAGAAGCTGACCGAGATCTGTGCGCCGTTGGCAAAGCTGGTTTCGAGTGCCGCATCCGGCTGGCGGTCGACGACAGTGACCTCATGCCCCTCCCCCAGCAGATGCCAGGCGGTGCTGATGCCGACGATACCGGCGCCCATCACGATGACTTTCATGTCCGTCGCCCCAAAGAATGATGCTGCCGACAATTTTGCGATCCGAGCCTTCCAAAAAGAAGCATCATTCATTAATCAATCAACACATTAGTAAAGCTAATGAATAACCTGGACCCCGCAGCGCTCGATTGCCTGGCCGCGCTGGCCGACCACGGCGGCTTCGAAGCAGCAGCGCAGCGTCTGGCCATCACGCAGTCGGCGGTGTCGCAGCGCTTGCGCGCACTGGAAGCGCAGGTCGGCCAGCCGCTGGTGGTGCGCTCGCGGCCGCTGCGGCTGACCGAGCCGGGCAAGGTCCTGCTGCGCTTCGCGCGCCAGCTGCAGGCACTGCGCGCCGACGTGTCGCGCGAACTGGGTGTGCAGCCCTCGGTCGGCGAACGGCTGCCGGTGGCCGTCAACGCCGACAGCCTGGCGACGTGGGTTCTGCCCGCGCTCGATGCGCTGGTGCACGACGGGCTGGCACTGGAGTTGGTGGTCGATGACCAGGACTTCACCCATGACTGGCTGCGTCAGGGCGAGGTGCTGGGCTGCGTGAGCACGGTCAGCAAGGCGCTGAAGGGCTGCCGCGTCGTGCCCCTGGGCGTGATGCGCTATGTTGCGGTGGCGAGCCCGGGCTTCGTCGCGATGGAGTTGAGGGGCTCGCCCTCGGGGCTCAATGAGGCGAGCTTCAGTCAGGTGCCCTTCCTTGTCTTCAACCGCAAGGACGACATGCAACGCCGATGGGTGACGAGCGCCTTCGGCATTGCCGGCGCGCGGCTGAAGGCGCGCTACGTGCCATCGTCTGAGGCATGTGTGCGCGCTGCGCTGATGGGCTGGGGCGTGGGCGTGGTCCCCGAGTTGCAGGTGCGACCGCTGCTCGCATCCGGCGAGCTGGTCGCGTTGCGGCCCGATGTGTCGATCCCCATCGCGTTGCACTGGCACCAATGGCGCCTCGGCCCCGACGGCGCCCCACCGTCGGCACGGGTGGCGATGCTCGACCGCGTCGGCGCAGCACTGACCGCCGGCTCGCGAAGTGCGCTGGACCAGGAGGCCACACGTGCGATGCGCACCACACCACCTGTTCGAGGGGTTTCGCATTCGCGCAAGGAATCTTCTACTTCTTCTGTGCGCCAGGCCGATAAGAAGTGATCACAAGTGTTGTGAAGTACACGTGATACATGTGTCAAATCCCAACACCGTCACGTCAGTGTCTTGCCACACTGTCACCATTCGTCGAAGGTGTTGTCGTCGGGAGTCGTCGTGCCAAAAGTCAAGAACATTGCGTGGTGGCGCGCCCTCAGAGGGCGATGGGTTGCCGCGCGCAAACCTCGGGATGCCGATGACATGGGCGACATGGGCACGGCCTTCGGCCTCGATGCCTGCCTCCAGGCCGACCTCGAATTTCAAGCCTTCCAGGAATCGCGGCGCGCACTTGGCGACAGCTCAGTGACACTGATCGACCGGCTGAACGGCCGCTCGGTGCTCTGAGAGCCGGCAGATCAGTTTTCAACCTCGGCGATCACGCCACCGCCCAGGCACACCTCGCCGTCGTACAGCACCGCCGATTGACCAGGGGTCACGGCCCACTGCGCTGCGGAAAACCGTAACTCAAAACGCTCGGCCACCGGCTTCTCTGCGGCTGCTGTCAATGTGCAGGCAGCGTCGGTCTGCCGATAGCGCGTCTTGGCCGCCAGCGGACCGGCCAGTGGCGGCTGGCCTGCAACCCAGCTGGCGTCATCGGCCACCAGCGCCCTGTTTTGCAACCAGGGATGGTCGTGGCCCTGAACAACATACAGCGTGTTGTTGGCCATGTCCTTGCGTGCGGTGAACCAGGGAGCGTGGTCACCGCCACCGCGCGCATGGCCGCGCGCCTTCAAGCCGCCGATGCCGATGCCCTTGCGCTGACCCAGCGTGTAGAAGCTGAGCCCGACGTGCTCGCCGATCACCCGCCCGCGGTCGTCCTTGATCGGGCCCGGCACATGCGCGAGGTAGCGATTCAGAAACTCCCGGAACGGCCGCTCCCCGATGAAACAGATGCCGGTGCTGTCCTTCTTCTTCGCATTCGGCAGGCCGATCTCGGCGGCGATGCGCCGAACTTCAGTCTTGGGCAGTTCGCCGACCGGAAACAGCGTCTTCGACAGCTGCGCCTGGTTCAGCCGGTGCAGAAAGTAGCTTTGGTCCTTCAACGGGTCCAGGCCCTTGAGCAGCTGAAACGAGCTGCCCACTTGCCTCACGCGTGCGTAATGTCCTGTGGCGATGCACTCGGCACCGAGCCTCATCGCATGGTCGAGGAAGGCCTTGAACTTGATTTCGGCGTTGCACAGCACGTCGGGGTTCGGCGTGCGGCCCGCCTGGTACTCGCGCAGGAAGTCTGCGAACACCCGGTCCTTGTAGTCGGCGGCAAAGTTGACATGCTCGATATCGATGCCCAGCACGTCAGCGACCGAGGCAGCGTCAAGGAAGTCCTGGCGGGAGGAACAGTATTCACTGTCATCGTCGTCCTCCCAGTTCTTCATGAAGATGCCGATCACCTCGTGGCCCTGTTGCTTGAGAAGGTGGGCGCTGACCGCCGAATCGACGCCCCCACTCAAGCCGACGACCACCCGTCGCTTCGCGCTCACGGCGCCAGATCCGGCATGTAGACACTCGCCTCGGTGGTGATCAGCGCCAGCGGGTACCGTCGCCCGGCCACGTGGTCCTCGATGCTTCTCAGCACCATCGTGCTCCGGTGTCGCGCCGCGCTGGCCCGCACTTCGTCCAGCGTCATCCACAGCGTGCGCACGATGCCATGGTCGAGCGTGCGCCCTGGAAGCGGCTCGCCGACCGTGCCGGAGTAGGCAATGCGCAGGTAAGTGACATCCTCGCCCCGCTCCGGTCGCTGGAAGCGGCCGAGGTAGATGCCGACCACCGCCAGCGGGGTGAACTCGCAGGCGGTTTCCTCCAGCACCTCGCGCACCGCGCCTTCCTGCGGTGACTCGGCCGGGTCGAGGTGTCCGGCCGGGTTGTTCAACCGCAAGCCCTCCGGGGTGTGCTCTTCAATCAGCAGAAAGCGACCGTCCTTCTCGATGACCGCCGCCACGGTGACGTTGGGCTTCCAGCGTTTTTTCATAGGTCACCATGGTAGCCGTGGGCTGCGGGTCGCCCGAGCTCCGGGGGGTGCTGGCGTCCGATGCCACCGATGGGCCGGGACAGCCGCTGGCTGCGATCAACGTAATGTGGGGACAATAGCGAAATCAAGGGCGCGCACAGGGGCGCATCCGATCGTTCTGAGGAGGCATTGATGCTGATAGGCGTTCCGCTCGAAACGGCGGCTGGGGAAACGCGGGTGGCCGTCACGCCCGAAACCGCCAAGAAGCTGAAGGCCCTGGGACACACGCTGCGCATCCAGTCGGGTGCGGGTGTGGCCGCCAGCGCAACCGACGAGGCCTACACAGCCGTCGGGGCAGAGATCACCGACGCGGCGGGCGCTTTCGGCTGCGAACTGGTGCTGAAGGTGCGCGCCCCCAGCGAGGCCGAGTTGCCCCTCTTCAAATCCGGTGCGGCGCTTGTCGGCATGCTGAATCCGTTCGATGCCGAGGGCCTGCACCGGGTGGCGGCGGCGGGCCTGACCAGCTTTGCGCTGGAAGCCGCACCGCGCACCACCCGTGCGCAGAGCATGGACGTGCTGAGTTCGCAGGCCAACATCGCCGGCTACAAGGCGGTGATGATCGCCGCCGACCGATACCAGCGCTTCTTCCCGATGCTGATGACCGCCGCCGGCACGGTGAAAGCCGCCCGGGTGGTGATCCTGGGCGTGGGCGTGGCCGGGCTGCAGGCGATTGCCACGGCCAAGCGGCTGGGCGCGGTGATCGAAGCCAGCGACGTGCGGCCCAGCGTGAAGGAACAGGTCGAGTCGCTGGGCGCCAAGTTCATCGAGGTGTCCTACGACACGCCGGAAGAAAAGGAAGCCGCGGTTGGTGTCGGTGGCTACGCGAAGCCGATGCCGCAAAGCTGGCTGGACCGGCAGAAGGTCGAGGTGGCCAAGCGGGTTGCGGCAGCCGACATCGTCATCTCCACGGCCTTGATTCCGGGCCGTGCCGCGCCGACGTTGATCACCGAAGACATGGTCACGGCCATGAAACCCGGATCGGTGATCGTCGACATTGCTGCTGGCAAAGGCCCGAACGGCGGGGGCAACTGCCCGTTGTCGGAGGCCGACAAGACAGTGATCAAGCATGGCGTCACCATCGTGGGTGAAACCAACCTGCCTGCGCTGGTCGCCGCCGATGCGTCGGCGCTGTATGCGCGCAACGTCATCGATTTCCTGAAGCTGGTGATCACCAAAGAGGGCACCTTCAACGTGCCGATGGACGACGACATCGTTGCCGCCTGCCTGATGACGCAGGCAGGCGAGGTCAAGAGAAAGTAAACGGAACGACACCCCATGGACATCATCTCGCCGACGATTACCAACCTGATCATCTTCGTGCTGGCGATCTACGTCGGCTATCACGTCGTCTGGACGGTCACCCCTGCGCTGCATACACCCCTGATGGCAGTGACGAACGCGATCTCGGCGATCGTCATCGTCGGCGCGATGCTCGCCGCGGCACTCACTGAAACCACGCTCGGCAAGACGATGGGCGTGCTGGCGGTGGCGCTGGCGGCGGTGAACGTCTTCGGCGGCTTCCTCGTCACACGCCGAATGCTGGAGATGTTCAAGAAGAAGGAAAAGAAGGCTGTAGCGCCGGAGGCAGCCAAGTGAGCCTGAACGTTGTCACGCTGCTGTATCTGATTGCGAGCGTCTGCTTCATCCAGGCCTTGAAAGGCCTGAGTCACCCGACCACCTCGATCCGCGGCAACCTGTTCGGCATGGTCGGCATGGCGATAGCCGTGGCGACCACGGCGGCCTTGATCGTCAAGCTGGCCGACGGGCACCTGGGCGGCATGGTCTACGTGCTGGGCGCGCTGGTGGTGGGCGGAGGCATCGGCGCCACCATGGCCAACCGCGTCGAGATGACCAAGATGCCGGAGCTCGTCGCCTTCATGCACAGCATGATCGGCCTGGCGGCGGTGTTCATCGCGGTGGCCGCCGTGGCTGAACCGCATGCATTTGGCATCGTGGCCAAACCGATCGATGGGGTGGTCCTGCCGATTCCGACAGGCAACCGGCTGGAGCTGTTCCTCGGTGCTGCCATCGGGGCCATCACCTTCAGCGGCTCGGTGATTGCCTTCGGCAAGCTCAGCGGCAAGTACAAGTTCCGGCTGTTCCAGGGCGCCCCGGTTCAGTTTGCCGGCCAGCACAAGCTGAACCTTGTCCTCGGTCTGAGCCTGCTCGGCCTGGGCCTGGTGTTCATGTTCACCGGCAGCTGGACCGCGTTCTTCGCGATGCTGGTACTCGCCTTCGTTTTGGGCGTGCTGATCATCATCCCGATCGGCGGCGCAGACATGCCGGTGGTGGTGAGCATGTTGAACAGCTACAGCGGCTGGGCGGCGGCCGGCATCGGTTTCAGCCTGAACAACGCGATGCTGATCATCGCCGGCAGCCTGGTGGGCAGCTCGGGCGCGATCCTGAGCTACATCATGTGCAAGGCGATGAACCGCTCGTTCTTCAACGTGATCGGCGGCGGATTCGGGGGCGAATCTGCCGCGGCGGGCGGCGCCAAGGCCGAAGCGCGGCCGGTCAAGAGCGGCAGCGCCGACGACGCGGCCTTCGTGCTGGGCAACGCAGAGACCGTGGTCATCGTGCCGGGCTATGGCCTGGCCGTGGCCCGCGCCCAGCATGCGGTGAAGGAGCTGGCCGCCAAGCTGACCGAAAAGGGCATCACGGTGAAGTACGCGATCCACCCGGTCGCCGGCCGCATGCCGGGGCACATGAACGTGCTGCTGGCCGAGGCCGAGGTGCCATACGACCAGGTATTCGAGATGGAAGACATCAACGGCGAGTTCGGCCAAGCCGACGTGGCGATCATCCTCGGCGCCAACGACGTGGTGAACCCGGCCGCACTGACCAAGGGCAGCCCGATCTTCGGCATGCCGATCCTTGAGGCCTACAAGGCCAAGACCATCATCGTCAACAAGCGCTCGATGGCCGCGGGCTACGCCGGCCTCGACAATGAGCTGTTCTACATGGACAAGACCATGATGGTCTTCGGCGACGCGAAGAAGGTGGTCGAGGACATGGTCAAGGCGATCGAGTGATTCGGATAGCAGGGCAGCGATAGCCCCACGGCTCGCGGCGGAGATTCGCCTCAGATCCGCCCAGGAGGCTAGGAGGCCAGGAACGATCCTTGCAAATCTCTGTCCATGCTGCCCGGCCACAAGGAGTCCTCGACACGCACCGCGGTCATCGCCGGCGCGGTCGACACATTGATCACCTTGGCGGCACTGTTGGCGGCGCAGTCGTCGGTGCTTCTGGCCGACTTCCTGAAGACCGGGCTCGAGTTCATCGCGGTGCTGCTGGCCTGGGTCGCCATGCGGCACCTGGCGCGCGGCGCGGGGGATGCCTACGACTACGGCATCGGCAAGCTGGAGAACCTGTCGAGCCTGATCGTGGCCGCCTTGATGGGGCTGGTGTTCATCGTCATCACGGTCAATGCGGTGCGTGGGCTGTTGTCGCCAGCGCATGTCGGTGGGATCGGGGTGACCATCAGCCTGGTGGCGCAAGTGGTCTTCGGCAGCATCAACTGCTGGCTGTGGCGGCGCTGCCGACTGGCTGCTCAGGCGGAAGACTCGCCGCTGATGGCATCGCAGGCCAAGCTGTTCTTCACCAAGCTGTTCGGCAATGTGTTCATCTTCGGCTCGCTGGCGCTAAGCCTGCTGCTGGCCGATCACAGCTGGTCGGTCTACATCGACCCCATCGCCTCGCTGGTGATCGCCGGCAGCATCCTGGTCTCGGCCATTGGCGTGTTTTCCAGCTCGGTCTACGACCTGCTCGATGGCACGCTGGAAGAAAAGGACAAGCTCGACATCATGCGTGAGCTGGTGCTGCACTTTCACCGCTACGACCGGCTGTACGGCGTGCGGTCGCGGCGCGCTGGCAACCGGGTGTTCATCGACATTCACGTCGGCTTCGACCCCGCTCGTCGCGTCGGCGATGTCGAACAGGACATCGCGGCGATGCGCGCTGGCGTGATGCGCCATTTCAAGAATGCCTGTGTGACGGTGGTGCTCGGGCCGGAGCTCACGCTCGCCTCCGAGAGCGCCGACGGCGAGCAGGTAACGGTGTCGCGCCTGGCTGCGAGGTAGCGCCCCGGCCTCGAGACACCTGCGTTCTACCCGAACGAAGCAACCCGTCGCCGCGACGGCAAGCTGTCGAATCACCCGATGGCGGGTCTTCAACGATCGCTCAGAATCCGGCGATCGCAATGGAGCCGGGGCGCCATGGAAAAAATCTGGCTCAAGCATTACCCACCAAGCGTGCCAGCGCTGATCGATGTGGCCGAGTGCAACTCGCTGGTCGCCTTGCTGGAAGACAGCTTCCGCAAATACCGCGATCTGCCAGCCTGCAAGTTCATGGGCCACACGCTCAGCTTTGGTGAGATCGATGCGTTGTCTACCGCCTTTGCGGCCTGGCTGCAGGCTCAGGGCTTCGCCAAGGGCGACCGCGTCGCGCTGATGATGCCCAATGTGCCGCAGTACCCGGTGGCAGTCGCCGGCGTGTTGCGCGCGGGCTGCGTGGTGGTCAACGTCAACCCGCTGTACACACCTCGCGAGCTCGAACACCAACTGAGGGATTCCGGCGCGACCGGCATCGTGGTGCTGGAGAACTTCGCGACCACGCTTCAACAGGTGCTGCCCACGGTGGCGGTGCGCAAGATCGTGATCACCGCGCTGGGTGACCTGCTGAGCGCGCCCAAGTCGTGGATCGTCAACACGGTGGTGCGCCATGTGAAGAAGCTGGTACCGCCGTACGCGCTGCCAGGCGCGGTGCGCTTCAATGCCGCCCTGTCCGCCGGACGGCAACAAACCCTGCGGCCACCCGCGGTGGGGCCGGATGACATCGCGGTGCTGCAATACACCGGTGGCACCACCGGCATCAGCAAGGGCGCGGTGCTGTTGCACCGCAACCTGGTGGCCAACATCCTGCAGTCGGAGGCCTGGTATGGCCCGGCGCTGAAGAAGATCCCTCAAGGTGTGCAGATCCTGACGGCCTGTGCGCTGCCGCTGTATCACATCTTCGGCTTCAACACGAACATGATGCTGGGGCTGCGCATGGGCGGCTGCAGCCTGCTGATACCCAATCCGCGCGACCTGCCTGCCGTTTTCAAGACCCTGGCCGGCGAGCGCATCCACAGCTTTCCCGCCGTGAACACGCTGTTCCGCGCGATGGCCAGCCACCCGGATTTCGACCGCGTGGACTGGAGCCAGCTGGTCATCTCGGTGGGGGGTGGCATGGCCGTGCACAGTGCGACCGCACAGCTGTGGCTGGAGAAGACGGGCTGCCCGATCGTGGAGGGCTATGGTTTGTCGGAAACCTCGCCGACCGCCAGCTGCAACCCGATCGACAGCACCAGCTTCAGCGGCACCATCGGCCTGCCGATGCCCAACACCGAGATGAAGCTGGTCGACGAAGTCGGCAACGAAGTCCCGCCAGGCACGGCCGGCGAAATCGCGATCCGCGGCCCGCAGGTGATGGCCGGCTACTGGCAGCGGCCGGAGGAAACCGCCCAGGCGATGACAGCCGACGGCTTCTTCCGCTCGGGAGACATCGGCACGGTGGACGAGCGCGGCTACTTCAAGATCATCGACCGCAAGAAGGACATGATCAAGGTCAGCGGCTTCAACGTCTACCCCAACGAGGTCGAAGAAGTGGTGTCGCAGCTGGCCGGCGTCGCCGAATGTGCTGCGGTCGGGGTGCCTGACGAGAAGGCCGGCGAGGTGATCAAGCTGGTCATCGTGCGCAGCAACGAGCAGCTCACCGAGGCCGCGGTGCGCGCCCATTGCGAGGCCTTGCTGGCGGGTTACAAGCGGCCCCGGGTGATCGAGTTCCGCACTGAAATGCCCAAGACCAACGTCGGCAAGATACTGCGGCGCGTGCTGCGCGACGGCGGCTGACACCGCACTGCATTCCAGCGATGCCGCCCCGCTTCTTTGTTCCACCGCCGCTGGAGGCGGGTGGCCACTGTGTGCTGCCGCCCGGGCCGACCCGTCACGTGCAGGTACTGCGGATGCAGCCCGGTGATGCGATCACGCTGTTCGATGGCCAGGGCGGCGAATGGCAGGCGCGCATCGAGCAGATGGGTCGCAACGTGGTGTCGGTGCAGGTGCTGGCGCATCAGCCCGTGGACCGCGAACTCGCCATCGACGTGACGATCGCGATGGGTATGCCGGCCAATGAACGGATGGACAGCGTCGTCGAGAAGGCGACCGAGCTCGGTGTCGCCGCCATCCAACCCTTGCTTTGCGAGCGCTCGGTGCTGCGCCTGGCCGGCGAGCGGGCCGACAAGAAGGTGGCCCACTGGCAGTCGGTCGCTGCGGCCGCGAGCGAGCAATGCGGCCGCACCCGGGTGCCGACGGTGCAGCCGGTGCGCGCCTTGTCTGCATGGCTGGCGGGACTGTCGTCGGAGGTGATCGGCCGGCGTCATGTGCTGAGCCTGCGTGCCGGCGGTCACGGGGTGGCCTCTGGCCAACCTGGCGAGCAGTTGCTGTTCCTCAGTGGGCCCGAAGGCGGCCTGTCAGAGGCGGAGGAGCAGGCTGCGATACGCGCTGGATTTCAGCCGATCTCACTCGGTCCGCGGGTTCTGCGCGCCGACACCGCGCCGCTCGCCGTGCTGGCCGCCTTGGCATTGGCGCCGCGCTGACCCTGAGCGCGAGGGCGGTATCTCAGCGCGGTGGCACGGCGTCGCTGCGCATGGTGCCCGCCACCAGATCGAAGCGGAACAACCGGCATTCGATCGGCCCATTCCACATCGGGGTGCGACGTGATTCCTTCAGCCGCATCGCGCTGGGCAGTTTCATGTCAGGGCTGAGCACATGGGCCGTCCAGCCAGCGGGATGCCGGGTGTAGGCGCGCTTCCAGTGCGCGCTGAGGCGCGCGAAGAAGTCGTCGGGCAGGTCCTTGTTGCCCGGGTCCGCGCTCGATGGCCGCGGCGATGACCCCGCCTTGCCCGCCACCTCGATGCGCTCGCCGTAGGGTGGGTTCAACATCAGCGTTCCAGGCAAGTCGTCGGGCAACTCAGGCGCCGGACGCTCCAGCGCATCGCCGCCGTTGAAGGTGATGGCGGCCTCGACGCCGGCGCGCTGCGCATTGCGACGCGCGAAGTCGACCATGCGGAACGACACGTCGCTGGCATGGATCGGCACGGCCGACGCATGGATGCGCGCCTGCGCGTGGCTGCGCAGCCGCTGCAGCTCGGCGCGCATCTCGGGCGTGGCAAACGGCAGCAGGCGCTCGAAGGCAAATCTGCGCTTCAGGCCCGGTGCAATACCGCAGGCGATCTGAGCCGCTTCGATCGCGATCGTGCCCGATCCACAGCACGGGTCGTGCAGCGCACCGCCCGCGTCAGGTCGGCCTTGCCAACCCGCGGCAGCCAGCATCGCGGCGGCCAGGGTTTCCTTCAGCGGCGCATCGCCCTTGTCCTCGCGCCAGCCACGCTTGGACAGTGGCTCGCCGGAGGTATCGACGTAGAGCGCCGCGCGTTCCTCACCCAGGTGCAGCACCAGCGCCAGATCGGGTTGGCGAATATCGACGCTCGGGCGCTCACCCGTGGCTTCGCGCAACACATCGCAGACCGCATCCTTGATGCGCAGCGCAGCGAAGTTGAGGCTGCGCAGCGGGCTGCGGTGGGCGGTGGTGTCAACGCGCAGGGTGTGTTGCGGTGTGATCCATTGCGTCCAGTCGACGCTGGCGGCCAGGTCGTAAAGCGCCTGCTCGTCGCGATAAGCGCCCTCGGCCACCTCGACCAGTACCCGCTGCGCGAGGCGCGATTCGAGGTTCAGCACCATCACCTCGCTCGGGCCGCCATCGAGCGCGACTCCACCGCGAAGCGCGTGCACGGTGAACTCCGGCAACACACGCCTGACTTCGTCAGCGAGCAGCGCCTCGACGCCGGCGGCGCACGGAAGAAAAAAGGGAGCCGTCATGCAGGTTCGGCGAGCAGCGGGCTCACATCGTCTTGCGCAGGTTGGCCGGCGCGATACGCAGCGCTTCGCGGTACTTGGCAACGGTCCGGCGGGCCACCTGGATGCCCTGTTCTTCGAGCATCTTGCTGAGCTGGCTGTCAGACAGCGGCTTCAGCACGTTCTCGGCCGCGACCAGCTGCTTGATCAGCGCGCGCACCGCGGTGCTCGACGCATTGCCACCTGCCTCGGTGTTCAGCGACGAACCGAAGAAGTACTTCAGCTCGAAGGTACCGAACACCGTGGCCATGTACTTCGCGGTGGTCACACGCGAAATCGTCGATTCGTGCAGGCCGAGCTCGTCGGCAATCTCGCGCAGCACCAGCGGCTTCATGGCGATCTCGCCGTGGGTGAAGAAGTTCTTCTGTCGCTCGACGATGGCCTGCGACACCCGCTGGATGGTGTCGAAGCGCTGCTGGATGTTCTTCATGAACCAGCGCGCTTCCTGCAGCCGCGAACTCAAGCCGGCATGACTGCCGTTGGCCGAGGCGGCGCCACGCCCTTGGCGTATGGCCTGCGCATACAGGTCGTTGATGCGCAGCTTCGGCATCACGTCGGGGTTGAGCACGACCTTCCAGTTGCGGCCCGACTTCTGCACGATCACGTCGGGCACGATGATGTTGGCCTCGGCACGCGAGAACGGCCGCCCGGGCTTCGGCTCCAGCACGGTGATCAGCGCCTGAGCCTGCTTGACCAGCTCTTCATCGGCGCCGGTGACGGCCATCAGCTTCTTCAGGTCTCGGCGCGCGAGCAGCTCCAGGTGGTTCTTGCAGATGAGGATCGCGATCATCTGCGCTTCGCTGCGGGGCAGCAGGCGCAATTGCAAGGTCAGGCATTCAGGCAGATTGCGCGCGCCAACGCCGATCGGATCCATGTTCTGCAGCCACTTCAGCGCGCAGCAAAGACGCTCCATGACCTCTTCGCGTCGCAATTCATCGTCGCCGGCCAAGGCTTGCGCGATGTCTTCCAGGCTGTCGGCCAGATAGCCATCCCCATCGAGGGATTCGATCAGCACCTCGACAGCGGCAACATCCTCGGGCGACAGCCGCATGCCGAGAAGTTGGGCCCGCAAGTGCTCCTGCAAACTGACTTGCGTGGGATTGCGGTCTTGTGGGTCGAACTCTTCGCCGTCGTTGTTGGTGCCGGACTTGCCCGGCGTTTCACGGATGCCGTCGAAGTCGTCGCGCTCGGTGCCGTTTTCCCAGTCGTCGCGCTCGGTGGTGCCGAAGTCGCTGCCGTCCATGCCAGGCGCGTCATCGCCACCTTCGCCGCTGGCTTCTGTCGGCGTATCCGCCCGTTCGGTTTCGCGCTCGGCCACACGCTCGGTTGCCGATGTGCGCTCGACCATCGGCTCGAAGGCGCCGACGGCATCGTCCTCTGGTTCGAGAAACGGGTTCTGGTCGAGCATCTGCTCGACTTCCTGGTGCAGTTCGAGCGTGGACAGCTGCAGCAGGCGAATCGACTGCTGCAGCTGTGGCGTCAAGGCCAGATGCTGCGACAGCCGTACCTGTAGGGACGGCTTCATGACATCTACATTCGGAAATGCTCGCCGAGGTACACCTTGCGCACGTCGGGGTTGTCGACGATTTCCGCAGAGGTGCCTTCGGCCAGAACCCGGCCTTCGCTGATGATGTACGCGCGGTCGCAGATGCCCAGCGTCTCGCGCACGTTGTGGTCGGTGATCAGCACACCGATGCCGCGTGTCTTCAGGAAGCTGATGATGCGCTGGATCTCGATGACCGCGATCGGGTCGACACCAGCAAAGGGCTCGTCGAGCAGGATGAAACGGGGTTGCGTCGCCAGCGCGCGGGCGATCTCGACCCGGCGACGCTCGCCACCGGACAAAGACAGCGCGGTCGAATCACGCAGCTTCTCGATGCCCAGATCGCGCAGCAGTCCTTCGAGCAGTTCATTGATCGCCGCTGGCTTCAGTGCACGACCGTTCGCATCGACCTGCAACTCGAGCACCGCGCGGATGTTCTCCTCGACGTTCAGCTTGCGGAAAATTGAGGCCTCCTGTGGCAGGTAGGACAGGCCGAGGCGTGAGCGCTGGTGGATGGGCAACCGATCGACGCGCTGACCTTCGATGGTGATCTCACCGGCATCGGCGGGCACGAGACCGACGATCATGTAGAAGCTGGTGGTCTTGCCCGCGCCGTTGGGGCCCAGCAATCCGACGACCTCGCCGGCGTCGACCGACAAGTGCACATCGGTGACCACCTTGCGCGCACCGTAGCTCTTCTGCAGCCCCGTGGCACTCAGGCGGTGCACCGGAGGCGCGGCCTGTTCTGCGGCGGTATTCAACGCTTCTCGCCCAAGGAGGGGCTGGATCGCAGGGTTGCACCCGGCTGCGATGCGGCGCCTGGTGCTGCCGGTACCTCGCGAGGAGTCAGCACAGCGCGCACCCGGCCGCTGGGGTTGGTGGGCGTGGCCGCTGCGGCACCACCGACCACGTTGAAAACCTCAGCCACGTTGTCGTAGACGATGGTGCTGCCTGCGGTTTCGTCCGCCAGCACCGCACCGCGGAATCGGCGGATCACCGCGCGGTTGATGAACCGGACCACGTCTGCCTGGCCGTCGTACTCGATGCGCTCGCCTTCGCCTTCAATGTATTCGTCAAGACCTTCGCGCTTCTGCCGAAAGATCGCCCGCTTGCCCTCGTCAGCGATCGCAATACCAAACTGCGCGCCATCAGGCGATTGCCGCACCTCAATCTTCCCCGCACGCATCGACATGGTGCCCTTGGTCACGACCACATTGCCAGTGAAGATGCCCAACTGCTTGACGTCGTCATACCGACCGTTGTCGGCTTCCACGTTCAGCGGCTTGTTGCGATCCGCTTTTTCCGCATACGCCAGATGGCAGGTCAGCGCGGCCATGACGCCCAGAGCAGTCAGGCGCCAAAACGCGGGCCAGGAGAGGGATTTGGTGTCGATGGTTGGGTTCATAGGGCACGATTCTTGCAGGAAATTCTACCCCACAAGCATCGGCTTGAAGCCCTGAAGTGCATCGAATGTGTGCACTTTCCGGCCGCCGTCGCGGCACGCTGATGGTCGTCAGACCTTCTTGCGCGACCGATCAATCAGGTAGTCTGCCACGGCCAGCGTGCGTTCGGGCGATCCAGCCAAGGATCCCGAGGTGTAAAAGCGCGCCTGTATGCCCAGAGTAGGCACACCGTCGATGCGGTAGACCTCGGCCAGTTGCTTGGCTTGGCGAACTTTCGTCTGCACCGAAAAGGAATTGAACACCTCAGAAAACTTCGCTCCATCAACACCGTTCTTGGTCACGAAGGCGAGGATTTCGGGCAGTTTATCGAGCCGCAACTTATCAAGGAAGATGGCGCTGAAGACCTTGCGGTGGATCGTGTCGACCAAGCCCATCGCCTCCAGCGAATAGAACAGGCGCTGGTGCGCAACAAATGGCTCCTCGCGGAACGCCACTGGAACCCGGCGAAACGCGACATCGGTCGGCAGCTTCTTCTGCCACGCATCCAGCGCCGGCTCGAATGCATGGCAGTGAGGACAGCCGTACCAGAAAAACTCAACCACCTCGATCTTGCCGTCAGACGGGACCACGCCAGGCTGGCTCAGCTTGACGTAGTGCGTACCTTCGACGAATGGGCTTTGCGCCTGTGCCGCACCGCCGGCAGACAAGGTGACCGCGCCGACGGCGGTGGCCATCATGCGCGTTGAAAATTCGCGTCGCTTCATGGTTGTCGATTCCTTCGGAAGTAGCACACAGTCACTGTTCACTTCGGCGCGCGCACCAACGCAGCTTCGAAGCCCGCCGCCATCAATTTTTCCTTGGTGAGGTCGGCCTCACCCTTTTCCTCAAACGGCCCGAGGCGCACGCGATGCACGGTGCGGCCGGACTGCTCGCGCTCGCTGATGCGCGCCGCGTAGCCAAGCAAAGCCAGCTTGCCTCGCTGGGACTCCGCGTCATCGGTACTGGCATAGGCACCCGTCTGCACGAAGTAACTGAACGCTTCCTCGCCCGGTCTGGTGGACAGCGCACCGGACGCATTGGATGCATTGGTCGCAGCCGCTGCCGGGCGATCGGCCAGGATGGCAGCCGGATCGCGCGCCGACGCTGGAGCAGGCTCAGGGACGCTGGAGGAAGGCGCCGGCGCTACCGGTCGCGCCGGGTTCTTGCCCGCCAGCGGAGCATTCGGATCCCAGTTCTTGTTCTTTTCCTGCTCGGCGGCATCCTGCTCGGGGGTGCGCTGAGGCACCTTGTCGAGAAAAGGAACCGGCACCTTGGTGACATACAAGGCCACACCCAATGCCAGTGCCAGCCCGATCAGCAGACCGACGATCATTCCGGTCAGGAAACCACCTGACTGTCGGGATGAGGATTTGGCAGGACGCACAGGGGTTCGCATGGCGGGACTCACATTTTTTCCGGTGCGCTGACGCCCAGTACCGCCAGCGCATTGCGGATCACCTGGCGTGTCGCCATCAACAAGGCGAGTCGTGCATGCGTCAGTGCGGCATCCTCCGCAAGGAAGCGCTCGGCGGCATAGTAGCTGTGGAAGGCGCCAGCCATGTCGCGCAGGTAGAAGGTCAGGTCGTGTGGCGCCAGCGTCTCGGCAGCGTTCGACAGCATGGCAGGGTAGTCGGCCAGCTTGAGCATCAGTGCCGTTTCGGTTGGCGCGGTCAACAGCGACAGGTCGGCGCTGACGATGGCGGCCGCAGCGCCGTCCTTGTCGCTGCTCCTTTCAAGGTACTGCTGGATCACCGAGCAGATGCGCGCATGGGCGTACTGCACGTAGAACACCGGGTTCTCGTCGTTCTGCTTCAGCGCGAGATCGACATCGAAGGTGAATTCGGTATCAGCCTTGCGGCTGATCAGGAAAAAGCGCACCGCATCGCGGCTGGTCCAATCGATCAGGTCGCGCAGCGTGACGTAGGAACCGGCGCGCTTGGAGATCTTCACCTCCTCGCCTCCCTTCATCACCGTGACCATCTTGTGCAGCACATAGTCCGGGTAGCCCGGGCCGATGCCGACGCCAGCCGCCTGCAGGCCGGCGCGCACTCGCGCAATCGTGCCGTGGTGGTCACCGCCCTGGATATTGATCGCCTTGCTGTAGCCACGCTGGAACTTGTTGATGTGGTACGCAACATCGGGCACGAAGTAGGTGTACTGCGCTTCCCCGCCCTGAGAGGATTTGCGCATCACCCGGTCCTTGTCGTCCCCGTAGTCGGTGCTACGCAACCACAGCGCGCCATCCTGCTCGTAGGTCTTGCCCGCGGCCACCAGCCGCGCCACAGTGGCCTCGACCTGCCCCGTCGCGTACAGACTGGACTCCAGGAAGTAGTGATTGAAGCGCACACCGAAGGCCTGCAGATCCAGGTCCTGCTCGTGCCGCAGGTAGGCAACCGCGAACTGACGGATGCCGTCGAGGTCTTCGATGTCACCGGAGGCGGTGTAGGCGCGATCATCGGCCGTCACCGTCTTGCCTGCCAGGAAATCCGCCGCGATGTCGGCGATGTAGTCGCCGTTGTAGGCCGACTCGGGCCACTGCGCGTCGCCGGGCTTGAAGCCGCGCAACCGCGCCTGTGTCGATGCAGCCAAGGTGGCGATCTGCACACCGGCATCGTTGTAATAGAACTCGCGCTGCACGGCCCAGCCCTGGGTCTCGAACAGGTTGCAGATGGCGTCACCGAGCGCCGCCTGTCGGCCATGGCCCACGTGGAGCGGCCCGGTCGGGTTGGCCGACACGAATTCCACCAGCACCCGCTGGGCGTTGTCCGCCTGCCGCCCGAAACACGCCCCACCCGTCAGCACCTCGCGCACCACCGCCTGTCGAGCCGACGGCCGCAAGCGCAGGTTGATGAAGCCGGGGCCGGCGATCTCGAGCGAATCAACATTCTTTTGCACTGCCGGCTGTCGCTCGAGCGCCGCGATCAAGGCTTGGGCCACCTCGCGCGGATTCTTCTTCAGCGGCTTCGCTAGTTGCATCGCCAAGGTACACGCCAAGTCGCCATGCGCGGCCAGCTTGGGTGACTCGAACGCGGCCTTCAGGGGGCTCGCCGGGCTGACTTCGTCGATCGCTGCGGCGAGCGCCTTCAGCAGATCCTGCTTCGCTTCAATCATCGAAAGATTCTACGTTTGGCCCCTGTTTCACCCACTGACGGGCGGGTTTGAGGGGTGTTCCGGCGGCTGTTCGGCGAACTCGACGGGCGCGGGCTGGGCGACGATGCCGGTGCAGGACGCCGCATGCGCGGCTGTCGTGCGCTCTTGCTGCCCACTTGCGAGCCTTGCCCCATGGCCCACTCTTCTTCTGCCCAACGTTCGGTCGATACGGAACTTGACTTGGTCACCGAGTCTGCGCCAACAAAGCCTGCTCAAACACCCGCCACCAGCCACGCAGATCCCAAACAGATCGGCAAGTACCCAGTGCTGCGCAAGCTCGGCGAGGGTGCCACCAGTGATGTCTACCTCTGCCGCGACGAATTCCAGGCGCGTGACGTGGCGATCAAGCGGGTGCGTGTCGGGGCCACCGCCGACGCGGTGGCCAATCGCTACAGCGACCGCTTCTTTGCCGCCGAGGCGGCTCTGGTCGGTCGCCTTGAACACCCGAATGTGGTGAAGATCTATGACGCGGTGTCAGAGCCAGGGAATCAATACCTGGTCATGGAATACGTCGACGGGAGCACCTTGCGGCCTTACTGCCGCGCAGACCAGTTGCTGCCCCTGGAGCTGATCGTCGAAATCGGCTTCAAGTGCGCGATGGCGCTCGGCTATGTGTACCGGCAGGGGCTGATTCACCGCGATGTCAAGCCCGCCAATGTGCTGGCCGTGTTGAACCAGGGCACGATCACCGACGTGAAGATCTCGGACTTCGGCAGCGCGCTGAATCTGGAGTCCGACGTGACCCAGGTGTACCGCGTCGGTTCGCTCGCCTACATGTCGCCCGAGCAGCTCGATGGCAGCGCGCTGGACAGTCGTGCTGACATGTACTCACTGGGCGCCGTTCTGTACCACCTGATTGCCGGACGGCCCCCTTTTGACGCGCAGATCCAGTCAGCCATGATGCATCAGATCTACCACGCCACCCCGGCCCCGCTGCTCGGTCTGCGCGAGGGTGTCGGCCCCGCCGTGGATGAGGTGATCCAGCGCGCATTGGCCAAGGACCCGAAAGACCGCTACGCCGACTGGGACCACTTTGCGCAGGCGCTGTCGGGATTGATCGCCAACCAGCAGGTACCGCGCGGGCAGTTGCAGGGCGTACTGGACTCAGAACGCTTCAACCTGCTGCGCAACCTGGAGTTCTTCACCAGCTTCGGCGACGTCGAGCTCTGGGAGGTGGTGCACCGCGCCAAGTGGCAACGCTTTCCCTTTGGCCATGCGCTGTACCGCCGTGGCGAGGAGGGCCGCAACTTCCACATCATCGCGCAGGGCGAAGTGGAGGTCTACCGCGCAGGCAACAAGGTGGCGACACTCGGCATCGGCACCTCGGTGGGCGAGATGGCCTATCTGGCGCCGAGCGCCGAGCTGCGCCGGCACAGCACCGACGTGGTGGTGAGTCAACCAGCGACGACGATCTCGTTCTCTCCTGACACCCTGGCCCAGCTCGGCCCGGCCTGCCGACACCTGTTCGACGAGGCCTTCATCCGGGTGCTGGTGCGCCGACTGCACGCAGCCCATGAAGCCCTGGCGCATCCACGTCGGATCCTGTGAACACAAATTGACCGCGGCCGCGTGTCCACCGCGGCCCATCGCAGGGCGTTGAACGTGTGCTGGCTGCGCCGCCTGAGCGCATCGATCCAGGCTGGCACCCGCGTTCACAATCCTTCGGAGAAGCACCCCATGAAGAAGCTCACCACCGTGCTGGCCCTGGCCGCCGCCATGTTCGCCGCGCCCGCTTTTGCGAGCACCCACAAGGAGGCTCCAGAGATGACCCACGCTGGTGGCTGCGAAGCTGCCGCCGCAGAGAAGAAGCTTTATGGTGCTGCCCAGACGAGCTTTCTGGAAAAGTGCCGCAAGACAGCACCGAAATCAGCGTGCGAGACCAAGGCGAGCGAAAAGAAGCTGTCTGGTGCTGCCAGAACCAGCTTCTTGGAAAAGTGCCACAAGACAGCACCAAAGTCAGACTGCGAGATCAAGGCGGCCGAGAAAAAGCTGGCTGGCGCTGCCGAGACCAGCTTCCTGAAGAAATGCCAAGCCGACAGCGCGGCCGCTGCCGCCTCGGCCGGCAAGTAAGGCGTTATGCCCCCAGCCCATCGCCCAGCGGTGGGCTGTCCCAATACCGGGATTCACCGTAGGTTCGCTTGAGAAACTCGATCCACAGGCGCACGCGCAATGGCAGGTGCTTGCGCTGCGCAAACACGGCGTAGATGCCGTTCGGCGGCGCCGCATAGTCGTCGAGCACGCTGACCAGGCGGCCGCTGGCCACGTCCTGTCCCACCTCCCACATCGATCGCCAGGCGATACCCAGCCCGGCCAGGCACCAGTCACGCAGCACCTGGCCGTCGCTGCAGTCGAAGCGCCCACCCGGGCGCAGATGCTGGGTATGGCCCTCGAGCGTGAAGGCCCAGCCGCGCGTCTGGCTGGAGTCGCTTCCGAGCGTCAGGCATTCATGGTGCAGCAGATCGTCCGGGTGCAGCGGCACGCCGGCACGCGCCAGGTAGTCGGGTGAGGCGACGCACAAACGCCGGTTGTCGGCCAGGCGCACGCTGACCAGGAGGCTGTCCGGCAGATCGCCCACGCGCACGGCGCAGTCCACGCCTTCGTTGACGATGTCGACGATGCGATCGCTCAGGTTCAGCGACACGTTCACTTCCGGGTGCAGCGCCACAAACGCCGGGACCAGGGTCGCGACATGGCGCCGCCCGAAACCTGCAGGCGCAGTGACGCGGAGGAGGCCGCTGGCCTTGACGCCGCCGGCGCTGACGCTCGCTTCGGCATCGTTGAGCTCCGCCAGCACCCGCTGACAGTCTTCGAGAAAGGCGCTGCCTTCGTGGGTCAGGGTGATGCGCCGCGTGGTGCGCACCATCAGCTTGACGCCCAGACGCGCTTCCAGCGCATCGAGACGCCGTCCGATCACTGCCGGCGCGGTGCCTTCAGCCGCCGCCGCCGCGGTCAAGGTGCCTCGCAAGGCGACCTGCGCAAACGATTCGATCTGCTTTAGCTTGTCCATGTTGAATCCTCCCTCGCCCCAATTACATACTTAATAGTCATGAATGATTTGCTCGGATGACAGTCGATGGATGGATAAGTTTGAAATACAGTGTTTACCCGACCATTGACTGGTCATCCTTCCCCGCAAATCAGCAGTCCGAGCTCCACGCTCCGCTCCAACCCGAAAGTACGACGACATGACCGCACGCACCACCGTCCATGGCCTCGAGGTCGCCACTGTCCTGTACCGCTTCATCGAAGACCAGGTGCTGCCGGGGACTGGCGTCGCTGCGGCCACGTTCTGGAAGGGATTCGATGCCATCGTCAGCGATCTCGCACCGAAGAACGCGGCCTTGCTGGCCGAACGTGATCGCCTGCAAGCCGAGCTGGACGCCTGGCACCGCGCCCATCCCGGCCCGATCACCAAACCGAAGGCGTACCGCAAGTTCCTGCAAGGCATTGGTTATCTCGTGCCGGTGCCGGGCAGGGTGAAGGCGCGCACGAAGAACGTCGACGCCGAGTTGGCGCTGCAGGCCGGCCCGCAACTGGTGGTGCCGATCACCAATGCCCGTTACGCGCTGAACGCAGCGAACGCGCGCTGGGGCTCGCTGTACGACGCGCTGTACGGCACCGATGCGATTGCCGAGACCGAGGGGGCCGAGAAGGGCGCGGGCTACAACCCCGTTCGTGGCGCCAAGGTCATCTCCTATGCGCGCCACGTGCTTGACCGCACTGTGCCGCTGAAGAAGGGTTCACACGTCGATTCGATCGCCTATGCCGTCGTGGAGGGTGCGATCAGCGTGACACTCAGGAACGGCCGCAAGGTGGGCCTGGCCCATCCCAAGCAGTTCATCGGCCACCAGGGCGACGCAGCGGCGCCTTCGTCGGTGCTGTTCCAGCATCACGGCCTGCACCTCGACCTGCGCATCGACCGCAGCACCCTCACCGGTGCCAGCGACGCCGCCGGTGTATCTGACCTGGTTCTTGAATCAGCGTTGTCGACCATCCTCGACCTCGAAGATTCGGTCGCCGTCGTCGACGCCGACGACAAGGTGCAGGCGTACGGCAACTGGCTCGGCGTGCTCAAGGGAACCCTGACGGAAGCCGTGAGCAAAGGTGGGAAGACTTTCACCCGCAGCCTGAATGCTGACCGCATCTACACCGGCCCGAAGGGTGAGGTCGTCACGCTGCACGGCCGCTCACTGATGTTCGTGCGCAATGTCGGCCACCTGATGACGAACCCGGCCGTGCTGTGGGCAAACGGGAAGGAAATTCCCGAAGGCATCCTCGACGCCGTTGTCACCACCACGATCGCGCTGCACGACCTGAAGCGCGCGCACCCGACGATCCGCAACTCGCGCACTGGCGCGGTCTACATCGTGAAGCCGAAGATGCACGGACCGGCCGAGGTGGCGTTCGCAAGCGAACTGTTCGGCCGTGTCGAGAAGCTGCTCGGCCTGCCGGAGGCGACCGTCAAGCTCGGCATCATGGACGAGGAGCGCCGCACCAGCGTCAACCTGAAGGCCTGCATCGCCGCTGCGGCCGATCGCGTGGCCTTCATCAACACCGGCTTCCTCGACCGCACCGGCGACGAGATCCATACCGCGATGCAGGCCGGCGCGATGCTGCGCAAGGGCGACATGAAGGCGAGCGCCTGGATCGCCGCGTACGAACGCAACAACGTGCTCGTCGGTTTGAGTTGCGGCCTGCGCGGCAAGGCGCAGATCGGCAAGGGCATGTGGGCCATGCCCGACCTGATGGCCGCGATGCTCCAACAGAAGATCGCTCACCCGAACGCCGGCGCCAACACCGCCTGGGTGCCAAGCCCGACCGCGGCGACGCTGCACGCCTTGCACTACCACCAGGTCGATGTGTTCGCCGTGCAGAAGCAGCTGGAGAAGCAGGACGCCGATGGGCTGGCCGACGAGCTGCTCACCGGGCTGCTGACGATCCCGGTGGTCAAGAAGGCGAAGTGGAGCGATGCCGAGAAACAACAGGAACTCGACAACAACGCTCAGGGCATCCTGGGTTACGTGGTGCGCTGGGTCGACCAGGGCGTGGGTTGCTCGAAGGTGCCCGACATCCATGACATCGGCCTGATGGAAGACCGGGCCACACTGCGCATCAGCAGCCAGCACATGGCGAACTGGTTGCACCATGGCGTGGTGACCCAGGCCCAGGTGAACAGCACGTTGAAGCGCATGGCCAAGGTCGTCGACCAGCAGAACGCCAGCGACCCGCTGTACCAGAAGATGGCGGGCCGATTCGACGAATCGATCGCTTTCCAGGCGGCTCGCGATCTGGTCTTCAAGGGCCTGACACAGCCCAGCGGCTATACCGAGCCGCTCCTGCATGCAGCCCGGTTGCGGGTCAAGGCGATGGGCTGATGGCATTCGGGGCCCTTCGGCGGCGGTGGTACAAGACGCGTTGTCGTCCACTTGCCACCACAGACCATGCCGCACCTGCTTCATATCCAAAGCTCACCGCGACAGCAGCGCTCGGCATCGATCGAAGTGGCACAGGCATTCATTGATGCGTGGACGACGCAGCGGCCTCAAGCCAGCGTCGACACGCTCGATGTGTGGACAACGCCTCTGCCCGAGTTCGACGGCGAGGCACTGGGAGCAAAGTACGCAGCACTTGAAGGAACCCCGCGCAGCGCTGCGCAAGTGAAGGTGTGGGCGGACATCGAGGCCCTGGGCCAGCGTTTTCACCGCGCTGACCTGATCGTGATCAGCGTGCCGATGTGGAATTTCGGCATCCCGTACCGGCTCAAGCACCTGATCGACGCGGTCTCGCAGAAGGACGTGCTCTTCACCTTCGACGAGCGCGGCCTGCTGGGCCTGCTGCGCGGCCGCAAGGCGGTGGTGGTGGCTGCGCGCGGTGTGGCGCTCGGCGAGAACTTCCCGGCGTCCGAGTTCGATCACCAGACCAGCTACCTGAAGATGTGGGCGCGCATGGTGGGCATCTCGGAAGTGCACACCTTGGAGGTCGAGAAAACGTTGTTCGGGCCGGAAGCCGACGCCGCTTCGCGCGCAAACGGCAAGGCACAAGCAGCCCGCCTGGCCTCGACGATCTGAGGCGGCCTGCGGGCGCGGGGCCCATCGGGTGGGCGTGAGCACGATTCGTGCGTAGGCCCCAGGGTGTCCTGTCCATCACCCCAATGAATCCCCGGTCCTGATCCTCCGGGGCAAACGCCCTCCATGACCCACATCGTGGTCGTCGGTGCCGGTTTTGCGGGCACCAACCTGGTTCGCGCACTGTCGGCCAAGCTGCCGGCCGGGGCCTTGCTGACGCTCGTTTCCGACGAGAGCTACACCACCTTCAACCCGATGCTGCCGGAGGCGGTGGGCGCCTCGGTGTTTCCGGAGCAGGTGATCGTGCCCGTGCGCGAAATGCTGCCGCAGACCCGCACACACCAGTTCATCATGGGCTCGGTGGCCGAGGTCGATTCCATCGCGCGCCAGCTGACCTTGCGCAGCCTCTCCGGCGAAGTGCAGCTGAGCTACGACCATCTGGTGCTGGCCATCGGCAACCGGGCGCGTCTCGATCTGATGCCCGGCATGGCCGAACACGCCTTGCCGCTGAAGACAGTGGGTGACGCGATGCACATCCGCAACACCGTGCTGCGCCGCCTGGCACGCATCGAACTGGAATCCGTTCCGGGATTGCGCCGTCGGCTCGGCCATTTCATCGTGGTCGGCGGCGGGTTTTCCGGCGTCGAAGTGGCCGGTGAACTGATCGACTGCCTGCGCAGCATCCAGCATTTCTATCCGCGCATCTCACCTGCGGAACTGCAGGTCACGGTCCTGCACTCGTCGGAGCGGCTGCTGCCGGAGTTGTCGCCGCGCCTGGGCGCCGCCGCGCTGCGGTCACTGCGCCAGCGAGGCGTGACGGTGCGCCTGGAAACGCAGGCTGCCTCGGTGTCAGACGAGGGCGTCACGCTGAAATCCGGCGAGCTGATTGAAGGACACACCGTGCTGTGCACCATCGGCACGTCAGCGAATCCGCTGCTTCGGCGGCTCGGTGCGGCCACCACCAGCGGGCGCATCATCGTGCGGGGAGATCTGTCAGTGCCGGGCACGCCCGGACTGTGGGCAGTGGGTGACTGCGCCTACGTGCCGAACGCACTCGATGGCAACGCATCGCCACCGACCGCGCAATTCGCCGTCCGCCAGGCACGCCACCTGGCCACCAATCTGCTGCGCACGCTGAAGGGCGAGCCCACCACGCCGTTCGGCTATCGCTCGCGGGGCATGATGGCGTCGATCGGGCATCTGAACGGTGTGGCCGAGGTCGCCGGTGTGCCGCTCACCGGCTGGCTGGCGTGGCTGGTCTGGCGCGCTTACTACCTGTCGCAGATGCCCTCGTCAGGGCGACGGTTTCGCATCTTCTTCGAATGGTTCTGGGGCATGTTCTACCCGCCGGACATCACCCATCTTCGTTTCACCCGCAGCGCCGACATGCAGGCCGATGAGCAGCGCCGCTATGCCGAACACGACTCACAGACAACGGCCGCGGCCGCGCAGGAGTCGGTGCGGGCTTGACAGCCACTCAGACCAGCGTGCGCCGCAACAGCCGCTCGAGCACGCGCAGCGGCGATGTCGCAGCGTCGCTCATGCCATCGATCGGCAGGTAGAAGGTCTGCTCGAACAGATGCTGGCCAGCCATGGCCGCGTGCGAGACCTGGTCGGTGTAGACCAGCCAGCTGCTGCCCGGCACGAACTGCTGGGTATGCTGCGGCGCCTTGGCCTGGTAACTGGCATCCGCCTTCATCTGATCATGCAGTTGCAGCATGAAATGGTCGTAGGCACTGCGCTTCGATTTGGTGATGCCCAGGGCCTGCAACACTGCGCTGCTGCCCCAAACCGGGCGATGGAGCGACGGCAGGTAATGTCGGGCCACGCCTTCGAACGATTCCCCCAGGCGCCAGGTGCGGGGGCGGCCCTCCGGATTCACATTGGTGAACAGCCGAAGGATGCGCTTGCCCTGCGTGGGCGAAGACGGGAAGCTGTCGACGTGCAGCCGGGTGTCATCCTTGCGCCAGGAGGTGGTTCGACCTT
Source organism: Rubrivivax sp. (assembly GCA_027490215.1). Taxonomy (GTDB): domain Bacteria; phylum Pseudomonadota; class Gammaproteobacteria; order Burkholderiales; family Burkholderiaceae_C; genus PBB1. Next base: position 42,100 of record JAIXYO010000061.1, read on the forward strand.
CCACCTCCACCGGCCGGAAGCTGGTGCGGCCGGTCTGAATCGCCGGCACGTAGCTCGGCAGCAGCTGTCGCAGCAGGGAAGCGCTGCTCTGCGCGTAGCGCTCGACCATCCCACGCAGCGGCTCGAGACTGTCTCGGCTGCCTTGCAGCGTGCCATTGGCCGGGTTCAGGCTGATGTTCTTGCCTGCGTCGGCCAGACTGGGGTCGAGGAAGCGCAGTTCGGTGTCGTCCAGCGGAAAGGCGAGATGCGGCAGCAGCACGACACTGCCGCCTTCGAGGGCCTGCAGTGCGGTGTCCTGCTGCTGGGGTGAGCACGCCTGGTCCCAGTGCTCGATGGGGAGGCTGACGATCTCGGTCAAGTCCGCTTTCCTGCTGTCTGCGTGGTGAGACGATACCCCCAGATCGCTATCGGGGCATGCCGTCCGGTTCTCTGACCTGGCCGATCCCTGGCCGCAACCACAGTGCCAGCGGGGCCTGCAACAGTGCATAGGCGCCGTAGGCCGCCGCGGCCGCCACCGCCAGCGCCGGCGCCACTCCAAAGAACGACCATCCCGCCACAGCCGCCGCTTCGCGTGTGCCCCAGCCTCCAAAGGTGACGGGCATCGAAGCCAGCAACAGGATCGGCGCGGTGGTCACCACGATCAGCCAGGCCGGCAACAGAATGCCGAACGCACGCGCGGCACAGATCACCGCGCACACCGTGAACAGCTGCACCAGCAAGGAAGCCGCGGCTTGCCACAGGTACTGGTTCAAACCGCCGGGACGTTGCAACAGTTCGACCGCCGTCACCCGGCGGCCGCCGGGACGCATCCCGCGACCAGCCAGCGTGGCCAGTGCCAGCAGCACACCCAGCGGCAGGGCGAGCACCGTCACCAGCAACGCAGTCGCCAGCCACCCCGTTGCGCAGGCATCGGGCACGTGCAGCAACACCCGCAGACGCTGCATCTCGGGCGTATCCAGTCCGCCGAACAGGCCCAGGGCGGCCAGTGCAAACAAGATCCACAAGCCACTCAGCCGGTCCAGCACCACCGACAGACCGGCCGCCGCACGCGGGCAACCACGGCGTTGCAGCTGCCAGGCGCGGAACAGATCGCCGCCGACCACCGCCCCGGGCAACAAGGCATTGATGGCGGCCGCCTGGAAATAAACCGCCACCGACCAGCGGGCGCTGACCGCATGTCCCAGCCAGCGCGCCAACTCGCCCCAGCGCAACGCAGCAGAGACATTGGCTGCAATCGCGCACAGCAGGCCCGCCACCAGCCACCGTCCATCGGCCGCTCGCAGCGCGGCCCAGATCGCCTGCGGACCTGCCCACCACACCACGCCGCCCAGCAACAAGGGCGCGCCGAGGAGGCGCAACACTTGCCACGTTCGCTGCCGCGAGGACACGCTCAAGCAGTGGTGCCGGGAAAGTAGCGCGGCTTGAACCAGTCGGTGAACCGCTGTACGCCCACCGCCAGCGGAGTGCTTGGGCTGAAGCCGACCCAGGCGTCGAGCGCCGAGGTGTCGGCATGGGTCGCGAGCACATCCCCGGGTTGCAGCGGCAGCATCTCGCGCACAGCGGTGACCCCCAGCGCGCGCTCCATCGTGTCGATGAAATCGAGCAGCGGCACCGGCGTGCTGTTGCCGATGTTGAAGACGCGCCACGGCGCACCGCTGCTGGCCGGGTCGGGTGCGCTGGCGTCGTAGTGCGGGTTCGCCGTCGCCGGCTTGTCAAGCACGCGCAGCACGCCTTCGACGATGTCGTCGACATAGGTGAAGTCGCGCGTCATCTGGCCGTGGTTGTAGACCTTGATCGGCCGCCCCGCGAGCATGGCATCGGCGAACAGGAACGGTGCCATGTCAGGCCGGCCCCAGGGACCGTAGACAGTGAAGAAGCGCAGCCCGGTGGTCGGCAGGCCATACAGGTGGCTGTAGCTGTGTGCCATCGCCTCGTTGGCCTTCTTGGTCGCCGCGTACAGGCTCACCGGGTGATCCACCGCATCAGCCTCCGCATACGGCAGCTTCGCGTTACCGCCATAGACGCTGGACGAACTGGCATAGACCAGGTGCGCCACACCATGGTGGCGGCAGCCCTCGAGCACGTGGGCAAAGCCGATCAGGTTGCTGTCGACATAGGCCATCGGGTTGGTCAGCGAGTAGCGCACCCCGGCCTGGGCGCCGAGATGCACCACGCCATCAAACCGCTCGCGGGCGAACAGGGCGGCGATGCCATCGCGGTCAGCGAGATCGAGCTTGTGGAAGGCGAACGCTGCCGACCCGTTCAGGTGCGCCAGCCGATCGGCCTTCAGTGCCGGGTCGTAGTAGTCGTTCAGGTTGTCGATGCCAACCACGCGGTCGCCACGCGCCAGCAGCCGCTGCGCAACGAACATGCCGATGAAGCCGGCCACGCCGGTGACGAGTACTTTCATGTCAGAAGCAGCGCCACAATTCGAAGCTTGCGGGCCGAGGATGGATGTCGGCTCATTCTCCCGTGTTTCGCATGCCGCCCCCCGCCTCGAACCCCGCCTCCGCGTTGAATCTGCCACTCGATGCGCTCCCGGCGCATTGCGATGTGCTGATCGTCGGCGCAGGACCAGCCGGCAGCGCCGCCGCGATCACGCTGGCAGGTGCGGGCTTCGACGTGGTGTTGATCGACCAGCAGGCGTTTCCGCGCGACAAGATCTGCGGTGACGGCCTGATCCCGGACGCGCACCACGCGCTGCGCCGGCTGGGCCTGCTCGACGCAGTGCTGGCGCGCGCGCGCTCGGTGCGCCATGTGGCGGTGATCGGCCCGCGCGGCGGCCGCATCGATGTGCCGGGCACGCTGGCCGTGCTGCCGCGTCGCGAACTGGACGCGATGCTGTGCCAGGCGGCGGTCGAGGCAGGTGCGCGGATGCATGCACCGGTGCGATTCATCGGCCTGCTCGAAGAAGACCAAGGTGCCGGCGAAGTGGGTACGCGCCGTGTCGTCGGTGCCACCGTGCGCGCGGGCGATGCGACCCGCGAGGTGCGCGCAACCTGGGTGCTGATCGCCAGCGGCGCACCGCCGCAGGCGCTGATGGCCTCGGGAATGTGCGAGCGCCGCACGCCGACCGGTGTGGCGCTGCGCGGCTATGTGAAGAACCTGGCGATGGTCGATCACATCACCGAACTCGAAGTGGTGTGGCACCCACGGATGAAGCGCGGCTACGGCTGGATTTTCCCGGGGCCCGACGGCGTGTTCAACATCGGCGTTGGCGTGGCACACAGCCACGCGCTGGGCGGCGACTCGGGCCAGTCGATGCAGGACATCAACCTGCGCACGATGTTCGACGAGTTCACCCGCGTCCACCGCGCGGCAGGCGACCTGCTGGCCGGCGGTGAATGGGTCGGCGAGCTGAAGGGTGCGCCGCTGCGCTGCTCGCTGCGCGGCGCCAAGCTGTCGCGCCCGGGCCTGATGGTGACCGGTGAAGCAGCCGGCAGCACCTACGCCTTCACGGGTGAAGGCATCGGCAAGGCGCTGGAGACCGGGCTGGCCGCAGCCGACGTGCTGATCCAGGGGCGGCATCATCAACAGCCCGAAGCCCAGGTGCGCACCACGTACGAGCAGAGGGTGCGCACGTTGGCGCCGCGCTACGAGATGTACGACAAGGCGAACATCGTCAACATGCACCCGTGGCTGGTCGACCTGGTGGTGTGGAGCGCCAAGCGCAGCCCGAGCCGGCTGCGCCGCATGACCGGGCTGCTGGAAGAGACCCACCTGCCGAGCAGCCTGCTGAGCGTGAAGAGCTGGATGCGCCTGCTCTTCGTGCACACCTGAGGACCGACCGCATGTGCCAGCTTCTCGGGATGAACGGCAACACACCGACCGACATCGTTTTCAGCTTCACCGGTTTTTCGACCCGTGCCGACGAGCATCAGGACGGCTTTGGCATCGCCTTTTTCGAAGGCGCCGGGCTGCGGCTGTTCGTCGATGCACAAAGCGCACGCCAGTCGCCGGTGGCGGAGATGGTTCGGCGCTATCCGATCCGATCGACCAACGTCATCGCGCACATCCGCAAGGCCACGCAGGGCCGCGTCGCGCTGGAAAACACGCATCCCTTCGTTCGCGAGCTGTGGGGCCGGTACTGGGCGTTCGCGCACAACGGCAACCTCGTCGACTACGCACCGCGCCTGCACGCTTCGTTTCACCCGGTCGGCGACACCGACAGCGAACGCGCCTTCTGCTGGCTGATGCAGGAGCTGTCCAAGGCGCATGCACGCATGCCCTCGGTGGAAGAGCTGACCGCCACCCTGCGCGAGCTGGTGCCCCAGATCGCCGCGCATGGCAGCTTCAATTTCCTGCTGAGTCAGGGAGAGGCGTTGTGGGCTCATTGCTCGACGCAGCTGAGCTACCTGGTTCGCCAGCACCCGTTCCAACGGGCGAGGCTGCAGGATGACGACATCAGCGTCGACTTTGCCCAGATCACCTCCCAGACGGACCGGGTGGCGGTGATCGTCACCGACCCGCTGACCTGCGACGAAGCCTGGATCGCTTTTGCGCCGGGCGAACTGAAGGTGTTCGTGGGGGGTGAGCCGGTGTCCGTGTGACCCAGGGGGCGAAGGTCAGACTCTAAGATCGCCGGATCCCTGCAGCCCGTCGCGCCCATGACCTCCACGGCACCCACACCCCGCTTCGACACCTTCTACCGCTACGCCGCGCTGACGCAGCTGCTGACTGGTTACGCAGCGGCCTACCCCGGACTGGTGTCGGTGGTGTCGATCGGCAAGAGCCACGAGGGCCGCGACATCTGGGTGGTGGCGGTCACCCAGTCGGCCACAGGCATCGACACCGACAAGCCGGCGTTCTGGGCCGACGGCAACATCCACGCCGCCGAGCTGTGCGCCAGCACCGCCTGCCTGTACTACCTGCACCAGCTGGTCACCGGCTACGGCACCCTGACCGACGACGGGCGGAAGATCACCCGGCTGCTCGACACGCGCGTGGTCTATCTCTGTCCGCGGTTGAACCCCGATGGCGCCGAGCTGGCGTTGGCCGACCGGCCGCGGCACATCCGCTCGTCGACGCGTCGTTATCCGTATGAAGAGCAAGCGGTCGACGGCTTGACGGTGGAAGACATCGACGGCGACGGTCGCGTGCTGATGATGCGGATCCCCGACCCACACGGCGGCTACAAATGCTGCGAGCTCGACCCGCGGATGATGGTGGCGCGCGAGCCCGGCGAGTTCGGCGGCGAGTACTACCGCGTGATCCCCGAAGGCACGTTGCAGCAGTACGACGGGCTGACGGTGCGCGTGAACCGAGATCCCGAAGGGTTGGACCTGAACCGCAATTTCCCTTCGCAGTGGCGCCAGGAGCACGAGCAGAAGGGCGCGGGCCCGTACCCGACCAGCGAGCCCGAAGTGCGCGCGATGGTCGACTTCATCACCAGCCACCCGAACATCGGCGTGGTGATCAGCTTCCACACCCACAGCGGCGTGATCCTGCGACCGATGGGCACGCACAGCGACGACGGCATGATCCCGGAGGACCTGTGGTCGTTCAAGCGCTTCAGCGCGCTCGGCGCCAAGTTGACCGGCTATCCGGCGGTGAGCGCCTGGCACGAGTTCAAGTACCACCCGAAGGAGATCATCACCGGCACGCAGGACTGGGCCTACGAGCACCTGGGCATGCTGTTCTGGACGGTCGAGATCTGGTCGCCGAACGCCGAGGCCGGCATCACCGGCTACCCGTGGATCGACTGGTACCGCGAGCACCCGGTGGCCGATGACCTGAAGCTGCTGAAGTGGAGCGACGAGCAGTGCGGAGGACAGGCGTATGCACCATGGCGACCATTCCAGCACCCGCAGCTCGGTGCGGTCGAGATCGGCGGCTGGGACCACCAGAACTACTGGCGCAACCCGCCGCCTCACCTGCGTGAACGCGAAGCGGCCCGCTTCCCCGCGTGGATGACGCAGCTCGCCTTGAGCCTGCCAAAGCTGGAACTGCTGCGCACCGAGGTGCGTGCGCTCGGCCCCGACACCTGGCGGGTGCGGCTGGCGGTCGCCAACAGCGGTTGGCTGCCCTGCTACATCAGCAAACGCGCGCTGGAGCGCAAGGTGGTGCGCGGCGTGATGTTCGAGTTGCACCTGCCGCAAATCAATGGCAGCCCGGACCCGGCTGTTTCGCTGGTCAGCGGCAAGCTGCGCCACGAAGGACCGCAGCTCGAGGGCCATGCGCCGGAAGAGTCGCTGCTCAACCTGGCCGGCGAACACAACGCGACCCCCGACCGGGCGGTCGGTGAATGGGTGGTGCGCGCGCCGCAAGGCACGCGGCTGGTGCTGACCGCTCGAGCCGATCGCGCCGGCATCGTTCGGGCCGAGGTCAGCCTGGACTGAACCCGTCGGGGTGAGCCGAGCGATCGGTTCGGTGTCGGGCCTTCAGCGTGCGCTGTTCAGCTGCTGGCGCGTCGCATCAGCGACGCGACGCGCGGCTTCGGCAAAGTCATCGCCCGCACTCGCGTACAACACTGCGCGCGACGAGTTGACTGCGATCGGGCCGGTCGTGCGGTCAGCTTGCGACCGCCAGCCGGCCCTCACCGTTGCGGCCGCATCGCCCCCTTGCGCGCCAACACCGGGGATGAGCAAAGGCAGCGTCGGCGCCAGCTCGCGCACCCGCGCGATCTCGGCCGGAAACGTCGCACCGACCACCAGGCCGAGTTGCCCGGTGCGGTTCCACGGGCCTTGTGCCAGCCGCGCAATGTGTTCATACAGCAGGTCGCCGGGCTGTCCGCCGGCACCGACGATGCGTTGCGCCTGCAGGTCAGAACCGCCCGCATTCGAGGTGCGGCACAACAGGATGAGGCCCTTTTCGGCGTAGTCGAGATAGGGCTCGATCGAGTCATGCCCCATGAACGGTGACAGCGTGACCGCATCGGCCCGGTAGCGCTCGAAGGCCTCGCGCGCGTACTGCTGCGCGGTGCTGCCGATGTCGCCGCGCTTGGCATCGAGGATCACCGGCACGGCAGGCGCCACCGCATGGATGTGCGCGATCAGCGCTTCCAGCTGGTCCTCGGCACGATGCGCCGCGAAGTAGGCGATCTGCGGCTTGAACGCGATCGCCAGGTCCTTGGTGGCGTCGACGATCGCAGCGCAGAAATCGAAGACGCGGCTGGCGTTGCCTTTCCAGGCGCCGGGGAACTTCGACGGTTCGGGGTCGAGGCCGATGCAGAGCAGAGAATCGTTTTGAGACTCGGCGGCGAGCAATTGATCAACGAAGGTCATGACGACGCGACCCGCTGTTGCAATGCTTCTTGAGCCAATGTGTTGATGCTCTTGCCCTGCGCCTGGGCTTCGATTGCCAGCTTCTCATGCAACTCGGGCGGAATGCGCAAGTTGAACTTGCCGGAGAAGTGACGTCGTGGCGCGATGCCCTTTTCCTCGCACACGTCAAGAAACACCCGGAGGGACTTCTTGAACTCGGCGCGCAACTCCTTCGGGTTCTTGCCGTAGAAGTCGGCCCCGCCGCTCAAGCCCAGAATCTCTCCCCGGAAGAGTTCGAGGTCATCGTCATATTCGATCTTGGCGTGGTACCCGTCCACGGTCATGGTGTTCATGGCTCGACTCCGTGCTGCTCCAACCATTTGCGAATGCTGGCGATGGCACCCTTGTCCGTGTGCGGAGACGGATGCGGTCGGTGAAACACCCGAACCTCCTCGAACAAGACCACGGCGACACGGCTACCTTCCCGCTCGCTGACTTCGGCACCCAGTTCGGCAAACAACGCCTCGATGTCACGCCAGGGCACATTGCCACTCGCAGGGCGCGAAAAGATCAGTTCGAGGGTGCGCTGGTGCTTTCGCCGCATGGGCAAATGGTACCACCGATAGGTACCAAATAACTTAACAAACAAGGCGCGTGCACGCGGCTGCACATCGCCTGTACCGTCCCGTCAGTAGACGAGTTCTTGACACGGCGGGTTCAAGTCCGAAGGAAAACTCGCAGATTCAAATGCGCCGCAGGTCGAGCCAACAGAAACGCAGACCACAGGCGCGGAGCTGTGGTGCACAGCTCACGTCCGGCAGCTGGTTCGGTGAAGGCTTCTTCAGGAATTCATGGGATGGCCACGCCGCTCCTGCTTGGTCTGAAGCGACGCCTAACCACCATCAAACCCGACGCGCCAGCTCCGCCGCGAGCCCGACATACGACCCCGGCGTCATCGCCAGCAGCCGCTCTTTTTCTGCTGCCGGAATCTCCAGCGTGGTGATGAATTCCTGGATCGACTCGCGCGTGATCGTCTTGCCGCGGGTCAGCTCCTTCAACCGCTCATAGGGGTTCGGCAGGCTGTAGCGGCGCATCACGGTCTGGATCGGTTCGGCCAGCACTTCCCAGGCGTCGTCGAGGTCGGCGGCGAGGCGGGCCTCGTTGACTTCGAGCTTGCCCAGGCCGCGCAGCAGGCTGTCGGCGCCGAGCAGCGCGTAGCCGAGCGCCACGCCCATGTTGCGCAGCACGGTGCTGTCGGTCAGGTCGCGCTGCAGGCGGCTGATCGGCAGCTTCTGGCTCAGGTGCGTCAGCAGCGCGTTGGCGAGGCCGAAGTTGCCTTCGGCGTTCTCGAAGTCGATCGGGTTGACCTTGTGCGGCATCGTGCTGCTGCCGATCTCGCCCTCTTTCAAGCGCTGCTTGAAGTAGCCCAGGCTGATGTAGCTCCACACATCGCGCGACCAGTCGATCAGGATGGTGTTGCTTCGCGCCACCGCATCGAACAGCTCGGCCATGTAGTCGTGTGGCTCGATCTGGATCGTGTAGGGGTTGAAAGTGAGCTTCAGCTGCTGCTCGACGACGTTGCGGCTGAAGGCTTCCCAATCGACCGCGGGATACGCCGCGAGGTGTGCGTTGTAGTTGCCGACCGCACCGTTCATCTTGGCGAGCAGTTGCACCCCGGCGATGCGCTCGCGCGCCCGAGCGAGCCGGGCGACCACGTTGGCGACTTCCTTGCCCAGCGTGGTCGGGCTGGCGGTCTGGCCGTGGGTGCGGCTGAGCATCGGAACCGCCGCCAGCGCGTGCGCCAGGCCGCTCATCACGGTGATGAGCTGGTCGAGCGTGGGCAGCAGCACCTCGGCACGTGCGGCCTGCAGCATCAGCGCATGGCTGGTGTTGTTGATGTCTTCACTGGTGCAGGCGAAGTGGACGAACTCGCTGGCGCCCAGCAGTTCGGCTTCGCCCTTGAACTGCGCCTTCAGCCAGTACTCGACCGCCTTCACGTCGTGGTTGGTGGTGCGCTCGATGTCCTTGATGGCCTGCGCGTCGGCTTCGGAGAAGGCTGCCACCTTGCCTCGAAGCAGCGCTCGCGCGCTTGCGGACAGCGGCGCGAACTCGGGCAGGCCGGCGTCCGACAGCGCAATGAACCACTCCACCTCCACCTGCACGCGGCGGTGCATCAGCCCGTATTCGCTGAGCAGCGCACGCAGCGGGGCGACCTTGGCGGCATAACGGCCGTCGAGCGGCGACAGGGCGGTGAGCGGGGAGAGATTCATCGGGTGGCGGGCGCAAGGGCCCCAGGAGCGGGCGAACAGCCTTGAAGTTTAGGCGGTGAGCCCGTTGGCGCCGGCCACCGCACCCGGCGCACCTTATGCTCAGCCACGGGGACTCCTCGCGACGCACACCCTTGAAGGACTGCCGAATGGCTTCTGACAGCGCCTCTCAAAGCTCGCCCGCCACGGCACCACCGAGCAAGCACATCCGCCTGACCTCGCACCCGGGCCAGCAAGGGGCGGGCGGCGCGCCGGCAATCCGCTGGGGCGCGGCGACTGCCAGCGAGCGCGGGCCCGTCGTCGGAACCACCACCAACCGCAGCCAGCGCAATGTGATCGGCACACACAGCGGCAGCTACGGCGTTTACCGCGCGCTGGCGGTGGCCGCAGGCAACCTCGTCAAGGGCCACCGCGCGGACCTGACGAACACCGCGCCCACCGATGTGATCGGCCCGTACCCTCAGTGGGGCGACGCCGATCGCATCGTCTCGATCGACCCCTGGGGCGCGTCGGTGGCCGATGTATTCAGCGAGCAACTGGCCAACGGCATCGACATCCGCCCGACCATCGCGGTGACGAAGGCACACATCCACCTGCCGGAGATCAAGCAGGCACTGGCGTTCCAGCGGCTGGCGGTCGACGGCAAGGTGCTGCTGGATGACAGCTCGGCAGTGGTCACCAAGATCGCCATCGAGCCGGTGTGGTGGCTGCCCGGCGTGGCCCGGCGCTTCCAGGTCAGTGAGGCGGATCTGCGGCGTGCACTGTTCGAAGAGACCGGGGGCATGTACCCAGAACTGGTCACGCGCAGCGACATCGAGGTGTTCCTGCCGCCGATCGGCGGTCAGACGCTGTATGTCCTCGGCGACGTCCGCGATTTGGCCAACCCGCAGGTCACGCTGACTGCGCGGGTGCACGACGAGTGCAATGGCAGCGATGTGTTTGGCTCCGACATCTGCACCTGCCGGCCCTACCTGACGCACGCGATCGAGGAATGCATCCGCGGCGCGCAGGCCGGTGGTGTCGGCCTGATTGCCTACAGCCGCAAGGAAGGCCGCGCGCTCGGCGAGGTGACGAAGTTCCTGGTCTACAACGCGCGCAAGCGGCAGGTGGGCGGCGACAGTGCGGACAAGTATTTCCTGCGCACCGAGTGCGTGGCAGGCGTGCAGGACATGCGCTTTCAGGAATTGATGCCCGACGTGCTGCATTGGCTGGGCATCCGAAAAATCCACAGATTGGTGAGCATGAGCAACGACAAGTACGACGCGATCACAGGCAGCGGCATCGAGGTGGGCGAGCGCATCAAGATTCCGGACGATCTGGTGCCGGCCGACGCCCGCGTCGAGATCGACGCGAAGATCGCTGCCGGCTATTTCACCGACGGCGCAGTGCCCACCCAGGCCGACCTGGCCGGCACCAAGGGGCGCGGCCTTGAGTGAGGCCGTGGTGGCAGAAGCTGCGAGCCCGCCGCACGGCCGCGATGCGGTCAGCGTGCTGCGAGACCCCGCCACGATCCGCCGCCGCTGCGCTGCGATCACACGGGCCGTCAGCGAGGGCCGCTCGCCGAACTTCACGCTCGACCGCAGCCGGCTCGACGAGGTCGCAGCGCGCGTCGAACGGGTGACCCGTGCGGCCTACCCCGACTTGCATATTCCTTTTCACAGCCGCTGGCGGCACTTCGAGTCAGGCGGTGTAGACCGCAAGGCAGCGATGGATGCCGAGATGGCCGGCCGCAGCGTGGCAGATCAGGCCCGCGCGCGCATCGACCTGACGGTGGTCAGCGTGCTGCTCGATGCCGGCGCGGGCCCCAACTGGCGCTACGCCGAGGCTGGCGGTGGGCAAACGTACACCCGCTCAGAAGGGCTGGGGGTGGCGAGCTGGCATGCGTTCCGGCAGGGCTTGTTTTCCGACACCCCTGGCGATCCGCTGCGTGCCGATGCCGTAGCCTTGCAACGGCTCGATGTGGCAGCGTTGCGCAGCAGCTTTCAGGTGAGCAGCAGCAACCCGCTGGTCGGCCTGGAAGGCCGCGTGGCACTGCTGAACCGGCTGGGCGCAGCGCTCGCGGCCGACCACGGCCTGGCGGGTCGGCCCGGTGCGCTGTTCGACCACCTTACCCGACCCCTCGGCGACACAAGCGCCACGCTCGAAGTTGACCACCACATCACCGCAGCCCAGGTGCTGCGCGCGGTACTCGATGCGTTCTCGTCGATCTGGCTGACCGGCAGCATGCTGCAGGGCGTGCCACTGGGCGATGTGTGGCCACACCGCTGGGCCGGTGGCGAGTCGAAGTCCGCCGGTGGCCATGGCACGACCGACGACTGGGTGCCGTTCCACAAGCTGAGCCAGTGGCTGAGCTATTCGCTGCTCGAGCCGCTGATGTGGGCCGGCGTGAAGGTGTCGGGCCTCGACGCGCTGACCGGCCTGCCCGAGTACCGCAACGGCGGCTTATTGCTCGACGGCGGCGTGATCGTGCCGCGCGATCCGCGGCTGCTGCAACAGCGCTGGAAAGTGTCTGACGAGTTCATCATCGAATGGCGCGCTCTGACGGTTTCGCTGATCGACGAGCTGGCGCCCTTGGTGCGGGAGAGGCTCGGCAAAACCGCCGAGGAGATGCCGCTGGCCTGCATCCTCGAAGGCGGCACCTGGGCTGCGGGCCGGGAGATTGCCAGGGAACTTCGCGACGGCTCGCCACCTCTCGCGATCGACAGCGACGGCACGGTTTTCTGATCCATCGAACGAGGCGCCCATGACCGCACCCATCCACCACATCACCCACCCGCTGGTGCAGCACAAGCTGACGCTGATGCGCCAAAAGGACTGCAGCACCAACAGCTTCCGTCGCCTCATGGGCGAGATCAGCATGCTGATGGCCTACGAGGTCACTCGCGACATGCCGACGCAGCTGATCGACATCGAGACACCGCTGGAGGCGATGAAGTCGCCGGTGATCGACGGCAAGAAGACGGTGTTCGTCAGCATCATGCGCGCCGGCGGCGGCTTCCTCGACGGCATGCTGACGGTGGTGCCAGGTGCGCGCATCGGCCACGTCGGTCTGTACCGCGACCCGAAGACGCTGGTCGCGGTCGAGTACTACTTCAAGATGCCCGCCGACATGCACGAGCGCGACGCGATCGTGCTCGACCCGATGCTGGCCACCGGCAATTCCGCGGTCGCAGCGGTCGACCGGCTGAAAGAGACCAAGCCGCGATCGATCCGCTTCGTCTGCCTGCTGGCGGCGCCGGAAGGTCTGAAAACGCTGCAGGCGGCGCACCCCGACGTGCCGATCTACACCGCGGCGATCGACCGCGAGCTGAACGACCACGGCTACATCCTGCCCGGGCTGGGCGACGCGGGCGACAGGCTGTTCGGGACGAAGTAGCCATGCTGATTCGCCACGCCACATTGCCCGATGGGCGCAGCGATATCGACGTGCTGGTGCGGGACGGTCGCATTTCAGCGATCGACCGCGGCCTGACGGCACCCGACGGCACGCCTGAGATTGATGCAGCCGGCCAGTTGCTGGCACCGTCGTTCGTCGACGCGCATTTCCACATGGACTCGACGCTCAGCTACGGACTGCCGCGCGTCAACGCCAGCGGCACGCTGCTCGAAGGCATCGCGCTGTGGGGCGAGCTGAAACCGCATCTGACGCAGGAGGCGTTGGTCGAGCGCGCCCTGCAGTACTGCGACTGGGCGGTGGCCAAGGGGCTGCTCGCGATCCGCACGCATGTGGACGTGTGCGATGACCGGCTGCTGGCGGTCGAGGCGCTGCTGCAGGTCAAGAGGCAAGTGGCGCCGTACCTCGATCTGCAACTGGTCGCATTCCCGCAGGACGGGCTGCTGCGTTCGCCGACTGCGCTGACCAACTTGAAGCGCGCGCTCGACAAGGGCGTGGACGTGGTCGGCGGCATCCCGCACTTCGAGCGCACGATGGCTGATGGCGCCGAGAGCGTGCGCATCCTGTGCGAACTGGCGGCCGAGCGCGGGCTGCGTGTGGACATGCACTGCGATGAAAGCGACGACCCGATGTCGCGCCACATCGAGACACTGGCCTTCCACGCGCAGCGACTTGGGCTGCATGGCCGCGTTACCGGCTCGCACCTGACCTCGATGCATTCGATGGACAACTACTACGTCTCGAAGCTGATCCCGCTGATGACCGAGGCGCAGGTGCACGTGGTGGCCAACCCGCTGATCAACATCACGCTGCAAGGCCGTCACGACACCTATCCGAAGCGCCGCGGCATGACCCGTGTGCCCGAGCTGATGGCTGCGGGTGTGAACGTTGCCTTCGGTCACGACTGTGTGATGGACCCTTGGTACCCGCTCGGCTCGGGTGACATGCTGGAGGTCGCGCAGATGGGTCTGCATGTGGCGCAGATGACCTCGCCCGCACAGATCGCGGCATGCTTCGATGCGGTGACCGTCAACGGCGCCCAAGCGCTCGGGCTCGACCGGCACGGCATCGCCGTCGGCTGCGATGCAGATCTGGTGCTGCTGCAGGCGCGGTCGGTGGTGGAAGCGGTGCGGCTGCGCGCCAACCGGCTGCGGGTGTGGCGACGCGGCCGACAGGTCGCCGGCAGCGTACCCGCGGTGTCTCAGCTCAGTCTGCCCGGGCGACCGGCCAGCGTCGACTGGACACTGTCTCGCTGAGCGCTGTGGCGCGCGCACGACCACCTGCCGCAAACACCCTGAAACGAAAAATCGCATCGTTAGAATGAAATTTGCATTTGGTTGCAACGTCCCACTCTCACTTTGGCGCCCTCCTGGACGCCCTCCGACATGAAACTCATCGGCTCGCTGACCAGCCCGTATGTGCGCAAGGTGCGCATCGTGCTGGCCGAAAAGAAGCTCGACTTCCACTTTGAACTGGAAGACGTCTGGGCGCGCGACAGCATCCTGGCCGCGAACCCGCTGGGCAAGGTGCCCTGCCTGGTGATGGAGGGTGGCGAAGCGGTTTTCGATTCGCGGGTGATCGTCGAGTACGTGGACACCTTGTCGCCGGTGGGCCGGCTGATCCCGGAGCGGGGTCGTGAGCGCGCCGAGGTGCGCACCTGGGAGGCCCTGGCCGACGGCGTGCTCGACGCGGGTGTGGCCGCACGCCTGGAGCGCACTTGGGTGGGCCGCAGCGACAGCGAACGCAGCCATGCCTGGATCGAGCGGCAACTCGGCAAGATACAGACGTCGCTTGCCGCGATGAGCAAGGGGCTGGCCGACAAACCCTGGTGCTGCAACGGCAACCACCTGACACTCGCCGACATTGCCGTCGGCTGCGCGGTGTCCTACCTGGACTATCGATTCCCGGAGATCAGCTGGCGCGGCACGTACCCGAATCTGGTGCGTCTGTCAGACAAGCTCAACGCGCGCCAGAGCTTCATCGACAGCCAGCCGCCCCCCGCCTGAAACACTGGCGACACATCGGCGACGGCCAGCCGTCGTTCACATCGCGACGGCGAAGCTCTCAGCCTGTGCCATCGGCCAGTAGAGCCGGTAAACGCTGTGGGACAGATTGCCGGCGAGCAGGGAACCCGGCTGGATGAAGGGCAGCAGGTTACTCAGCAGCTTGACCTCGTGATCATTGGTACGGCGCACGATGTGCGCGGCCGTGATCGCGCCGGGGTGATCGAGGCCGGCCGCCTGCACCAGTTCCTTCAGCGCCTTCAGGGTGCTCTGATGGAAGTGGTAGACGCGGTCCGCCTTGGTGGGCACGACCAGCGCCTGCTGCCGGCGCGGGTCCTGCGTGCTGATGCCGGTGGGACACGCGCCGGTGTGACACGACTGCGACTGGATGCAGCCCAGCGCAAACATGAAGCCGCGCGCCGAGTTGCACCAGTCGGCGCCGAGCGCCATGGTGCGGGCGATGTCGAAGGCGCTGACCACCTTGCCGGCACAGCCGATCTTGACGCGGTGCCGCAGGTTCAAACCCACCAAGGTGTTGTGCACCAGCAGCAGACCTTCCTGCAGCGGTGCGCCCACGTGGTCGGTGAATTCGAGCGGCGCCGCACCGGTGCCGCCCTCGCCGCCGTCAACGACGATGAAGTCTGGCGTGATGCCCGTGGCGAGCATTGCCTTGGCGATCGCGAACCATTCCCACGGATGGCCAATGCACAGCTTGAAGCCGACCGGCTTGCCACCGGACAGGGCACGCAGCCTGTCGATGAATTGCATCATCTCGATGGGGGTCGAGAAGGCGCTGTGGCTCGCCGGGCTGACGCAATCGACCCATGGCGGCACACCGCGCGCTTCTGCGATCTCGGGCGTCACCTTCGGACCGGGCAGCACGCCGCCATGCCCTGGCTTCGCCCCCTGGCTCAGCTTGATCTCGATCATCTTGACCTGCGCCAGCTGCGCGTTGGCGGTGAACAGGTCGGCGTTGAAACTGCCGTCGGGGTTGCGGCAGCCGAAATAGCCTGATCCGATCTCCCAGATCAGGTCGCCGCCGCCGTCCGGATCGGGTCCGCGGTGGTAGCGGCTGATCGAACCCTCGCCGGTGTCGTGCGCAAAACCGCCGCGCTTGGCGCCTGCGTTCAACGCCAGGATCGCGTTCGCCGACAGGGCACCGAAGCTCATGGCCGAGATGTTGAAGACGCTGGCGCTGTAGGGCTGGGTGCAAGGCGTGCCGCGATTGAGCGGCAGATGGTTCGGGTCGTCGCGGTGGGCGCCGATGACAACGCGGAAATCATGCGTCGGCAGCTGTGTCGGCTGCATCGAGTGGTTGATCCATTCGTAGCCTTGTGCGCCAACATCGCGCTGGGTACCGAATGGCCGCTTGTCGGATTCGCCCTTGGCGCGCTGGTAGACCAGTGAGCGTTGCTGGCGAGAAAAGGGCGCCGCCTCGTTGTCGCCCTCGATGAAGTACTGGCGGATCTCGGGGCGGATGAACTCGAACAGATAGCGCATGTGCCCGATGACCGGGTAGTTGCGCAGCACCGAGTGCGTGCCCTGCAATGCGTCTCGCAGACCGAGCAGCACCAGCGCCGCAAAGATCAGCGGCAGCACCCAGGCCCATCCGCTCGGCATCTTCACCGTGAGCGACAGTGACAGGCTCAGCACGAGCCCGACGGCACAAAGGAACCACACCGAGTAGCGAAGCGGGAAGCGTTGGTTCAGTTTTTCGAGCCAGGTGGGCATAGACCGTCCTCAAAAACCGCATGGCAGCACCGCGCGCCAGGTCGAGCGTGTGACATCGTAGCGACGCCGCGCGCCAATCGATGCCATGAACAGGCCCGCTAAGTCGTACCGGCTGCGCAGACCTGACCCGCCATCTGCGTCGTTGCACCGGGCTCCTCGATCCCGGCGGCCCATGTGGCAAGACGGGTCTCCTCGCTAGAATTCAGTCCAGCGCTGATTTGCTCCGGCTTGCGGGCGCTCTACAAACCCAGCTAAACACAGGACCGACGGGCGCCTCCCGTCACACTTCAAGATGCTTCGTTCCGCTACGCCGATGGCCCGTGCAGTGCATCGACGACCCTGCCCATGACGGCCCTTGGGATCGTCTCTCCGCAATCCATGGCGTTCGCGCAGCCGTTGCCACTGCGCAGTGGCACTGTGCTGCGCGACTACACGCTCATGTACGAGACCTACGGCACGCTGAATGCCGCGCGCAGCAATGCGGTGCTGGTGTGCCATGCGCTGAACGCCAGCCACCATGTCGCGGGCCGCTACCAAGACGATCCCAAAAGCACCGGCTGGTGGGACAACCTGATCGGCCCGGGCAAACCGCTGGACACCGATCGCTTCTTCGTCATCGGCGTCAACAACCCCGGCTCGTGCTTCGGTTCGACCGGCCCCACACACCTCAACCCGGCAACGCAGCAGCCCTACGGCGCCGACTTCCCGGTGGTCACGGTCGAGGACTGGGTCGATGCGCAGGTTCGGCTGTGCGATGCGCTGGGCATCGACAAGCTCGCCGCGGTGATCGGCGGCAGCCTGGGTGGGATGCAGGCGCTGTGCTGGTCCATGCGCTACCCGCAGCGGCTGCAGCACTGCATTGCCATCGCCACCGCGCCCAACCTGTCGGCGCAGAACATCGCCTTCAACGAAGTGGCTCGGCGCGCCATCGTCACCGACCCTGATTTCCACGGCGGCCACTACCTGGCGCATGGTGTGGTGCCCAAACGTGGCCTGCGTGTGGCACGGATGATCGGCCACATCACTTACCTCAGCGACGACACGATGGACGCCAAGTTCGGCCGCACCTTGCGTGCGGCACTGGACGCCGATGCAGGTGCCCGTGACACGCCGCGCTACACCACCCAGGACATCGAGTTCGAGATCGAGAGCTACCTGCGCTACCAGGGCGACAAGTTCAGCGAGTATTTCGATGCCAACAGCTACCTGCTGATCACGCGGGTGCTCGACTACTTCGACCCGGCGCGTGAACACGGCGGCGATCTGTCCGCGGCATTTGCTCAGGCCACGGCGAAGTTCCAGATCATCAGCTTCACCACCGATTGGCGCTTCTCGCCAGGCCGCTCGCGCGAGATCGTCAAGGCACTTCTCGACAACCGGCTCGACGTCAGTTACGCCGAGATCGCAGCACCGCATGGCCACGATGCCTTCCTGCTCGACGACGCGCGCTACCACGGCGTGCTGCGCGCGCGCTTCGACCGCATCGCCCGCGAGATCGACGCCAGTTCGCGCGCGCTGAGCGGCATGAGGATCGCCACATGAGCGATCGTCACGACCTCGAACTGATCGCCGCTCTGGTGCCCCAGGGGTCGCGGGTACTCGACCTCGGCTGCGGCTCGGGCGAGACGCTGGCCTACCTGCGCGACCGCCGGGAGTGCGCCGGCTACGGCATCGAACTCGCCGATGCGAATGTGCTGGCCTGTGAGCAGCGCGGCGTCAATGTGATCCAGCTGAACCTCGAAGAAGGGTTGGCCATCTTCGGCGACCAGAGCTTCGATGTGGTGCTGCAGATCGACACGCTGCAGCACCTGCGCAACACCGAGCGCATGCTGATGGAAACGGCGCGTGTGGGCCGCATCGGCATCGTCAGCTTCCCGAACTTCGCGCACTGGGCGAACCGGCTCAGCGTGGTGCGTGGTCGGATGCCGGTGACGAAGGCGCTGCCCTACGAGTGGTACGACACCCCGAACATCCGCGTCAGCACCTATGCCGATTTCGAGGTGCTGGCACGTCGCTGCGGGCTGCGCATCCTCGATGCGTTCGGCATCCAGCAGGGCGAGTGCGTGCGGCGCTGGCCCAACCTGATGGCCAGCGTGGCAGTGTTCAAGTTCGAGCGCGCGTAGCGACAGTCTCCGGCGTCGGAAGCGCGAGCCCGGCCAGGCAGGTGCGAGGGCCCGGTGCCGACCCTGACGAGATCGAACGCGGTCGGCCGAGCGGTGGATATGCTCTTCCAACGGCAGCGTCGTCCTTGGTTCTGCGTGCCATGGGACACCTCCCGATTGCCAGAACATGCAGACATGAATGTTTGTAGACTGGTCCTTCTTCGGTCGGACAGTGATCCGAACCAACCCGCCTTCTGTTCGCTTTGCGCGCGCAAGGTTTCCCTACAGGACGATGTCGCATGCCTGCGCAGACAAGAGCTGGATTCCCAATCGCAGCGTTGGTAACGACTCTCCTGTGTGCTTCGGTGGCACTGGGGTTGTCGGGCTGCGGCGCGAAGTCAGGCGAGGCAGGCGCTTCCGCTGCGGCCAGCGCCCCCGCACCGGCGGTCGGCGTGATCACCGTGTCGCCACAGGCGGTGGGTCTGACCAGCGAACTCCCTGGCCGACTCGAAGCCACACGCATCGCGCAGGTGCGGGCACGGGCTGCGGGCATCTTGCTGAAGCGCGCGTTCCGCGAAGGCAGCGACGTGAAGGCGGGGCAATTGCTGTTCCAGATCGATGCCGCACCGTACCGCGCGCAACTGCAAAGTGCCCAGGCGGCACAGGCCCGCGCCGAGGCCACCCGAGAGCAGGCGGCCGCGCAGGCCGAACGCTACAAGCCGCTGCTCGAAGCCAACGCCATCAGCAAGCAGGACTATGTCAATGCGGTCGCAGCGTTCAAGCAGGCCGATGCCGATGTCGCATCGGCGCGCGCTGCCGTCACCACCGCCCGGATCAACCTGGGTTACGCCTCAGTGACCTCGCCGATCTCGGGCCGCATTGGCCGCGCGCTGGTCACCGAAGGCGCGCTGGTCGGCCAGGGTGACGCCACGCCACTGGCCCTGGTGCAGCAGATCGATCCGATGTACGTGAACTTCACCCAGTCGACCACCGAGGTGCTGCGGCTGCGCAAGGCGATAGACGCCGGCAAGCTGCAACGCAGCGGCGCGGCCGAGGCCGGTACGGTGCAGGTGGTGCTCGAAGACGGCACGGTCTACGGCGCGCCGGGCAAGTTGTTGTTCTCAGACCTGACGGTCGACACCACGTCGGGCCAGATCACACTGCGCGCCGAGGTGCCCAACCCTGCGGGCCTGCTGCTGCCCGGCACCTATGTCCGGGTGAGGGTGCAGCAGGCACAGGCAGGTGACGCCGTGCTGTTGCCACAACAGGCCGTGACGCGCTCGCCCCAAGGTGACAGCGTGCTGGTGGTGGCCACCGATGGCAGCTTCGCGCCGCGCCCGGTGAAGATCGGCGGCTCACAAGGCGGCCAATGGGTCGTGCTCGACGGGCTGAAGGCGGGCGATCAGGTCATGGTCGACGGGTTCCAGAAGCTGCGCGGCGTGACGGTGGTGAAACCCGTGCCATGGCAGCCCGCGGCGTCGGCCGCGTCTCCTGCAGCCGCAGCGTCATCGTCCAAGTCAGCGAACTGAGGGCCCCACGATGGCCCAGTTCTTCATCAACCGACCCATCTTCGCCTGGGTCATCGCACTGTTCATCCTGCTGATCGGCGGCGTCGCGATCACGCAGCTGCCGATTGCACAGTACCCGCCGGTGGCGCCGCCGGCGATCGTGGTCAACGTCACCTATCCCGGCGCCTCGGCAAAGACGCTGGAAGAGACCGTGGTGGCGGTCATCGAGCGGGAAATGAACGGCTCGCCGGGCCTGATCTACATGGAGTCGGTCAGCCAGGCCGACGGCACCGGTTCGATCACGCTGAGCTACGAGCCTGGAACCAATCCCGACCTCGCCCAGGTTGATGTGCAGAACCGGCTGGCCCGCGCCGCGCCGCGGCTGCCGCAGTCAGTGACACAGCAGGGCGTGCGCGTCGACAAGGCGAATCCGAACTTCCTGCTGTTCATCATCCTGTCGAGCACCGACGGCGCGCTCGATCCGATCGCACTTGGCGACTACGCGGCGCGCAATGTGGTGCCCGAGATCCAGCGCGTGTCCGGCGTCGGCCAGGCCACGCTGTTCGGCACCGAGCGGGCGATGCGCATCTGGCTCGACCCGGCCAAGCTCGTGGGCCTGCGGTTGTCGACTGCCGATGTGAATGCGGCCATTGCAGCTCAGAACGCGCAGGTCGCCTCGGGCACCATCGGTGACCTGCCTAACACCGCCGACCAGTCCATCTTCGCGACCGTGGTGGTCAAGGGCCAGCTGACCTCCGCCGAGGACTTCGGCAACATCCTTTTGCGCGCCAATCCGGATGGCTCGCGGGTGCTTCTGAAGGACGTTGCACGTGTCGAACTCGGCGCGCAGACCTACGGCGCGCGCAGCGCGCGGCTGAACGGTGCGCCGTCCAGCGGCGTCGGGGTGCAGCTGTCGCCCACCGCCAATGCCCTCGCCACCGCCAACGCAGTAAAGAAGCGCCTGGCCGAGCTGGCGCCGTACTTCCCGCCCGGGGTCAAGGCCACCATCCCGTACGACAGCTCGCTCTTCATCAGCATCTCGGTGAAGCAGGTCGTCGAGACGCTGGTCGAGGCGGTGGTGCTGGTGTTCCTGGTGATGTTCCTGTTCCTGCAGAACATCCGCTACACGCTGATCCCGACACTGGTGGTGCCGATCGCGCTGATGGGCAGCTTCGCGTCGCTGCTGGCGCTGGGCTTCTCGATCAACGTGCTGACGATGTTCGGCATGGTGCTGGTGATCGGCATCGTGGTGGACGATGCCATCGTGGTGGTCGAGAACGTCGAACGGATCATGAGCGAGGAGGGGTTGTCGCCGCTGGCCGCCACCCGCAAGGCGATGGGTCAGATCTCGGGCGCGATCATCGGCGTCACGGTGGTGCTGATCTCGGTGTTCGTGCCGCTGGCCTTCTTCAGTGGAGCCGTGGGCAACATCTACCGGCAGTTCTCGGCAGTGATGGTGAGCGCGATCGCGTTCTCGGCTTTCCTCGCGCTGACCCTGACGCCCGCCCTGTGCGCCACGCTGCTGAAGCCGGTCGAGGCCGGCCACCACCATGCGAAGACGGGCTTCTTCGGCTGGTTCAACCGCGGCTTTACCCGCACCGCCAAGGGCTATGAGGGCGTGGTGGCGCGCATCCTGAAGCGCGCTGGGCGCTACATGGTCATCTATGCAGCGATCATCGGGGCCGTGGTCGTGATGTTCGGCCGACTGCCGACATCGTTCATCCCGAACGAAGACCAGGGCAACATCCTGGTCAACGTCCAACTGCCACCAGGCGCGACGCAAGCCCGCACGACCGAGGTGATGAAGCAGGTCGAGGACTACATGCTGAAGCAACCCGACGTGGAGAGCATCGTCAGCGTGCTCGGCTTCAGCTTTGCAGGCACGGGCCAGAACGCAGCGCTGGGCTTCGTCACGCTGAAGAACTGGGACGATCGCCCCGGCGAGGAGCGCAGCGCGCAGGCACTGGTGGCGCGGGCCTTCGGTGCGCTGGGTCAGATCCGCGATGCGTTCATCTTCCCCGTCAGCCCGCCAGCGATCCGCGAACTCGGCCGCTCGAACGGCTTCGCGATGCGGCTGCAAGACCGTGGTGGCAATGGCCACGACGCGCTGCTCGCCGCGCGCAACCAGCTGCTGGGCATGGCCGCCAAGAACCCGCTCTTGATGTCGGTGCGCCCTGATGGCCTGGAAGACGCGCCGCAGCTGCAGCTCGACATTGACCGCGACAAGGCCGGCGCCCTGGGCGTGAACTTCGCGGCGATCAACACCACGCTGTCCACCGCGCTGGGCTCGTCATATGTCAACGATTTCCCGAACGCTGGCCGACTGCAGCGGGTGGTGGTGCAGGCCGAGGCACCGGCGCGCATGCAGCCCGAGAACCTGCTGCAGCTCAATGCGCTGAACACCTCCGGTCAGCCGGTGCCGCTGTCGGCATTCACGACCACCCGGTGGATCAAGGGGCCGATGCAGACGGTGCGCTACAACGGCTACCCGGCCATGCGCATCCAGGGCGAGCCCGCACCCGGCGTGAGCAGTGGCGCAGCACTGGCCGAAATGGAGAAGCTGGCAGCGCAGCTGCCAGCCGGCTTTGCCTATGAATGGACCGGCCCCTCACGCGAAGAGAAGCTCTCCGGTTCGACCGCGATGATTCTGTTCGCCTTCTCGCTGCTGTCAGTCTTTCTGTGCCTGGCGGCGCTGTACGAGAGCTGGACCATCCCGCTCGCCGTGATCCTGGTGGTGCCGCTGGGCGTGCTGGGGGTCGTGCTCGGCATCAGCTTTCGAGGCCTGGAAAACGATGTCTTCTTCAAGGTCGGATTGATCACGATCATCGGTCTGTCGGCCAAGAACGCGGTGCTGATCATCGAGTTCGCGAAAGATCTGCATGCCGAGGGCAAGGGCGTGATCGAAGCGGTCCTGGAAGCGGCGCACCTGCGCTTCAGGCCCATCCTGATGACCTCGATCGCATTCATCCTCGGCGTGCTGCCGCTCGTGATTGCCAGTGGCGCCGGCTCGGCCAGCCAGCGTGCCATCGGCACCGGCGTGATGGGCGGCATGATTTCAGCGACCCTGCTGGCGGTGTTCTTCGTGCCTGTCTTCTATGTGGTCGTGATGAAGGTTTTCGGGCGGCGCAGGCCACCGCCTGAGGCCGGCGGCACCGTGGGGACAGGTTCGGAGGCGACACCATGAAGCCCGCCGCTCATCGGCCACAGGCGAAACGCATGGCGCGGCTGACGATGCTGGTGCTCGCTGCGGTCGGCATGGCCGGTTGTTCCTTCATCCCGACCCATGTGCGCCCCGAAGCGCCGGTGCCGAGCACCTACCCGGGCGACACGTCAGCTGCCGCGCCCACGGGGGAAGCCGCAGCCGACATCGAGTGGCAGCGCTACTTCAGTGACCCACGCCTGCAGCGCCTGATCGAGACCGCGCTGCAGCACAACCGCGACCTGCGCATCGCGGTGCTGAACATCGAGCAGGCCCGCGCGCAATACCAGGTGCGGCGGGCCGACGAGTGGCCCACCGTCAACGCCGGCGCCACCGCGTCGCGGCAACCGAAGGTGGGCGACAACGGCAGCGGAGGCAGCATCAGCAGCACCTACACGGCCGGGCTGCAGGTCACCTCGTACGAGTTCGACTTCTTCGGCAGCGTACGCAGCCTGAGCCAGGCACAGCTGGCGCAGTTCCTCGGCACAGAGGAAGCCCGCAAGACGGTGCAGATCAGCCTGATCGCTTCGGTCGCCAACAGCTGGCTCGCCCTGCTGGCCGATGACGAGTTGCTGGCGGTCACCCGGCTGACGCTTGCCACCCGCGAAGAATCGATGAAGCTGGCGCAGCTGAAATTCGACAACGGCGCGTCTTCCGAGCTCGATCTGCGACAGGCGCAGTCATTGCTCGAGG
>JAIXYO010000050.1 GCA_027490215.1 Rubrivivax sp.
ACTTCGCTGCGCCGGGTCAGCAGGGCAAGGCGCAGTCCGGTTGCGCCACTGTCTCCAGCTTGGTCACGTCGTAACGGGCATCGATGATCTCGGCGGTGATCGCCTTGGCATCAATCGTCGGCCCGTCCTTGGCTTCGACCACCGCCACTTTCTGCTTCAAATCGGCACAAACGGCCTGCGTTGCGGGTAACTTGGACAGGCGCTTCTCGACGCCCTGCGCGCAGAACGAGCAGACCATGCCGTTGACGGTTGCCTTGACGCTGGTTGCGGCAAATGAAGAGGCCGCCATCGCGGTCAGGGTGAGGGCAATCAGAGATCGGGAAATGCAGTGAAAACCTCGACCCAAAGAAGTCGTTGCCTTGGATCGTTCCGACCCCGGCGAAGAGCGCGATATTCGCTTGCGAACGCTCGAGGTTCCAGCGCTTCGTCAGTCGGGTGTACTTCAGCTCGACCAGATTCGGGTCGATTAGGTTACAAGTGCGCACTGGTCGGTCTGAGTGTGCTTGGGCGCGATCAGACAGCCCTTCCGAGGACAGATGACAGCTCGATTCAGACCGTTTCCCCAACCGAATTCATATGCAGCCATCATTCTGGGAAGAATTCAAAGCCAAATTCAAGACCCACTTGCCCACGCGTGAAACGCTGGCGCAGCAACGTTGGCTCGGGCCCATCGCCCACCGCGTGACCGAGTACGACCTCTGGCACTTGAAAACCGAGTCGGTTGCACGCGGTGTGGCGATCGGCATGTTCTGGGCTTTCGTCGTTCCCTTTGCGCAAATCATCTTTGCCGCGGCGCACTGTGTCTGGTGGCGCGGCAACATTCCGGTGGCTGCGGGCGTGACCCTCATCACCAACCCGCTCACGATCGGTGGCTGGCTGTACCTGGCCTATCAACTGGGTTCGTTGTTTGTCGCACCCAACGGCGCTCCTGCGGTGGCGGGCACTCAGGGGTGGATGGCCACGCTGCAGTCCTTTGGTTGGCCGACCGTGGTTGGCATGGGCATCTTTGCGGTCGGTTGCGCGACCTTGGGCTACGTGCTGGTGCGGCTGTTATCCGCGCTGTCGTTGCACTGGCGCTTGGCACGCCGAGCCAGGCGTCGGGCACGCTGAGGGCCTGATCCGGCGTATCGACGGCTTTGTGATGCTCCGCCTAGCGGGGCACCGCGCCATCGGTGGGCGCCCCATCTACAACGCGCCTTGCTGGCGCCCAGCGTGCGAGCCTGCTGCCGCCACTCAGACCGGCGCAGTGTCGATCTGTTGGTAGGCGTCGCGCAGCCACATCTTCAGGCGTTGCCGGTCCATCATGCCCAGGCCGGTGCGCGACTTGTCGGCATCGTGTTGCGCCGCCCAGAAGCTGCTGCTCGAAGCGTCGATCTTCTGGATGATGCTGTCGCTGAGGTGCTTGATCGTGACCACATGGGCGCCGAATCCAAGTGCCCGGTCCTGTTCGCCTGATTGCTCCAGCATTCCGAAGTCGTCGCCGCGCATCTGGTTGCGCACCAGCACGTAGTTCAGCCGGGCGCCGAACCGGTCGAGCAGCTTCTTCAGCAGATCGACCGAGTCGCGGCCCGAGTCCATCACATGCCAGTAGGTGATCGTGAAGCCCGATTCGCCAGCCATGTCGAGCACGCCCGATTCGTCCATCCACTTGACCAGCGGGTCGTGCGTCTGAGCGGCGAGATCGACCAGGAGGCGGCGATCGGGTTGCTCGACCGCGGCCTCGATGATCGAGTCGAGTGCCTCGTAGCGGTCGATCAGAACCGGCGATGCAAAGCCGGCGTAGAAGCGCAACAGCGCCCCGTGCGAGCGGTCGGTGTCGAAGCCGAGGAAGGGCAATTCCTTGTCGATCAGGTACTGCGCGACGAGTCGCGACACCAGCGACTTGCCCACACCGCCTTTTTCGCCGCCGATGAAATGAATGTTGGCCATGCCAGGTCCTTGAAGAGGGAGAGACAGAAAAAGAAATGGGCTGCGAGACCGTCGCAGCCCAGTCGAAAGATCTGGCAATGGTCAGACGGCCAGGCGCTCCTCGATGCGCGCCATCGTGGCCGGCAGTTCCTTCGGCAGATGGTATTCGAGCTGCTTGAACAGTTCTGCATGCAAGACCAGTTCCTGCTTCCAGGCCGCCTTGTCGATGCTGGTGACGCTGTCGAACTGCTCGCGGCTGAAGTTCAGGCCGTCCCAGCGCAGGTCGTCGTAGCGCGGGCTGACGCCGAACACGTTGTCTTCACCACCCGCTTTGCCATCGACGCGGCCGAGCATCCATTCGAGCGCACGCATGTTGTCGCCGTAACCTGGCCAGGCAAACTTGCCATCGGCGCCCTTGCGGAACCAGTTGACGCAGAAGATCTGCGGCAGCTTCGCGCCGCTGGCAGACAGCTTGTTGCCGATGTTGAGCCAGTGCTGGAAGTGATCGGCCATGTTGTAGCCGGCGAAGGGCAGCATCGCGAACGGGTCGCGTCGCACGACGCCCTGCTGACCCGCTGCAGCGGCGGTGGTTTCGCTGCCCATGGTCGCTGCCATGTAGACGCCTTCGACCCAGGTCCTTGCCTGCGTCACCAGCGGCACGGTCGTCGAGCGGCGCCCCCCGAAGATGAAGGCGTCGATCGCGACACCCGCGGCATTGTCCCATTCCGGATCGAGCACCGGGTTATTGCCTGCCGCGACAGTGAAGCGTGCGTTCGGGTGCGCCGCTGGCCGGGGCTTTCCGTCCACGCCGGTTTCCTTGGCGATCGCGGGTGTCCAGTCCTTGCCTTGCCAGTCGATCAGGTGCGCCGGGGGCGTGTCGGTCATGCCTTCCCACCAGACATCGCCGTCGTCGGTCAGCGCGACGTTGGTGAAGATCACATCGGACTTCAGCGAGTCCATGCAGTTCGGATTGGTCTTGTGGTTCGTGCCCGGCGCGACGCCGAAGTAACCGGCTTCCGGGTTGATCGCGTACAGGCGGCTCGCTCCGTTGGCATCGACGCCCGGCTTGATCCACGCGATGTCGTCGCCGATGGTGGTGACCTTCCAGCCGACGTAGCCCGCTGGCGGCACCATCATCGAGAAATTGGTCTTGCCGCAGGCGCTCGGGAACGCTGCGGCGACGTGGTATTTCTTGCCCGCCGGGTTGGTCACGCCGAGGATCAGCATGTGCTCGGCCAGCCATCCCTGGTCGCGACCCATCGTCGAAGCGATCCGCAGCGCGAAGCACTTCTTGCCCAGCAGCGCGTTGCCGCCGTAGCCTGAGCCGTAGCTCCAGATTTCACGGGTTTCGGGGTAGTGGACGATGTACTTCGTCTTGTTGCACGGCCATGGCACATCTTTCTGGCCGGCTTCCAGCGGCGCGCCGACCGTGTGCACGCAAGGCACGAATTCACCGTCGCTGCCCAGCAGGTCGATCACCGCACGGCCCATGCGTGTCATCGTGCGCATGCTCACGGCCACATACGGGCTGTCGGTCAGCTCCACACCGATGTGCGAGATGTGCGAGCCCAGCGGCCCCATCGAGAAGGGCACGACATACAGCGTGCGGCCCTTCATGGCGCCGCGGAATAGCGCCTGATCCCCTGTCTGCAGCAGCGCGCGCATGTCTGCGGGCGCCATCCAGTTGTTGGTGGGGCCGGCGTCTTCCTTGCGCTGGCTGCAGATGTAGGTGCGGTCCTCGACACGGGCGACATCGCTCGGGTCGCTGGTGGCCAGGAAACTGCGCGGACGCAGCTCAGGGTTCAGCTTCTTCATCGTGCCGGCGGCAACCAGTTCATTGCACAGCCGGTCGTA
>JAIXYO010000005.1 GCA_027490215.1 Rubrivivax sp.
CTGACGGTCTGGTCGGCCTGTGCGTCGGCATCGCCCGTGCGCACGAGGACCGGCTCGCTGCGACCCTCGGAGCTGCCCACCGCGATGGTGATGATCAGGCCGTTGTCGAGCGTGATGACCAGGTCAGTGCCAGTGACCGGGTTGTTCACCGAAGCGGTGTAGACGATGGAGCCACCCTCGGCGACGGTGGCGGTGGCCGACAGCGTCACGGTGGTGGCGTCGGAGTCATCGCTGACCGCAGTCGATGCCGTGCTCGAGGTGTCGAGCGAATCGAACTGACCACCCGTGGTGCCGGTGATCCATGCGGTGACCGTCTCGGCGCCCTGGGCGTAGGCGTCGTCGGCGCGTACAGCTACAGGCGCGCTGCTGCCCGAGGAGCTGCCCACCGGGATGGTGATGGTCAGGCCGTTGTCGAGCGTGATGACCAGGTCGCTGCCCGTCACCGGGTTGTTCACCGAAGCGGTGTAGACGATCGAGCCACCCTCGCTGACCGAGGCGGTGGCCGACAGGGTCACGGTGGTCGGCGTTTCGTCGCCCACGAACAGCAACCCAGCGGCGTTAAGCGCAGCGTATTGCTGTTCGGTCAGCCCAGTCAGCGGCAGGGGGTCGAGTGTGCCTTGCAGGATGAAGCCGCCGGCACCTGCGTTGTACAGCGCCAGCAGCTTCTGGACGAGCAGAGCCGGCTCGATGGTCAGATTGGCTGCGCTCAGCACCACGACCACTGGCGCATTCAGGCCCAGCACCGGGTCGGCGCCAACCGGCAGCAAGAACGTGCCGCCCGCATCGAGCAAGCTCAGCGCATCGTCGAATGCCACCTGGGTGCCAGTAGGGACGTATACCTTGGCGCCCGACGGGAGATCCAGCCCGCCGTTCACGAGTGTCAGCGCGTCGGCCAGATCGAGCGGATCGGTGCCAGACAGCACGACGGACCCCGCACTGAACGCCATGCCGGCGTTGATCAGGGCGAGGGCCTGATCGACCGTCACGTTCAAGCTGCCGCTGATCGCGCGAACGAAGTCCACGCCGGCAGCTTCGAGCTTGGCGAGGTTGGCCACCACGGTGACCAACTCGCTGTCGGAAACTGTCAGCGTGACCTTGTAGTCAAGCGAACTGGTCTTGCCGTCAGCGAACACACCGGCCGATAAACCGGCCACGTCGTCGGACGAGCCCAGGCTCAGACTCACTTCGCCGCTGGCGCCCACCAAGCGCACAGTCTGCACGTTCAGGGCAGCCAGCTCGCCAAGCGTCAGGCTACCCACGTTGCCGGCGAAGTCGAGAATGGCCTTGACCTCGGCGATTTGAGCCGCGTTCAACGATGGCAATTGCGAGACGAGATAGCCCGGCAGGCCGTCAACCACCAGCTGTTCGCCGGTGACCTGGGCCGTCAAAACCAATGTGTAGGTTGCTGCCTGGGTCTCGATCTCAGCCGCCAACTGGCTGCTGAAGTTCTGAACCAGATCCGCAAGCTCTTCTGGTGTGGCCGTGGCTACCGTACCGATGGCATTCAGCAGCATGCTCTGCGATGCCGACGCCGCCGCCTTGGCGTTGGCCATCACCGCAATGGCGTTCGCCAGGGCTTCGGGGGTAGCCGTGTCTGGCGAGGCCAGCAGCCGGCGGGCCTCGAGCATGGCCAGCCCGCCATCGCCACCGCCATAGGTGTTGGCAATGGACTGCATCGACGAGGTCACCAGGCTGGTGATCGCGGCGAGCTGGGCCGGGTCGGTAATCAATACGCTGAGGGTCTGGCTGACCAGGCTGTCAAGCACGCCCGTGCCCGGTTGCTCTACAGCCGCGATCGCGCCGCCCAAGGCAGAAACGGCGCTTGCCAGCAGGGCCGCGGACACAGCGCCACCATTGCCGGCAGCCGCAGCAGCGCTCTGAATCAACGCATAGATTTGCTGCTGTGCCGAAAAGACGGCCAACCCGATCTGCGCCATGTCGCTGGACCCGTAGTCCATCGCCGCGATCGGATCAAAGTTAGCCAGATCAACGGAAGGGTCCAGGCCCAGCACCGCCTTCAGCTGAGCCTCGGTGAGCGAAGGGTTGAGCGCCAGGATCAGGCTCAGTGGCGAGACCACGGTGATCGATGGGTTGCCACTGGCCATCAGCAGACCGACGGTGTTGCCCGTTTCTGCGTCGATGCCGCCCGGCAGCACAACGATCCGGCCGTTCGCTGTCAGCGTGACGCCAGTGAGCGTGAATTTGCCGCTGGCGTCGGTGTAGGCCGACAGCTCTCCGACATCCAGGATGGAGTTGGCGTTGGCGTCGTAGAAAACCTGCGCGAACTGCACGTAGCCGTCGACCACCTTCATCTGGAAGGTGGCGCCGATTTCGGGGGCGTCGGTCGTCGTTGGATCGGCCGTGGTGGTTGGCGCGTCGGTGGTGGTCGGCTCGGCCGTGGTGGTCGGCGCTGCGGTCGTCGTCGGCTCAGCCGTGGTCGTTGGCGCTGCTGTTGTTGTTGGCTCAACCGTAGTGGTTGGCGCTGCGGTCGTCGTCGGCTCAGCCGTGGTGGTCGACTCGACCGTGGTGGTTGGCGCTGCAGTCGTCGTCGGCTCTGGCGTTGGCGTTGGCGTTGGCGTTGGCGTTGGCGTTGGCGTTGGCGTTGGCGTTGGCGTTGGCGTTGGCGTTGGCGTTGGCGTTGGCGTAC
>JAIXYO010000013.1 GCA_027490215.1 Rubrivivax sp.
CCTCCGTGCCTGCATCCGCGCCCAGTCTGCCGGACAAGCGGCTTTCCGCCTAGAGGTAAGAAAAGCCCGCCGCCCTTCAAGCGGCACTGAAAGAAAGGTTCTCTGTCAGATAACAAACCTGTTGACAGAGAAGTTCACTCTCAGCTAACAATGCCCCCATCGAAACCCGATGGAGGCCCCGATGACCCCGCCCTTCGCCCGGAACCTGCGCCAACTGGCCGCGATGGAACTGCGCCACGCCGCAGCCCTGCGCCGCGACCTTGCGCTTGGCCTTCTGCCCCGCCGCCCGGCACTCTTTGCCCACCGCGACTGCCTGCGCCACGCCGCCTGGTGCCGCCGCGACGCAGCCGCCCTTCCGACCGGTGCCTGACGCCATGACCCCGCTCAGCCGCTTCATCCAGATCAGCCCGTCCGACGGCTCCACGCCCCGCGTGCGGATCCTCTCGGCGGGCGAGATGCTGGCCGAATACGACGCCGCCGAACGGGTGCGCCTGGGCCGCGGCCTCGCGATCCCGCGCGACGGGGCCATTCATCTCGACCTGCAGGCCTTCCACGCAAGGATGACCGACCCGGCCCGCGCCGTTGTCGTCTCGCTCGACACCGCCCGCGCCCTGCGCGCCACCCCTCACACCCGCACCCGCGAAGGAGCATGACCATGCTTGCCGCCGCAGACCACACGCAACCCGGCGTCCAGCCCGACCGCCCCTATGACCCGGCCCTCGACAGCCGCGAGGCGACCGAACGCAGGATCCTCGCGAACCTCGCCCGCAGCTTTGCGGACGCGCCGCTTGACGCCCTGATCTTCGCCCTCCGCCAGACGGTCGAACGGGGCTGGGGCTCGATCCTGGAACCCGCGCCCGCCGCCCCGCACCTGCGCCCGGCCTCGCACCTTGTCGAGATCACCGTCTTCGGCACGCTGGGCACCGGCCCGACGATCGAGGAAGCCGCCCGCAACTGGCGCCGGGTCGCGCTGGCGACGGTGAACGGGAAGGGCGGGGAATGAACCTGCTGTCCCGCCACCCGATGATGACTGCCGAGCGCGCATTTCACGTCGAGGCCTGCTGCGCCTGGATCGACCAGAAGCTTGGCGACAACGACCGGATGCTTCCGCGCTACGTCGCGCAGAACATGCTGGCGACACTCAGCAATCTTGACATCGCCACGGTCACCAGCACGCCCGAAGAGTTGCGTATCACGATGTACGGGATCAGCGCCACGGCGTCCTCATCGCCCGCCGCAGTGCTGCGGGAATGGCAGGCGCAAGCCAAGGACCGGCTCGCCGCAGGGTGGCAGCAATGATCCGCACCGCGATCCTCTGCGCCGTGATGGCGATGGCCGGCCTGCAGCTCGCCCGCGTCGCGCTCCACACCGCCACCGCCCTGCCGGCCGTCCTGGCCCAGGGCGAAGCGATCCGGGGGTGGTGATGAACCAGCCCCGCCTCTCGATCACCTTCCCCGACGGCACGACGACGCCGGAGTTCACCCTGGCCGACATGCAGGCCGTCACCGCATCGCTCACGAAAGGCAAACCCCGGATGAAACACGACCCCGATTTCGCGAAGGCCGCCGACCAGGCCTATCGCGTCACCGCCGACGAACTCCGCCAGTTCATCGAACGGGTGGAGACCGAAGAGGACGAGAAGAAGGCCACGGCCGAGCGGATCAAGGACATCTTCGCCGAGGCGAAGGGGCGCGGCTACGACACGAAGGCCATACGCAAGATCATCGCGCTGCGGAAACGCAAGCCGGATGAGGTGGCCGAGGAAGAGGCCGTGCTGGACCTCTACAAGTCCGCCCTCGGCATGACCTGACGCCGTACCCGGCGGCGGGGTGTCGCGCCGCAGACCTGCCTCCCTGTTGGAACTCCCCCTGCGGTCAACGGCTCGCCCAGCCGCAGGGGCCTTTCCAAAGGGCCGCACCGGCAAGCCACCGGCTTTCCCGTGCAGCCCCGCACGACCCCGCGGACCCCCATGACGGGGGCCGACCAACCCGAAAAGGTCCACCGAATGAAGAAACTGCTCCTGTCCACCGGCTTCATCGCCGCCACGCTTGCCGCCGCCCCGGTTTTCGCCGGCTCGACCGAGGCGATCACCGGCTGCGCCACCGCGCCGGCCGAGAACTCGAACTTCACCGTCCGCCTCGACCCGACCTGCGCCCTCTCGACCGACCAGCCCGACGGGCCGAGCATCAACGCCATCCTGGTCAAGGCCCTCGCCGACCTGACCGCGCCGGACGAAGCGGCCAAGTGACACGCCAGCGGGCCGACCGTCACTCCGGCCCGCGACCTACCCCGGTCGCCCCTCCTCCTCCCTGGCGACCGGGGGCTTTTACCGAAGGACAGCGCCCATGAGCAACCTCAGCGAACTCAACCGCCACCTCTTTGCGGCCCTCGATCGGCTGGACGTGGAAAGCCTGACGCCGGAACAGATCGAGGCCGAGGTGAAGCGCGCAGGGGCCATCGTCGAGGTGGCCGACCGGATCACCGAGAACTCGAAGGTCACCCTGCAGGCCGCAAAGCTTTACGCCGAACACGGCGAGAAGATCCTTGGCCACCTGCCGATGATCGGGAAGGCCAAGGAATGAGGGGCGCGCGCATCAGCTACTCCGAGACGGAGCTGAACTGGATCAAGGCCTGCAGCGACATGGCCCGCACGGATCTTCACGCGCTTTTCGTCCAGGTCTTCCTGCGGCCCGAGGTGACGGTGGAGAACATCAAGGCGCTGTGCTCGCGCAAGGGCTGGCAGGCTGGCCCCGACGGTCGCCGCCGCAATGCCGGCAAAAGCCTGATCTTCACACCGGACCAGACTGCCTGGCTGCGCGCGAACTGCACCCTCCCCAAGGCTCAGCTGCAGGACGCCTTCGCCGCGGCCTTTCCCGGGCA
>JAIXYO010000008.1 GCA_027490215.1 Rubrivivax sp.
GGAGAGCCCGGCCTGTACTGACTCGCGGGCCATTGCACTCGCATCGATGACGATAATCACCGCATGAAACTCCGGTTCACCAAGATGCAGGGCGCCGGCAACGACTTCGTCGTGCTCGATGCCACCCGCACGCCGCTGGACCTCAGTGCCGAACAGATGCGCCGCCTCGGCGATCGCCGCTTTGGCGTCGGTGCCGACCAGATCCTGGTGGTCACGCGCAGCGACACACCCGGCGTCGATTTCGGCTACCGCATCTTCAATCACAGCGGCGAAGAGGTCGAGCACTGCGGCAATGGCGCGCGCTGTTTCGTGCGTTATGTGCGCGAGCAGGGGCTGTCCGACAAGACCACGCTGCGCGTCGAGACCGTCAACAACCTGCTGGAGCTGCACCTGCAGCCCGACGGCCGCGTCACCGTCGACATGAACGCGCCTGTGTTTGACCTGCCGCGCGTGCCCTTCCATGCGGCCGGTCTGCGGCCGCACCACGTGAAGGTCAAGGGTGACCGCAAGGGCGCCACATTCGACCTGTGGCCGCTGGCCATCAAGGGGCGCGCTGTCCAGGTGGCGGTGCTGTCGATGGGCAACCCGCATGCGGTGCAGTTGGTCGATGATGTCGACACCGCACCGGTCGAAGTGCAGGGCCCGCTGATCGAGCACCACACCAGCTTTCCAAAGCGCGTCAACGTCGGCTTCATGCAGATCGTCTCGCGCGATCACATCCGCCTGCGGGTGTTCGAGCGCGGCGCGGGCGAGACACTCGCCTGCGGTACCGGTGCCTGTGCGGCGGTGGTGGCGGGCATTCGCCTCGGGCTGCTCGATCCGGTCGTGGATGTGGATGCACGAGGCGGCCGGTTGACCATTGAATGGCAGGGTGCGCGCGACGGGCTGAGCAGCCATGTGTTCATGACGGGCCCGGCCCAAACTGTGTTCCAAGGAGAGATCGAACTGTGAATCACACGACTGAAACAACCACCGTGGGCAGCGCATCGTGAGCAGCCCCACCGGAGTGCAAGGCATCACCGAGGCCGACATCGCCAACTACCTGGCGAACACGCCTGGCTTCTTCGAGCGGCATGCCGAATTGCTGAGTTCGATCCAGCTCAGCAGCCCGCATGGCACCCGCGCCGTGTCGCTGCAGGAGCGGCAGATGGACCTGCTGCGTGAGAAGCACAAGGGCCTGGAGCAGAAGATCATGGAGATGATTCGCCATGGTCAGGAAAACGTCGCCATCGCCGACCGGCTGCACCGCTACACCCGCGCACTGATGCTGACGGCTGACGCGTCCGACCTGCCTGAGGTGGTGGTCCGTGAGCTGAAGCAGCAGTTCCTGATTCCGCAGGCCGGTATCCGCGTCTGGGGGGCTGCTGCCGCGGTGCCCGTTGCGCACGAACAAGCGCGCGAGTTCGCCCGGGAGGTCAGCGCCGATGCGAAGAGCTTCGCCTCCAGCCTGACGCTGCCCTATTGCGGCGCCAACGTCGGCTTCGAAGCGGCGGCCTGGCTCGAAGACGCTGCCACCGTCGCGTCGCTGGCGCTGATCCCGCTGCGCCACGGCGCCACCACCGACGCCTTCGGCTTGCTGGTGCTGGGTTCGCCCGATGCCACCCGTTTCGCGGCTGACATGGGCACCGAATTCCTGATGCGCATCGGCGAGATCGCCAGCGCCGGTCTGTCGCGCTTGATCCGGGCCGAGTGACTGACACCGATGACGGCGACATGAGCTCTCCTGTCGCTGAAGTCGCTGCGCCGGTACCGCCCGCTCTGCTTGACGATTTGGCGCGCCACCTGCAGCACCTGCAGGTCGAGCGGCGGCTGGCGGAACGCACGCGGACGATGTACCGCCTGGCCTTCGAGCGCCTGCAGCGTTGCGCCGAGGCCGCTGCGGTGCCCTTGCGCGAAGTGCAGCCGCACCATGTGCGGCGCTGGGCCGGGCAGATGCACGCGCAAGGGCTGGCGCCGGGCAGCATTGCGATCGAGCTGTCGGCCTGGCGCAGCTTCTACCGCTGGCTGGGCCGCGAGGGCCTGGTGACGCAGAACCCGGTGGCTGGCGTGCGCGCGCCGCGAGCACCGAAGCCACTGCCGAAGGCGCTGGCGGTCGATCAGGCGGTGGCGCTGGCCGAGTTCCAGGACGACCTCACCGAGCGCCGCGACAGCCCGGCACTCGCCGCGCGCGACCGATGCATCACCGAACTTCTGTACAGCTGCGGACTGCGAGTCGCCGAGCTGGTCGCGCTTGATGCGCAGCCCGGACCGCAGGCCATCGGCTGGATCGACATCAGCGATGCCACCGCGCATGTACGCGGCAAGGGCGACAAGCCGCGGAGCGTACCGGTTGGCGGCCCGGCGCTGAAGGCCGTGCAGGACTGGTTGGCTCTGCGCTTGCAGATGGCCACGCCGGGTGAGCCTGCACTGTTCGTCAGCAACCGCGGCAGCCGCATCACCACCGGCCAGGTGCGCTCGCGGCTGAAGCGGCGCGCGCAGCAGGCGGGCCTGCCGACCCATGTGCACCCCCACATGCTTCGGCATTCGTTCGCCTCGCACCTGCTGCAGTCCAGCGGCGACCTGCGCGCGGTGCAGGAGTTGCTGGGTCACGCCAA
>JAIXYO010000003.1 GCA_027490215.1 Rubrivivax sp.
CGGCCCTTGCGGCTGCCGGTGAGCCAGGCTGTCGTGATGCCCAGCGGTTCGAGCCAGCCGACCAGCTTGCGGAAGTGCTGATCGGCCAGGATCTCGGTGGGCGCCATCAGTGCGCACTGCCAGCCGTTGTGGATCGCGATCGCTGCGGCCAGCGCCGCCACCACCGTCTTGCCCGAGCCGACATCGCCTTGGAGCAGGCGGTGCATCGGTACGCTGGTATCTGGGCCATGGCCCGCTTCCGATCGCGCACGTTGCAGGTCGGCGGCGATCTCTTCCACCACGCGCCGCTGCGCACCGGTCAGCGAGAACGGCAGTGCGGCCAGCAGCTTTTCCTGCAGGCCACCGGCAGCCACCTTGAAGCGTGGGGCGCACTGCTGCGCCCGCTCGCGCTTGGCCTGCAACTGCGACAGCTGCTGCGCGAGCAACTCCTCGAACTTCAGGCGTTGCCAGGCCGGGTGTGAGCGGTCTTCCAGTGCCGCGAGCGACACGTCCGCCGGCGGGTGATGCAGCCAGCGCAGCGCGTCGCGCAAGGTGGCGAGTCCGCGTGGCAGCAACTCGGCGGGCACGTTTTCGCTCAGATCGACCCGGTTGAGCGCCGACGTAATCGCGCGCCGCAGGTAGGCCTGCGGCAGCGAGGCGCTGCTCGGGTAGACCGGCGTCAGCGAGGTCGCGAGCGGCACGTCGCCATCGACCGCCTTGAAGCTGGGGTGCACCATCTCCAGTCCGAAGAAGCCG
Organism: Rubrivivax sp.; assembly: GCA_027490215.1. Classification (GTDB taxonomy): domain Bacteria; phylum Pseudomonadota; class Gammaproteobacteria; order Burkholderiales; family Burkholderiaceae_C; genus PBB1. The sequence goes on from JAIXYO010000003.1 coordinate 736, forward strand.
CCGCGCGCCTCGCCACGCACCCGCACGCGGCGACCCGCGGCCAGCGTCTTCTGGTGCGAAGGGTAGAAGTGCAGAAAACGCAGCAGCAGCGTGTCGCCGGCGGCGTCTGACAGCGTGACGAGCAGCTGCCGGCGGTTGCGCAGCTGGATCTCGCAACGCTGCACCACGCCTTCGACCTGTGCGGTGACGCCGTCGTGCAGCTTGTCGATGGCGGTGAGCTGCGTTTCGTCTTCGTAGCGCAGCGGCACGTGCAGCGCGAGGTCGATGTCGCGGCGAAGCCCCAGCTTCTCCATCGCCCGCAGCGGGGCTGACTTGGCCTTGGCAACCGGCGCGGTGACAGCGCTGTCGCGGGCATCGGTCGGGTTCGGCGCGGTGCGGGGCATCGGCGAATTCTGACCGCGGACGGGACAGACAGCAGCCAGCTGCGTGGAACAATCCACCCGCCTTTCCTCCGCCATGACCGCACCTCTCAGCCTCTCCGATTTCGATTTCGCGCTGCCGCCAGAGCTGATTGCCCAGCACCCGGCCGCCGAGCGCAGCGGCTCGCGGCTCCTCGATGGGACGGGTGCTGCGCCAGTCGACCGGGTGTTCCGCGACCTGCCCTCGCTGCTGAACCCGGGCGATCTGCTGGTGTTCAACGACACCCGCGTGATCAAGGCGCGGTTGCTCGGCGTGAAAGCCAGCGGCGGTCAGGTCGAGGCGCTGGTCGAGCGGGTGCTGCCGAATCACGAGGTGCTGATGCACCTTCGCGCCAGCAAGTCGCCCAAGCGCGGTCAGCGGGTGCGCTTCGGCTTGAGCGTCGAAGCCGCGATGGCGGCTGGCGATGGCAACGGCTTCGAGGCCGAGGTGCTGGGCCGCGCAGGCCCGGAAGACTCGCTGTTCCACCTGCGCTTCCCGTCCGATCCGCAGGCGCTGCTCGAGCGCTTTGGCCATGTGCCGCTGCCGCCCTACATCACGCACGCTGACGATGCAGACGACGAACGGCGCTACCAGACTGTGTTCGCTGCCAAGCCGGGCGCCGTCGCCGCACCCACGGCGGCACTGCATTTCGATCAGGCGCTGCTCGACGCGCTCGCCGCGCGCGGCGTCGCGCAGGCGCGGGTCACGTTGCATGTGGGTGCAGGCACCTTCCAGCCGGTGCGCACCGAGAACCTGGCCGAGCACCGGATGCACAGCGAATGGTTCGAAGTCGGAGCCGACACGGTGAACGCGGTGGCCGGCGCCCGAGAGCGCGGCGGTCGGGTCGTGGTTGTCGGCACCACGACGCTGCGCGCACTGGAATCTGCCGCACTCGGTGGCGAGCTGCGCGCAGGGGTTGGCGACACCGACATCTTCATCACGCCGGGCTTTCGCTTCCGCGTCGTCGATGCACTGATCACCAATTTCCACCTGCCACGCAGCACCTTGATGATGCTGGTCAGCGCGTTGGCCGGTCATGCGCACGTGATGGCGCTGTACCAGCACGCCATCGCCGAGCGCTACCGCTTCTTCAGCTACGGCGATGCGATGCTGCTGCGCACCACGCCAGAAGCACTCGCACCGCAGGGCTGAGGCTCAGGGACCGTCGGCGTCTCGGTCCGCAGCGTCCGGCGCCGCCGGCTCAGGCACTGGGCAACGCGCCTTGCCGCACACCCGCTCGCAGTATGGGCAGGCTTCCAGAGGCAGCCAGTCCGGGATGCGGTAGTAACGGCGCAGCACCTCGGTGAGCGGGCCGTCGCGATAGGCCTCGTAGCGAAAGCCTTTGCCTTCAACCGCATAGAAGGTGAGGCCGCTTTGCTGGTAGGTCAGCAATTCAATCGAGTCGAAGTAGGGGGCGTATTCCTCGAGCTTCGGGCGTTCAGTGCGAATGATGCGGATCGTCTGCCCCTGGTACGCGCTGTAATCGACCAGCAGATCGTCCTGCCGCGCGTGGAACTTGCCAACGCCGAACACTGGCACATAGCGGCGCAGCGCGTAGGCGTAGGTCGAGGCCGGCGTGTAGGCATTGGCCATCAGCACCACGCCCGGCGCATCGACCTGCTTGAGCATCTCGGCTGTTTTCACCGTGCGCACGATGCTCTTGTAGAGCGAGATCGACTGCCAGCGCTCCAGCGTTGTCATCGCCACACCCACGACGGCGATCACGTGCAGCCCCGTCAGCACCGCGAGGCCGATCGCGCAGGCCCGCAGCCGCTGCGCGGGCAAGCCCAGGGCGATGAAGGCAAAGCCGAAGGGATAGAACGACATCACCCAATGCAGCCCGATCACCTTCTTGAAGGAAAGCAGGGCAAAGAACAGCAGCGGCACCACCACCAGGCAACCCAGCAGCCGGTGGGCCCGGAAGGTGGCGCCGAGCTCGCTGCGGTGCTTCCAGCTCAGCCAGGCCGCCACCGGCGAGACGAGGTAGACCATCATCGCCAGATAAGTGGCTGGCTTCTTCCAGGTGAACACCTCGCCCGCGTTGCGGTTGATCAGGTTGAACATGATGTTCGACCAGCAGTGCTCGATGTTCCAGGCGATGTTGATCGCAGGTCCTGGCAGCGCGCACAACAGCAGCAGCGCGAAGGCAGCGAAGCGCTCGCGGCGGAACAGCGCGAAGTGCACGAGGTAGGCGAGGCCCAGCACCACCGAGAAATACTTCGACAGGAAGGCCGCGCCCAACAGCGCGCCGGACAGCGCGTACAGCCCCCAGGCGCGACCATCGAGCTTTGGTCGGCGCTCGGCGATCAGCAGGCAGCAGGCAGACGCCACCGACCAGAAGATCAACGGCGTGTCGGTGGTGATCAGCACATTGAGCCAGTTGATCGGCGCCAGCCAGAACAGCAGCACCGCCCACGCCGCCCGGGTGCGATCGATCGCAGCCAGAGCCCACCACAGCAGGCCACCGACGGCGGCCGGCAGCAGCAGCACCGGCAGCCGGATCGCCCACAGCGTGTCGCCAAACATTGCGCGCATCGCAGTGATCAGCCAGCCGACCATGGGCGGGTGGTCGTAGTAGCCCCAGTCGGGATGAACGCCCCACCAGTAGAAGTAAGCCTCGTCACCGGTGATCGGCAAGGCCACCGACAGCCAGCCGCGAAACAGCAGCGAACCCAGGCCCGCCATCAGCAGCCAGCGCGGCAGCGACAGATTCTCCGGATGCGGCCTCATGCGAGCACCAACAGCGAGGGCGCGATGAACACCAGCAGCCATGCGATCAGCGCCGCGACGATCCACCGGTCACGCAGCAGGTCACGTGCGACGTCTTCGCCGTGCCCGCGGTGCACCTGGTAGGCGTAGCGCAGCATGCCGAAGATGACGATGGGCACGGTGTAGACCAGCCGCTCCCCATGCTGGGCCTGCGATTCGGGGCTGGTGGCGAACAGGCTGTAGGTCATCAGCGTGGCGGTCATCGTGACGGCGACGTAGATGTCGAGCAGCGCCGGCGGGTAGTGTTCCAGCACCGAGCGCTGGCTGGCCGGGGCATGAAAGGTTTCGGCGCGGCGTTTGGAAAACCCGAGGAACAGCGCCGCGAAGATGCCCGTCAGGATCAGCCAGCGCGACGGCGGGATGCCCACAGCCGTGGTGCCCGCAAACAGCCGCAACATGAAGCCCAGCGCGATGATGAACACATCGACCACCGGCACCCGCTTCAGTCGCCAGGAGTAGGCGAGGTTGCTGGCCATGTAGAGAGCGACCAGCCCGAGCAACACCGGATGACCACCGGCCAGCACGATGCCTGCCGTCAGCAGCACGGCCGCCAGCGTGAACGCCGCGCCGGAGCTGACCGCGCCGCTGGCCAGCGGCCGCAGCCGCTTGGTCGGATGGAGCGCATCACTCGCCCGATCAGCCCAGTCATTGACGACATAGACCGCGCTCGAGAACAGGCAGAACACGGCGAAGGCCGACAGCACCTGCATCACGCGATCGGCGTCGTGCCAGGACTGGCTGAACACCAGCCCGGCGAACACGAACACATTTTTCAGCCACTGATGGGGCCGCATCAAGGCGAGCAGGGGCGGTAGGCGCATGGGCGGGAGCGGGGTCGTGAAGGGTGTCGCTGACGGCTGGCGTTCGATGGGGGCCGCGCGTGTCGCTCGCGTGCGGCGCCGAGGATAACGCCGCCCTGAGCTGGCGGTCAGGCAACGGCAGCACGCAGCGACAATCTGCAGATGCTGACGTTCGAAGTGCTCACCACCCAGGGACAGGCCCGCCGCGGCCGCATGACGCTGAACCACGGCGTCGTCGAGACGCCGATCTTCATGCCCGTGGGCACCTACGGCACCGTCAAGGGTGTGATGCCCAGCGCGCTGGAAGACATGGGTGCGCAGATCATCCTCGGCAACACCTTTCACCTGTGGATGCGGCCTGGCCTCGACGTGCTGGAACAGTTCGGTGGCCTGCACCGCTTCGAGCGCTGGAACAAGCCGATCCTGACCGACAGCGGCGGATTTCAGGTCTGGAGCCTCGGCAATTCCGACGGCAGCGGTCGCAAGATCAGCGAGGAGGGCGTGAAGTTCTCGTCGCCGGTCAATGGCGACAAGCTGTTCATGACGCCCGAAGTCAGCATGCAGATCCAGCGCACGCTGAACTCCGACATCGTGATGCAGTTCGACGAGTGCACGCCCTACGACACCGCCGGCCACATCACCACCGAAGACGAGGCGCGCCGCTCGATGGCATTGAGCGCACGCTGGGCGCGCCGCTGTGTTGATGAATTTGCGCGCGGCGAGAACCTGAACGCTCTGTTCGGCATCGTGCAGGGCGGCATGTTCGAAAGCCTGCGCGACGAGTCGCTGGCGAGCCTGGTCGAGCTGGATCTGCCCGGCTACGCGATCGGCGGCCTGAGCGTGGGCGAACCGAAGGAAGACATGCTGCGCGTGCTGCACCACACCGCGCCGAAGTTGCCGGCCCACAAGCCGCGCTACCTGATGGGGGTGGGCACACCGGAGGATCTGGTGGAAGGCGTGTCGGCGGGCATCGACATGTTCGACTGCGTGATGCCGACCCGCAATGCCCGAAACGGCCACCTGTTCACCCGCTTCGGCGACCTGCGCTTGCGCAACTCGCGCTACAAGAGCGACGAAGGCCCGATCGATCCGACCTGCAGCTGCCAGGCGTGCGCCGGCGGCTTCAGCCGCGCCTACCTGCACCACCTGGAGCGCTGCGGCGAGATGCTGGCGCCGATGCTCGCCAGCATCCACAACCTGCACTACTACCTGAACCTGATGCGCGAGATCCGCGACGCGCTGGACGCCGGCCGCTTCGACGCCTTCGTCGCGCAGTTCAAGGCCGATCGGGCGCGCGGGGTGTAGTACGGTGGGTTCCGGCGGCAGCCGATCTCCTCGCCGCTAGACTCGGCAGGCTTCCGCGCAGTCCATGTTCGATTCCTCCGCCCTCCAAGCCGACATCGCTCGACTCGCTCTCGGCGAGCGCGCGGCATTGCGCCGCGTCTATGAGGCCACCAGCGCGCATCTGTTCGGGATCGCGCTACGTATCTTGAACCGTCGCGACCTCGCCGAGGACGTGCTTCAGGAGGCATTCGTGAACATCTGGCACCACGCCGGCAGCTACCAGGCCAGCCAGGCGCAGCCCATGACCTGGCTGATTTCCATCGTCCGCAACAAGGCCCTCGATCAGTTGCGTAGCGGCAAGCGGCACGTCGCCGATTCGCTCGATGCCGATGAGGACCCCGAGGCTCACCAGATCGCCGACGAGCGCCCGAACCCGATGCAGCTGATGATGCAGGCGGCCGAGACCATGGAAATACGCACCTGCATGGAATCGCTCGACGCCTCGCCACGGCAATGCCTTGCTTTGGCTTACTACCACGGCATGTCGCAATCCGAGATTGCCGAGCACATCACCGCGCCGATCGGCAGCGTGAAGGCCTGGGTGCGGCGCGGTCTCGAGCGTCTGAAGAAATGCCTGGCGCACTAGCCATGCCGTCGATGCCTCCGCGATCACCATGAACTACAACCACCCCGAACTGCTTGATCGCCTGGCTGCCAAGTTCGCGCTGGGCACGCTGGGCGGCCCGGCCCGCAGGCGGTTCGAGCGGCTGCTGCGCGAACTGCCTGCCGCGCGCTCGGCACTGGTGGCCTGGGAGGAACGGCTGGCCGGGCTGGCGAGCTCGGTGCCGCATGTGACGCCGCCGGACCGGGTCTGGGCCGCCATCGATGCGCGCACCGCGCCGCGCTCGGCTGCCGCCGCATCGAAGTCCGGCTGGCTGGCCCGGTTGTTCAAGCCCGCCATGGGCTTTGCCTTCGGCGCAGCGATGACGGCCAGCGTGGTGATGACGAACCCTGCACTCTTCGTGTCGCTCGACAGGTTGGCGCAGGAAGAGCAAGGCCTGCCGCAAAGCTACGTCGGCCTGCTCACCGACGCCGACAACCAGCCCACGCTGCTCGTCAGCTCGACCCGCCAGGGCACGCGCGTGAGCGTCAAGTTCCTGCGGCCGGTCGCGGTCCCGGCGGGCCGGGTGATCCAGGTCTGGGCGCTGCCGAAGGACGGTGCGCCGTTCCCGCTGGGCGTGGCGGCGCCGGCCGACCCGCCCAAGAGCAGCACCTTCGAGATCGCCGCCAGTTCCGAAAAGCTGCTGTCGA
>JAIXYO010000068.1 GCA_027490215.1 Rubrivivax sp.
CAGTTCGCGCAGCATCGTGTTCGACCGCAGCGGGCGCATCGTCGCCAGCGCGCAGCGCGAGTTCAGGCAGATCTACCCGCAACCCGGATGGGTCGAGCATGATCCGATCGAGTTGTGGACCACGCAGCTGATCACGGCACGCGAAGCCATGGCGTCCGCAGGTCTGGCGGCACGCGATATCGCGGCGATTGGCATCACCAACCAGCGCGAGACCACGGTGGTGTGGAATCGCCACACCGGTGTGCCGATCCACCATGCCATCGTCTGGCAGGACCGCCGCACCGCTGCCACCTGCAGTGAGTTGCGGCAGCGCGGGCTCGAAGCGCTCTTTCGTCAGCGCACCGGGCTGCTGCTCGACCCGTACTTCTCAGGCACCAAGCTGAAGTGGATCCTCGATGAAATTCCTGGCGCGCGCATTGCCGCCGAGCGCGGCGAGCTGGCATTCGGCACGGTGGACACCTGGCTGTTGTGGCAACTGACACGCGATCAGCCCAGTGGCCCGGTGCACGCGACCGACATCAGCAATGCATCGCGCACGCTGATGCTCAATGTGCACACCGGCCAGTGGGATGACGAGTTGCTGGAGGCGCTGGATGTGCCGCGCGAGGTGCTGCCGTCGGTGCACCCATCGAGCCACCTTTATGGGTACACGGGGGCTGAGCTCTTGGGCGCACCAATTGCAATCGGCGGCATGGCGGGCGACCAGCAAAGCGCACTCTTCGGGCAGGCCTGCTTCCAATCGGGCTTGGCGAAGAACACCTACGGCACGGGCTGCTTCATGCTCATGCACACCGGCGCCACTTCCCAATCGTCGACCCACGGCCTGATCACCACCCGTGCCGCGCAGCCCGCCACAGTGGCGCAATTCGCGCTGGAGGGCAGTGTGTTCATCGGTGGTGCGGTGGTGCAGTGGCTGCGCGACGGGCTGCACGCCATCGACCGCAGCGCCGCCGTGCAGGCCTTGGCCGAGAGCGTGCCCGACAGTGATGGTGTGATGTTCGTGCCGGCCTTCACCGGACTCGGCGCGCCCTACTGGCAGCCCGAAGCGCGCGGCGCGATCGTCGGGCTGTCGCGCGGCAGCACGGTGGCGCACATTGCCCGTGCGGCGCTCGACAGCATCGCTTTCCAGAGTGCGACCCTGCTGCAGGCGATGAGCCGTGACGCAGTGGCCGCTGGGGGCCTGCCTGTGGCGGAGTTGCGGGTAGATGGCGGAGCGTGTGTCAACGACCTGCTGATGCAGTTTCAGGCCGACTTGCTGGGCATCCCTGTGGTGCGCCCGCAGGTCATCGAGACCACCGCGCTGGGTGCTGCGTACCTCGCAGGACTGGGCTGCGGGCTGTACGAGGGGCTCGAAGAACTCAGCGCACAGTGGCGCGTCGAGCGCCGATTCGAGCCCCGCATGCCGCGCGACCGCGTGGCCGAACTGATGGCCCAGTGGGAGCACGCCGTACGGCAGACGATGGCACCGTAGCGACGCCACCGGTGATGAGTCTCGGCGAGGCAGATCCCGTGAGGATCGCCTCCCATGGCAGGCGGTTCAGACGAAGCCCAGCCGTCGGCGGGTGCCGAAATTGCGCAGGTTCGGCAAGGTCGCGTCGAGCTGCGCATCGCTGGCCCCGAACCAGCCGAGCAGCGTCGCGGCGTACTGGTCGACCGAGGTGGTCGGAATCCACCGGCCCTGCTGCTCCCACGGATCGCTGCCGACATCGTCGGCGCCCCCCAGCACCAGTTGTGGATAGCTGCCGTAGGTGGCGCGACCCTGCACTGCGCCGCCGATCACCAGGTGCTGATTGCCCCAGGCGTGATCGGTGCCGTTGCTGCTGTTGGGCTTGAAGGTGCGACCGAAGTCGCTTTGGGTGAAGGTGGTGACTGCCTGCCCCAGTCCGAGGTTGCGCATCGCGGTGTAGAAAGCGCCCAGCGCGTCACCGACCTCCTGCAGCCGACGCGCATGCTCGCCGTCGGTCGCGCTGCCTGCAACCTGCCCGGCATGGGTATCGAAGCCGCCGGCCTGCGCGAAGAAGATCTGCCGATCGCCGCCCACGGTGGCGTTGCCGGCGATCAGCTTGGCGACCTGGTAAAGCTGTCGGCCCAGCGCGGTGGTGATGCGGCCGCCCGAGGTGATCGGCGCGAAGGCGGCATCGATCGCCGGATTGGCGCCACTTCCGCCGGGCTGGACCTTGACCAGCGAGCCCAGTCGCTGCGAAACCGCGAACGCATCGCGCTGCATGCGCGCGTAGGCATTGGCCAGCACGGTGTCCTGCGACTGTGCATACATGGCGTCGATGGCCGCCTTGTTGGCGGCCCGGGGTGCCCAAGTGAGATCGGCGGGCTGCAGTCCATAAGCGCCAAAGGTGCTGCCAGGGCCGGGCAGCACCAGCGGCGACTGCAGCGTGGTCAGCCCGAAGCGCGCATTGCCGCCGACCGAGATCACCGGGTTCACCGTGCCAAGCGCGGTCGAGGCACGACCACCCCAGCCGCTGCGCTCCTGCGACTGGGTGGTCGCGGTCTCCCACAGCACCTGCTGGTCGGAGTGCGAGAACAGGCCGTCCGGCTTCAACGCCGCGCCGTTGGGGGTGCTGCGGTACTGGGCCTTGGTCAGCGGCGCGTACAGCGGGCCGACGTTGAAGACCGGCGCGATATGGCCGGCCGTGGCCGCAGCCGACAGTGCACCCAGCGACGGGTGCAGGCCGAACTCGGTGCCGGGCAGCGCGACCAGCCGTTCGCGCGGAATTGCCAGTGCACCCCGCACGGCGCCGTATTGCGCATGCCGCGCCGCGTCGGTCGGGACGATGGTGTTCAGCCCGTCATTGCCACCGTACAGGAAGACGCAGACCAGCGCCTTGTAGTCGGCTGCGTGAGCCGGCCGTGTGCCCAACAGCAGGTTGCCCACGCTGCCAAAGCCCAGCGCGCTGGCGCAGGTGGCACCGGACTGCAGCAGCCAGCGCCTGCGCGCATCGAAAGAAGAAGTCTTGTTCATGGTGTGATCCTTGTGTGGCGCTCAGCGCTCAACTTGAAAATTCGGCGTGGCGAAGACCAGGTAAGCGGCCGTCTTGACGCGGTTGGCCTGCCAATTCGCCTTGTCGGTCGTGGTGGTCCACCAGGAGACCGCCTTGACGATTTCGGTGCGTGTCGCGGTCGGCAGCGGCTGGCCAGTGGCGATCAGCGACAGGCGATCGACGAGCTTGCCGGCATCGGCCGCGTCGGCGGTGAAGCGACTCAGATCGATCTTCGTCCCGGTGGCGTTCGGTACGCTGGTGACAGGCGTCGAGCCACCCCACTCGAGCAGGTAGGTCAGGAAGTTCAGCCGCTGCAAGGCGGAGCCGGTGTTATGAATACCGAAGCTCGGACCGACCAGCGTGGTGCCTGGCACCGGATAGTCGGGCGAGTAGAAGCCGAACACCGTGGGCGGGCGGAACACGTGCTCACGCAACTCTTCCCCCCACCACCAGCTGAGCGCGTCGCCATCGCTCTGGCCATTCAATCCGCGTAGCACGCTGGTGAACATCAGCACGGGGTCGCGCAGCTTGCCGCCATTGGCCGCGACGGTGGTACTGCGCGCCTCGGGGTCGAGCAGCACTGCCGCGACGGTGGCGGCCAGATCGCCACGTTGCCCGGTGCCGAAGGTGCTGTACTTGCCGGCAGTGAACGCTGCCGACACCCGCGAAACATAGGCCGGCGACGGGTTGCTGCTGACCAGGTGCTGAATCAGCTGCTTGCCGATGAACGGCGCGGTGTTCGGGTGCGCCATCAGGCTGTCGAGCACCACCTCAAGCGCAGCCGGGGCTGTCAGCCCCGCGCGCAGCGACGTACCCGAGAGCAGTTGGCGGGCCGCGGTGTCGTGCCGAGCCTCGACCGCGACCATGTCGCCGTTGTGAAAGCGGCAGTTCGTGCCCCGAGGCCAGCAGCTCCAGGCGGTAGCGCCACCGGCCGGATAGGTCCAGCCCGTCAGCGCAAAGGCGTAGGCGCGCACCGTGTCGTTGTCGTAGGTGGGTGCGCAGGCGCCGCCACGCAGGCTGCCGTCGGCATTCAGCAGGCAGGTGCCGACGGAGAACAGCTGCAGCAGTTCACGCGCGAAGTTCTCGTTTGGCGCCGTCTTGTCGTTGTTGACGTTGTTCAGGTAGTCGCCCATCACAGGCGACAGCGCAACCTTCTTCAGCACCTGCCGATAGTTGCCGAAGGCGTTGTCGAGCAGCGTGTTCTGGTAGTTGCGCAGCCCATAGGTGCCGTCGACGTCGGTCCCGCTGACCACCACGATCTGCTGCAGTGCGAACGCCACGCGCTGGCGCAGCTGGTCTTGCCGCGTGGTGGCGTTGCGATAGAAGTCCCAGACCAGCGGAATGCTCGAGAAGTTGTCTCGCCAGCAGTTCGGTCCGGCGCTCGCGGGCAAGTCGCAGTAGGAGGTCGCACTGGTGTTCTGATGCACCGTCGCATTGCCGCCACTGGTGTAGCGCGACGAGGCCAGTTGCATCTGCGAGGTGATCCAGCCAGCCGCACCTTTGGTCTTGATTTCAGCTGTCAGGGCCTCGGTGTTGCCAAAGCTCGCCTGCATCGCCAGCCGGGCGGCGTTGCGTGTGGCGGCATCGGTGGCGATGACTGCCGTCGGCGCGGGCGTGGCGGCAATTGCCACCGCTGGTGCTGCGGTCGGTGTGGCGGCCGATGCCGAGGTCCTGTAGACCTCGCAGCGCTTGACGGTACCCACCGCCGGGTCGCGGCCAAACGAGGCGTTGGAGCACACCACCGCGCCGGAGCGCGTCTGTGTGACCCACTTGCCAGTCACACCGTACCGCACACTTTGCAGGCCGCTGGTGCTGAAGCGACCGCCCTCGCTGGCGGCCGTCTCCCACTTCATGGCCGGGGCGGCCAGACTCCAGCCAGATGCACCGATGAGAACGCTACTCACCAATAGTGCCCCCACCCTGCGAGCAGGTCGGCCGGCTGCGCCGTCGCCTCGTGTCAACATGTTTCCTGCGCGCATCTGAATGCCTCCATTTACTTACAAAGCTGCTCGGATTTGTCACTTGCAGCCGCGGCTTGGGCCCTAAAACGTCAGCCCAAGGCGTCAGCCTGTCGTTCGCTGTGAACTGGTTCACGGTGCCCATCGCGCTGCCTGTGCCGGTGGTGTTCCATGCAGGCGCAGTGCCATTGGCGGCGTCTTTTGACAATTGCTTGCACAGCGGGTGCGCGGACACAAAGGGGCCCCAGCGACGGGGGCCTCTTGGGTGGCGGAAAGTCTCGGAAGCCGCGGCCGATGGGCCTGGCTGCGCAGTGCGCGCGCTCTGGAGGAGAGCGTTGCGCCGGGCGTTGCGCCCGGCGCCATGAACGAGGCGGCGCGTTCGCGCCGCGTGGCTCACTGCTTGATGGCTTCGATCTGGATCAGCAGCTTGATGTCGTCCGGAATGACAGGCAGTCCGTAGCTCATGCCGAAGTCGCTGCGCTGGATGGTGGTCTCGAAATCGCCGCCGCACACCTCGCGCTTGAAGAAGGGGTTGTCGTAGCAGTTGTAGTTCGTGGCAGTGAGCGTGACCGGCCGCGTCTTGCCCAGCAGCGTCAGGGTGCCGCTGACCGCCGTCACCTTGTCGCCATCAAAGCTGAACTTGTCACCGACGAACTTGGCGGTCGGGAACTCCTTGGCCTTCAGGAAGTTGTCGCCCTTCAGGTGACTGTCGAACAACGCCAGACCGGTGTTGATCGATGCGGTATCGATGGTGATGTCGGCCTTGCCTGTCTTGGCGGCACGGTCGAGCGTGATCGTGCCTTCCTTCTTGTCGAAGCGGCCGCGGTTGGTCGAGGTGCCGAAGTGGCGCGCCTCGAAGGTCACGTAGGTATGAGTCGCGTCGAGGTTGTAGGTGACGCTCTCGGCATGCGCGATGCCGGCGCTGGCGAGGAGCGCGGCGGAGAGGGAGATCAGCGTGTGGGTTTTCATGATGAGGTTCCGGTTGAGGGGGTGTTGGAGGAAAAAGGGCGAGGGGTGTGCCGGGTGCGAGGCTTGTTGATGCGCGCGAGGCGGGCGTTTCCGCGGATCACAGCCCGGCGACGCCAGTGAGCGTCAGCTTGAAGCGCACCTGCACCTCGTTGGCGACGACCGAGGTGTCCTTCCAGTCGCCATCGCCAATCCTGAAATCGAGCCGTTTCAGCGTGAAAGAGCCG
>JAIXYO010000028.1 GCA_027490215.1 Rubrivivax sp.
ACATGCACCGCCATGTTCTCGACGATGCCGAGGATCGGCACGCCGACCTTCTCGAACATCCGGATGCCCTTTTTCGCGTCGAGCAGCGCGATGTCCTGCGGCGTGGTGACGATCACCGAACCGGTCAGCGGCACCTTCTGCGACAGCGAGAGCTGGATGTCGCCGGTGCCGGGCGGCATGTCGACGATCAGGTAGTCGAGATCGCCCCAATTCGTCTGCCGCAGCAGCTGATCCAGTGCCTGCGTGGCCATGGGGCCGCGCCAGACCATCGGGCTGTCGGCCTCGACGAGGAAGCCGATCGACATCACCTGCACACCGTAGTTCTGCAGAGGCTCCATCGTCTTGCCATCGGCGGAATCGGGGCGACCATCCAAGCCCATCATCATCGGCTGGCTCGGGCCGTAGATGTCGGCATCGAGGATGCCCACGCGCGCGCCTTCGGCGGCCAGCGCCAGCGCCAGGTTGACGGCGGTGGTGCTCTTGCCGACACCGCCCTTGCCCGATGCCACGGCGACGATGTTCTTGACGTTCGGCAGCAGCTGCACACCGCGCTGCACCGCGTGCGCAATGATCTTGCTGCTGAGGTTGACGTTGACGTCTTGAACGCCGGCCACCGTCCTGGCTGCTGCTGTCAGCGCCTCTCGCAGCGCGGGCAACTGGCTCTTCGCCGGGTAGCCAAGCTCGACATCGAAAGCGACGCCCCCACCGTCGATGCGCAGGTTCTTCAGCTGCTTCGTGCTGACAAAGTCCCGGCCGGTGTTCGGATCGACCACCGACTTCAGGGCTTCGAGCAAGGCAGTTTCGGTGGCGGGCATGACGGTTCCAGGCGGGAAAGAAGAGCGTGCGGCACGGCGGTGCTGCGAGGGCGGCGGCAGTCTAGCGCAGGGGGGCTTGGCCCTGGATCGGGCTGGCATCAGGAAAAGGCCTGCGGCCTAGAATCCCGGGCTGCCCGAAGCTGTTGTGCGTCACGACGGCGGGGCTCGCTCACCTGTGCCCCCATGACCCGCAAGCTGTTCGTCACCACCGCCCTGCCCTACGCCAACGCGCCCTTTCACATCGGGCACATGATGGAGTACATCCAGGCCGACATCTGGGTGCGACATCAGCGAATGCAGGTGAGCGACGACGGGTCCCCCGTCGAGGTGCATTTCGTCGGCGCCGACGACGCCCACGGCGCGCCGATCATGATCGCGGCCGAAAAGGCCGGCAAGACACCGCAACAGTTCGTGGCCGAGATTGCCGCCGGGCGCCAGCAGTACCTCGACGGCTTCCACATCGCCTTCGACCACTGGCACTCCACCGACTCACCCGAGAACACCGCGCTGGCGCAGGACATCTACCGAAAGCTGCGGGACCGCAGTGACGGCTCGCTGATCGCCACCAAGACGATCGAACAGTTCTACGACCCGGTGAAGGGCATGTTCCTGCCCGACCGCTACATCAAGGGCGAGTGCCCGAAGTGCGGTGCGAAGGACCAGTACGGCGACAGCTGCGAGGTGTGCAGCGCGGTCTATGCGCCGACCGACCTGAAGAACCCGTACTCGACACTGAGCGGTGCCACGCCGGTGATGAAGAGCAGCGAGCACTTCTTCTTCAAGCTCAGCGACCCGCGCTGCGTCGAGTTCCTCGAAGCCTGGACTGGCGGCGAGCGGCTGCAAAGCGAAGTCGCCAACAAGATCCGCGAGTGGTTCACCAAGGACGAGCACGGCCAGGGGGGCCTGAGCGACTGGGACATCAGCCGCGACGCGCCGTACTTCGGCATCGAGATCCCTGACGCGCCAGGCAAGTATTTCTACGTGTGGCTCGATGCCCCGGTGGGCTATCTGGCGTCGTTGAAGAACTACTTCGACCAGGGCAAGGCGAAGGCCCGCGGCGAGCTGCGCAGCTTCGATGAATTCATCGCCGACCCCGCGGTCGAGCAGATCCACTTCATCGGCAAGGACATCACCTACTTCCACACGCTGTTCTGGCCGGCGATGCTGAAGTTCTCGGGCCGCAAGGTGCCCGACCACGTCTACGCCCACGGCTTCATCACGGTGAGCGGCGAGAAGATGAGCAAGAGCCGCGGCACCGGCATCTCGCCGCTGAAGTACCTGGAGCTCGGCATGAACGCCGAGTGGCTGCGCTACTACATCGCGACCAAGCTGAGCAGCAAGGTCGAGGACGTGGACTTCAACCCCGATGACTTCGTCGCGCGGGTGAACAGCGATCTGGTCGGCAAGTACATCAACATCGCGAGCCGCGCGGCTGGCTTTCTGACCAAGCGCTTTGCGGGCAAGCTGTCATCGGATGTCGGCGTCGAGGGCCGCGTTCTGCTCGACCACCTGCGCAGCGGCCACGCGGACATCCAGCGGCTGTATGAAGAGCGCGAGTACGGCAAGGCGCTGCGCGAGATCATGCTGCTGGCCGACCGTGTCAACGAGTACGTCGACCAGAACAAGCCCTGGGAGCTGGCGAAGCAAGAAGGCAAGGACGCGGTGCTGCACGACGTTTGCACCGTCTGCATCGAAGCCTTCCGGCTGTTGACGATCTATCTGAAGCCGGTGCTGCCGGCACTTGCCACCCAGGTCGAGTCCTTCCTGAATGTCGCGCCGCTGGTGTCGGCCGACGTGCACCGCGCACTGGGCGCCCACACCATCGGCGAGTACCGGCACCTGATGCAGCGCGTCGATCCGAAGATGCTCGATGCCTTGTTCGAACCACCTGCTCCCGCTGTCATCGAGCAGCCCAAGCCGGGCGGAGAAGACATCGCCGAGAGCATCGGCATCGACGACTTCGCCAAGATCGACCTGCGCATTGCGAAGATCGTCAACTGCGAGCATGTGCAGGGCTCCGACAAGCTGCTGCGGCTGACGCTGGATGTCGGCGAGGTCGATGCCGCCGGTCATCCGCGCATGCGCAATGTTTTCAGCGGCATCAAGGGCGCTTACCAGCCTGCCGACCTGATCGGCAAGCTGACGGTGCTGGTGGCCAACCTGGCGCCGCGCAAGATGAAGTTCGGCATCAGTGAAGGCATGGTGCTGGCCGCGAGCCACGCCGACGGCAAGGCCAACCCCGGGCTGTACGTCTTGGAACCCGGACCGGGCGCCACACCAGGCATGCGGGTGAGGTAAGTTCGCCCGGCCTGATCGCCAACGGCTACTTGCTGGCGGATCCTTTGGGGCGCTCACGCCAGAAGCACTTCGATCCGACAAAGCGCTTCAGGTCCGGCTGGCAGGCGGCCAGCGCGCGTTCGCGTTGCGATGCCAGCCAACCCAGCGCGAACAGCGCGCGCGCATCGGCAGGCGCCGCCGCCGAGTACAGGGCGATCCCGACGGCCACATCGTTGACGATTCCCAGCCGCTCCTGCAGGGCGCGCATCGCTTTCAGGTAGCCGCGCACCGCACGCGCATCGAACAGACTTGCCGAGAACTCCACCGCATAGCGCAGCCGCTTGATGCGCTTGCGCAAGCGATGGCGGCCTTCATCGTCGAGCGCGTCGAAGGCCTGTGCATCGACCAACACCTGGCGATGCCAGCGGTTGAGCCGCTTGGTGAGTCGGCTGCGAAGCGGCAACCAGGCAGCGGGTGCGACGACGTCGGATGTGGGCGCACCCTGCGGTAAGCCCGCGGGCTGGGCCGAAGCCTCGGGCCAGGCGCCCTGCACCCGCGAAATCAGGTTCAACATCAGGCGCTGCGCGACCGGCTGTCGCACCAGCACAGTCGGATCAAGCTCTTCGGCCGCCGCCAGCCGGGGCAGCTCACCCGATTGACCGACAGCCACCAGCGCACGCGTCAGTTCGATCGCCAGCGGCTCGGCCACCGCCGCGCGATCGCGCGCCTGACCCAACTGGCGAAACAGCGTGGCGGCATCGACGGCCAGCTGCTCGCGCGAGACCTCGTCGATGGCCTCGGCCAGCCGTGCGCCATCGAAAAACCGCAGCGCAGTACGCAGACGACGCAGGCCGACACGCAGCTGATGTGTGTGCTCTGGGGCATGACGGCCACTGGCAATCTGGCTGGCATTGACGCTGATCTGTGCCAGACAGGAGCGCAGCACCGCCTCCAGCGCCGCGGCTGGCATCATGGACTTCGACAGCTTCACTTCGCTGGCACGGAGTGCCTCGGCCATCGCGTCGTCGTGCAAGAGCAGGTGGCCGAGTTCGGCCTTGCTGCGGGTGTCCAGCCACAAAGCGTGGCGCGCGACCCACCGCTGCGCAGTGGCCACCACCGCCTGCGGGCTGCCACGCGTCAGTTCGATCTCGAGTTCGCAAACAGGCAGCCTTCGTGGCGGCATCGCATCACCGGCCTCGATCACACCGACATCGAACGCCAGTTCGACAACGCCACCGGCAACCCGAACTGTGCGTGCGCGGCGCCAGATATCGGTGCCGATGACCCGGGCCAGTACGCCGTCGGTGCCGTGCAGCACCTTCAACAATGCGGCGCCCACCGGCGTGTGGGCATGCAGTTGCGGATCGATCGCCGGCACGGCGACACCGGTCTCTGCGCGCGGCACGTTGTGCTCGGCCCGGGTCATGCTGGTGCCCTCGGGCAAAGTGCCCTTCAGCGTCTGCACCCAGACGCGACCCTCCTTGCGCAGCCGCAGCGCCAGGCCCGCGGCAGCCAGCGCACCGGTCGGGGTATCGAAATACGCCGCCCGCAACCGAATGCGCCGCGCCGCCTGAGGACCGGCAACCGCCGCTTCGACCGCTTTGCGAGCCGCGGGCGGCACCTGAAATTTCAATTCGACTTCTTTCATGACGGTATCGTGACAGCCTACCCCTCCCGATTTGATGAATCCGCGTTCAGGGAAAGGCCGGGTTGCGGCACCAGGCGCGGCTGTGTCTGTCGCGCATGCCCCGGTAAACTCCGGGTTTCCCCGTTTCCACTCACGCCCCACCGCACCATGCCGCTGTTCTGGAAAGCCTACAAATCGGACGTCACTGACTTCATCGAATCGCTGAAGGCGAAGAAGCCGACGCTCGAAAGCGAACAACGTGCCGGGCGCGCACTGCTGTGGGACAAGCGGGTCGACCGCGATGCACAGGCCGACAATGCTGCCTCGCGCGTGCCGCAGCAGCCTTATGTCTACCAGACCGGGCCCAAATGAGGCACGGCTTACGGCCTGAATCCCGTTCATGAACCTTCCCGGCCCCGTTCTGCTGGAGCCGCCCGAGTTGCACGCCCTGATGGCCGACGGGACGGCGGACGTTCAACCGTTGGCAGTTGACAGCGTGGCGGTGGCGCGGCTGTACGGCGAGCCGCTGTTCAAGCTGCCCCATGACCTGTACATCCCGCCCGATGCGCTGCGACTGTTCCTCGAAGCGTTCGAGGGGCCGCTGGATTTGCTGCTCTACCTGATCCGCCGACAGAACTTCAATATCCTCGACATACCGCTGGCCGACGTGACACGCCAGTACCTCACCTACGTCGAGCAGATCCGCAAGACCAACCTCGAGCTCGCCAGCGAATACCTGCTGATGGCCGCGATGCTGATCGAGATCAAGTCGCGCATGCTGTTGCCGCCGAAGAAGAGCGCGGACGGCACCGAGCCGGAGGACCCGCGCGCAGAGCTGGTGCGCCGCCTGGTCGAATACGAACAGATGAAGCTGGCGGCTGCGCGCCTGGATGCCATGCCGGTGATCGGCCGTGATTTCCTGTGCGCGCAGGTGCACATCGAACAATCGCTGGCGCCGCGCTTTCCCGATGTCGCACCCGACGATCTCCGTGCTGCCTGGGCCGATGTGCTCAGGCGCGCCAACCTGAACCAGCATCACACCATCAACCGTGAACAACTCAGCGTGCGTGAACACATGAGCATCGTGCTGCGCGCCCTGCAAGGCCGACAATTCGTCGAATTCCACGAGTTGTTCGATGTCGCACGCGGCCAGCCGGTGCTGGTGGTGACCTTCATTGCCATGCTTGAACTGGCCCGCGAATGCCTGCTGGAAATCACCCAGGCCGAAGCTTATGCACCGATCTATGTGCGACTGGCCTATCGGGCGGTTTGACGGCGAGCAACCCCTTTTTCCTTGATCCGACGCATCATTGCGTCCGCAGACACGCGAGACCCTGACCATGTCAACAGCCTCTATCCAAGCCGCGCCCATCCAACTCGTTCGTCCTGCCGCAGCGGCCAGTGCCTCGCGCTCCGATGCGCCGCGCTGGCAGGTCGAGCAGATCGAGGCGCTGTTTGCACTGCCGTTCACCGAGTTGCTGTACCAGGCGCAAACGGTGCACCGGGCCAACTTCGACCCAGCCGAGGTGCAGTTGTCGACGCTTCTCTCCATCAAGACCGGTGGTTGCGCGGAAAACTGCTCTTACTGCCCGCAATCGGCGGCGTACGACACCGGCGTCGAGGCGACAGCGCTGATGAAGGTCGACGACGTGCTGGCCGCCGCGCGTCAGGCGCAGGCAGCAGGCGCCACTCGCTTTTGCATGGGGGCGGCCTGGCGCGGACCGAAGGACCGTGACATCGAGAAGGTCGCTCAGCTGATCAGCGCAGTGAAGGGCCTGGGCCTGGAAACCTGCGCGACGCTGGGCATGCTGGGCGACGGCCATGCAGAAGCCCTCCGCGACGCCGGCCTCGACTACTACAACCACAACATCGATACCGCACCGGACAAGTACGCCGACATCGTGCAGACGCGCCAGTTCGAGGACCGCATCGACACGCTGCAGCGCGTGCGGGGCGCGGGCGTGAAGGTCTGCTGTGGCGGCATCGTCGGCATGGGCGAGTCGCGCACGCAACGCGCGGCGCTGATTGCCGAGTTGGCGAACATGGAGCCCTACCCCGAATCGGTGCCGATCAACCACCTGGTGCCCGTCGCAGGAACGCCGCTGGCGGAACAGGCGCCGCTCGACCCGTTCGAGTTCGTGCGCACGATTGCCGCGGCGCGCATCACCATGCCACGCACACGCGTGCGGCTGTCGGCTGGCCGCCAGGCACTCGGCGATGCGGTGCAGGCGCTGTGCTTCGTGGCCGGTGCCAACTCCATCTTCTACGGCGACAAGCTGCTGGTGACCGGCAATCCGGATGTCACGGCCGATCAGGCTTTGCTGGAAACGCTGGGCATGAGAGCGGCTTGACCGCAACGCCATGAGCGTTCATCCGTCTCCTGACTCGACACCCGCGGGACGCAAGCCGATCACGCTGCACCGGCTGCGCGAGATGCACGCGGCCGGCGAGCCGATCAGCGTGTTGACCTGCTATGACGCCGCGTTCGCCCGCGTGCTGGATCACGCCGGCGTCGATTGCCTGTTGATCGGCGATTCGCTCGGCATGGTGCTGCAAGGCGTGACCAGCACGTTACCGGTGACTTTGGCCGACATGGCCTATCACGTGCGCTGTGTCGCGCAAGGCAACCGCAGCGCCTGGATCATCGGCGACTTGCCATTCGGGAGCTACCAGCAGTCTCATGCACAGGCGATGGAAAGTGCCACCGTGCTGATGCAGGCAGGCGCACACATGGTCAAGCTCGAAGGTGGCGGGTGGACCGCTGACACCGTGCACTTTCTGACGCAGCGTGGCATCCCGGTCTGCGCGCACCTGGGGTTGACGCCGCAATCGGTGCACGCCCTGGGCGGCTACCGCATCCAGGGCCGGGATGACGAATCGGCCGCCACACTGCGATTGCACGCACAGCAGCTGGCTGAAGCCGGGGCTGCGATGCTGGTGCTGGAGCTGATGCCGTCGGCCGTCGGTGCCGCCATCACCGCGGGCCTGCCCATCCCGACCATCGGCATCGGCGCCGGCGTTGACTGCTCAGGCCAGGTGCTGGTACTGCACGACATGCTGGGCCTGGGCCACGGCAAGCAGCCGCGTTTCGTGCGTGACTTCATGCAGGGTTCGGCATCGATCGACGCAGCGATCAGAACCTATGTCGCCGATGTGAAGGCACGCCGCTTTCCCGATCCTTCGCTGCACGGATATTGACGATGCTGGTCGTCCACACCATCGCCGCGCTGCGCGCCGCCCTGCCGGTGCCCGGCACCTGCGCCTTTGTGCCGACGATGGGCAACCTGCACGATGGACATCTGGCGCTGGTGCGCCAGGCAGCGTCGCACGGCCTGCCGGTCGTCGTCAGCATCTTCGTCAACCGGCTGCAGTTCGCCCCACATGAGGATTTCGAGCGCTACCCACGCACGCTGGAGCGCGACTGCGAACTGCTGCAACCGGCCGGCTGCAACATCGTGTTTGCGCCTGACGAGCACGAGCTCTACCCCGAGCCGCAGACCTTCAAGGTGCAGCCCGACCCGGCCTTGGCCGACATCCTCGAGGGTCACTTCCGGCCAGGGTTCTTCACCGGCGTCAGCACCATCGTGATGAAACTGTTCAACGCAGCACAGCCGCGCGTCGCGCTGTTCGGCAAGAAGGACTATCAGCAGCTGATGGTGATTCGCCGGATGACGCAGCAGTTCGCGCTGCCCATCGTCATCGAGGCGGCGGAGACTTCTCGCGCGGAGGATGGCTTGGCGCTGTCCTCACGCAACGGATACCTCAGCGCAGTTGAGCGCGCCAAGGCCATTGAACTGTCACAAGCGCTGCGCGCGCTGGCCGTGCGGTTCAGTGACGGCGTGGCGCCTCTGGACGTACTGGAAGCGCAGGCTCTGGGCGCGCTTGCGGCCCAGGGCTGGCAGCCCGACTACCTC
This sequence comes from Rubrivivax sp., assembly GCA_027490215.1. Taxonomy (GTDB): domain Bacteria; phylum Pseudomonadota; class Gammaproteobacteria; order Burkholderiales; family Burkholderiaceae_C; genus PBB1. The sequence goes on from JAIXYO010000028.1 coordinate 8,634, forward strand.
ACGGTGCGCCGCCAGCACGACCTGAGCGCACCCGGCGACGACGACGCGCGCAAGGGCGCCTGGGTCGCCCTCGGCGCCGCACGGCTGGGCGCCACGCGCCTGATCGACAACATCGAGTTCAGTGCCTGAAGAACCTGGGCCGCCAGGTTCGGATTTCTGTGCGTCGTCGAATCAGCAGCGGCTGCGCGGCATGCCAAAGCAATGCACTGGTCGCGAAGCACACCCAGGCGGTCCACATCGAATGGCTGGGGTAGTGAGCGCCGCGCACGGTCTGCGCCACGCTGAACAGGAGACCGCAGACCAACACGCCCGCCAGCCAGCATCGCGCGGCCCGGTGTGAGGTGCCGCGCAGCGCAAACCAGCCGCCGAACAAGCTGAATGCAGCCGAGGCGTGACCCGATGGAAAGCAGCGACCGGGCCCGCCGTCGCTGACGCCCAAAGCCCAGTGCGACACATGATGTGCAGAGCGGCCGAACTCAACCATGTCCCAGGGGCAACTGGTAGTACTGAACTGCTTCAAGGTCGGAATCAACAACAGACAGATCACGGTGACGGCGAACCACCAGATTCGTGTGGCCCTGTTCATCGGGCTCGCGAAAGTCCACGGCCTGAAGACATGGATCACCACCACCGCGATGGCTGCTGCGCTGACCCAACGCCCGCCTTCGTGAAGGACTTGCGCGAAAAGCCAGTGGCTCCTCAAGCTGAAGCCTTGCGCATTGCCAAACCATCGCTCGACGGTCATGTCGAGCCCTGAAGCGTCCCAGGCCAGCACGGCCAGAAAGCTCAGCGCGATCCAGCTGGCATCACGCCGCGCAGTCATCGGTCGAAGGTTCATGACCTCCGACGTTAGACAGCGTGGCTGAAGCGCCGCTGAACGCCAGGCTCAGGCGGCGTCAATCCCGTGTCGCCCGGCGCCGTACGGCTTCGATGTAGCGATCACCATCGGGCGGCAAGCCACTGCGCTGCGAGGCCCACATCATCTCGCCCAAGCACTCCATGACTTCATGGTGCGCGTCATGCACCGAGCCGCGCCGCGCGGCCAGCAACTCGACCGCCTGCTTGATGCCGCGCGGTTGATCTATCGACACCTGCTCGGTGATCGACAGGTGCATGGACAGGTGCAAAAACGGATTGGTGCGGCCCGCCTCGACATCGTAGACCGCGGCCAACGCTGCGTCGACATCAGCCAGCGCAGGGTGGTGCTCCGGGTGCAGGACGACCCAGTCGGCGGCAACGATTTCAAGCGCCGTCATCGGCATGCCGCTGCGCGCTTTGGCATGCACCTCGCAGAAAAAGCGGCGCACATCGTGTTGAGAGGGCGTGAACATCGGGTGATTGTCAGCGTGTCACGACGTACCGTTTCCATCCAGATACTCTGGTTACTGCCCCTCCCCATTCGGGTGGGAAGTCAGGCAAACGGCAGGTTGAGCCGCTTGAATCAAGCAAAACCAAATCTAGAATCGCGGCGCTTGCCTCAATATATTAGGCTTGCTACAAATTTATGAGGAAGATCCTTGAGATATTCAGAACCGAAAGAACAAGCCGCAGAACTTCTTCGCTTGGCTTTGGGGCACATGGGGAAACACAAAGCTGCATTCAACCCGGTCACGTTCACCCTGTGGTACGAATATGTGGCAGGAATCAATGCTGCGCTGAGCGCAGCGATTGATGACAAGCTGAAGGCCGACAAGGGCTTGGACGACCCGGCTGTCATCGCGCTGTACAAGAAGCACATCGCCCCGGCCGATGAGGCGGTGATGGCGCAGATCAGCGGCGAGATGGAGCGGCTGCTGGCCAGCGTGGCGCAATCGGCGTCGCTGACCGGCGATCAGGCGGGCACCTTCGGACATCAGCTCAACGGCCTGAACAAGGCGTTGGTCTCACGTGATGTCGAACAGTTGAAGCCACGACTGACCGAAGTGATGGCGGGAACCGCCGAGATGAAGAGTTCGGTCGAGGCGCTGCGGCAAAAGGTGTCGATCAGCCAGGAGGAGATCAACCGGCTTCGCAGCGATCTGGAACGCGCCACGAGCGAAGCCTTGTTGTGCCCGATGACCGGCATCCTGAACCGTCGCGGATTCGAAAAGAAGATCGAGTCGCTGTTGTCGCAGCAAGCTGCCGAGGGCCACAGCCACTGCCTGGTGATGCTGGACATCGATCACTTCAAGAAGGTCAATGACACGCACGGGCATTTGATGGGCGACCGGGTGATCCAGGGGCTGGGCGAAATCCTGCGCAGCGCAGTGACAGGCGCCAACCACTCGGCTGCGCGTTATGGCGGTGAAGAATTCGCGCTGCTGCTGCCCCAAACCTCCCTCGACAAATCCATTGAACTCGCCGAGACGGTGCGCAACCGCACCAAGGCCATGAAGATCCGCAACCGCACCACGCAAGAGGTGCTGTTGACGGTCACCATCTCGGGTGGTGTCACCGCGCTGAAGCCGGACGACGATGCCGCGTCGCTGATTTCACGTGCCGATGCCGCGCTTTATGCCGCCAAGAAAAGCGGGCGTGATCGCGTCGTTACCCACGCCTGATCTGCGGCCCCATCACTTCGGTTCGATGTAAGGCTCGACCACCACCGCGTCCATTCGGTAGCCGCTGGCGCCCATGTAGCTGTCGCTTCGCAGCGTCTTCAGTGTTCCGCTGACCCACACCGTGTCCATCGAATGAAAGCCCTTCGGCGGTTTGTCGGCTTTCACGTAGATGATCTGGTTGGCCGGCGGCGGCGGGCTGTGAATGCAGGCGCCGAAGTACGGCACCAACAGAAACTCCTTCAGGCCGGCCTTCGTGTCCTCCAGCGGCACCAGGTAGCCAGGAATGCGCACTGACGCGCCGTCCATGTCGTTGTTGGTCGGCGCGTTGTCCCAGGTTTCCCGCATGCGCTTGAGCATCTCGTTGGCGCGAGGATCGCTGTCGTTCATCAGGCTGAAGTTGATGCTCTTGAACTCCTTCATCGGGTCCCAGTCCTTGGGCACCAGGTCGTCCCACTTGATCTCGCGAAACACGCCTTTGGCCGTCGGCTTGCTGACGCCGGTGCCGCCGATCGGCTGGCTGGCCGAGGTGGTGACGGCGCCCGCCGTCCCAGCGCCAACACCCACTGCGAGGCACAGCGACAGGGCCCAGGCAGTCGACCACTTCAGCCACGATCTGCTCAACATGTTCACACCCTCGGGGACAAGCCATCGGCCAGGGACAATCGGTAGGCCCGCCATGCCGGGATCAGGCTGGCGACCGCGCCCGCGGCCACGACGGCTGCGAACAGCCCCCATTGGGCCTGGCTGGGGACAGAAAGTTTCAGGTTGATGCCGTAGTGCGCCTGTGCCCATGGCGCCGCAAGCGCAATGAAGAGGCCCGTCGCCAGCATACCGAGCAGCGCACCCAACAGTGTGACAAGCAACCCTTCTCCGGCCAGCAACATCAGCACATGGCGAGGCGCGGCACCCACCGCGCGGAGTACCGCCAGTTCACGGCGCCTCTCGTTCAAGCCCGCCATCACCACCGCGACCAGGCCCGCCAGACTGACCACGCCGACCATCGCCGACATGCCGATCAGGGCCTTCTCGCCGACACCGACCACGTCCCACAGCTCGTCGAGCGCCACACCGGGCAGCACCGCCATCAACGGCTCCTCGGCATAGTCGGCGACGAAACGCTGCACATTGAAGACCGCAGCCCGGCCTTTCAGTCCCACCAGTGCGGCGGTCACGACCTTCGGTGTCAGATCGAACTTGCGCGCCTGCTCCGGCGCAATCGACACACCGCGCATCGGCGCGCCACCGACCCAGTCGATGTGGATCGCTTCCATCGATTGGAGGCTGATGTGCACCGTGCGGTCGACCGGAGTGCCAGTGCGCTTCAGGATGCCGACCACGGTGAACGGCTTGTCGGCATGCTCGGCGCCGGGCAGGCCGCCCGCACCGTGCGTCAGCATCAGCTTGCTGCCAAGCCGATAGCCCAGCGCATCGGCGACTTCGGCGCCCAGCACCGCGCCATAAAGCCCTTCGATGCCGTCATCAAAGGCACGACCTTGGGCGAACACCAATGGTTCACGGTCACCGTAGAGGAAGCGGTTGAAGTATTCAGCCGTGGTGCCGAGCACCGCATAGCCCTTGTGCGAATCGCCGAGCGACAGCGGCACCACCCAGGCCACCGCGCGGTGCTTGGCAATCGCCTCGACGCTGCTCATGCGGATGTTGTTGGTCGCGCTGCCGACGCGGAACACCGAATACAGCATCAACTGGACTGAGCCGGTGCGCGCACCCACGACAAGATCGGTACCGCTGACCGACTGCGAGAAGTTCTCGCGCACATCGGTGCGCACCTGCTCGAAGCCCAGCAGCAGGAAGGTCGACAACGCGACCGACAGCAGCACCAGAGACAGCGTCGCACGGCGGTTCCAGGCAGTGCACCAGGCCAAGGTCAGCAGCGCCCTCACGACCTGCCCTCGGCCGTCTCGGATGAAGCTGCGCGGTTGATCGCCGACAGCGACAGTCGCTCATCGAAGCGCGCGGCCAATCGCTCGTCGTGGCTGACGAAGACCAAGGTGCTGCCTGACGCGCGGCACGCATCGAGCAGCAAATCCATGAAGCTGTCGCGCAGCGCCGCGTCGAGCGCCGAGGTCGGCTCATCGGCAATCACCACCTCCGGCCGGCCGATCAGCGCGCGTGCCGCCGCCACCCGTTGTTGCTGGCCGACCGACAACTGCGCCGCAGGCCGCGCCCAAAGCGCCTCTGCCAGCCCCACGCGCCGAAGCAGATCGCACGCGGCGGCACCGGGCGAGCCACCATCCTGCGTCGCCCGCTCGCGGCGGAGCGCCGAGAAGCGGCACGGCAGCAGGACGTTGTCCAGCACGCTCAGGTAGGGGAGCAGGTTGAACTGCTGGAAGATGTAGCCGAGGTGATCGGCGCGAAAGGCATCGCGACGCGCGCCCGACAGATCGGACCAGCGGGTGCCGAGCAGACTGATCGAGCCGGTGTGTGGCAGCAAGACTCCCGCCAGCAGACCCAGCAAGGTGCTCTTGCCGCCACCGCTCGGGCCGTGCAGGAACACCGTGCGACCGGCAGCGATGGTGAGCCTGTCGATCGCGACGCAATCGGCCGGTTTGCCACGGCCCCAAGTCGTCGGCCATGCAAAACGCAGGTCTTGAGCCTCAATCACTCAACAGCTTTCCAACCAGGGAGACCGGCGACGGACACCTTGATGAGAGCGGGCAACTCAATCAAGGTTCAGCGAACGGTCGCTGCGGCGCGCGAAATAAAACCATTCGTTTCCCGGCATGGCCTTCGTGTTCGGGAACACGATGAAACCGTCACCCTGTGCCGCGACGACGGTGCCGTCGTGGCGGTGGCCAATGAGTTCGCCAGCTTGCACCGGATCAAAGCTGGCCCAGGGTTTGGCGAAGGTATCGCCGGGATTCAAGCGATCGGTGACGTGGATCAGCCGCAGCACCTCGATGTCGGTACGTGGTGCGGGTGCAGGCACATCGATCATGCCCAGGTGCGCCATCGTGTTGAGGATCGCCCGGTGAGCGACGTTCGGGCCCGACGGGTCGTCGTGCTGGCCGCACTCCAGCGTGATCGCCATGCCGCCCACGCTTCGCATGTATTCGGTGGTGCCGATGCCGTAGCGTGGGTCGGTGTTGAGAAGCCGCGCACGCGCAGTGCGCGGATCGTCCGACTGCTCGGCGCGCTGCACGCGTGCCGCCACGCCGTCGGCGTAGGTTTCCAGCCAACCTTCAACAAGGCGCCGCGGACCCAGTCGAGCCGCGAGCGCCTCTTCTTGTGCCGCCAACGCGAAGGGTTGCAGCGTGCCCGTGTTGTTCGCCGGGCCGAGCATCGCGAATGGCTCACCGGGCGAGTGGAACGAATGCAGGTCGAGCAGCACGTCGTGCTCGCCCAGCAAGGGGCACAGCGCGTTGGCGATGCGGTCCTCGAAATCCTGCGGATGTTGAGTGAGGCCCAGATTGCGATTGAGGTTGCGATCGCCTTCACGTTGACCTCGCTCATAGGCCTTCTGATTGGTGATCGGCACGAAGGAGACGCCGCCGCGCAGCAGAGTCAGCTTCCCGGACTCGAACTCGGCCAACACCCGCTCGATGGCACGAGGCCCGCAGAGCTCATTGCCATGGACCGCCCCCAGCACGATCAGCCGCGGCCCGGCGGACTCGGCCTGGATGGTGACGACGTTGAAGGGTGCGGGGCTGTTGGGCGCGGCGTTCGACATGGTGTTGAGCGGCGGTGGCTGGGGTGATGGCATCCAGGACGGGCGTTCTCAGACGCGGACACCCAGGATCGGGAAAGGTATTCTGTATGCAAGGGACAGCGTAGCCCCCCCGGTAGAATGAACTCATGCATTCGCGTTCCATCGCCCGACGGGTGTCCAGCGGACACGGTGCCATGCACAGGCAGACTTAGCGCGATCGAATTTGACGCTGCGGCACGGCGTGCGGGCTGGTTGTTGCCGCCGCTTCACCGGATGAGCTGCCTGGGTCGCTGGGCATCATCCCAACGGCTTCATCCTCCTGTCCCTAGACCACGCGCCCAGCGCGAATGCCATCTGTCGAGACCCCAGCATGTCCACCGAAAAGTCCTCTGCCAACGCTCCGGGTGCCGACACCTCAGGCCTGCGCGCCACGCTGAACCTGCCAGACACCTCGTTTCCGATGCGTGGCGATCTGCCCAAGCGCGAGCCAGCGTGGGTGCAGCAATGGGACGACGCGGGCACTTATCAGCGCCTGCGCGAGGCCCGCTGCGGTGCACCGAAATTCGTGCTCCACGATGGCCCGCCGTACGCCAATGGCCAGATCCACATCGGCCACGCGGTCAACAAGGTGCTCAAGGACATGATCGTCAAGGCGCGCCAGCTCAAGGGCATGGACGCGACCTACATCCCCGGCTGGGACTGCCATGGACTGCCGATCGAGAACCAGATCGAGAAGACCTTCGGCCGCAAGCTGCCGCGCGCTGAGGTGCAGGCCAAGAGCCGCGCCTACGCGACCGAACAGATCGCGCAGCAGATGGCCGACTTCAAGCGCCTGGGCGTGCTGGCCGAATGGGCGCGCCCCTACCGCACGATGGACTTCGGCAACGAGGCCGGCGAGATCCGCACGCTGAAGCAGGTGATCGAGCGGGGCTATGTCTACCGTGGGCTGAAACCGGTTTACTGGTGCTTCGACTGCGGCTCGTCGCTGGCCGAGTTCGAGATCGAGTACGCCGACAAGACCTCGCAGTCGCTGGACGTGGCCTTTCTGTGCGGCGAGCCGGATCGGCTCGCCGCAGCGTTCGGCCTGCCCTCCTTGAGCAAAGACGCCTTCGCTGTGATCTGGACCACCACCGCGTGGACCATTCCCGCGAACCAGGCGCTGAACCTGAACCCGGCACTCGACTACAGCCTGGTGGATACGGAGCGCGGCTTGTTGCTGCTGGCGTCGGCGCGGGTCGAGGACAGCCTGAAGCGCTATGGGCTGGAAGGCCAGGTCGTTGCAACGACTCTGGGCGAGAAGCTCGATGGCATCCAGTTCCGCCACCCGCTGGCCCATGTCGATGGCGGCTACGACAGACTGAGCCCCATCTACCTCGCCGACTACGCGACCGCCGACGATGGCACCGGCCTCGTGCATGCAGCGCCGGCCTATGGTGTCGATGACTTCAAGTCCTGCGTCGCGCACGGCATGGCGATCGACGACATCCTGAACCCGGTCACCGGCAGCGGCGTCTATGACGCCAGCCTGCCGCTGTTCGGCGGGCAACACATCTGGAAAGCCTGCGCGGTCATCATCGATGCGCTGCGCGGTGCGGATCGCCTGCTCGCCACCGCCACATTCCAGCACAGCTACCCGCACTGCTGGCGGCACAAGACACCGGTGATCTACCGCGCTGCCGCGCAATGGTTCGTGCGGATGGACGAAGCGAACGACGACACCACCGGCGTGTTCGCTACCCACCCGGCGCCGCAAACCCTTCGCCAAAGCGCGCTGGCCGCCATCGACGCGACAACCTTCTACCCCGAGAACGGCCGAGCCCGGCTGCGCGACATGATCGCCAACCGGCCCGACTGGTGCATCAGCCGCCAGCGCAACTGGGGTGTGCCACTGCCGTTCTTCCTGCACAAGGACAGTGGCGAGTTGCACCCGGACACGCTGGCGCTGATGGACCGCGCGGCCGCGCTCGTCGAACAGGGCGGCGTCGAAGCCTGGTCCCAGCTGGATCCACGCGACTGGCTGGGCGACGAGGCGACGCAGTACACCAAGAGCAACGACATCCTCGACGTGTGGTTCGACTCGGGCAGCACGTTCAATCATGTGCTGCGCGGCTCGCACCCAGGCGCCGGTCACGCGGAAGGCCCGCAGGCCGACCTCTACCTCGAAGGCCACGACCAGCACCGCGGTTGGTTCCATTCGTCGCTGCTGATCGCCTGCGCGATCGAGGGTCACGCGCCTTACCGCGGTCTGCTGACGCACGGCTTCGCGACCGATGGCCAGGGCCGCAAGATGAGCAAGTCGCTGGGCAACGTGGTCGCACCGCAGTCGGTCAGCGACAAGCTGGGCGCCGAGATCGTGCGGCTGTGGGTCGCCAGCACCGACTATTCGGGCGACCTGAACATCGACGACAAGATCCTTGCGCGCGTGGTTGACGGCTACCGCCGCATCCGCAACACGCTGCGCTTCCTGCTCGCCAACACCAGCGACTTCGACGTGTCGAAGGACGCGGTTCCGCTGTCGGATCTGCTGGAGATCGACCGCTACGCGCTGGCCCGCGCAGCGCAGTTCCAGGCCGAGGTGCTGGCGCATTACGAGGTGTATGAATTCCACCCGGTGGTGGCGAAGCTGCAGGTCTACTGCAGCGAAGACCTGGGCGCGTTCTACCTCGACGTGCTGAAGGACCGGCTCTACACCACCGCGCCGAAGAGCCTGGCACGCCGGAGCGCGCAGACCGCGCTGTGGCACATCACGAACGCGATGCTGCGCTGGATGGCGCCCTTCCTCAGCTTCACCGCGGAAGAGGCCTGGCCGATCTTCGCGCCGGGCACGTCGTCGTCGATCTTCATCGAGACCTACAGCAACACCGAGGCGTGGGCTGACGACGCGCTGCTGGCGAAGTGGGCGCGCATCCGAGAGGTCCGCGAGTTCGCCAACAAGCAGATCGAAGCCGTCCGCGCCGCAGGTCAACTCGGCTCATCGCTGCAGGCCTCGATCTCCATCACCGCGAGTGCCGCTGATCACGCGCTGCTGGCGTCACTCGGCGACGGATTGAAGTTCGTCACGATCACCTCGGACGCGAGGCTCAGCGAAGGCGCCGAACTGGCAGTGAGCGTGGCGCCGTCTCCGGCTGTCAAATGTGAGCGCTGCTGGCACTACCGAGATGATGTGGGCCACGACACCGCACACCCGACGATCTGCGGCCGCTGTACCAGCAACCTTTACGGCGTCGGCGAAGTCCGCCGCGTGGCCTGAGATGGTGACCAAGAGCGCAGCGGGTTCCGGCCTGCTCCCCTGGCTCGGCCTGGCGCTGCTGATCATCGTGTCGGATCAACTCACCAAGACGCTGATCATCGGCAGTTTCGAGCTGGGCGACAGCCGCACCGTCACCTCGTTCTTCAACATCGTCCGGGTGCACAACGCAGGCGCTGCATTCAGCTTCCTGGCGGACGCTTCCGGGTGGCAGCGCTGGTTCTTCGTCGGGCTCGGGCTGGTAGCCACCGTGGCGATCGTCTGGATGCTGAAAAGCCACAGCGGGCAGCGTCTCTTCAGCCTGGCGCTGTCGCTGATCCTCGGCGGTGCGCTGGGCAACGTGATCGACCGCCTGCTGCACGGCCATGTGATCGACTTCCTGCAGTTCCACTGGGACTGGCTGGCGCCGATCTTCCCCGGCGGCTACTTTCCGAGCTTCAACATCGCCGACAGCGCGATCACCGCCGGAGCGGTGCTGCTGATCCTCGACGAGCTGCTGCGCGTTCGCCGCAGCTGAAACCGCAGGCTCTCGATCAGGGCAGCAGGATGCTGCAACCGGTCGTGAGCCGTGCTTCGAGGTCACGGTGGGCCTGTGCCGCATCGCCCAGCGCGTAACGCCGTTCGACCGGAACCTTCACCGCGCCGCTGCTGACCACCGAAAACAGATCGTCAGCCATCGCTTGCGTTGCTTCGCGGGTGGCGATGTGGGTGAACAGCGTCGGGCGCGTGACATACAGCGAGCCCTTGGCTGCGAGCACGCCCAGATCGACCGGCGGCGCCTTGCCCGATGCGTTGCCGAAATTGGCCAGCAGGCCGAAGGGTTGCAGCACGTCCAGCGACTTTTCGAAAGTGTCCAGACCAACCGAGTCGTAGACCACCTTCACCCCGCGGCCATCGGTGATGTCCTTGACCCGCGCCACGAAGTCCTCGCGTCGGTAATTGATCGCATGCGCCGCGCCGTTCTGCAGCGCCAGCGCACACTTGTCGTCGCTGCCGGCCGTGCCGATCAACTGCAGGCCAAGTGCCCTCGCCCACTGGCAAGCGATCAGCCCGACACCGCCCGCAGCGGCATGGAACAGGATGAAATCTCCGGGCTGCAGGCCGGCCTGTGGCAGCGTTTTCTTGAGCAGATACTGCGTGGTCAGGCCCTTGAGCATCATCGCGGCAGCGGTCTCGAAATCAATGCCCTCGGGGAGCTTGACGACGCACTTCGCCGGCATCACGCGCGACTCGCAGTAGCTGCCCGGCGGCGTGCTGGCATAGGCGGCGCGATCGCCTGCACGCAGGTGGGTCACCCCCTCGCCCACCGCCTCGACGACGCCGGCGCCCTCCATGCCCAGGCCCGCCGGCAACGGAAGTGGGTACAAGCCGGTGCGGTGGTACACGTCAATGAAATTGAGGCCGCAGGCGTGGTGGCGAATGCGGATCTCACCCGGGCCGGGCTCACCGATCGGCACATCGACCAGGTGCATGGCCTCCGGCCCACCAGGTTGATCGATTCGGATGGCGCGTGTGGTGTGTGAAGGAAGGGCAGACATCGGAAGGCTCCGGGACAACGGTGCGTTATCGTGCCCGAAGCCCGCGACGTTCGCACGGCCGGGTGTTTTCGATGAAGAAGCTCACCACCGCTCCGAACCTCGCGATCGCCACGCTCTGGGCCGACATGCTGTGCCACGCGGGCGTGCCGACGACGATCCAGCGTGCCTACAACAGCAGCCTGGCGGGACAGGTGCCACCCGATCAGGCGCTGCCCGAACTGTGGCTCACCGATGCCGACAATTTCGACCGCGCCGAGCGGCTGCTCGACGAACTGCGCCAGCCGGTGTCTCGGCTCTGGCTGTGCACCGCGTGCCGAGAAATGATCGAGGGACCGTTCGAGCAATGCTGGAACTGCGGCGCGGCGATGCCCTAGGGCCGGCTAACTCGTCGCTGATGTATTCGGCGGATCCAGGTCGGGGCGCCGCCACGGGTCCAGGTGGGTCATCAACGTGAGCACGCGGTGTCGTTGCAAGACCCGATCGCGTGCGGCGACCGTGATCTCGTGTCCGGCCTCGACGCTGATCTGGGCGTCGACTTCGATGTGCGCATCGACGACGATCATGTCGCCCATCTTGCGGGTGCGCAGGTCGTGCACGCCGCGAATGCCGGGGGTATCGGCCAGCGTCTGGCGGATCGCTTCGACTTCCTGCTCGTCGACCGAGCGGTCCATCAGGTCGTGCAGCGCATCCCAGCCGAAGGACCAGCCCATCTTGACCACCATGAAGCCGACGATCGCTGCGGCAATGGGGTCGAGGATCGGGTAGCCCGCCAGGTTGCCGACGATGCCCACACCAACCACCAGCGAAGACGCGGCATCGGAGCGCGCGTGCCAGGCATTGGCAACCAGCATGCTGGATTTGACCCGCTTGGCCACCGCCAGCATGTAGCGAAACAACAGCTCCTTGGCGACCAGTGCCGCGCCGGCGACCCACAGCGCGACCGTGTGCACCGTGGGCACCAACTCTGGCGACTGGAGCTTCGTCACCGCCGACCACAGCATGCCCGCACCGACCGCGATCAGCAAACCGCCCAGCGCCAGCGACGCGGCGGTTTCAAAACGCTGATGGCCATAAGGATGCTCATCGTCGGCGTCCTTCAGGCTGTGATGCCCCGCAAACAACACGATGAAGTCGGACACCAGGTCCGACAGCGAATGGATGCCGTCGGCAATCAGGGCCTGCGACTTGGACAGGATGCCCACTGCAATCTGGGTGGAAGACAGCAGGAGGTTGACGCCCACACTCACCCAGGTGCTGCGCGAGGCCGCAGCCGCCAGTTCGGCACGAGCCTCGGGCGAGTCTTCAGGATCGTTCGAGAAAGTGCTGAGGGGCATGGCGATGTGGTTTGGGTGGATTCTCGGCCATCGCGCCATGTAGAGCGATGGTGTTCGTGTGGCGCCGGCTCACTGGCGGCCACCCGCTGTTCACGCTGTCTCACAGGGCGCTGCTCCTTGGTCTCTCATCGATCATCGTGCCGTGGGCAGGCCGCTTTCACGGCTGCGCGCGAAGGGTTGGAACGAGGGGGGATCACCGACAATCGTCAGCATGTCTGCACCTCTGGTTTCTCTGCCAAACGTCGATCCCGCGCTGTTCACGGCGCCCAGCATCGATCGGTTGCTGCAGACTTCACGGTCCACCCACCCGCCGCGCTTCCTGCTGCTCTACGGATCACTGAGGGAACGCTCCTACAGCCGCCTGCTGACCGAGGAAGCAGCGCGCCTGCTGCAGGCGATGGGCGGCGAGACGCGGCTGTTCGACCCGGCCGGTCTGCCCTTGCCCGACGGCGCACCGGAGTCGCATCCCAAGGTGGTCGAGTTGCGCGAGCTGGCGAACTGGAGCGAGGGCATGGTGTGGTGCTCGCCGGAACGCCACGGCGCGATGAGCGCCATCCTGAAGGCGCAGATCGACTGGATTCCGCTGACCGTCGGTGCCGTGCGACCGACTCAGGGCAAGACACTCGCGGTGATGCAGGTTTGTGGTGGTTCGCAATCGTTCAATGCGGTCAACCAGTTGCGCGTGCTCGGCCGCTGGATGCGGATGCTGACCATCCCCAACCAGTCGTCGGTCGCGAAGGCCTTCCTCGAGTTCGACGACGCCGGGCGCATGAAGCCTTCCGCCTACTACGACCGCGTGGTCGATGTGATGGAAGAGCTGATGAAGTTCACATTGCTGACGCGTGACTCAACCGCGTATCTGGTCGACCGCTACAGCGAGCGCAAGGAAAGCGCCGAGGCGCTATCGAAACGAGTCAACCAGCCAAGCACCTGATTCGGTCATCTTGCAGAATGATTCAACATACCGTATAAACGGTTTATTTTGATTTCAGGAGCCTGAGCATGATCGATTCCATCAACACATCGGACACGGCGGCCACGCCGGCCCCAGTCGGCGCCACGGGCGCAACCCCATCCACGAAAAAGGCCAAGGCCTCGGCTGCGCCCAAAGTGACGGTGCAAGCTGCCGCCAAGGCGACGAAAAAGACAGCTCCTGCATCGAAAGCAAAGCCCCCTGTCAGCAAGCCCGCGGAGACAGCCAAGGCGCCGGTGACTTCGCCGGTCAAGGCAGCGGCTGCGCCGACGGGTAAACCGCCAAAGGCCAAGCTCAAGTTGGTGCGCGACAGCTTCACGATGCCGCACGCGGACTTCGAGCTGATCGACCTTCTGAAGCAACGTGCCATGAATTTCCGCCATGCCGTCAAGAAGGGCGAGCTGCTGCGGGCCGGACTGCAGGTGCTGGCCGCATTGCCCGATGTACAGCTGGAAAAAGCACTGGCGCGCATCACCCCGCTGAAGACGGGGCGCCCGAAGAAGGCCGGCTGAGCCGCGCGCCGTCAGCGCCAGGTCGCCAGCAGCCAGATGCCGGCGACCACCAATGCGGTCCCCGCAGCCAGGCCGGCGGTGAATGGCTCGCCAAGCAACAAGACGCCCATGGCGATGGTGGACATCGGGCCGATCATCCCGGTCTGCGCCGCCAGCGCCGCCCCAACGCGCTCGATCGCCAGCATCATCAGCAGCACCGGCGCGAAGGTGCACAGAACCGCGTTCAGCAGCGACAACCCGATCACTTCAGGCGCTACCACCAGCGCAGACAAGGGCCGCAGCACGGCAAACTGCGCGATGCACAGCACACAGGCCACGGTGCTGGCCAGGCCCGTGAGGCGCAAGGCGCCGAGCCGACGGACCTCCTCGCCACTCAGCACCAGGTAAACCGCGTAACTCATCGCGCTGCCGAAGACCAGCGCGGCACCCAGCAATGCATGCGGGCCGACGTGCGTGATTTCCTGACCGAACACCAGCAGCACACCGCCATAACTGACGGCCAGCGCCACCAGCTGGCGGACAGTGACGCGCCGCTTGAACAGCACCACCCCCATGGCCAGCACCAGCGTCGGGTTCAGGTACAGGATCAACCGCTCCAGGCTGGCGCTGATGTACTGCAGACCCAGGAAATCAAGCGTGCTGGCCAGGTAATAGCCACTGAAGCCAAGACCACACACCACCCACCAGTCGCGGCGCTCCAGCGCCGGCTTGCCACGGCTCGCCCAGACACTCAGCAACAGAAACAATGGCAGCGCGAACAGCATGCGGTACATGACCAGCGTGATCGCATCGACGCCGTAGCGGTAGGCGAGCTTGGCGATGATGGCTTTGCCGGAGAACGCCACCGCGCCCACTGCGGCCATCAGCAAACCGGGCCACAGTGTGGCCATGGAGGAACGCTGCAAGGCGGAGTTCAATCCCACGCAGGCGTGGCGCTCAGCACTTCCTGCAGAGTCGTCAGGCCTTCGGCGACCTTCATCGCACCGGCGAGCCGCAGTGGCCGCATGCCATCGAGCAGCGCCTGCTGGCGCAGCTTGAGGGCATCGGGAACCGGCTGGATGCAATGGCGTGCGGCATCGGTGAGCGACAAAAGTTCATACAGCCCGGTGCGGCCGCGGAAGCCGGTCATCCGGCATTCGAGGCAGCCGACCGGCTTGTACGGTTTGGCTTTGCCGCTCAGCCGCCAGGGCTTGACGAATTCCGCCAAGTCTTCGGTGGTCACCGACTCGTCAGGCTGCTTGCAGGCCGGGCACAGTGTGCGCACCAAGCGCTGAGCCAGCACGCCGATGACCGTGGCACCGATCAGGTACGGCGCCACGCCCAGGTCGACCAGTCGGGTGATGGCCGAGGCCGCATCGTTGGTGTGCAGGGTGCTGAACACCAGGTGACCCGTCAGCGCCGCCTGAATGGCCATCTCGGCCGTTTCCAGGTCGCGCACCTCGCCAACCATGATGATGTCGGGGTCCTGACGCATCAGCGCGCGCACGCCCTCGGCGAAGCCAAAGTCCAGCGCCGGCTGCACCTGCGTCTGGTTGAACGCCGGCTGGATCATCTCGATCGGGTCCTCGATCGTGCAGACGTTGACCTCCTCGGTGGCCAGCCGCCGCAAGGTCGAATACAAGGTGCTGGTCTTGCCCGAACCGGTGGGCCCCGTCACCAGGATGATGCCGTTGGGCCGCGCCACCAGCGCCTCCCAGCGCTTCGCATCGTGTGTGCCAAAGCCCAACGCCTCCAGCGGCTTGACGGTGGTGTCGGGGTCGAAGATCCGCATCACCATCTTTTCGCCAAAAGCGGTGGGCAGCGTCGACAGCCGCATCTCGACCTCATCGCCGTCAGGGTTTCGGGTCTTGATGCGACCGTCCAGTGGGCGCCGCTTCTCGATCACGTCCATGCGGCCCAGCAGCTTGACACGCGCGATCATCGCGCTCATCACCCCCGGCGGCAGCTGGTAGACGGTGTGCATCACGCCGTCGATGCGAAAGCGGATTGCGCTCAGATCGCGCCGTGGCTCAAGGTGGATGTCCGAGGCGCGCTGGTCGAAGGCGTACTGCCACAGCCAGTCGACGACCTGCACCACGCCCTGGTCATTGGCGTCGAGCTGCTTGTTGGTGCGGCCGAGTTCGACCAGTTGCTCGAAACTGGCAATCGCGGAGGACTCGCCACTCTTGATCGCCGCGCGCACCGAGCGCGACAGCGTGTAGAACTCGGTCGTGTATTTCTGCAGCTCGAGCGGGCTGACCATGATCAGCTTCAGCGGCTTGCGGGTGTGCGCCTCGATCTCCGGCACCCAGTCGAGGGCGTAGGGCTCGCAGGTGGCCACGGTGACGTCGGTCGGGCCCACCTGCAGCGGCAAGGCACTGCGCCGCTCGGCGTAATTGATCGACATCACATCCGCGACACGGCCCACATCCACCTTCAGCGGGTCAATGCGCAGATAGGGCAGGCCGCAGCGCGCGGCAAGCCATTCGGTCAGCGCATCGGTGTCCAGCGTCTTGCCTGCGGTGCCCTTGCGCACCAGTCCGGCAGCACCCAGGCGCACCAGCGGGTGCTGCGCGCTATTCGCCGACCCGAAGCGCTTGATCGTGCGCTCCGCGTCCGCGCATTCGATCAGGTCGTCATCGCTGAGCCAGTCCAGCAAACGGCGCCATTCCAGCTTGCCGGTGGGCGCCACATCCAGGGGAATGTCGGCCTGCGCGGTCTGGGCGTTGTGACGTTTGGCGGTTCGGTCGACAGCGGGCATGAGGTGATTCTCAACGGCTACGGTTCGAGGGAGAGGCCTTCAGCCTGGCCCTGCAGTGGCCTTCGGCAGCGCACGCAGCATCTTCAGCCATTTTCGCGCGGGAAGGCCAGCGTTCTGCTCGATGTGGTCCGCGCGCATCGCCAGCACCTCCGACTCTGGCCAGGCGACGCCTTTCAGGGCGACAACAATGGTGTTGCCTTCGCGTGTCGGCCGCAAGCTGAGCACCTGATCCGTGCCAAACGCCGCTGAGATGCGTTGCGCGCTGCGTTCGAAGCTGGCATCGCGGCCGAACAGGTTGACTGTCATCGCGCCGCCCTCGCGCAGCAGGCGATGGCAGTCGGCATAGAACGCATCGCTGTCGAGCACGGGGCTCGCGGCGTCATGGTCGTAGAGGTCGACGCACAGCGCATCGGCACTCGCCGCATTCGCAGGATCGGCGGCGTAAGCACCGGCGTCGGCTTCGATCACCTTCAGCAGCCGCCCGGGCTCCACCTGGAAATACGCGCGACAGGCCGCGATCACACTGTCATTCAGCTCGACCGCCGTGGTGTGAAGGCGAAGCACGCCATGGCAGTAGCGGGTGATGGCACCCGCACCCAGGCCCAGTTGCAGCGCGTTCCCGTCGGACAGCGCCTCGCTCGGTCGCAACAGCATCCAGACCATCATCCGCTGCACGTATTCCAGTTCGATCGCGAGCGGCTTGCGGATGCGCATCGCGCCTTGCACCCAGGGCGTGCCCAGGTGCAGGTAACGCACGCCATCGGCTTCGGAAATGGTGGCCGGAGCCAGTTCAGGTCGTTTTTTCTTCTGGGTCATCGTGAACGGGATGTTGCCACCCTGCGCAGAGAGCGGCCGGTCAGGGTCCAGCCCTGCGTGGCATGATCGCAGACCGGCCGAAGATGCCGTTTTTGCAGTTTCCCCACAACCACGAAGTTCCAAACCTTTGGAAGCCCATCCATGCGCAGCTATGCCTATCTCAAAGAACTCGATGCCGACAGCTTGACATTGCAGGAGAGCGACGTCCCGCGCCCCGGCCCCGGGCAGGTGCTGGTGCGCATGAAGGCCGCATCGCTCAACTACCGTGACCTGCTGATCATCACTGGCCGCTACCCAGGCATGAAGTCGCAAGGCCTGGTCCCGGTGTCAGACGGCGCCGGTGTCGTGGCCGAGGTAGGCCCTGGCGTGACGCGGTTCTCCACCGGCGACCGCGTCACCGGCTGCTTCTTCGAGACCTGGCTCAGCGGCCCGATGCTGCCGGCCCACTACAACAACGCGCTGGGCGGTTCGGTGCCCGGCGTGCTGAGCGAATACAGGGTGTTCCCTGCGGAAGCGCTGGTCGCCACGCCGGCCCACCTGAGCGATGAAGAAGCCGCCACACTGCCCTGCGCCGCGCTGACGGCGTGGAACGGCCTGTTCGAAGGCAAGCCCGTCACGCCGGGCGAGACGGTGCTGGTGCTGGGCACCGGCGGCGTGTCGATGTTCGCCCTGCAATTCGCAAAGGCCGCGGGTGCGGTGGTGCTTGCCACCTCGTCGAGCGACGCCAAGCTGGCACAGGCCAAGGCGCTGGGTGCCGATCACCTGATCAACTACAAGACGCACCCCGACTGGGACCAGACCGTGCGCGAGATCACGGGCGGCGTCGGGGTCGACCACGTGGTTGAAGTCGGCGGTCCTGGCACGCTGCAACGCTCGATCTCGGCAGCGCGCCACGGCGGCAATGTTCACCTGATCGGTGTGCTGACCGGCGGCGAGATCAATCCGCTGCCGATCCTCTTCAACACGACGACCGTTCGCGGCGTGTTCGTTGGTTCGCGCGACATGTTCGAGTCGATGAACCGGCTGATCAATGCACGCAAGCTCAAGCCGGTGATCGACCGCGTATTCGCCTTTGGCGATTCACGGGAGGCATTGCGACACCTGGAAGGCGCCACGCATTTCGGCAAGGTCGTCATTCGCATTGAATGAGCGCCTGATCTGAAGGCTGCGCAATAAAAAGCCGGCTCATCGGGTTTCCCCGATGAGCCGGCTTTTCTTTATCAGTCGAGGGCGTTCAGTTGGTCGACTTCGAAACCGCGGACTTCGCCTTGATCGCTGTCGAGAGGCACTTCTCGGAACGGACACGGTGGTACACCAAGCTGTCCTCGATCGAGCGCAGCACCATCTTCTTCGGTGCCATGTTGACGATCTCGTCCTTCAGGGACTTGCCATCCGGGAATTCCACGACCAGCGTGCCATCCCAGACGTACCATTTGGAGCTGATGGCTGCCGACACCTTGGAGCATTTGTTGTCCTCGAATTCGGTGTAGGTGTAGGTGCCGTCTGCATTGAATACTTCCTTGCTGGGCACTGCCTCGTAGTCGGCGCTGTCTGGAGGATTGACCCAGGTGCCGACAAGCATCGCCGACAAGGCCGAATCGTCTTTCTTCGCAGGCGTTGCGGCCTGTGCGGGTTGAGTACTCAGAGCCCCGGCTGCTACGCATGCCATTGCCAGTTTTGTCATCACGGTGGTTCCTTATAAAGTGGAAAAGGTCTTAGCAGTCGAGCCTTTGGTGTGTGCAAATCAGTGGTCCGGTGGAGCGAGGTCGCTGCCGGCCCACAAACATGACAGATTAAAGAATTTCGAACGCTATGGTACGCAGAAGCGGGCGTTCTGGATGGGCAAGGGTCATCGTTCAGGCCATCCCGTGAGCAGCAAACGCCTCGCGCCAGACGGCCAGCTTGCGCTCGAAACTCCAGCTCGCATGGGCCGGACTGGTCGACGGTAGCCGGATCACCGCCACACCCAGCGCCCGTGTGTGACGCATCGCACGGGCAGACTCAGCCCCGTTGTGCGCAATCGCCCGCAGACCCGGGGCCTGGTGCCTCAGGCTGTCGAGGTTGTTGAAAACAGCATCGCGGATGGCACTGTCCAGGCTGCCCACGCGTCGGCAGCTGGCATAGACATCCCACAACCCCAGACCGCGACTGCAGGCTTCAGCCACGCGCCTCTCGTAGCTCAAACCGACCAGATCGATGCCCCACAGCGCCGACAGCAGCGGCCAGAACTGGTTGCGCGGGTGCGCGTAGTACTGCTGTGCGCGCAGTGACGCCACGCCCGGAAAGCTGCCGAGCACCACCAGGCGGGTGTCGGGCGACAGCACCGGCGGCAGGCTCTCGAGCACCTGCGCCGCGGGCGGGAGACCGAGGGTGACCGCTGACTTCTGCGTCACATGCCCCCTGTCGGTGGCTGCAGCGCCCCCAGCTTCGGCAGCGCGCCACAGGCATTGGCCATCGTGGCCTCGGCAATCTCGGGGATGCTGATGCCGCGCAGTGCGGCCAGCGTCTGGGCGATGCGCGGCAACTGCGCCGGCTCGTTGGGCAACGTTGCGCCAGGTTCGGATCGGCGCTCGGCCGCCGTGCGATACAGCCACTGCGGCGGGATGTCCGGCGCATCGGTTTCCAGCACGATCACCTCCAGCGGCAGCGTCTGCGCGAGGTGGCGTAACTGCAGCGCGCGCTCGAAGGTCATCGCGCCGCCAAAGCCCAGCTTGAAGCCCATGGAGACGAAGGTCAGCGCCTGCTGGTCGCTGCCGTTGAAGGCATGCGCGATGCCGCCTTGCACCGGCGTGCGGCGCAGATGCTTCAGCAGCGTGTCTGCCGAGCGGCGCACATGCAGGATCACCGGCAGGTCGACTGCGCGGGCCAGTCGCAGCTGGGCTCCATAGAACCGCTCCTGGCGTGCGCGGTCGGTGTGAGGCACGAAGTGGTCGAGACCGATTTCGCCCACTGCCACCAGCCGCGGATCGTGCCGGTGCGCTTGGAGCGCCTCGGCCAGTTGAGCGACGTCGGTCTCATCCGCTCGATCGACATACAGCGGGTGGATGCCGAGCGCGTAGGCCAGTTCGTGCGTGTGCGCCAGTTCGCGCACGGCGTCGAAGTTCGCTCGCTCGACGGCCGGCACCACCAGCTGCACCACGCCAGCAGCCCGGGCCCGCCCGACCACAGCCGCCGCATCGCCGCTGAACTCGGGCGCATCCAGGTGGCAATGGGTGTCGATCCAGCGCATGCGCCGATGACCTGATCAGGGCACGAGCCGACCCAGCTTCAGGCGCAGCACCCGGTCGCAGCGCGCGGCCAGCGCCTCGTCGTGGGTCACCAGCACGAAGGCCATGCCGCGGCTGCGCGCCAGCGACAGCATCAACTCGAACACGCCATCGGCGGTTTCGCGGTCGAGGTTGCCGGTGGGTTCGTCTGCCAGCACGCAGGCGGGCTGCCCGGCCAGCGAGCGCGCAATGGCCACGCGCTGGCGTTCGCCGCCTGACAACTGCGCCGGCCGGTGACCGATGCGGTGGCCCAGGCCGACCTGCTGCAGCACCGCCTCCGCGGATGCACGGGCCTCGGGCTGCGCCACGCGCCGGATGCGCAGCGGCATCGCGACGTTGTCGAGCGCGGTGAATTCCGGCAGCAGGTGATGGAACTGGTAGACAAAGCCCAGGTGCCGGTTGCGCCACGCACCCTGCTCCTGCGCGTTCATCGTCTGCAGGTCGCGGCCCATCAGCGTCACCTCACCTTGCGTGGGCGCATCCAGCCCGCCCATCAGGTGCAGCAATGTGCTTTTGCCCGAACCCGACGCACCGACGATTGCCACCGTTTCGCCCGCCGAGATGTCGAGATCAATGCCCTGCAGCACGTTCACATCGAGTGCGCCCTCATGAAACCGCTTGTGCAGCCCGGTCACTCGGATCACCTTGGCGTCGTGCAGCGCGGGGTCACTCATAACGCAAGGCCTCGGCCGGCTGCACGCGGCTGGCGCGCCAGCTCGGGTAGATCGTCGCAACGAAGGCCAGCGCCAGCGAAATCAGCACGACAGGCACGATGTCACCGCTTTGTGGATCGCTCGGCATGTTGCTGATCAGGTAGACGCTGCTGGGCAGGAAGCTGGTGTGCAGCGCCCGCTCGATCGCCGGAACGATGACGTCGATGTTGAAGGCGACCCCCAGGCCCAGCACCATGCCCGCCAGCGTGCCCATCACCCCCGAGGCCGCACCCTGCACCATGAAGATCCCCATGATCGAGCGCGGGCTCGCGCCCAGCGTGCGCAGGATGGCGATATCAGCCTGCTTGTCGGTGACGGTCATCACCAGCGTGCTGACAAGGTTGAAGGCCGCGACCGCAACGATCAGCGTCAGGATGATGAACATGAGCCGCTTCTCGATCTGTACCGCCTGGAACCAGTTGCGGTTGGTGCGTGTCCAGTCATTGACGCGCACCGAGGATCCGAGGCGCACCTGAAGCTCATCGCCCACCTCGCGCGCCTGCTGCGCGTCCTTCAGGCGCAGCTGAACGCCGGTCGGGCCGCTGACACGGAACAGCCGCGCGGCGTCATCCACATGCATCAACGCGAGGCCGCTGTCGTATTCATAGTGACCAGCGTTGAAGGTGCCCACCAGGGTCAGCTGCTTGAGTCGCGGCACCACACCCGCTGGCGTGATCTGCCCGCCGGGCGCGACGATGGTCACCTTGTCGCCCACCTCCACGCCCAGACTGCGGGCCAGTTCGCCACCGAGCACGATGCACCAGCAACCGGGCACCAGCGGGGCCAGCGTGGTGTCACGCAACCGCGCCGCGAGGTCGGTCACGGTGGCTTCCTCGGCGGGTGAGATGCCGCGAACGATCGCACCGCGCATATCGTCGCCGCGCGCGACCAGCGCCTGAGCGGCGATGAACGGGGACGCGCCAACGACCTGGGGATTCAGTCTCGCCTGCGCAGCGGTGGCCTGCCAGTCCGGCAAGGCCTCGCCGCGCGACTGGTAGATCTCGACATGCGACACCACCGACAGCATCCGGTCACGCACCTCCTTCTGGAAGCCGTTCATCACCGACAGCACGATGATGAGCGCCGCCACCCCGAGCGCAATGCCGAGCATCGACACCCCCGAGATGAACGAGATGAACCCGTTGCGCCGACCGCTGCGACCCGCACGGGTGTAGCGCCATCCGATCTGAAGTTCGTAGGGGATTTGCATTGCGGGGGCATGCTACACGGCAGTGTTGATTGCCTTGCAGGCAGCGCGCCGTTTGGTGAAACCGCGCCGGGATTCCGCCCCGGCAGGCGGGTAACTTTCTTCTGTTGGCACAGAAGAAAGTCACCAAAGAAGAGTGCCCCAAACACCAGCCATCTGGCCTGCTCGCTTCGGCTACACGCCTACTTCAGAGGCTCTGGCCCAAGAACAGGCTCCGAACTACGGCCCCGGTTTCCTCGCTCAGGTTCAAACATTCGCTATCGCTGCGCCTCGACCCTTCGGGTCATCGGTTTGGGTTCTTGTGCCAGAGCTTCTGCCGTTCGCCTGTAGCCGAAGCGTGGTCACCAAATGGCTGGTGTTCAAGGGCCTCTTTTTGGTTACTTTTTCTGGCCCCGCAGAAAAAGTGACTCGCCCGCCGGGGCGAATACCCGGCGCGGTCTCACGAAAGGCGAGCTGCCAGCAAAGCAAACCCAAAGGTCAATCTGCCCAGTTCACCCAACCCTGCCAGGCGGTCAGCAGAACGATGCCGCCGAACACGATGCGGTACCAGGCGAAGACGACGAAATCGTGGGTGGACACGAAGCGGATCAGCCAGCGGATGCACAGCAGTGCGCTGAAGAACGCGAACACCAGACCGACAGCGAACATCGGCAGATCGCTGAGATGCAAGGCCTCGCGCTGCTTCCACAGCGCATAGGCCCCGGCGCCCATCAGCGTCGGGATGCCCAGAAAGAAGCTGAATTCGGTCGCGGCCTTGCGCGAGAAGCCGAGCACCATGCCACCGATGATGGTGGCGCCGGAACGACTGGTTCCCGGGATCAGCGCCAGACATTGCAGCAGGCCAACCTTGAGCGCATCGATCGGCCCCATGTCATCGACCGTCTGGACGCGTGCGCGCCTCGTGCCTTCGGTATCTGCGGCGCCGTACAAGCGCTTCTGCCGCGCTTCGACCCACAGGATGATCACGCCCCCCACGATGAACGCCATCGCCACCGGCACCGGGTGAAACAGGTGCTCCTTCACGGCCTTGCCGAAGGCCAGACCCAGCAGCACCGCGGGGATGAAGGCAATCAGCACATTGAGGGCGAATCGCCGCGCGACTGGGTCGCTGCCCAGGCCGCTGACGGTGGCCTGCAATCGCACGCGGTACTGCCAGATCACGGCAAACATCGCGCCGGTCTGTATCGCGATGTCGAACACCTTCGCGGTTTCTCCGGTGAAGTCGAGCAGTGATCCGACGAGGATCAGGTGACCGGTGCTGGAGATGGGCAGGAATTCCGTCAGCCCTTCGACAATGCCCATCAGGGCGGCTTTGATCAGCAGGGTGATGTCCAAGTGGCGATCCGGTGACGTGCTGATTTGATGATACGGGGGCGGGGTGACGCTCAGCGCTGCGCCGCCTTGTCAGCAGCACGCTCGGCATCGCGCACGATGCGCGCCAGCCGGTCCGCGAGCTTCTCGGTCGTCAATTTCTCGCGCAATCGCTCGACCATCAGCGGCAGGCTGAACGGGCTGGGCACCTTCAGGTCGACGCGCTCGACCGCAAGACCCGCCAAGCGCTGCAAGGTGGCGCGCAGACGGCCGATGTCCAGTTCCTGGCTCAGCACCTCGGTCTGTGCCTGGGTCAAGAGCAGGTTGCCGGCGTCGTACTTCTTGAACACCTCGAAGAACAGGCTGCTCGAGGCCTGCAACTGCTTTGTGCTCTTGGGCGCACCGGGGTAACCGGTGAACACCAGGCCGGCCACACGGGCGATCTCGCGGAAGCGCCGCTGAGCCAGCTCGCCGCTGTTCAGGCTGTGCAGCACGTCGGCCAGAAGGTCGGCCGCGTCGAGCAAGCGGCCGTCGAACAGCGAGGCCAGATCCACCGGCTCGGCGCTGAGCAACTCGAAGCCGTAGTCGTTGACACTGACGCTGAAGGTGTTCGGTGCATCGCGTGCCAGCCGCCACGCCAGCAGACTGGCCAGCCCCAGGTGCACATTCCGGCCGGCAAATGGGTACAGGTAGACGTGGTGGCCCTCACGCGAGGTGAACACCTCGACCAGCAGCGTGTCAGGGGTCGGCAACTTGGATAGTCGCGCCTGCGTCTGCAGCATCGGCAAGGCGGCCCGCATCTCGGGCTCGTTCGGCACCAGGTGGTCATCCGCCTTCGCGGCCACCGCCAGCAAGTCGAGCACCGCATCGGCCAGTTCGCTCGACAAAGGCATCTTGCCGCCCGCCCAGCTCGGCACCACGCCTTTGCTCCTGGTGGCGCGCTGCACATAGGCGGTCATGTCCTGCGTGCGCAGGTACTCGAGCACTCGGCCGGCGAACACGAAGCAATCGCCCTTGCGCAGCCGGGCGATGAAGCTTTCCTCGATGGTGCCGATCTGGCCGCCGCTCAGGTACCTCACCTGCATCGAGGCATCACTGACGATGGTGCCGATCGCGAGCCGATGGCGCTTGGCGATGCCCCGGTCGGGCACACGATAGACACCGTCGATCTGCTGCACGCGGTGGTACTCCGGATAGGCAGCCAGGCTGCCGCTGCCGCCTTCGACGAAGCCCAGGGCCCAATCGAATTCATCGCGGCCGAGGGTGCGGTAAGCATGCGCGGAACACACTTCCTCGAACATCGCGTCGGCGGTGAAACCACCACCGAGCGCCACCGTCACCAGGTGCTGCACCAGCACATCGAGCGGCTTGTCGGGCGTCTCGCGCTTCTCGATGCGCCCGGCCAGCGCGGCGCGCCGGGCCGCGGCGGCCTCGACCAGCTCCAGCGTGTTCGTCGGCACGAGCGTGACACGGCTCGGCCGACCGGGCGCATGACCGCTTCGGCCGGCACGCTGCAGCAGCCGCGCCACGCCCTTGGCACTGCCGATCTGCAGCACACGCTCGACCGGCAGGAAATCGACGCCGAGGTCCAGCGAGGATGTGCACACGACCGCCTTCAACTGCCCCTGCTTCAGCCCAGCCTCGACCCACTCGCGCACGGACTTGTCGAGCGAGCCGTGATGCAGCGCCACGATTCCGGCCCAGTCGGGTCGCTCGCGCAGCAGCATCTGGTACCAGATCTCGGCCTGCGATCGGGTGTTGGTAAAGACGAGCGTGGTGGAGGCGCTGTCGATCTCGGCAATCACCGGCTGCAACATCTGCGCACCGAGATGACCGCCCCAGGAGAATCGTCCGGGGTTCTCGGGCAACAGGGTATCGATCAGCAGCGTCTTGTCGACACGTCCTTGCACCGTGAGGCCCTCATCACTTTCGCTGTGAGCGCCGATCAGCACCTGCTTCGCGGCGTCCAGGTTGCCCAGCGTCGCACTCACCCCCCAGACCACCAGCCCCGGCTTCCAGCGCTTCAGCCGCGCCAGCGCCAGCTGAACCTGCACGCCGCGCTTGTTGCCCATCAGCTCATGCCACTCGTCGACGATCACCGTGTGAACGCCCGCCAATTCCTCGGCAGCGCGCTCACGGGTGAGCATGAGGGTCAACGATTCAGGCGTGGTGACCAGCGCAGTCGGCAGGCGCCGCTCCTGCCGCGCACGTTCAGCGGATGTGGAGTCTCCGGTGCGCTGACCGACGCTCCAGTTCAGCGCGGCCTCGGGCAGCGCCAGTTGCAGCGCACGGGTGGTGTCGGCGGCCAGTGCGCGCATCGGGGTCAACCACAGCACGCCGAGTGGCGCGGGCGTGGCCTGGCTCGGCGAACCGAGGCTCAGGCCGCGCAGCAACGCGCCGAACCACACCGCATAGGTCTTGCCGCTGCCGGTGGTCGCGTGCAGCAGTCCGCTGCGGCCTGCGGCCATCGCAGCCCAGACCTCGCACTGGAACTCGAACGGCTGCCAGCCTCGTGCGGTGAACCAGGCCTCGGCCAGCCGTACATCGGGCTCTGACGCAGACTTGCGCTTTGGCTGTGATCTCACCCGTTCACACCACGCCGGCTGTGACGATCCAGCCTTCCAGCGTGTCGGCCTCCGCCGGTCGGCCGTAATCCGGCTGCGTGCGCGCCCAGGCGGCCTGCAACAGGCACAACACCCCATCGAGCCGGTCGCCGCTGGCATCGGCGACCAGCGCATCGCGCTGGGCATGGCTCAAGCGCAATCGAAGACCGAGCGGCGTACGGCCCTGCTCCAGCGCGTCGACCAGGTCCTTGCGCGCGATCAACCGCTCGGCGGTCTGCTTCGCCTTGTCGTCGCTCTTGTAGGAACGGTTACCCAACACGGCGCGCGCCAGCAGCCCTGGATAACCTTCGACCGCCACCCGTCGGGTGTCACCGCCATGCAAGCCCGGCAGATGCACCCCGGCGTCGATCAGCAAGGGCACGCCTGCATGCAGCATGAAAGCCACCGGGGGGTTGACCCATTTCATCGACGGCGAGGAGCCTGCCGGTCCATCACAGCCCCGGTGTGCGAACTTGCTGCCGACCGGCCTTGCGTTGCAGAACGCAGCGAAGGTGTCACGGATCTGCTCGCGGGAGAGTGCCGCGTAATGCCGCATCAGCGGCAGCCAGTCGGTCGGCCAGCCGAGGGTCTCGATCAGTTCGCGCGGCAGGCCGAACGGCAGGTCGAAGGCCGCCACCCAAGCTCCCGGCGCGTGCAACCAGGCGCTGAATTCATCGAAGCCAGTGTGCAACTGAATGGCCTCCAGTCGCACGCTCTGCCCATCGAAACAGCCCAGCGCGACGACGATGGGTTTGCGCTTCGTCGGGCGACTGGTGAAGTCGATGCCCGCGACGGGCCCAGGACGAGCTTCGAGCTGAGGGGTCGCAGCTCGGTCGAGGCAGTGGGGGACGGCGCTCACAGCCCAGTCACTCGCAGCCGATTCATTGCGGGGTTCATCAGGCGTGAATCAAGTTCATGTTTCTGAAAGACAGACCATTCAATGGCCCATGTGGCGACTGTGCCGAAAGCGCGCAAAGCTTGATGCGCCGCAACATCCAGTGTGTGGGACAAGACTGAAATGCCTGTGGAGGAGCCTTCCTCTGCAAGCAAAAAGGTCGTCATCATGACAACACCGAAACACACCGCCCTGGCCTTGAGTCTGGTCGTCATCGCATCGCTGCCCCTTATGGCACAGGCTGAGACGCCCAGCGAGCCTTGGCTGGTGCGCGTGCGCGCCGTCGAACTCCTGAGCCGCAACAAGGACACCACCCCACTCAACCTGTCCATCAACGACCGCGTGATCCCGGAACTCGACATTTCCTATTTCTTCACCGAGAACATCGCAGCCGAGTTGGTGCTGACCTACCCGCAGCGGCAACGGCTCAGCGCTGGCGGCACCCGCATCGGCTCGTTCAAGCACTTGCCGCCCACATTGACCCTGCAATATCACTTCACCGACCTCGGTGCGTTCAAGCCCTATGTCGGCGTCGGGCTGAACTACACCCACCTTTCGAGTGTGCATTTCAATCCCGCCGTCGTCTCGGCTTTGCATCCAGACATCAGCCGGGCCAGCTTCGGTGCCGCCTTCCAGATCGGGCTCGACTATGAGGTGTCAAAAAACGTCTACCTGAATCTGGACGTGAAGCGGCTGGATCTGAGCACCAACGTGACCTCATCCGGCACCAAGGTCGGCGAGTTCAAGGTCGATCCAGTGCTGATCGGTGTGGGCGTCGGCTACCGGTTCTGAGCCTTGACCGTCTTGCCCCATCTTGACCGACCGCAGGACGGTCACCGTTGCTACCGGAACCGACACGAATGCGCACGAACTCGATCGCGAGCGGGCGCACAGTGTCGCGATGACAGCGCTTGGTGGCCTTGTAGGGTTGTGGTCGCCTCAGATATGGCAGCACCATCGATCATCCGAAGGCCGCCGAGATCACGAACGTCCTCGACGAATTGGAGATCGTGACGCTGTTCAAGGCCGAGTAGCGGGTCTTCCAGCCTGAACCCTGACGTCGGTGCGGGGCTACACGTAACAAGGGCGGGCTGCCCGACTTGGCACAGCCCGCCCACTTTTTCCCCGTTGGCAGTGATTGCGTAGCGCCGTTTTTCGGCGCCTCGCAGCGGGTGGGCCTTATGCCCTTGACCGCCGCGCTGCAGTCACTGCTGCGCTCAATGCATCAAGGGATCAACACCGCACGACCCTTGACCTTGCCATGATGCAGATCAAGCAGGGCCTGGTTCGCGTCCTTGAGCTTGTATTCGCGGGTGGCCAGATGCACCAAGCCACGATCGGCCAGGGCCATCAACTCGACCAGTTCCGGATAGGTACCGACCAGGCAGCCGACGATGTTCTTCTCGGTTGTGATCAGGTCCAACGCCGGGATGTCGATCTTGCCGCCGTAGCCGACGATGTAGTAGCTGCCAGCAGTGCTCGTCATCGCCAGGCCCTTGGCGATGGCATCGCCCTCGCCGACGAAGTCGATCACGGCCTGAGCGCCCTTGCCGCCCGTGAGTGCCAGAACCTGGTCCACTTCGGTACCGTCGGCCTTGACCAGATGATGCGCGCCGCACTCCTTGGCGAGTTGCAGCGCCATGTCGCCGCGGTCAACCACGATGATTTCTGCCGCACACAGGGCAGCCAGCACCTGGATGCCGATGTGGCCCAGACCGCCAGCGCCGATCACAACGGCGTACTCGCCTGGCAGCAGGTGACGCGAAGCCTTCTTGGCCGCACGATAGGCGGTGAGGCCAGCGTCGGTGTAAGGGGCGACGTCCTTCGGTGCCAGCGTCTTGGGCAGCTTGATCAGCGAACGCTGACCGGTGCGCAGGTATTCGGCATAACCGCCGTTGGCATTGATGCCAGGGAAGCTGCTTTCTTCGGCTTGCATGTCGGCGCCGCGCCGGCAGGCCAGACAGTGACCACTGGTCACCAGCGGGTGGCAGATGACTGCATCGCCGACCTTGACGCCGGTCACGGCGGAGCCGATAGCCTCGACCCAGCCTGCGTTCTCATGGCCCATGATGTAGGGCAGCTTGATGTCGACTTTGCTGCGCCAGATGCCTTCGACCACGTGCAGGTCGGTACGGCATACGCCGGCGCCGCCGATGCGCACGATGACGTCAGTGGGGTTCTCAATCTTCGGGTCGGGCACATCTTCGTAGTTCACGAAGGAGTCGCCCGTCAGCGTCTCGTTGTACTGGTGCAGTACCGCAGCTTTCATGTAGGGTCCTCGGGTGGCTTTTGAGAGGTCGAGAGTGTACTGTCCGTGCAAGGCCGATGCAACCGATGGATAGCGATCACGTCCCTGTCCTCGTTGTGGTCTTGGACCACCGCGGGTGTGATTCGACACAGCTGGCCGCACCCATCAACAGCGCTCGGAACTCGATTGGAAACACCCGATTCTTCTTGCCGCCGCCGCGTCGATTGTGTTAGTGTCCGAGGCTTCTCTTCAACCACTCCCTGGAGACATAAATGGTCACTCAATTGGTTCTGCTTACCCGCCGCTCGGACATGAGCTTCGAACAGTTCAGCACCTACTGGAAGAACGTGCATGCGCCTATCGGCGGCAAGATGCCTGAAGTCATCAAGTACGTGCAGTACCACGGCGGCGTGGCACCTGCCAACGGCGCACCAGCCTATGACGGCGTGGCCCTGCTTCAGTTCGCAGACATGGGTGCACTGCAGCGCTCGTGGGGCAGCGCTGAAGGCCAGGCGACTGCCGCCGACATCCCGAACTTCCTGGACGGTTCGAAGATCGTGATGCTGTTCAACGAAGAGCATCAAGTCGTCTAATCTGGTTTCTTGACGTCGGCGCGGGGCCACCCGCACCGACGGCGGGCTGCCCGACCTGGCGCAGCCCGCCCCCACGCCTTCCTCCTGGCGATGATTGCTTCGCGCCGTCCCACGGCGTTGGGCCAGCGGTGATAGACCAATCCGGTACGACCTTGTTGCGGTCGCTGCTGCGATCAAAGCACCCGGCCTCCATACCGCGCATCTTTTGACATCGCCGTGATGCGGACCGAGCTGAGCCTGTTTCTCTCCACTTCGGTTCGTGCACACAAGCGGCGAAGTGCAGCATCCCACGATTGCGCAGCACGCAGGGCATCGACGACAAGTGCGCTCGTTTGCGCCGATGCCTTAAGACCGGTCTGACGGCGCGGCAAGAATCAACATCATGGACAGGACACCAAAGCCAGCATCGCCCCAGTTGTTCGGGCTCACGGACGCGCAGCGCAGATCAATACGACGCTGGCTGTTCGGCGGCATGGCGCTGCTGATGCTCGGTGGTGTTGCGTTGGGCTTCTTGCCTTACTACGCCGTCTCGCGCGCGATGCAAAGCTTTTGCGCTTCACTGTCGGTCGGCTCTCCTGTGGCGCAAGCGCAAACCCAGGCCATCGCGCGCGGCTACGAGGTGGTGACAGGCAGCGATGGGCGTGTGCTGTTGAAAGCGCCGCAACTCGCACCACAAGTGCCGAGCAAGCGCGGCTGCGAACTGCGCGTTGGGCCTACGGGTACATTGATCTCGGCGAGTTACAGCAATTCGCTTTGATGCATGACGCGATGCGTGAGCGCTACGACGTCGCTTGGCTGCGGACAAACCCCAAACCCACGAGGAAGTGCGAGTCCAGCAACCCAATCCAGTGCGCCTTCTGAGTTGCTGTCGCAAAACTGGCCTCGAAGCTGTTGCGCGCCAGCGTGTAGGCATCGGCGGCCGTCAACGCGGACATCGCCTCGAAGGTCTCGGTGTAGTTCTGGTTGACGTAGCCCCCGAAGTACGCCGGGTCATCGGAATTCACGGTGACACACAGGCCCAGTTCGAGCAGCCGTGCCAGGTTGTGCTGCACGAGCGTCTCGAACACGCGTAGCTTCACGTTAGACAGCGGACACACCGTCAACGGGATGCGCTCGGCGGTCAGGCGAGCCACCAGCGACGGGTCTTCGACGCAGCGGACACCGTGATCGATGCGCTCGACCTTCAACACATCGAGCGCGCTCCAGATGTAGGCCGGTGGACCTTCTTCGCCAGCGTGCGCGACCAGCCGCAATCCGAGTTCACGACAACGTGCAAAGACGCGAGCGAACTTCTCGGGCGGATGACCTTGCTCACTGCTGTCCAGACCGACACCGACGAGCCGATCGTGGTGCTTTTCAATCGACGGCAGCGCCTGCGCCAGCGTGTCGAAGGCCGCCTCTTCACTCAGGTGCCGCAAGAAGCAGAGGATCAACAACGAGGTGATGCCCAATTCCGCTTCGGCCGTCTCGCAGGCGCGTACCAGGCCGTTGATCACCACCTCGATCGGCACACCTCGTTCGGTGTGCGTCTGCGGGTCGAAGAACAACTCGGCATGCACCACATGGTCGGCGGCTGCTCGGCGGAAGTAGTCCATCGCCATGTCATAGAAGTCGTCCTCGTGAAGCAGCACCGAGGCGCCTGCGTAGTAGATGTCGAGGAAACTTTGCAGGTCGCTGAAGGCGTAGGCAGCACGCAGCGACTCGACGCTGTCATGAGCCAGTGAGACGCCGTTGCGAGCCGCCAGCAAAAAGATCAACTCGGGCTCCAGAGAGCCCTCGATGTGGATGTGCAATTCGGCCTTTGGCATCCCGCGCAGCAACGCAGGCAGGCGCTCGGGGGGGATGCCCGCGATGGCAGTGAGTTCGGTCGTTTTCATTGCGCTCCCTGCAGCATGCCTTCGACTCCCTTGAGGCGAAAGATGGGTGGTAGATGACGCTCATGCTACGACCCTGGTCGAAAGCCATGGGCGATGGGAGTTTTCGCGCGGATGCCTGCCTGGTTGCGCGGGCTCACCGCCAGCACGGCAACTTTCGCGAGTCGCCCGCAAAACCCCACGAACCGGCGCCCAGATTCACTTAGCTTTACACACAGTCGGGAAGAGCAGGGCCACTCGTCGGTCTATGCTCATGGGGGTGTTCTACACATCGTGAAGGGAGCCACCATGAAGACCTTGAAACATGGCTGCACCGCAGCTCTGGCGGCGGTCGTATTGGCTGTTGCCATGGCACCGGCAGACGCGCAAGCTCATAGGCGAGGCGGATACCGTGGCGGTTACGGGCCGGGCTGGGGTGCCGTTGGCATCGGGCTGGGCTTGGGTGTCGGGCTGGGCTGGCTGGCCGGGTCTCGCCACGGCTACAGCAGCTACAGCTACGGGCCGCCGGTGTATTCCAGCGTGATCGTGCCGGCCTACCCAAGCTATGTGTACGTGGACCCACCCTCGGTGGTGTATCGCGAGGTACCGGCGCCCGTCTACCGCGAAGTGCCGCGCCGGGAACCGGTCTCGAAGGCCCCGCCCGAGCCCATCATCTACCCGCGCAACGGCCAGAATGAGCAACAGTTGGAAGCCGATCGTCAGGAATGCAACCGCTGGGCCACCACCCAGCCAAGCGCGATGGCCGACAGCAGCGTGTTCAACCGCGCGACCGAAGCCTGCATGGACGGGCGCGGCTACACGATGCGCTGACCCTGCAGCAGCGGGTCAGCGGCGCGACACCTCGCGCATCGTCACGAATTCCTCGGCAGCCGTCGGGTGGATGCCGATGGTGCGGTCGAGGTGAGCCTTGGTGACACCGGCCTGCAGCGCCACCGCGAAGCCCTGGATCACCTCGCCGGCATCGGCGCCGACCATGTGCATGCCCAGCACGCGATCGCTCGCATCATCGACCACGATCTTCATCAGCGTGCGTTCAGTGCTGCCGCTGAGGGTGTGCTGCAAGGCCTTGAACTCACTGCGGTAGATGCGTACCGGCCCGCGTTCACGCGCCGCTTCTTCCGTCAGGCCGACGGTCCCGATGTTGGGGTGGGTGAAGACGGCCGTGGGGATCAGCGTGTAGTCGATGGGCGGCCGAGTGCCGTCGCCAAACAATCGATCGACCAGCATCATCGCTTCGGCCAGCGCCACGGGCGTGAGTGCCATGTGTCCGACCAGATCGCCGATCGCATGGACTGACGGCACGACCGTCTGGTAGTTTCCGTCCACCGGCACGGTGCCCTTGGCATCGAGCGAGATGCCGACGGCTTCAAGGCCGAGTCCGGCGGTGCGCGGTACGCGCCCGGTGGCGTGCAGCACCGCATCGGCCTGGATCGTGGTGTCTTGATCTGACTCGCCCGGGCCACCGGCACGCGTCAGGCGCAGTGCTTGTCCTTCGACATCGCGCCGGACATCGGACACCTTCGTGTTCAGGTGGATCACGACACCCTTCTTGCGCATCTCGGCGGTGATGAAATCGACGACCTCGGTGTCGAACCCGCGCAGCAGACGCGGCCCGCGGTGCACCAAGGTGACCTGCGCCCCGAGGCCCTGGAAGATCGAGGCGAACTCGCAAGCGATATAGCCGCCACCCACGACAACCAGCCGACGCGGAAACGGATCGAGGTCGAACATGTCGTCCGAGCTCAGCGCGTGTTCGGCACCGGCATGGTGGACTCGTTGCGGCCCCCCGCCGGTGGCCAGCAGGATGTGGCGGGCGGTGTAGAGCGTTGGTGGTGCCTCGGTGTCGGCATCTACCGAACGCACTGCCACCGTGTGAGCGTCGATCAGGCTGCCCCAGCCGCGCACCAGCGTCGCGCCCGCACCCCTGAGCACGCCCTCGTAGATCCCGTTCAGCCGTGCGATCTCGGCCGCACGCCGCGCCTTCAATACACTCCAGTTGAAGTGCGGCGTAGCGGCCTCCCACCCGAAGCCATGCGACTGCTCGAAGGCCTCGGCGTAGTGGGCCGCATAGCTGTACAGCTTCTTCGGGATGCAGCCGACGTTCACGCAAGTGCCACCGAGCGCACCGCCTTCGACGACGATCACGCGGGCGCCTCGCTGCGCCGCGAAACGACCGGCGCGCACGCCACCGCTGCCGGCGCCGATCACCAGCAAGTCACAGTCAAAGTCCGTCGTGGGTTTTGTGTCGGTCGTGCTCATCGGGAGTGTCTCCAGGGCGGATCAGCGTTTGTAGCGTATCCAGTGTGTCGGCTTCGTGCAGCGGCTTGTCGTCCCGGATTCTGAGCATGCGGGGGAAGCGCACCGCGATGCCGCTCTTGTGTCGAGTGCTGAGGTTGAGGCCTTCGAAGCCCAGCTCGAACACCATCGTCGGTCGAACGCTTCGCACCGGTCCGAATTTCTCCAGTGTCGTCTGGCGAATCACCCGGTCGACCGCCTTGAACTCTTCGTCGCTCAGGCCACCATAAGCTTTTGCGAACGCCACCAATTGCAGGCCGTCGGGCTGTGGCGGCTGGCGCGCGGCGATGGCATCGACAACGGCTTGCGCCTCGGCCGCATCGCGCGGCGTGCGGTTCCACACCGCGAAGGTGTAGTCGGTGTAGACGCTGGCGCGGCGACCGTGGCCCGCCTGTGCGTAGATCAGCACGGCATCGGCGGTGAGCGGATCGACCTTCCATTTCCACCAGGCCAACGATCGTGTTGCTATCGATCCACCCGCCTGTTTGCGACGCCCACTGCCGTAATGCGCGTCGCGGTGCTTCAGCATGAAGCCCTCGACCCCGCGACCTCTCGATTGCGTGCGCAGCGCGGCCAGTTCGGGCCAGGAGCCACGCAGCAGCGGCGAGAGGCGCAGCGAAGGTGCGACAGCGGCCAGCGCCTCCAGCGCCGCGCGCCGCAGGTGTTGCGCTGTTTCACGCAGATCAAGGCCGCCCTGCTCCAGCAGATCGTAGGCCATGAAGGTCACCGGCACGTCGGCGAGGATCTTCTTCGTCAGGTTCTTGCGACCGATCCGCCGCTGCAAAAGATTGAAGGGCTCCGGTCGGTCGCTGGCAGGCAGCCAGACCAGGATCTCGCCATCGAGCACCGTGCCATCCGGCCAGGCCTGAGCGATGGCCACGAGTTCAGGGAATCGGTCTGTGACCAGTTCCTCGCCGCGTGACCAGATCCAGACCTGCCCAGCGCGCCGCACCACCTGTGCGCGAATGCCGTCGTACTTCCACTCGACCAGCCAGTCACCGGGCGGGCCCAGCACCGCATCGAATTCAGCCAGTGGCACC
The DNA here is from genome assembly GCA_027490215.1 of Rubrivivax sp. Taxonomy (GTDB): domain Bacteria; phylum Pseudomonadota; class Gammaproteobacteria; order Burkholderiales; family Burkholderiaceae_C; genus PBB1. The sequence continues at coordinate 44,046 of JAIXYO010000028.1, forward strand.
TCGACCGGGTGCGCGAGGAAGAACGGATACGGCTGCCCCACATCACGCCCCGGCTCAGCGTCGCTTGACACCAGCCTTGCAAAGCCAGCAGTGTCCGGCCGTGCGCTCTTGTCGGTGTAGCCCATCATGCGCTGAGCGACGACCTTGGCATCGACTCCGGCCCACTCGGCCAACGCGCGCTGCACCAGCAGCTTGCTGACGCCGACGCGAAAGCCACCGCCGATCAGCTTGGTCAGCAGAAAGCGTTCGTCTGGGTCAAGTTCTTCCCAGTAACTGGCGATGCGCGCGGCCTGCGTCTGCGGCGTTTCATCGCGCAGCGGAAGAAGCCGCTGTTCGATCCAGACAGCAAGACCAAGATCGCTGCGCTTCGATGGCGCGGGCAACACGTGCGCGATCGTTTCGGCCAGATCGCCGACCGCCTGGTAACACTCGTCGAACAGCCAGTCATCGATGCCGGCGCGTGCGCAGGCCAACTCGCGCAGCACGCCGGTCGGCACGACCTGGCGTGGCTTGCCGCCGGCCAGGAAATACACGGCCCACGCCGCATCGGCCGCATCGGCGATGGCGAAGTAACGCTTCAGCGCATCGACCTTGGCAGTGGTCGCGGTGCTGGCGTCGAGCGCGGCGTAGAGCGCGGCGAATCGCCTCAACGCGGCACTCCGCTCGGGTCTGCGGCAGGCGCATCCTGCTCGGTCCCCTCAACGACCGGCGGCATCGCCTCGGGGCCATCATCGCGCCCGAACTCGGTGCGGAACGATCCCGCCTGCAGCCCCTGCTGCTCCAGCCAGCGAACCATGACTGCCTCGTAGCCGTGCGTCACGATGACTCGCTCGGCGCCAGTCGCTGCAATGGCGCGCTGCAGGCCCGGCCAGTCCGCGTGGTCGCTCATCACGAAACCGCGGTCCACTGCATGGCGACGCCGCGCGCCGCGCAACTGCATCCAGCCACTGGCGAATGCGTCACTGGCCTCGACACCACCGACGGTGAAGGAGCGCGCCCAACTGCTGTCCTGCACCGACGGCGGGCCGATCGCGATCGCACGCCGCAGGCTGGCCTTGTCGCTCACCTCGCTGATCAGTTGCGTGGCTGGCAGCCCCACACCTTCGGCGCGGTAGGCGCGGTTCAGTGGCTCGACCGCCGCGTGCACGACGATGGGCCCGATCCGCTCATCCAGCCCGGCCAGCAGCCGCTGCGCCTTGCCAAAGCTGTAGCCCATCAGCAAGCTGGCGCGACCCGCCTCGGCATTCGCACTCCACCAGGCATTGATGTCGGCATAGACCTCGCGCTGTGGGCGCCAGCGGTAGACAGGCAGGCCGAAGGTGCTTTCGGTGATGAAGCAGTCGCAGCGCACCGGCTCGAACGGGTCGCAGGTCAGGTTGTGATCGTCTGCTGCGCCACTGACGAAGTAGTCGCCCGAGGCCACCCATACCCGCCCGCCGTGCTCGACGCGGACCTGCGCAGAGCCCAGCACATGTCCGGCCGGATGCAGGCTGACGCGCACGCCTCGGTGCTCGATCACCTCACCATAGGCCGCTGTCTGCAGATTGATCCGGCCCAGCCGCGACCGCAGCACACCTGCCGACTTTGCCGACGCGAGGTAGTGGCCATGGCCTGTTCGCGCATGGTCGGCATGTGCGTGCGTGATGACGGCACGATCAACCGGCCGCCAGGGGTCGATGTAGAAATCGCCCGGCGGGCAGTACAGGCCGGCAGGGCGTTCGATGATCAGGTCGGTCTCGGCAAAAGCCATGTCGAGGAGACTAGATCAATAGCGTCCGGTGGCCCCCGCGACCCTCAAATACACGTATGACACCCATGCCACCACGCCTCGACGCAGCGCGCCCAGCATGCCGGGGCGGTACTTCTGCGTAGGGTCGATTTCTTCCGACACCGCAATCGCCGCGTCGAACTGCGCTGACAGCTCGGCGTTGAATGCGGCATCGCGCACGATGACGTTGGCCTCGAGGTTCAGCAGCAGCGACAGCGGATCGATGTTCGAGCTGCCAACCGTCGCCCATTCATCATCGATGACGGCGATCTTGGCGTGGAGGTAAGCGGGCGTGTATTCGAAGATGCGCACGCCCTGCCCCAGCAGTTCGTCGTAGAGCGCCCGCGCGGCCATGCCGGCGATGCGGTAGTCGAGCTTGCCTTGCAGCAGCAGCCTCACGCGCACACCGCGCCGTGCCGCCTGACGCAGCGCGCGGCGAAACTCGCGCCCCGGGTAGAAATACGCCGAGATCAGGTCGACCCGCGTGTGCGCGCTGCGGATGGCGTCGATGTAGGCGCGCTCGATGGTGCGGCGCTGGCGCACGTTGTCGCGCAGTACGAAGGCGGCATGCATCGGCTTCAGGTCGCCAGGCGATGCCTGCATGCCTCGTTGGCCGTTCAGCCGCAAGCGCTTGATCAGGCGCCGAACCCGGGCCAGCGGCTCGGCGCCTCTCACGATCGCCAGCGCTTCGTCCTTGAAGCTCCGCCCCAGGTGCGCGCGCGACCACACCGCGATCGTTGCCTGATGAATCGGGCCCGTGATCGGGCCCGTGACACGCACGGCGAAATCGAGGCGGGGCGCATCGCTCCAGCCATGGTGCAGGTCGTAGCGATCGTCCATCAGGTTGATGCCGCCGACAAAGCCGATCTCGGCATCGACCACACACAGCTTCAGGTGCAGGCGCCGCAACTGCCCAGGCTGCAGCCAGTTCCACCAGCGGTCGATCGGCCGGTACACCGCGACCTGCACGCCGCCGTCGCACAGGCGACGCTGCAGCGCACTGACACCGCCCAGCGTGCCGAAGCCATCGTTCACCATCTTCACCTGCACACCACGTTGCGCCGCCTGGATCAGCGCGGCGGCGACGCGATCTGCTGCTGGATCGTCGTGGAAGATGTACGTCGCCACGCAGACCTCATGGCGGGCCGCGTCGATGGCGTCGATCATTGCCGGAAACAGTGCGTCGCCGCCACGCAGCAGGTGCACCGTGTTGCCGCCGCTGAAAACAGGCTGGGGCACAGCACCCCACATCCGTTCGAGCACTACACGCTCGGCGTTGGCGCGCGCGGCGAGGTCGTCTTCGCTCGGCATCGGCCGATCAGATCAGTTGCAGTTCAACCACCAGCGGCAGGTGGTCAGACATGCGAGCCCAGGCTGGCCCGCGCGGTACCTGCATCGCCGTGCAGCGCAAACCGCGTGCATACACCCGGTCGAGCGAAAAGAAGGGCACCCGCGACGGAAAGGTGCGCAGTGGCGATTGGCCACCCACGCGCGCGGGCTCCAGGCCCATCTTGCGGATCGGTGCGTCGAGCTTTTCGCCCCAGTCGTTGAAGTCACCTGCCAACACCAGGTGCTCACCCGCAGGTACGTGGGCGGCTATGAACTCGGCGATGCGCTCGACCTGCCGCACCCGGCTGGCGTGCATCAGGCCCAGGTGCGCGACGATGGAATGCACCACCGTGTCATTCCACTGCACCGGCACATGCAGCAGGCCGCGCTGCTCGAAGCGGTGGTCGGACACATCGTGGTGCCTGATGTCCCCGATCGGCCAGCGCGACAGCAAGGCATTGCCATGCTCGCCGTGGCGAGTGATCGCATTGCTGCGGTAGGCCACCGCGTAGCCTTCGGGCGCCACGTAGTCGGCCTGCGGAATCCGCGGCCAACCGATCTGGGTGTCGGGGAACTGCAGCGCCTCGGCGCGGTTCGAGCTCCGCACTTCCTGCAGGAACACCAGATCGGCGTCCAGCGCCTCGATGCCGAGCGCCAGGTTGTGAATCTCCAGCCGCCGCCGCGGGCCCACACCGCGCACGCCCTTGTGGATGTTGTACGTGGCCACACGCAGCACGTCGCCTGGGTGCTTGGAGACACTGGCGTTCAAGTGATGAACGCTTTTCACGCTGACACGAACCTGGGCAGTTGCAGCACTGCTTCGGCATTCGATGGCGAGAAGCAGCGGTCCGCCGCTTCGCGCCAGGGTAGCCACTCGCTGCGAGTGTGCTCACGCGGGGCGAGCGTGATGGCGATGTCCCGCGGCACCTGCAACCCGAACACATGCTCGGTGTTGTGCGTCACCCCCGGCGCATAACGGTGCCGCCAGACGGGGTAGATCTCGTAGACATTGCGCATGCCCCAGTCTCGCAGATGGGAGAGCGGCACGTCCACCGAGCCCACAACGATGCCGGTCTCTTCGGCCACCTCGCGGCGCGCCGTCAACTCGAACGGCTCATCCACCGCATCCTTCGAGCCGGTCACGCTCTGCCAGAAGCCCGGCCGATCCGCGCGCTCGATCAGCAGCACCTCGAGGTCGGCGGTGTGGATCACGACCAGCACCGACTCGGGAATCTTCGGTGGGCGCGGCGATGGGCTCATCGGCGCGGCATCGTTGCGCAGGCCGTCAGATGCCGCTGACGACGGCATCGAGGGCGTCGAGCAGGCGGCCTTGATCGTCTTTCAATGACGCGACAGGTTCGCCCAGCATCCGCGCCAGGATGGTCGCGGTCTGCTGCGGCCACAGGTGCAAGGTTTGCCCGTCGATCCGAAAAGACGGACTCCGACGCGACGGAAGTGACGTCGCATTGAACCGCTCGATGACCAGCGGCATGACAAGGCGGGTCGGCAGGTGATCGAGCAAATCACTTTGCATCACCACGAGGAAAGGAATGCCGTCACGCTGGCGGCTGCTAGGGTTGGCATACACATCGAACTGCGCCATCCATCCACCTCACCACTGACGCCACTCGTCGCCGAACACGCCGTACTCAGCGACGAACTGGCTCTGCAATTCGATCCAGTCTTTGTACTGTTCGTTGAAGTGTTGGCGCCGCGCTTCCATCGACGGTTGCTTAGGCCGCCTTGCCTCCGCCTGCAGCAGTTCCTCATATCGCGCCGCCGAGATCACCACGCTGTGCCTGCGCCCGCTCTTGTCGATGAACACTGGCTCGCGCTGCGCGTTTTCGAGGACCTGGCCGAGTCGGTTCTTGGCGTCGGTCGCGGTGACGTTCATATCGGACCCCAATGGAATTGATTGGCTACTTTAGCCAATCAAAAAGCTACCGAGCCACCTCCGGAAGTTCGATCTTGACCTGCAAAACCTCCAGATCGCCCTGGCGTTCAACCTCGACCTTGATGTCGCCGGGCCCGACGGACACGTACTTCGAGATCACCGCCAGCAGTTCGCGCTGCAGGTCAGGCAGGTAGGCCGGGTCACGGGTGCGACCGTTGCGTTCGTGCGCCAGGATGATCTGCAGCCGCTCCTTGGCAACGCTGGCGGTCTTGGTCTTTTCACCGAGAAAGAAGGACAGGAAGCCCATCACTCACTTCCCCCCGAACAGGCGTTTGAGGAAGCTCGGCCTCACGGCATCGACAAAGCGCAGCGGCGTTTCCTCGCCCAGGAAGCGCGTGATCACATCCTTGTAGGCCTCTGACACGTCGGAACCCTTCAGATGGATCGCCGGCACGCCCTGGTTCGAGGCATCAAGCACCGATTCAGACTCCGGGATCACGCCGATCATCCGCACCCGCAGGATGTCGTGGATGTCTTTCAGGCTGAGCATCTGACCGCCGATCACCCGGTTCGGGTTGTAGCGGGTGATCAGCAGGTGCTCCTTGATCGGCTCCTTCTTCTCGATCGCGCGGCGCGTCTTGCTGTGCAGCATGCCGAGGATGCGGTCGGAATCGCGCACCGAGGACACCTCGGGGTTGGTCACCACCAGTGCCTCATCGGCGAAATGCATCGCCATCAGCGCGCCGGTCTCGATGCCGGCCGGCGAGTCGCAGACGATGTATTCGAAGTCCATGCCGGCCAGTTCTTCCAGCACGCGCTCGACGCCGTCCTGCGTCAGAGCGTCCTTGTCGCGGGTCTGTGACGCGGCAAGCACGTACAGGTTGTCGCACTGCTTGTCCTTGATCAAGGCCTGGTTCAGCTTGGCCTCGCCGTGGATCACGTTGATCAGGTCGTACACCACGCGGCGTTCGCAGCCCATGATCAGGTCGAGGTTGCGCAGGCCGACGTCGAAATCGATGACAGCGGTCTTGTGTCCGCGCAGTGCGAGGCCGGAAGCGAAGCTGGCGCTGGTGGTGGTCTTGCCGACGCCTCCCTTGCCGGAGGTCACGACGATGATTCTGGCCATGGATGGCAGTCCTTGTGGATGTGATGTCGCCAGGGGCGAAAGAAGATGAAGGGGGAAGGCGGAGGAAAGAATCGATCAGTCCAGCGGCTCGAACACCAGGCGCTCGCCGTCCAGGCGAATCTGCGCCGGCTTGCCGATCACGGTGTCGGGCAACGGGTTGTCGGTGGTGCGGTAGGTACCGGCGATCGAAATCAATTCGGGCTCCATGCAGGTGCTGAAGATGCGCGCGTCGTTGTTTCCCCGGGCACCCGCAATCGCCTTGCCACGCAGCGGCGCATAGACGTGGATGCTGCCGTCGGCGATCACCTCGGCACCGAAATTCACCGCCGCAAGCACCACCAGGTCACCGCCACGGGCGTACACCTGCTGGCCTGAGCGCAGCGGCTTGTCGACGATCAGCGTGGTGATGGCTGCGGGCTGAGCCTGCACCGGCGCGGCAGCCACTGGCTCGGGCGCGGGCGCTGGAGGCGGCGCCGCCTCCACTGGCGGTGGTGCGGCGACTGCAGGGGTCGGCGTGCGCGTGGCAGGAGGCAGTGCCTCGGGCGCCTCACCCAGCCCGGCCTCGGCGGCAGCCGCCATCTGCTCCGGCGAGCCACCGCGCACCGCAGCAGCCACCATCTTGAATTGCCGCAACAGCGAAGCCAGCCTGGCGTAATCCAGCGCGAGCGGATCGCCTTCGGCCTGCGCGATGTCGATCACGACCGGGTCCTGGTTGAACATCTCCGGGGTGTCGGCAAATCGCGCCGTCAGCTCGCGCTCGATCGCCAGCATGTCGGTGGTCTTCAGCGCGACGACGACCAACGTCATCGATGCGCTGCGCAACTCGAACACCGCCGGTGCTCGCTCCTTGCTGCGTGCCATGTCAGTTCTCCACCGTGCTTCGCACGACTCGCGACGCATGACACAGCCGACAGTTGGCGAAGCTCTGCTTTCGGCCCTTTGCGGTCATTCGCTGGCCTCGGTCTTCAGTGCTCAATCTGCGCGAGAGCGGTGCGGCGGGGTGCCGTGTTGCGTTCATGTCCCCCGGGCCGGTTGTCGACTCACGCGCTTCTCGCGAGTCCATCCGGCCCTCCTCCTTTACTTCACTCCACACGGCACCCCACCACACCGCTCCGAGAGCCACTGTTGCGGTTGAAGCCCGTTGAACACAACCGTGGCTGTCT
>JAIXYO010000023.1 GCA_027490215.1 Rubrivivax sp.
ACCTATGCGACCTGGTGGATCCGCCAAGCGATCACGCGCTCGATTGCCGACCAGGCGCGCACGATCCGCATCCCGGTGCACATGATCGAGACGATCAACAAGATGAACCGCATTTCGCGCCAGCACCTGCAGGAATTCGGCTACGAGCCCGACGCCCCCACGCTGGCCGAGAAGATGGAGATCCCGGAAGACAAGATCCGCAAGATCATGAAGATCGCCAAGGAGCCGATCTCCATGGAAACGCCGATCGGCGACGACGACGATTCGCACCTGGGCGACTTCATCGAGGACACCAACAACACCGCGCCCATCGAGGCCGCGATGCAGGCCGGCCTCCGCGATGTGGTCAAGGACATCCTCGACAGCCTGACCCCGCGCGAGGCGAAGGTGCTGCGCATGCGCTTCGGCATCGAGATGAGCACCGACCACACGCTGGAAGAAGTCGGCAAGCAGTTCGACGTGACGCGTGAGCGCATCCGCCAGATCGAGGCCAAGGCCATTCGCAAGCTCAAGCACCCGAGCCGCTCAGACAAATTGCGAACGTATCTGGACAACCTGTAAACGATTCCAAAGAAGCAACCAGCCCCGCCGTCAGGTGGGGCTTTTTTTCGCCTGTTGAAGCTAGACTGTGACTTCGATCACGGCTTGCTGCGGATGACCCGAACCATCGAGTGTTGCGTTCTGTTTGCCGACCTGCGCGGCAGCACGGGGCTGTACGAGTCCCTGGGTAATGCGATCGCCACCCAATGGGTGACGCAAAGCATCTCCATGCTGGGACGGGTCGTCGTCGCTTGCGGCGGCACACTGGTCAAGACGCTGGGCGATGGCCTGATGGCGACCTTTGCCGATGCGGAATCGGCCGTCAGGGCGTCCATCGACATGCATGACGCGCTGTCCTGCGGCGCCTCTCAGCCATTGGCCGTTGTGGCGCCGCCCGGGCGGGCGCTGAAGCTCCAGGTCGGGCTTGCGTACGGTGAGGTGGTCGAGATGGCCGGCGACTGCTTCGGCGACGCCGTGAATATCGCGGCGCGCCTGCTCGAGCATTCGGGCGACAACGAGACGCTGGCAACTTCCACGGTGTTGGCCGTGCTGCCAGCCTGCGAGCGGGTCCAGTTTCGCCGGCTCGATCACATCCAGTTGCGCGGTCGGGTCGAGCCGGTCGAGGTGCACATCCTTGAGACTCAGCAGTTCGCTGACATGGCAGCGACCACCTTCGGCGACATCATGGCGAACATCGAACCAGAGGGCGTACGCCTGATCTGGCTTGACGTGAACCAAGTGTTCGCCAGCAGCAGCATGCCAGTGATTCTCGGGCGAAGCACGCAGGCGACCTACTGCATCGACGACAACAGAGTCTCGCGGTCCCACGCGCGCATCGACTGGCACGGCGGGGCTTTTCAGCTGTCGGACCTCAGCTACAACGGCACCTATGTGCGATTCACCGGGGAGACTGAAGTGGTCACCCTTCGACGCGGCACCTGCACGCTGCACGGAAGCGGGGTAGTCGGACTCGGCACCTCGCCGTCAGACCCGACGGCGCCCTGTGTCCGATTCGAGGTACTGCGCTTCGCCGAAACCTCCAGGCAGCCTCCCACACAGCTCTGAGCGCGTCCGTGCCCTGCAGAGCAGCACTTTGTGGGTTTGAGCTTGGTCAGGCCAACGGCATGCATCGATAATCGCGCGCTTCCCTTCTGCGGACCCCGCATGCCCTTTGCTCCTGAACCCGCCCACGAACACGGCAAGCCTGTCACGCCGACCACGGCGGTGCTGTTGTGCAATCTGGGCACTCCTGACGCACCCACGGCACCTGCGCTTCGTCGTTACCTGAAGGAATTCCTGAGCGATCCACGGGTCGTTGAGATTCCGCGCCTGGTCTGGTGGTTCATCCTGAACGGCTTGATCCTGCCGGTACGGCCCAAGCAATCGGCGGCCAAGTACGCCACCATCTGGACCGACGAAGGTTCGCCGCTGAAGGTCTGGACCTGCAAACAGGCGTCAATGTTGCAGGGATACCTGGGAGAACGCGGGCACCGCGTGCTGGTGCGTCCGGCGATGCGTTATGGATCGCCGGCCATTGCGGCAGTGCTGGACGAGCTCCGGGCCGCCGGCATCACCCGCGTGCTCGTGCTGCCGCTGTATCCGCAGTATTCCGGCCCGACCACTGCCAGCGTCAGCGACGCTGTATCCAACTGGAGCAGGCTTTCACGCTGGCTGCCGGAGTTCCGCTTCGTCAACCAATACCACGACGACCCGGGCTACATCGCCGCGCTGGCCAAGCGCGTCACAGACCACTGGAAGCAAAGCGGCCGGCCAGATCGCCTGGTACTGAGTTTTCATGGTGTACCGCGTCGCACCTTGTTGCTCGGCGACCCTTACCACTGCCAGTGCCTGAAAACGGCACGCCTGCTCGGTGAGCGACTGGGTCTGAGCGCTGTCGAACTCGTCGTCACGTTCCAAAGTCGCTTTGGCAAGGCCGAATGGCTGCAGCCCTACACCGAACCCACGCTGATCGCATTGGCCGCACAAGGGGTAAAGCGGGTGGACATCATGTGTCCCGGTTTCCCGGCCGACTGCCTCGAAACGCTGGAAGAAATTGCCCAGGAAGCCCGTGCCGCCTTCATGAGTGCCGGTGGCACTGAATTCAACTACCTGCCTTGTCTGAACGACCAGCACGAGTGGCTGCTCGCGCTGACCAATATCGCGATCACGCATCTGCAAGGCTGGGACTGCAGCACCGCACCAGACGCCGCCCTGCTGGCTGACCAACGCGAGCGCGCCCTCGCGCTCGGGGCCGAGCGCTGAAGCGGGCAGCCCCACAGACGACACGATGTACGGGTTAGCCGCTTGAGACTCGACAAGTGGCTGTGGGCCGCACGCTTCTACAAGACCCGCAGCCTGGCCACAGACGAGATCGGCAAGGGCCGGATCAGCGTCAACGCGCAGCCGGCCAAACCCTCTCGGGAGTTACGCGCGGGCGACCGCATCGAGCTGCGGCAGGGGCCCGTGCTGCGCACCATCGTCGTCGTGGGACTGAGCGAGATCCGCGGTCCGGCACCGGTCGCTCAGACCTTGTATGCGGAAACCGCGGAGAGCATCGCGCTGCGTGAGAAGGTGGCCCGCGAGCGGCGCGAATCGGCCGAGCCTTCCCTCGCCATCGAGCAAGGTCGCCCGACCAAGCGCGATCGCCGCAAGCTGGCCGACTGGAATCGCTGGAGCGCTTCGGTCGACAGCGAATGAAGCCGATCGAGGCATGATCGCGAGATCCTCACAAAGTCCCTCTTGAAAGATGGGGAATCAACCTCACGTCGAAGGCTGAAGGGAATTCAGCCGACATGAGCCAAAACGAACCGCAAGCACCCGCAGACTCCGAACCGTCCAACCCCAACGGCGCCATCGGGTCCACGTCGTCAGATGGCAACGGCGCCCACGTTGCTTCAAAACTTGCCGAACTGGAAGCCAAGCATGCAGAGGTGGCCGACGCCTACCTGCGCGCCAAGGCAGAAGCCGAGAACACCCGCCGCCGCGCCGAAGACGAGATCTCGAAAGCGCGAAAGTTCGCCGTCGAAGGCTTTGCCGAAAGCCTGCTGCCGGTGAAGGACAGTCTGGAAGCAGCGATTGCCCTGCCCAGCGCAACGCCTGAACAACTGCTTGAAGGCGTGCACGCGACCCTGCGACAACTGTCGAGCGCCCTCGAGCGCAACCGAGTTGTTGAGATCAATCCAGCTGCCGGCGCCAAGTTCGACCCCCATCAGCACCAGGCGATCAGCGTCGTTCCAGCCGACCAGGAGGCCAACACCGTGGTGGCCGTGCTTCAGAAGGGTTACCTCATTTCGGACCGCGTGCTGCGCCCGGCGCTGGTCACCGTCACCGCCCCCAAATAGCTTCACTTGATCGGATCGCGGTGCACCGCACCCCTTGATAAACACAGAGTTATCCACAACTCGTCATCAAGCCAGTTTCAATTTTCAGGAGATTTCGACATGGCAAAAATCATCGGCATCGACCTCGGCACCACCAACTCATGCGTGTCGATCATGGAAGGCAACACCACCAAGGTGATCGAGAACAGCGAAGGTGCACGCACCACACCTTCGATCGTGGCCTACCAGGACAGCGGCGAGATCCTCGTCGGCGCCTCGGCGAAGCGTCAGGCCGTCACCAACCCCAAGAACACGCTGTACGCGGTGAAGCGCCTGATCGGCCGCAAGTTCACCGAGAAGGAAGTGCAGAAGGACATCGATCTGATGCCCTACAAAATCGCCGCTGCCGACAACGGCGATGCGTGGGTCGAGGTGCGCGGCAACAAGATCGCGCCGCAGCAGGTCAGCGCTGAAATCCTGCGCAAGATGAAGAAGACCGCTGAGGACTACCTGGGCGAAGCGGTCACCGAAGCTGTCATCACCGTGCCCGCGTACTTCAACGACGCGCAGCGCCAGGCGACGAAGGACGCTGGCCGCATCGCCGGGCTGGATGTCAAGCGCATCATCAATGAGCCAACCGCGGCAGCACTCGCCTTCGGCCTCGACAAGAACGAAAAGGGCGACCGCAAGATTGCTGTCTATGACTTGGGTGGCGGCACCTTCGACGTGTCGATCATCGAGATCGCCGATGTCGATGGCGAGAAGCAGTTCGAAGTGCTGTCCACCAACGGCGACACATTCCTCGGCGGCGAGGACTTCGACCAGCGCATCATCGACTACATCATTGCCGAGTTCAAGAAGGAGCAAGGTGTTGATCTGGGCAAGGATGTGCTGGCGTTGCAGCGTCTGAAGGAAGCCGCCGAGAAGGCGAAGATCGAACTGTCCAGCGGCGCGCAGACCGACATCAACCTGCCTTACGTGACCGCCGATGCCTCCGGCCCGAAGCACCTGAACATCAAGCTCAGCCGCGCGAAGCTGGAAGCGCTGGTCGAGGACCTGATCGAGCGCACCATCGCCCCGTGCCGCACTGCCATCAAGGATGCAGGCGTGGCCGTCAGTGCCATCAACGACGTGATCCTGGTGGGTGGCATGACCCGCATGCCCAAGGTGCAGGAAAAGGTCAAGGAGTTCTTCGGCCGCGAGCCGCGCAAGGACGTCAACCCTGATGAAGCGGTCGCCGTGGGCGCTGCGATCCAGGGTCAGGTGCTGGCCGGTGACCGCACCGACGTGTTGCTGCTCGACGTGACGCCGCTGTCGCTCGGCATCGAGACGCTCGGCGGCGTGATGACCAAGATGATCCAGAAGAACACGACCATTCCGACCAAGTTCGCGCAGACCTTCTCCACAGCCGACGACAACCAGCCGGCGGTGACGATCAAGGTCTACCAGGGCGAGCGCGAAATGGCCTCCGGCAACAAGAGCCTGGGCGAGTTCAACCTCGAGGGCATTGCGCCTGCAGCCCGCGGCACGCCGCAGATCGAAGTCAGCTTCGACATCGATGCCAACGGCATCCTGCACGTGGGCGCGAAGGACAAGGGCACCGGCAAGGAAAACAAGATCACCATCAAGGCCAACTCGGGTCTGACCGAAGCCGAGATCCAGCAGATGGTGAAGGACGCCGAGCTGAACGCCGCCGAGGACAAGAAGAAGCTCGGTCTGATCCAGGCCCGCAACTCGGCCGACGCGATGATCCACAGCGTCAAGAAGAGCCTGGCCGAACATGGCGACAAGCTCGACGCCGGCGAGAAGGAAAAGATCGAAGCAGCCTTGAAGGACGCCGAAGCCGCACTCACCAGCGAAGACCAGGCCACCATCGAGGCCTCGACCGAGACCTTGATGACGGCCAGCCAGAAGCTGGGCGAAAAGGTCTATGCCGACGCGCAAGCAGCTGCCGCTGCAGCCGGAGGCGCCGCCGGTGCGGGGGCCGGGCCACAATCAGCGGCACCGGCCGACAAGCCTGCCGACGACAATGTGGTGGATGCCGAGTTCACCGAAGTCAAAGAGAAAAAGTGACACGAACTCGATGACACATCGGCGCCGGGGTGACCCGGTGACCTCGCCGCGTCAGGGTGCTCGTGCGCAAGCGCAGGCCCGACGCGGCGTTCTTGTTTTGAACCAGACGCTGCGGCGTGACGGATGAATCGATGGCAAAGCGCGATTACTACGAGATCCTGGGCGTGGCGAAGACCGCGTCCGACGAAGACATCAAGAAGGCCTATCGCAAGCTGGCGATGAAGCACCACCCTGACCGCAATCAGGGCGACGACGCGAAGAAGGCGGAAGAAAAATTCAAGGAGGCCAAGGAGGCCTACGAGATGCTCTCCGACGCGCAGAAGCGCGCTGCCTACGACCAGTACGGCCATGCAGGCGTCGACCCCAACATGGGTGGCGGCTTCCGCCCCGGTGGCGACAACATGGGCGGCTTCGCCGAAGCCTTCGGCGACATCTTCGGCGACATTTTTGGCGGTGGCGGGGGCCAGCGCCGGGGTGGCGGCGGCCAGCAGATGTTCCGCGGCAGCGATCTGTCGTACCAGATGGAAATCACGCTGGAAGAAGCGGCCGCTGGCAAGGAAACCCAGATCCGGATTCCGGCCTACGAAAGCTGCGAGACCTGCAAGGGCAGCGGCGCGAAGCCAGGCACCAGCGCGAAGATGTGCGGCAGCTGCAATGGCTCGGGTGCGGTCACGATGCGCCAGGGCTTCTTCAGCATCCAGCAGACCTGCCCGACCTGCCGCGGCGCCGGCAAGGTGATTCCCGAGCCCTGCACCGCCTGCAGCGGCCAGGGGCGGATCAAGAAGACGAAGACGCTGGAGGTCAAGATTCCGGCCGGCATCAACGAAGGCATGCGCATCCGATCGGCTGGCAACGGCGAACCGGGCAGCAATGGCGGACCACCGGGGGATCTGTACATCGAGATCCGCGTCAAGCAGCACGAGATCTTCGAGCGCGATGGCGATGACCTGCACTGCACTGCGCCCGTCAGCATGATCACCGCGGCGCTGGGCGGGCAGATCCAGGTGCGCACGCTCAATGGCACGGCCGAGATCCCTCTACCCGAAGGCACCCAGCACGGCAAGACCTTCCGGCTGCGCGGCAAGGGCATCAAGGGACTGCGCTCCAGCTACCCGGGCGACCTGTATTGCCATGTCACCGTGGAGACGCCCATCAAGCTGACCGAGCACCAGCGCAAGCTGCTCAAGGAACTGGAAGAGTCGTTCCAGAAAGGCGGGGACAAGCACTCGCCGAACTCGAAGTCCTGGTCGGATCGGGTCAAAGACATCTTCAAGTGAACGCCGCGTGGGCCGATACCCGGTAACCGACGACCGGATATCGACAAGCCATGCGACTGACCCGCCAAGAAGCCGAAGACTGCAAGGCGCTGGTGATCGACAGCAACCCGACCTCGCGCAGCATCCTGACGAACATGCTGCGCGACATCGGGGTCGGGCAGGTGTCGCAGACCAGCAGGGCAGACGATGCCCGCAAGATGCTGGAGAAGCGCACGTTTGACATCGTCATCTGCGACTACCACTTCGACAACTCGCCGATCTCGGGCAGGGATCTGCTCGACGACTTGCGACGTTCTCAGTTGTTGCCCTTTTCGACCGTCTTCGTGATGGTCACCGGCGAACGGTCGTACGTGAGCGTGGCCGAAGCTGCGGAAGCTGCGCTCGACAGTTACCTCATCAAGCCACACTCTGCTGCAGCGCTCGAGCAACGCGTACTGCAGGCGCGTTACCGCAAGTCCGTACTGAAGGACATCTTCGAAGCCATCGAAGCGGGACACTTTGCAGCGGCGGCGGCACTGTGCATGCAGCGCTTTCTGGACCGCGGCGAGTTCTGGCTGTACGCCGCGCGGATCGGCGCCGAACTGTACTTGCGCGTCGAGGACCACGCCTCGGCACGCACCCTCTACGAGGCTGTCCAGCAAACGCAGGCGCTGCCCTGGGCCAAGCTCGGGCTCGCGCGGGTCGAAGTCGAGACAGGTGAACTGCCCAAGGCGATACGCACCCTGGAAAGCCTGATTGCCGAGCAACCGAGCTTCGGCGATGCCTACGACGTCATGGGTCGGGTGCAGGTCGAGCAAGGCAACCTCGCGAGTGCCCTGGAGACCTACACCAAGGCCTCCGCCATCACGCCGCAGAACATCAGCCGGCTGCAGAAGACCGGCATGCTCGCCTTCTTGATGGGGCAATCCGATGAAGCGATCTCGGCGCTGGAGCGGACCGTGCGCCTCGGGCTCAGTTCGAAGATGTTCGACTGCCAGACGCTGGTCATGCTGTCGATGCTGTACTTCGACCAAGCCGACAACAAGGAACTCGCGCGCACCGTCGCTACGCTCACGCTGGCCGTCGAGCGTCGCCCCGACAGCAGCCGCCTCGTCCGCTTCCTGCGCGTCGCTCAAGTGTTTCAGACCTTGCGCTCGCGCAGGGTCGCCGAGTGTGTCGCGTTGGTGAGAGAACTGGCCGACGAACTCCAGCAGAAGGACTTCGACTTCGAGGCGGCGACCAACATGCTCGCCGTGATTGGTCGGCTGCGCCAGACCGAGATCCAGTTGCCCGAGGCCGAGGCCTGGGTGAGCAGCATCGCGAAGCGCTTCTGCGTGTCGAAGGCCTCGAGCGAAATGCTGTGCAGTGCCTGTGGAAGCGACCCAACTTACGCCGCTGCCATCCGCGAGGGGCTGCACACGATCATGCAGATGGCGGAGAAGGCCATGACCCACAGCCTGACAGGTTCGCCAGGTCTGGCCGTCGAGTCACTGCTGACCAAGGGCAGCGAGACCCTGAACGCGAAGCTCATCGAACTCGCCGCTGCCGTACTCAAGCGCCACGCAGCCAAAATCGACGAGCACGAGTCGATGGCCAAGCAGATCGACGACCTGAAGCAGCGCTACTGCACCAAGGGCACGCAGGTAGGACTGGGTCAATCAACCGGTCGAACCGCAGGCGGGCTGAACTTGCGGGCTGCAGAGGCAGCGCCAGCCTGACACCCACTCAGTAATCACCGCCGGCGCTGCCCGGCGCCAGGTTGTCGAACTTGGTGAGCGGCTTGAGGAAGGTCAGCTTGACCGTGCCGGTCGGCCCGTTGCGCTGCTTGCCGATGATGACCTCCGCCACGCCCGGCTCCTTGCAGGCTTCCTTCGTGTAGTACTCGTCGCGGTAGATGAACATGATGACGTCAGCGTCCTGTTCGATTGCACCGGACTCCCGCAGGTCGCTCATCATCGGCCGCTTGTCAGTGCGTGACTCGACGCTGCGATTGAGCTGCGACAGCGCGATGACCGGGCATTGCAATTCCTTCGCCAGCGACTTCAACCCGCGCGAAATCTCGCCGATCACGGTGGCACGGTTCTCTTCGTTGCTGCCGCCGCTGCCGCTCATCAGCTGCAGGTAGTCAACGACGATCAGCCCGAGCTTGCCGCACTGGCGTGCCTGGCGCCGCGCGCGGGCGCGCAACTCACTGGGCGTGAGCGCCGGGCTCTCGTCGATGAACATGCTGACGCTACCGAGCTTCTCGATCGCCTCGGTCAGCCGGCCCCACTCGTCGTCCTTCAGCGCACCGGTGCGCAGGTGCTGCTGGTCGATCCGACCCAGCGATCCGACCAGGCGCAAAGCCAGTTGCGCGGCCCCCATTTCCATCGAGAAGATGACGACCGGCAGGCCTTCCTGCACGGCCACATGTTCGGCGATGTTGAGCGCCAACGCGGTCTTGCCCATCGACGGCCGGGCGGCCAGCACGATCAGGTCACCGGGCTGGAATCCGGCCGTCATGCGGTCCAGGTCGAAGTAGCCGGTCCTCACGCCGGTCACCTCTTCGGCGCCGTTCTCATGCAACTCGGTCACCCGGTCCAGGAGCTGCACGACCAGCGAATCCATGGACTGAAAGCCCTGGCGGGAGCGCGAGCCTTCCTCGCCGATCTTGAAGATCTTCGCCTCGGCCTCGTCGAGGATTTCCGACACCGCCCTGCCCTGCGGGTTGAACGCGCTGGTGGCAATCTCGTCGCTGGCCGACACCAGCTTGCGCAGCACTGCCCGCTCGCGAACGATCTCGGCGTAGCGGCGCAAGTTGGCCGCGCTCGGCACGCTTTGCGCCAGAGCGTTCAGGTACACCAGCCCACCGCACTCCTCAGCCTTGCCGAGGCTTTGCAGTTGCTCGAACACCGTGATGACATCGGCTGGCTTGCTGGCATTGATCAGCGCACCGATGGCCGCGTAAATCGCGCGGTGCTCGAAGCGGTAGAAGTCGCTGTCGGTGAGCAGATCGCCTGCGCGATCCCAGGCGCTGTTGTCGAGCAGCAAGCCGCCCAGCACGCTTTGTTCGGCCTCGATCGAATGCGGGGGTATCCGCAATCGCGCGACCTCGTCATCCCCGCGGGGCGATGGGTTGGAAAACGGGGGTGAGGAGATCAGTGCCGACATCTGAAGATCATAAGAGTCGCCACACCCGGCGCCTGTGCACAACCCTGTGCACAGGCTGGGCACGAGCAGGGGAAATCAAGCTGAAAGCGTTTCAGTCGTTACAGATCACGTTCAGAGCCCTGAGTCGCCTTGATTTCCTCCTGAACTCGCAGCCGCGCATTGACGTATGCACCCTGAGGCACATGCAGCAGGTCGGCAACGCGCCACAGCACATGGCGCTCGTGGGCGCTGAGGTGACCGTCGGCATAGGCCACGCGCCACATGTGCTCAACCATGCGCAGCTTCTGCGGCATGTCGAAATGCTCATTGAGGCGCGAGGTGAACGCGAACAGATCGGTGGCATCTCGAGCGGTGGTGACGGCCAGTTCGGTCAGGCGAGATGCCTCGTCTTCGGAGAGGGCAAACCGCTCGCGCAAAGCGTTCAGCACCGCCTCGCGTTCGCGGGCCTCGAAACTGGCATCGGCACGCATCACCTCGACCAGCATCACCGCGGTAGCGAGACGAAGCGCATGCTCGGTGGCACCAGGGTCGTCGCCTGCCGTCGGCGACAGCACCGTATCGAAAAAATCTTTGATGGACTGGAACATGCTCAAATCATGGCACGAGGCGGCGAGCCTGAGGTCAGGCGCGCCCCCGTGTTCCCCTTCATCCAACAACACGAGATCGACATGAGCGCTGACAAAGACCGCGGTATCCGCAGACAAAAGCAAAAACGGGCGAAGGCCTTGAAACGGCAGGCCAAGCAGCGCAGCCCAGCCGGCAGTGAAGCGAATCCCGCCGCCAGCCCCGCGCCGCAAGCCGCCGCCTGAATGGCGCCTGGCCTGGGGTGAGCGCTTCGATGGGCCGAGAACGCCCGCCTATCGTCACCCCGGCTGCTTGACTTTCGGTCAGGTGTCCGCATGTACATGACATCCAGATGACATCGACAGCACGGGAGTCCAGCATGTCCACACCCCAGGTCCAGACACCTCGCAGCGCCGTCAACACGGCCGCTGCACTCGCCCATCTGCTGGAGCGGATCGATCGCAGCGGCAATCCGATCGATGCCGGTCAGTATCAGATCGTGGTGTCGAGGCTGAAAAACGCCTTGACCAACAACCTGCCTGACGACGCGTTGACCGCCGTACTGAACACCTACCCGTCGACCGCCGAGTTGTACGAGAACATGCATTACGAGTTGTCGGGTCTGTCACGCTCCTCACTCGAGCATGCGGTGTCGGCCGAGATGATGACCACGCAGTTGCTCGGCAAGTTGTCGCTCCATCCTCGGCCGCAGCGCAGCTGACGCCGCGTCGCTTCGCACCGCCCAGACAGCGTCAGAACAGTGCCAGCACCACGCTGGCGTCGACACGGACTGATCGAGGTTCTTCCGCTCGGTGGAACATCTGGTGGCCCACGGTCAGCCGGGCGAAGAAGCGCTGGCTGACCCTCATTTCGAACCCGGCGCCGATGCTCTGCAAGTTGATGTTGCTGAGCCCGGGGCCCTTGGGGCGCGTCTGACCACGGTCCAGGAAGCCGAGCAAGGTCAGGTCCGGCGTCAGCGAGTTGGGGGACAGGGTACGAAGGTCCAGCGCACGGCGCAATTCGAGGTTCAGCACATAGCCCTCGAGCCCGCTGTAGTACGAGTTCGAATAGGCCCGAACCGTGCCAGCCCCCCCCAGGAAGTACTGCGCACTGCTGGGCAGGCGATCACTGCTCGTGGCCTGCCAGCCCAGATTGACGCGGCCTTCAAATCCGCGGCCAAGATCGTGATCGCGCTGCACGTTTCCACGAAGCACCGTGTAGCCGAGGTGCTCGGGTGAGTGCGCGTCGCCGGTGGTGACATTGAAGCTGCCTGACCAGACGCCGCTGTCATCACTGCGCAGCGCATCGACACCCAGATTGAAATCCACCGTCTCCACCTTCTGCAGCCGAACCGACTGAATGAAGGTCAGGGATCGGCGATCCACCACGCCAAAGTTGGCGGCGATCAGTGTGCGCTGGTCGACCCAGACCGGCTGACGCAACGAAGCGGTCCACGACTCGGCCTTGCCAGACACATTCAGCGGCGAGAACGGACCGTACTTGATGCGCGTGCGGTCGTCGTTGTAGCCAAACGAAAAGCGGCCGCCCCAGGTGTTGATCGGCACCGAGTACGCCAGCGCCCGTCCGTCGTAGCCCCGGGCCTGCGTCGTCGAGATGGTCAGTTCATCGCGGTAGCCGAACAGGCTGTGGTTGCTGTACACCGCACCCGCCCGGTACTCGCCGGTGCTGCGGCTGCCTGCGGTGTCGGTGAACAGGCTGACCGAGTGACGCGATGGCTCCCGCAGCGTCAGATCGATGTCGGTGGTGGCAAAGGCCTGACCCGGCTTCAGCACGGCCTTCAGCTGGACATCGTTGGTTCGATTGAACCAGATCAGGTCGCGCTCCAGCCGCGCGATATCCACCAGGGCGCCGGGTGCGTCATGCATGCGATCGAGCACGTAGGAAGCCGCCGTCGAATCGTTGCCCTTCAGGTTGTACGAGCCGATCTTGCCCTCGATCAGGCGGATCATGATCACGCCAGTGGAGACGTCCTGCGCCGGAATCACCGCCTCGGCCGCAATGGCGCCACGCGCCTTGTACAAGGCGTTGACACGCGCAACCAGCGCCTGCAGGTCGGCAAAGCCGACTTCCTTGCCTTCGTAGTCGGCAGAGATCTTTTTCAGCTCGGCATCTGACAGGATCTTCGACGGCGAGAACTCGATGCGCTTGACGATGACGCGCGCCGCTGAGGTGGCTGCGGAGCCGTCCTTGCGATCGACGGCGCTGCGGTCCAGCGGCGACGCGCGTGGATCGCTGCGCGAGCGCTGGCGCTCTTCCTCAAGCAGTCGCTTCTGCTGCTCGATGGACTGGCGCTGTATCGCACCGGGATCGAGAGAAGGGGGCAACTGCACCGGCGCTGTCTGCGCCTGGACCAGCCCCGTGCTCACGAGGCCCGCGATGGTCAACCAACGCCAGACCGCACGGCCACGCATGCCCTCCGGGCTCATTGGGGGCCGCGTGGCAGTGCAGGGGCCCGTTCGCCGGCGACACGGGGTGACAACTTGGTGATGTTTCATGGACGGCGGGGCTCGGTCGGCTCGGAGGATGGGAGGTTGTTCGCGTCCGATGTGGGTGCGCCGCTCTCATTGAGTTGCAGCGGAGACGAGCTGAACTCGACGGGACCGCTGACAGTGCGACGCTTGGGCTGCGGGACCTCGCTGACCAGACCGAACTGGGCCTTCGCGATTTCATCGAGCAAGGTATCGGCCAGTGTCACGTTGCGCCCTGCCGGGCTGTCAGTCATGAATGCCGGCCGGCGCTGCAGCACATAGCCTGTGGTGACCAGCGAGCGGCCAACCAGGGAGAAGTTCAGATCACCCCCCGGTGCGTACAACTTGATGTCGACATCTTCCAGCCCGTTGTTGCGCGAGTCGACCACCAGCTGGGTCAACGGTGTGAGCACATCCAGGCGAGTGCCGAGCACGCCGCTTCGCACTGCCACGGCGCCCGGCCCCGACACATTCAAGGCGCCGAAGTCGGCAGAGAAGAAGTCGAACACCACGCTGTCGGGATTGACGATGTCCAGCACCACAGAACTCGCCATCGTCCCAGCGGGCCCGGAAACGCTGGCACTCACGCCACCAGCCGAGGTGTTGTTGACAGTGCCAGTGATGGTGTCGCCCGACAAGCCGAAGAAGCTCGACACATTGATCGTGCCTGCTGACAACTGCTCTTGTGCATTGAACACCACCACCGGCGCAGTGGTTTGGCCTGCGGTGATGTTCTGTCCGGCGTTCATCTCGACACGGGTGGCCGCCTGCACCTCCTGCGTCACGATGCTGCCGTTGGATGCGTTCACCGTGATTCCACCTCCGCTGGAAAGGATGCTGCCTGCGATCACGCCGGTGCCGCCCGACAGGTTGATGTCTCCTGGCGCGGTGGCAGTGGTCAGGTTCAGCAAGCCCTGGGTACTGAGGTTCAGGTTGCCCGTGACGGCCACGGCCGAGGCGGAGGCCACGTCAATTTCCAACGGGTTGGCCGTTGCCGGATCGATGCTGCCATCGGCGCGCAGCGTGGCCGTGCCAACGCCGCTCTGCGCCGACAGGGTCATCACCGCCCCGGCCTGGTTGGCGGTGATGTCGAGGTGGACATCTCCGCCATCGAGAATCCTGCCGTTGGCAGACTGCCCGCTCACAGCGTTGGCCGTGGCATTGCCCGTGGAGATGCCGGTCACGATGGCGTCGCCTGCGGTGTCGAAGCGCACCGTGCCGACCTCGGCGCGCACCGTGGCGTCGTTCAGGATGCGCAACTCGTCGGCGGTCATCGTGATGTTGCCGGTGAGCGAGCGCACCGCGGCGGCCGACGCCACCTGGGTGCTGGTGCCTGCCAGCGAGTTCGGATCGCCGACCAGGATGTCGCGCGTGCCGCTCAGGGTCAGGCGTTTGTCGCCGACCAGATCGATCGCGCCCGGCGCCACCACATTGCCGTTGATGCTGCCGTTCTCGTGAGCAACGATGCGGATGCGGTCGCCCGAGTTGACCGCATCGGCCCCGTCGACCACGGCACCCAGCGTGAAGTTCGATGCCACCAGTGGGTTGCTCGGGCCCTCGAGGAAGATCGATCCACCGGCCTGCGCCTGGATCAAGCCGCTCAGCGGTGTGCCGATGTTGCTGCCCACAGCCAGTGCTTCATCCAGCGTGAGGTTGCCGATCGAGCCTTGCGACGCGGTGATCTGCACCGTGCCACCCAGCAGCACCAGACCCTCGTTGTCGTCCGGTCGCGCATTGACGACCGAGCCGGTGCTGCTTTCCACCGTGATCGCACCGCGCGAGAAGATGCCGCCGATGGCCAGATCCCCGGTTTCGATCAGGTTGATGCTGCCCACGCCGCGTGCGGTGACGCTGCCGTAGCTGTCGGCAGTGGCACCGACACCGCGCTTCACATCCAACCACAGCGGCGTGCTTCCATCGGCGTTGCCGCCGATGGTCGCGTTCGCGGCCTCGAGGATCAGGTCACCGGCCGCAATGGCCGCGCGCGACACATCGATGGCCGAGATCGCGCCCTTCACCTTGAGGCGCACCTCACCGTCGGCACGGATCTGGTCGATCGGCGCCGCACCCAGCGACGCCAGATAGATGTTGCCCACGTCGGTGTTCACCACGTGCGGGGTCAGCGGGTTCGCGCTGTTGCCGTTCTGGTTGACGCTCGCCGACAGCCCGGTGGCCGCACTGAAGTTCACCGGCAGGCGCTGGCTGATCGTCAGCGTGCCGGTCTGGCGGTTCGGGTCGGAGAACACGAAGTCGCTGAACTCGGCGGTGGCCAGAGCCACCTTTTCGCGATCGGTCAGGTTGCCGTCGGTGTCCAGCGGAATGACCACGGCTTCGGGATCAGTCGCCTCCAGCGTCGAGCCAATGCTGGTGCCTGCGACCAGCGTGACATGGCGACCCGACGCATTCGGCGCCTTGATCACCGGGTTGGTGTCGGTCACATCCTTCAGCAGGCCCGGGTTCAGGCCCAGAGCCAGTTGCGAGGTGGTCCAGGTGGAGCCAGTGGCCTGGGCGCTGCGTTCAGCGGCCGATGCCACATAGATGAAGCCTGCCACCTGTGTTCCCGCAGTCACGGTGGGCAAGGTACCTGCGCTCTCATCGGCCAGCACCTGGGCTGCGATCTGATCCAGTGTCCAGGTCGGATTCGCTTGCTTCAACTGGGCTGCAGCGGCACCACGGGCCAGGGCTCGGGCGTCGTAGGCCGCAATCTGCGAAGACAGCGCCCAGTAACGCTCGGTGCGCGCATTCTCGAAAGCGGTGACGGCGGCGGAATCAGGCAACGTCGCACGCTCTGCAGCCGTCGCGGTGTAACGCCAGGACGCATCGAAGGTGGCCGGCGCCTGCTGATCGGTGCGGATCTGCCAGTACTGTGCGTAGTCCTGCGTGCGTCCGGTCTGGTAGACGCTCAGAGCCTGCGCCACCTTCTGGTCGTTGGCTGTGCCAGCGCGCAATGTGACGCTGTCCCAGAAGCTGCGCAGCTGATCCCAGGTGCGGGTGTCGAGGGTGTAGACCGGGTTGTTGTCCAGGATCCGGCCCGGCGCCGTTAGACGGACATCGCCGCCGAGTGAGGTGACGGTGTCGACCAGCAGGTGCCCGGCGATGTTGCCGGCCGAAGCCTGCGCGTCGATGCCGATGTCACCCGCGGCCGAGGCCTTCAGCCCGTAGAAATGCTGGTTGCCGCGATCGGCGGTGTAGCCGCTCTGGATGTTCAGCGGCAGGCGCGCGTTCGCATTGCCAGTGATGCCACCGATCGCACCATTCGACGAGCTCAGTTCGATGCGCTGTGCGCGGATCAGGTTGCCGGGGTCGCCGTAGAGATCGCCCTGCGTGCTCAGCACGACCTTGCCCTGGCCGGCAGTCGCATCGCCACTGGCGCTGACCGTGGCCACCTTGAGCGCGCCAGCGATCTGGTTGATGTTCACGTTGCCAGCGGTCGCATTGGCCGTGAGTGCCCCGCCGAGCAGCACATTGACCGGGGTCGCATTGCCGCCGATGGAACCGTTGGCCGCCGTGATCGACAGGTTTCGCGTGTCGATCAGCGAGCCACTGCCGCTGCTGAACGACTTCGCCGTGATGGTCGTGTCACCGTACCGGTTGTTCAGTTGATTCTGTGCGGCCAGGCTCACCTCCTGGCTTGAACTCACGGTCAGCGAAGGGGTGTTGGCGCCCATGAATTCGACGCGGATCGGGTAATCGGCCTTGACCGAATTCGAGGTGATGGTGGTGGTGCCGGTGACCTGCTCCCATATCGAGGTGTAGCGGGAGGCGATGCACAGCGTCCACCAGTTGCAATCGTTCCACTCGTCGAGCTTGGTGTAGACCGAGCTGGTGGTGCGCGTGGTCGAAGTCTGTTTGGTCGCCTGGGTGCTGGTGGCCCCAGTCGGGTCGCCGACCAACCGGTTCGCATGGGCCGTGGTCAGGCCTGCAGGCTTGACATACGACAGGAAGGTGCCGTTGGGCAGCGGGTAGTTCGACAACACGTTCGGGCCGCTGGTCAGCGTGCGGCTGACGTTGTCGGGCGGCAGCGACAACGACGAAGTGCCGAAGAAGCTGGCACCGCTGAACTTCCACTGGTACTTGGTCGAGGTGTCGGTGCCGTTGGTGTAGATGTAGCGCAGACCGGCCTGCGGGTCGTAGGTGCCCAGGCGCACCGTCTGCGTCGTGACGCGAGACGGCGAGTTCTGGATAGCCGACGAGTTCTGGATGTCCGTCAGGCTCAGGTTTGCCGTGCTGGCAAGCGGGCCGGTGTACTCGCCCGGGTTGAAGCTGCCATCGTCATTCCAGAAGCCGGTCTGTCTGACGGTGATCGCGTCCTGATCGCGGCTGATCACGGTGTGGATGGCGTTCACCACCGCCTGCCCGTTGACGACATCGACCGACTGCACGTCGGTGATGTCGATCGTGCCGACGACGCCGCGGCCCGGATTCGTCGGGTCCGGGTCGGCGCCGGTGTCGATGGTCTTCAGCACCACCTTCGCAGTGCTCAGGTTGTTGATGGCCACCTGCCCGAAGCCATCGAGCACCGCCAGCTTGCCGGACCCGCCGGTCGTGCCGTTGGCCGTGTTGATGATCTGACCAAACAGCGTGATGTTGCCGCCATGCACCTTGGCGGTCGAGGTCATCGTGATGGTGTTCGTCAGCGGGTCGTAGGTGGCGCCGATGATCGAGGCATCGCCGCTCGGGTTGTACAGGTCGACCGTCAGGCCTTCCAGGTCGGCCTGCGCCTTGTCAATGACGGTGGTCTTGTCCGCCTTCAGGAACCTCAGGTCGGCATCCACCGGTATGTCGAGGCTGTAGTTGACGATGCCACTCTGCACCGTGCCGTTGATGTTCAGGTAGCGCGCGCTGATGAACACATTGCCATTGGCCACGATGCCCGCGCCCGGCGCTTTGCCGTTGTT
The DNA here is from genome assembly GCA_027490215.1 of Rubrivivax sp. GTDB lineage: Bacteria > Pseudomonadota > Gammaproteobacteria > Burkholderiales > Burkholderiaceae_C > PBB1. Next base: position 18,291 of record JAIXYO010000023.1, read on the forward strand.
GGGTGCCAACACGCCCCCGCCGCCCTGAATGTTGGCGTTGGGCTCGCCCGCCACCGAGTTGAAGCCGTTGACATAGCTCTGCACGAAGTCGCCGTTATTCGCCCGGATCTCCACGCTGCCGGCGGTGATGCTGCCGTCGACGTAGATGTCACCCGCATCGCTTCTGACGCTGACCAACCCGTTCGGGTTCGAGATGAGCTTGCTGGGCTCGCCCAGGGTGTCGCGGTAGGCGATGGTGATGTCGGGTGCGGCCGCCGGGATGCGTCGATTCACATCCGGCGAGGCCGGGTCGTAAGCGCCCGGGTCATAGGTGCTGACAATGCGGATCTCGGGTTGGCCCAGCAGCCCGTTGGCGCCGACCACCCCGTTCTCGCGCGACATGATCGTCGGCACCGAGCCCACGTAGCTCGGGTTGAAGCGCTGTACATCGGTGGTGTTGTTGACGAGGAACCCATTCAAGCGCACGTTGCCGCCGGTCGAGTCCACCGTCAGGTTGCCGATCTTCATCGAGGCCGGCGAGTTGTTCCGGATCCAGATCTTGCCGTCGCCCGGCGCTTCCAGCGAGCCAGTGCCCGCCAGCACGTCACCGCGAACATTGACGTTGCCCAGATTGACGCTGATGTCCGGGAAGGTCAGCACCTTCTGCGAACCCGCCACCGCCGGCGTGTTGTCCGCCGCCGCGACGGTGGCGACACTGCCCGCGATCGCGGTCGCCGCATCGGCCACCAGCGCGGCCTGGGTCGACACGACATTGGCAGCGGTATCGGTGGAGGCGGCGTTGAACTGCAGCAGTTGGCCGGTCGTCGGGCTGTTGGCGGCAATCAGGCTGTCGACGGTGCTCACTTTTGCGGTGTCGACATTGCCGCTGCTGGCGGTGTCGCGCCAGGCGGTCGACAGGGTCTGCTGCGCACTCGATGCCTGCGACAGCTGCGTGAAGATGTTTGCCGCCGACGACACGATGCTTGCGTTGGCGGTCTTGATGCTGTCCATCTGACCCGACAGCGCGGCGATGCTGGTCGGCAGGTCGCCCGTGGCGCCCGAGCGGCGCAACGCCAGCAGACCGATGTTGTCCATCGTCTGCTGCACGGCACCCAGGTAACCGCTGCCGCTGACGATGCGCAGATTGCCGTCGGACGACACCGACTGGTCCAACGTACCCAGCGGCCCGACCAGCGGGTTCAGGCACGCGCCGGCTGTGGCGTCGCAGGAATAGGCGTAGTTGCCGATGTTGGCGGTCTGGGTGCGCAGCGTGGCGTAGCTGGTCGCAGCGCTGCTGCGGTTGCTGGTGAGTCCGGCATAGGTCGTGTTGGCCGGCAGATTGGCCGTGGTTGGCGCGCTCTTCATCGCCACCAGGTTGGTGTTGATGGTCGTGTTGTTGGCGTCGATCGTCGTGTACGCATTGATCAGGCTGCCGACCGCGCCAATCTGCTCTGCGCTGGTGGCACCGGTGATGTCGCCAGTGATCAGGGTCTGATGGTTGGCCAGCGCGGTGTCAACAGCTCCGGTTGCCGCCACGGCCGCGCTGCCCTGGTTGGTCAGTGCCTCGGTCTTCTGGCCGACGCCTTGCGACCCCAGCTTCTTGGTCAGGAAGTTGATCTCGGCCTGGTAGGCCTCCCTGGAGACCGGATCAGCCGCGTACTTGGCCAGCAGGCCCTGCAACAGCGACAGGCGCTCAAGCAGCTTCGAATTGGGTGCGGCGTTGGAGACCTGGATCTGGCCTGCCGACAGCTGTCCAGGCGTCAGGTACCCGATGTATGGATTGCTCAGACTGCTGTTCAGCGGATTGGCGGCCAGCCCTGCCGGGTACTGGGTGCTGTCGACCTGCGAGTAAGCCAGATCCCAGACGACCGAGCCATCGGGGTTGGTCGAGACGATCACCGGATCGATCTGCGTCGCCGATTGGCGCAACAGGCCGGAGAGCACCCGGCCATTGGCGTTGACACGGGCCGCGCCGCCCGGCGTCGGCGCGATGCCGCCGGAGATGTCCAGTGAGGCGTCGATGCCGACCGCCTTCGCAATGGCCCCCGCGGCTTCTCGGTACAGGTCCTTGCCGACCCCGACTGCGCTCACCTGGATGTTGCCGCGATTGGCGGCGAGGCCGATGTCACCGGCGGCCAGCAGATTGCTGTTCGCGCTCAGGTTGAGTGTCGAGTTCTGCGTCACGCGAGTCTGTGCGTCGGGCGTCGAATTGATCGGTATCGCCGTCTTGTTCCACAGGTTCACCGCGGTGTGGGCGAGGATCGAGCTCGCTTGGCGAGCCGAGTTTTCGCCAGCGGCCACATTCACCTTGCCCAGTGCCGGGTCGTTCGCCAGCAGCAATGCGCCATCGCCCACCGTGGTGGTGTTCGTGCCGACGAAGTTGACATAGGCCTTGCCAGACGGCGCACCGGCCAGACCGTAGGCGTTGGCGACCGCGCGCGCATCGAACTTCGCGTCGGTCCGGCTGCCGATGTCGATGTTGCCGGCATCGCTGGTGATGGTCGAGTCCTCGCCCAGCGAGACGATGGCGTTGACCTTCGGAAGCGTGCCGTCGGCCGGGTCGCCGGCCGAGCCGGCATTGATGATCGAGTTGGATTCGGCCAGCGCGATTGCACCCCCCGAGTCCAGCTTGGTCTTGTCGTACGACACCATCACGTTGTTGGCATCGATGCTGAAGCCGTTGCTGCCGCTGAGCATCAGCACATGGAACAGCGAGTTGTCGCCGGTGCTGACGTTGGTGCGCTGGTCGATCGTCGTCACCGTCCTGCCCGCAGGCAGGTTCAGCAGACCGCCGGAGCCGGAATTCACATTCCAGGCAGCACCGTCGGCCACGCCGATGGTGTTGATGTCGGAGTTCTGGCCCCACCAGTACTTGTGGGTCGCGTTGGTCGCGGCCAGCGCGATCCGGCCTGCCGTCACGCTCGCGCCGTCACCCACATCGACGTTGACGCGGCTGGACACCGAATGGTTGTTGCTCGCCCCGCTCGCGCCAGCCAGCGAGGCCTGCGTGCTGTCGACCTTGCCGTTGTAGACGGTGTCGTGGTTGGCAGTGACCGCGAGGCTGCCGGTGGCGATGCCGCAGGTGGCCGACGGCGCACCGCAGGTCGAATCCCCGATGGACGCGCGGGTGTCGCTGGTCTCGACGGTGTTGGCCGTGGCCGCGGCGCCGGCGATCACGCCCCCGCTGCCCGAGACCGACTGGGCGATGTTGGTGTCGGTGCCTTGCGCTGTGATGCGGGTCTGGCCGGTGGTGCCGCCGACCACGGCGACGTTGTCGCCGAAGCTCGCGGCGGTGCGGGAATTCGAACGCGCGTAGGCATCGTTCGAGCCGATCGCCGCGATGCCGAAGGCCAGGCCACTGGATGTGGCGTCCTGGCGACTGTTATTGGTCGCGGTGACGTCGAGCGTGCCCGGCACCGTCAATACGCTGCCATTGCCGACGCTGGCGGTCACCGGTGCCGCGTTGGCGGCGCTGCCGTAATCAGCTTCCGCGCTGGTGCCGACCGCACCCAGCAGCAAGCCGCCCGAGGTGCCGGTGGCACTGGCGCGCACGGTGGTGTCGTGAGCCTCGCTGCGGGCCAGCACGCTGGCGTCGAGCGAGTTGTCGAAGGCGTAGACGAAGTCGGGCAGCTCATGGGTCGCCGACACGGTGAGGTTGTCAGCCGTCAGCACCGTGCCTGCGCCGAGGTAGGCATTGATCAGGGGTGAGGACTTGGCCTGGGCGATCGACGCCCCGATGCTGAGCCCACCGCTGACGGTGAAGCCCAAGGCATCGGCACTGGCACCCGCTGCACCCACCGCCTGCACGATGGCGTCGCCGGTCAGATTGACCGTGCCGCCATCGACATAGGCCCGGACCGTCGGAGCGGCAGTGGCGGTGGCTTTCGAGCCTGTGGCGGCCAACGCAATGCCGCCAGCGGCGGCCAAGGTGCTGCTGGTCGCCTTGACCCGCGAGTCGGCCGACACCTCGAGGTTACCGACCACGTCGCCGCTGCCAGAGCCGATGAAGGTGCCACTGGCAATGTGGGCTTCGGTGGTGCCACCGATCTCGCTGGTCGCAATCGAGGCGCCGCCGGCGAGCGCGCCGACGCTGGCGCCAATGGCCTGCGCATCCAGTGTGCGCACATCCTTGGCCTCGACTGTCAACTGGTCGGCGCGGTGCACCTTGGCGCCGGTGCCGATGGTGGCCGTGGTGGTGCTGGCGTCGTCAGTCAATCCCGCCCATGCGGCGTTGACCGCAACGATGCCACCAGCGCCGGCGAAGGCCAGGCCGTTGGCGGTTTCGGTGAGCGAGGCATGCACCAGCACGTCACCGTCGGCCGTGATCTCGGCACTGGAGCCGATCGACGCCTGGTTGTTGAGGGTGAAGTTCGCAATGCCGATGCCCGCGCCCAGGCCCAGCGCACCGACCGCCGCAGCTCCTGTGGTCGAGTCATAGGTCAAGGTGCCACGGGCGTTGACGGCCACGTCGCCGCCACTGACCACGATGGCACCGGTGCCGATCGACGCCGAGTTGCCCGCCGCGGGTGCACCGGAGGTGGCCGCGCCGGTCGAGACCGACGCCCGCTTCGTCTGCGCCTTGGCGCTGGTTGATTTGACGTGGTCGTTGTCCGATTCCTTGAGCAGGTCATCGACCGCGCTGCCCTTGGCTTCGCTGTCCGCCTGATCCTTGACGTTGCCGTCGTCGGTGCTGAGCTGGCTTTGCGCGTCGGCACCCAGCTTGTCGCCGACCGAGTACACCGAGACGCCTGCCGCCACTGCGGCAATGCCACCTGAGGCGCTGACCACGACGGTGTCGAGGTCAGTGTTGGAGAGCGCATTGACCGTCACATCGTTAAGCGCATGCACCTGCGCACGGTCACCGATGCCGGCATGGGTGTTGTTCTTGGCGGTGAACACATCGACACCGCCCGAGAGCCCGACCGCACCGACCCCCACCGAGCCGGTGAAGGCCAACGATTTGAGCTGATTGCGCGCCGTGACGTTGACATCCTGAGCGGTCGATGCGCCGGCATTCGTCAGGTTGATCTTCGCGTCATTGCCGATCACCGCCTGCGTGCTGGAATTGACGAGGGTGACGGTGACCGCACCCGAGACACCCGCGTAGAGCCCGCCGGCGCCGCTGGCCGACACCATGAACAGGTCTTCCTTCGAAGTCGCCTGCACCTGCAAGCCCTTCATGGCGGCGGTGCTGGTGTCGGAGACCGCATTCGGCAGATAACCGGTGAAGGTGCCCGCGTTGCCGAGGGCATTGACGGTGACTTCGTTGCCGATGCTCGCCTGCGTGTCCTTGGTGATCGTGTTGACACCCACCGCCACACCGAAACCGGCCGCACCAAAGCCAGCGGCTGCCGCGCCGGCGATCATGTTGGTTTCAGTGTCGTCGCCGGCCACCACGCGGGTGTTGCCACCGGAATCCACACGTGTGGTGGCGCCGGTTCCACCGACGATGGTGGCGTAGGTTTTGTCGTTGAGCGAAATGACGCCGACCGAGCCGGCAACCGCCACCGTGCCCGCCGCGGCCAAACCGGCGCCGAGCTCCAGATATTGCGCCTGACCATGGGCCAGCACCTCGACATCGCGCGCAGCCTTGACCTGTGCGTTCTTGCCGATGGTCGCCTTGACGGTGTTGTCGGCCACGATCACATCGGCAGCCGCGCCAATGGCGGCCGCTCCCGCGCCGGCAGCCGCACCCGCCAGTCCGAGATGGAACTGATCGCTGCCCGCGGCAACCCGCACTGACTGGCCGGAATTCGCCACCGTGCCGTTCTGGTTGATGCGAGCCGACTCGCCGATGTCGGCTTCAGTGGCCGTGGTCAGCGTGGCGACGTTGCCACCGATCGTGACCGCCACGGCGCCGCCGGCCGCGCCGGTGACCGAGAAGGAATTGAGCTTGTCGCGGTTCGTTGCGGTCACTGCCAGACCGCGCATCAGCGTGGTCGTGGGCGTGGCCGTGCGGGTGTTCGTGACGCCCTGGAAAGCGTTGCGGTCACCAATGGCATCGCTCTGACCGCTGGAGATCGAGCCACCCTGAGCGTCTTCAGGCGCCAACGTGCTCTTGACCCGGCCGTTGCCGCTGATCGCGCCGCCAAAATCGACAGCGATGTCACCGGTCGCGGCCTGGATGCCGGTGGCGCCGTTCCCCAGCACCTCGACATCGGCGCTGTCGCCGATCGATGCGCGGGTGGTCTTGTCGAACACCGTGACACCCGCGGCCGCGCCAATCGCGCCGGAGCCGCCCGCCGAGGCGCTGCCCGAGATCAGGTCCATGACGCTCTGGTCATCGGCAGATATCAGCGCACTGCCGCGCACACGCAGATTGGCGTTGTTGTCGACATAAGCGAGCGTGGTGCCGGTCAGCGAGTACACCGACACCGACCCCGCCGCACCGGCCGATCCGCCGATGCCCAGGCCGATCGCGATCGAGCGGAAATCCTCCGCAGCCGCCGACTGCACCAGCAGGTTGCCAGCCGTCTCGGCCCAGGCGCCTTCGCCCACGTAGGCCTGAGTCGACTTGGTGATCACCGCCACATCGACAGACGCACCGACGCCGACGCTCCCGCTCGCCGCTGCGCCGGCCACCACGTCGAACAGCGTGGTCGTGTCCTGTGCCGACAGGCTGGCGCTCTGGCTGACCAGCGAGGCCGCCTTGTTCAACTCGGCACCCTCGCCGAGGTAGGCGCGGGTGTCGGTGTTGATCACGTTGACCGCGGCCGCGCCACCCACGCTGACCGAGCCGCTGGCGGCACCGGCGATCGCGAAGGTGGTCAGGTCCTGGCTGGCGGTCGCGCTGAGCGTGGTCGCCCCCGCGGCGTTGACCTTGACGTTGTCGCCGATGTAGGCGCGGGTGACGAACTGGTTGCTGGCATCGGTGCCCACGGTGTTGACCGCCCCGACCACGCCGACCGCCACGCTGCCGCTCACCGCCAGACCGCTGGCCACGTTCAACCCCTTGACCGTGTTGGTGGCACTGGCCCCGAACGCGCCGCTGGCATTCAACACCGTCGTGGTCGAAGGCGCGACATAGGCTTCGGAGGTGTTGTTCAGCGTGATGACATTGGCGACGCCGCTGACCGCCACATTGCCGGCGACGCCACCCGCCACACCGATGACCTCGATGTCCTGCTGGTTGCTTGACGTGAGCTGGATGCCGCCCGAGGCCGTGACCTGCACGCCCGAGTCGATGTGGCTGCGCGTCACGTTGGTGCTGGCGACCGAAGCGCTGGACACACCGACCCCGACGCGGCCACCCACCGACAGGCTGCCGGCGAGCGAGCGCGCCACGGTGTCGTTGTCGGCGGTCAGCGCGATGGTGCCGCTGCCGGTGGACACCTGGGCGCCGGCGCCGATCGACGCATCGGTCGCATCGGTAAACACATTCACCGCAAACGATCCAGCCACCGCCACCTTGTCGCCGGCCGCACCGGCTGCCGCCTCGGTGTAGTAGTTGCCACCACCGAGCAGTTGGCCCGAGGTGAACTGGTTGGCGAGGGAAGTCAGCTCGTCCTTCGCGCTGTCCTTGTCGGTCATGTTGCCGAGGTTGCTCAGGTCCAGCGAGAACGGTGTGGGGCTGAACTTGTGGTTCTGCGCCCGGATCGTCAGGCTGCCGGCCGTGAGCGCACTGCCAGCGCCGAGCCGAGCGGTGTAGGCGTTGTCGGAGATGACCGTGGCCACGGACGCCCCGACCCCGACGCTGCCGAAGGCACCGGCCCAGGCCTTGGCCGACAGGGTGGCGGTGTTCTCGGCTTCGAGCGTGACGGCGTCAGAGTCGTCGATCTGGCTGTTGTCGCCGATGGTGGCGCTGGTGGTGCCCTTCGAATACGCGACTGCAAACGCACCCGCCACGCCGACCTTGTTGCCACCCGCGCCGGCAAGGCCCTCGGCCGTCAGCTTCTGGGCATACGCCGCGTCGGTGTTCTGCTCCGAGATCGCCTGCACCGTCAGGTCACCCGACTGCACGACGTGGGTGCTGTTGGCGAGGCTGGCAGTGGTGCTGCCCTTGCTGATGACGAGGCCAACGCCAATGCCGACGCCGACCTTCGAGTTCGGGTCGACCGCATCGCCCGCCCCGCGCGCACTGAAATTCGACTCGCTGCTGGCAGCGATGTTCATGGCCTGGCCGACACCCGACTGGATCGTGCGCCCACCCGTCACTGCGGCGTTGACGTTGTCGGTGATCGCCACGACGCCGACTGCCGCGGCGATGTTGACCTTCCCACCGCCCTGCGTGCCCTGGTTGGTCTGCGAATCCTGGTTGTTCTTCAGCGTGTTCGAACTGGTGGACTTGTCAGCCTGCTGCTGATTCTGGCTGTAGGTCTCGTCGGATCGCGAACCACCGGCACTGGCGGTGGCCGAGGCGTCGTAGTAACGCGTCGAGCCCGCCGTGACGTCGAAGGTGCCGCCCGCGGCCACGTTGCGATCGATGGTCGCGCTGGTGCTGCTGGAACTCGTGATCACGCCGACCGAGGCGCCGATCGACACGCTGCCCGACTTGGCGGTGCCGACGGTCGTGGCGGTGTGCTGGCCGCTGCTGGTGGCACTGAGGCTGACATTGCCCGTGGCGCCGATGTCCGCACCGGAGGCGATCGACGCGTCGGTGGTCTGGTCCAGCGTGGTCACGGCCACGGCGGCGTCGAAGGCGAGCTTGCCGCCGGCCGCACCGGCGGTGGCTTCCGCCTCCGAGTCGCCCTGGGTCGTCGCCGACAGCGTGATGCTGCTCGCGTTCGTGAGGCCGGCGTTCGCAGCGATCTGCGCCTGCGACGCCGAGGTGATCAGGTTCAAGGCCACCGAGACACCGATGCCCACCTTGCCGCCTGTGGCACCGCCGTCTGTCGTCGGTGCGGCTGAGGCCGTGATCTTCGAAACGTCTTCGGCAGTCAGCAGGACGGCACCGCCGGCATTGACACCGGCACCGCTCTTGATCAGCGCCTTGCCCGAGGTGTCCGCCAGATTCAGCGCCAGCGAGGCCGCGATGCCGACATTGCTTGCGCCGGCCCCCGACTTCGCTTCGGCCTCGATCGTGTTGGTGGTGTCGCCACCCACGTCGGTCATGGTCGATTCGATCGTCACGCCACCCGCGGTGACCTGCGCGTTGCTGCCGATCGAGGCCTCGTTGTGCGAGTCGACCTTGTTCACCGACACGGCCGCGCCGATGCCGATCTTGGCGGTGCTGCCGACGGTGCTGCCATCCGAGCTGGCGCTGCTGTCGGTGTTGCCGCTGGCGCTGACTGTCAGCGCTCCAGCGGTCTTCACCGTGACGCCATCGGCCACGCGGGCGGTGGCCGTTGCGCTGACGATGTTCACCGCGACCGCCGCCGCGACGGCGACCTTGCCTTCATCGGAGCTGGCCGAGGTCTTGTTGTTGTCGGCGCTGTCGGTGGCACTCTGCTGGTCGCTGCTGCCGACACCGCTGCGTGTCTGGTTTTTCTTGCCGAAATCGGTCTGGTTGCTGACCTTGTCGTCGACCGACGCGTCTTCCTTTTTCTGACCCGTGGTCGAGTCGGTCTCACCCGCATCCTCTTCAGACTTGCCACCCACCGCGCTCGCGGTCGCGGTGTTCGTCGAGGCGCTGCTGGCATGTGCCGAAACGCTGACCGCTCCGGTGGCGGTGTCGATGCTGCGCTCGATGGTGGCGCTCGCCACGTCGTTGAGCAGCACGATGCCCACCGCTGCGCCGACGGCCGCCTTCTCGCCCTGCGCGCTGCCCTTGACGCTGGTGGTGGTGCTGCTGGCGTGGTCGACCAGCAGCGTCACCGCGCCGGGGTTGACCAGCGTCGAGCCGGTGCCCAATCGGGCGGTGGTGGTGTTGTTGACGATGGCCAGCGCCACCGCCGGCGTGATCGCGATGCCTCCGCTGGCGCCGGCCTCGACTTCGGTGTCGACCGCATAGTCACCGCTGGCCGCGATATCGAGGGCCCCCAGATCGGTCAGCGTCGCAGTGTTCTGCACTTCGGCGATCGAGCGGTTGGCGATGATGTTGACCGCCACCGAGGCGCCGATGCCCACTGTGCTGCCGCTTGCGCCGCCTTCGGCGGGCAAGGCCTGGCCAGTGACGCTCGAGCGAGCGTCGGCGCTGAGTTGGATGGCACCGGTGTCGCCCGGCACGATGGTGACCTGCGCACCCTGGCGGATCTGCGCCAGGCTTTCGGTGTCGATCAGGTTCAGCGCCAGCGAGCCCGCAATGCCGACCTTGCCGGAACCAGCACCAGCGGTCGCGCTGGCGAGGTACTGGTCGGTGCGCGTCGGCGCGGGGTTCGCGCTGCTGCCCAAGTCTGACTTCAGCGCCGACAGCGTGACAGATCCCGCGTTCACCTCGATGCCGGTGGTGCCTGAGCCATCGCCCAGCAGCGCCTGGTTGCTGGACTTCACCAGGTTGATCGACACCGCCGCACCGATGCCCACCGCCGCATCGCCGACGGTCGCGCCATTGGTCGTGACCTGGCCATCGGTGTTGTTGGCCGTGCTGAGCGTCAGGCCCTTGCCCGCGCTGATGCTGAGCGCATCCGGCAGCACCGCCTGCGTCTTGTGGGTCGCAATGTTGACCCCTACCGCAGCCGCGACGGCGACCTTGCCTTCGCTGGTCGATGCCGAGGGCTTGCTGTCATCGGACACATCGCCGCTGGTGGCAGCCTTCTGGTCGCTGTCACCGACGTCGGCAGCCTCCTGATTGTCGGTGCCCAGCTTCAGCAGACCGGTGAGCTTGTCGTCGACGCTGTCGTCTTCTTTCTTTTCGCCAGTGCTGCTGTCCGTCGCACCGGCGTCATCGCTGGTCTTGCCGCCAGCCGCGCTCGCGGTAGCCTCGACCGTGCCCAGCGAGGCGCCCGACGCCGACAGCATGACCTTGCCCGCGCCATCGATGTCGCGGCGGCTGGTGGCCAGCACGGTGTCGTTGACGACCGCGACCGCGACCGCAGCACCCACCGCCGCGGTGCCGCCGGTTGCGCTGCCGCTTGCCGTGGTCGTTTCGGAAGCCGTCTGCCGCGCGGTCAACGTGATGTCGCCACTCGATCCGTTGACCACTTGCGTGGTGATCGCTGCACCAGTGCCGAAATCGGCCGTCGTGCTGTTGTTGACCACCGCCACCGCTGCGCTGGGCGTGATGGCAATGCCGCCCGCAGAACCCGCCGTGGCCGCAGTGTTGACCTCATGGTCGCCGGTGGCGTCGAGCGCGATGCTGCCTGCACCGCTCACGCTGGCACCGTTGGCGATTTCAGCCAGGCTGCGATTGGCCACCACGTTGACCGCGACCGACGCGCCAATGCCGACCTTGCCGCCCGCCGTCGGGCTGGTCGGCAGCACAGCCACGTCGCTGATCGAGGCTTCGTGGGCCTGGAGCGACAGCGGCGCCGTACCGTTGGCATTGAAGGCCACCGCGACGCCTGGCTGCAGCAGTGCCTGGGCCTGCAGATCGACCGCATTGACGCCGAGAGCGCCGGCCACGCCAACGCTCTTCGCACCGGCACCAGAGGCCACGGTGGTGATGAACTGGTTCTTCAGCGCAGAGGCACCATTCGGTGCCATGTCGGCCTGCACCTGCAGGCTGCGCACAGCCTGGCTCTGGCCGAGGTTCTGCCCAACCAAGGCCTGGTTCGAGCCCTTGCCGAGGTTGATGCCCACGGCCACGCCCACACCGACATTCCCGCCGGTGGCGCTGGCATTCGCATCGACCGTGGCGACATTCGTCGAGAGCGATTGGACGGTCACATCGCCAGCGGCGTCGAGTGCGCCCGGCGCCACGGTTCCACTGTTGGCACCCAGCTGCGCACGGGTCGAGCCGACCCAGTCGCTCACCGCAACGGCGCCAGCGACCTTGACGCCACCTTCCGAGGTCTTGGCCTGATCACCATAGTCGGCCAGCGCCTGAGCGGCACGGCCGCCCCCCGCGGCGTCTTCCTGCGCGCCCTTGGCGGTGGATTTCGCCGTCACCGCCGCGTTGTTCACCGAACTGGCCGACAGGTTCAATGCGCCGCCACTGCTCACCTGCGCCCCACGGTCGACAACGGCTTCGGTGGTCGTGCGCAGCTTCGACACCGCCACTGTCGCGCCGGCGGCGACGCTGCCAGCCGCCGACGCATTCGCGGTGGCGGTGGTGTCGACCTGGTTGATCGCCGTCATCGACAGTGACCCGGCGGTCTGGATGCTGGAGACGGTCGCCGGCGTGTCGCCGGTGGCAGTGCCCAGACGCACACCTGAGGTGCTCGCCACGTCGGTGACGGCCACCATGGCGTCGCCATTGAGGTTGGCCAACGCAGACCCTGGGGTGGCGACGGCGCTCGTGATGGACTGCGCGCCGATCTGCACATTGCCGCTGGCCGGTCCCGCGGTGACGGTGGTCGAGATGGCCGCACCGTTGTGCACATCGACGTTGGCGCTCGAACTCGAGCGCAGCACGGCAACCGATGTGGGCACGGTGCTGTAGGTCGAGGTGTGAACCTCGGAGCTTGCATTGATGGCAATGCTGCCGTTCTCGGACACCACGCGCCCGCCATTGACATCGACCTTTGCCGACGCGAGCGCCTGACGCGTGCCCAGCGTGGTGAGCAGCGTCGAGTCACTGAGAGCGGAACCGGCTGTGACCGTGATGTCGCGTCCGGCGATGTCGGCGCCAGTCAGGTTCACCTGCACCGCGCCGCCGGAGGTCGAGGTCGCACTGGCGTCCACCGTGTTGGCACCCAGCGCGCCGGCCACATCAACCGTGCTGCCTGCCGCAATCAGGATCTTGCCGTCGCGCTCAACGATCCCGCCGCCGCGCACCAGCCCATTGGCGTTGACCACGTCGGTGAAGTCAGGTGCGGTGCCATTGAAGCTCGCGCCGGTAGAGATCAGGCCACTGGAGCCGACGTTGACTGCACCGGCGCGCAAATCGGTGCCGTCGATCAGATTGATTTGGCCGTAGATCGAGATCACGCCATCGGGGTTGATCGGTGCGGTGCCGTTGGCGAGCTGGGCGGCCGCGCTGCTGTTCGGGTTGCCGCCGCTGAAGAAGCCACTGATGAAATTGGGCGTTGGCGTCGAGACAAACAGGCTGCCGGTGTTGATGACGCCATTGGCGCCCACGATGAAGCCCTGCGAGCTGGCGAAATAGACCCGGCCGCCAATGCCGCCGTTCTTGATCGAATTGACAACGCCGTCGATCGAGACTTGAGAACTGACGATGTTGACAAGCGTCGTGGCCCCGTTGGGCAGCACCAGGTTCGCGGTCGTGCCCTGCCCTACCTGGAAGGACGAAAACGAGTTGAAGCCGCTTGAGCCCGACACGGTGGAAGTCGTGACCGTGGACACATTGCCCACCTTGCCCACCACCGTCTGCGTGCGACCGTCGATCAAGATGCCCTGTGCGCGCACCTGCGGCGTGAAGGCCGCCTGAATCATCATCGCCACTGCCGTCAGGCTGAGCTGATGCAGGCGCTGTGGCGACCGGAGGCCAGAACGGTTGGAAACCTTCAGCGTCTTGCCGGTGAGGTGAGGGACAGAGAGATCACGATTCATCGACACACCCCATCAGGACAAGACAAATTTTGTTTCTTACGCTGGGGGAATGTAGGCTCAGTTCAACCGATCGACGGGGAATCTACTGGCCTGCATACCCCCCTGAATCGGGGGGGTCACTGGGCACTGGGCACGGGGCACTGGGCACGGGGCACTGGATGCGACAACAGATGCGTTATATCGTCAAGGCTATGACGCTTGGTTCTTGCCCCGCAGCTTTGTGAAGAAGCCTCCGCGCGCTGCACCCCACCTGACCGGTCACCTCAAGGTCAGCACCGACCTGGGCGCGTTCCTCGGCGACAAGCGGGTGCGTCTGCTTGAAGCCATCGAAGCGCATGGATCGATCTCGCAAGCGGCCAAGCATGTGCCGCTGTCGTACAAGGCCGCCTGGGACGCGGTGGATGCCATGAACAACCTGGCCGACAGGCCGCTCGTCGAGCGCAGCACCGGCGGGCATGCAGGCGGCGGAACCCGACTGACCGAGCATGGTCGACGGGTGATTGCGCTGTACCGCGCGGTGGAAGCCGAACACCAGACTGCGCTCGATCGGCTGGCCCAGACCTTCGCATCCGAACCGGTGGGCGATGTCCAGTCCTTTCAGCGATTGCTGCGCCGCATGGCGGTGCGATCGAGCGCACGCAACCAGTTCGTCGGCACCGTCAGCGGCCTGCGCGAGGGCCCGATCGACGTGGAGGTGCGCCTGCAGATCGACGAGCACCTGGACCTCGCAGCGGTGGTGACTCGCGAGTCGGCCGAGCGACTGGGCCTGGCGATCGGCACCGAAGCGATCGCGCTGGTCAAGGCCTCATCCCTGCTGTTGCTCGTCGGCGAATCGCTGCGCATCAGCGCACGCAACCAGCTGTGGGGCCAGGTGCAACGCATCGTCGACGGGCCGGTGAACGCCGAAGTCACACTGGACTTGGGCCACGGCCGCACGGCGGTGGCGGTGGTCACGCGCGACTCGGTCACCTCACTCGGGCTGGCCGTGGGCGTGCGAGCCTGCGCCGCTTTCAAGGCGTCCAGCGTGATCCTGGCCGTGATCGACTGAACCACCAGGGAGTCATGACTTGAGGGCACCGAGCATCCGAGTTCTGCCGGCGTGGATCGCTGCTGCCAGCGCCGTGCTCTCAATGGATGCGAACGCCGACGAGGTCACGGTGGCCGTCGCTGCCAACTTCGCCGGCCCGCTGGCGAAGATCGGCGAAGGGTTCACTGCCGCCACCGGCCATACCCTGAGGGTGTCGTCGGGTTCCACCGGCAAGTTCTACTCGCAGATCATCTCCGGCGCGCCGTTCGAGGTGCTGATCGCGGCAGACGACGAGACCCCTCGCAAGCTGATGGCCGAGGGCTATGGCGTGACTGACAGCAGCTTCACTTATGCGATCGGCAAGCTGGTGCTGTGGAGTGCACAGCCCGGCTGTGTGGACGACCAGGGCGCGGTGCTCACCATTGGCAACTACGCGCACCTGGCGATCGCGAACCCGAAGCTGGCGCCCTACGGAAGGGCTGGCCTCGAGGTGCTGAAGGCACGTGGCCTGAGTGAGACGGTGGCGCCGAAACTGGTGACCGCCGAAAGCATCGCACAGGCTTATCAGTTCGCAGCCACCGGCAACGCTGAACTCGGCTTTGTCGCGCTGTCGCAGGTGGCGGTGCCCGGCAAGCCCGCAACGGGCTCCTACTGGCTGGTGCCTCCCACGCTGTACGGCGAGATACGCCAGAACGCGGTGCTGCTCAAGACAGGCGAGAAGAACCAAGCCGCGGCGGCACTGCTGGCCTACTTGAAGAGCCCGGCGGCGAAGGCGGTGATCCAGTCGTACGGCTACGGACCATGAACCGCGTCATGTCAGGTTGGGTGCAACTGCCGTGAGCGCCGAGACCTGGGCCGCGATCCGCCTCACCGCCGAGCTGGCGGGCCTGAGCACACTGTTGCTGCTGCTGCTCGGCACACCACTCGCGTGGTGGCTGGCGCGCACCCGATCGGCGTGGAAGCCGCTGTGGGCGTCGCTGGTGGCGATGCCGCTGGTGCTGCCGCCGACCGTGCTGGGCTTCTACCTGCTGCTGCTGATGGGGCCTCACGGGCCGGTCGGGCAGTTCACCCAGTGGCTAGGCATCGGACGCCTGCCATTCACCTTCGGCGGGCTGGTGGTGGCCTCGGTGCTGTACTCGATGCCCTTCGTCGTGCAGCCGCTGCAGCAGGCCTTCGAGGCCATCCCTGAGCGACTGCTGGAAGCTGCGGCCACGCTGCGTGCGTCGCCTTGGGATCGCTTCATCAGCGTGGCGCTGCCGCTGGCGCGGCCGGGCTTCGTCACGGCCAGCGTGCTCGGTTTCGCGCACACGGTGGGCGAGTTCGGCGTGGTGCTGATGATCGGCGGCAACATCCCGGGCGAGACGCGCGTGCTCTCCGTGGCGCTGTACGACCATGTCGAGGCGGCCGAATTCGCCGAAGCGCACCGGCTGGCAGCCGGCATGGTGGTGTTTGCGCTGGTGGTGCTGGTGACGCTGTACGTTGTCAACCGACCTGCGCGCGACGAGGCACAGCCTGCCCGATGATCGATGTGCGCTTGTACCTGCAACGGCGGGACTTCCAGCTCGAGGTCGCGCTCGCGCTGCCGTCGCGGGGCATCACCGCGCTGTTCGGCCCCTCAGGCTGTGGCAAGACGACCGTTCTGCGAGCCCTGGCCGGGCTCGATCGTGCGGCCGGCCGTGTCGCGTTGGACGACCAGGTGTGGCAGGACGATGCCACCGGCTGCTTCGTGCCCACGCACCGCCGGCCGCTCGGCTATGTGATCCAGGACGCTGCGTTGTTCCCGCACCTCGATGTGCGCGGCAACCTGAACTACGGACGAAAGCGCGCCACGGGTGAACGTGACCGCATCGCACTTGATGCGGTGATCGAACTGCTGGGGATCGGGCACCTGCAAGCGCGGCGCCCGACCACGCTGTCGGGCGGGGAACGGCAGCGCGTGGCGATCGCCCGCGCGCTGGCAACCGGCGCGCGGCTGCTGCTGATGGACGAGCCGCTGGCCGCGCTGGACGCGGCGCGCAAGGCCGAGATCCTGCCGTACCTCGAGCGCCTGCACCGCGAACTGGCGCTGCCGATCGTCTATGTCACCCATGCGATGGACGAGGTCGCCCGACTGGCGGACCACCTGGTTCTGATGCGCGATGGGCGCGTCGACGCGGCCGGTGCGCTGACCGACCTGATGGCGCGCGCCGACCTGCCACTGGCCCGGCTCGACGACGCGGGCGTGGTGATCACCGCCGAAGTGGCCGAGCACGACTTGCTGCACGGCATGACGCGCATTGCGTTGAACGGCAGCTCGATGTGGGTCGGCCCGTCGCCTGGACTGCCGGGCCAACGGGTGCGCGCGCGCATCCTCGCCCGCGATGTCAGCGTGACGCGGCAGCGACCCACCGAGACCAGCATCCTCAACGTGCTGCCGGTGGTGATCGACAGCGTGCAGCGCGAGCCCAGCACCGCGCTGCTCAGCCTGCGGGTTGGCCACGGTGACCAGCAAGCCCACTGGACGCTCTTGGCGCGCATCACCAGCAGGAGCCTGGACGCGCTGAATCTGCAACCCGGCGATGCGCTGCACGCGCAGATCAAGGGCGTGGCATTGATGCGGGACGGCTGACAGAAGGCCTGGCCATTCAAGACCCGCATTCCTGGTCACGGCAGAAACGCGCGAGCAGTGTCGTCTGCCGAGTCCCCTGCACGGTCCTCCCAGTCCACCCAGGCGACGGACTCAGATTCAAGATAGCGGCTGACGGCCTCGCCCATGGTGGCAAAGAAGCGCTGCTCGCCAAGCCTCGAGAAGAGTCCGAAGCGCTTGAGTTTGTCCTTGACCGGGTCTTTCATCTCGGCAAAGCAGAGGTCGATGCCAGCCTGGCGCAGGGTCGTGTCGAGTTCACTCAGCACATCGGACGAAGTCACGTCGACGCTGGTGATCGGCTCGGCACCAACGACCAGCCAGCGCACCGGCATTGGAGAGTTGGACACCGCGTCGAGCACGCTTTCACGGAAAAACTCCGCGTTGGCGAAGAACAGCGGCGCATCCCAGCGGAACAGCACCAGCCCCGGCACGATGCGGGCGGCTGGATAGCGGGTGACGTCGTGGTAGCCCTTGACGCCGTCAACCCGCCCCAGCACCGCGCAATGCGGTCGCCAGCCATCCCACAGAAACTCGATCACCGCGATCACGATGGCGAGCCCGATGCCCGGGATCGCCCCGAGCACAACAACCCCAATCGAGCAGCCGATGGACAGCCAGAACTCCCATCGCTGGATGCGGTAGATGCGCCGGAGGTCGTTGATCTCGAACAGCGCCAGAGCCGAAGCAATCACCACCGCCGCCAGCGCGGCCTTGGGCAGACTTCCAAGGAGGTTTGGCGCCCACATCAGCAGACCCGCCACGGCCATGGCGCCAACCACGCCTGCCAGTTGGGTCTGGGCACCCGCCGCCTCGGCCACCGGCGTTCGTGATGCGCTTGCGCTGATGGGGATGCCGTGAAACAAGCCAGCAGCCAGATTCGCCGCGCCCAGTGCCACCATCTCCTGATCCGGATTGGAGGCACCACCCGTGCGTGCTGCATAGGCGCGTGACAGCATGCTCGTGTCGGCAAACGACACCAGAGCCACAGCCAGACCACCGAGCAACACCGGCACGATGTCGCCAGATCGGATCAGTGGCAGCGAGATGGCCGGCAGCCCTTGCGGCAAGGACCCCAACACCGGGACCCCAGCGCTGGTGGACAGATTGAGCAACACGACGATCAGGGTGGCTCCGACAACAGCCAGCAAGACGCCCGGCAGGCGATTCCAGCGCTTCAACAGGAGAATCGCCGCCAGCGCCCCGAGGCCAAGCGCAGACGCAACCCAGTTCGAGCGATGGGCCCACAGTCCATCGATCAAGGCGCGAATCTCGCCTGGGAAGCCCTCACCTGCGGCCGAGAATCCGAACAGTGCCGGCAATTGGCTGACCAGCACCGTCAGGGCAATGCCGTTCATGTAGCCGTAGCGGATGGGCTTGGACAGCAATTCCGTGATGAAACCCAGCCGCGCCGTGCCGGCCAGTACGCACAGCATGCCGGACACGAGCGCCATCATCCCGGCCAGTGCCACGGCACGTTGCGGATCCCCGCCTGACAGCGGCAGCACCACGCCCAGAATCAACGCGACCAGGGAAGAGTCGGGGCCGAGCACGAGCACGCGGCTCGGGCCGAACAGGGCGTAGGCCAGCAGCCCGAAGATGGTCGCGTACAAGCCGCTGATCGCCGGAACACCGGCGGCGACTGCATAGGCGATGCCGACGGGCAGCAAAACCGCTGTCAAGGCCAGGCCGGCACCGAGGTCGTGCCGCAGCCACGCCATCTCGTAGTGCTGCAACGTTTGCAAGCCCGGAAACCATCGCCTCCAGCCGATGACGGACTGCGACGACCGCGGCCTGATCACCCGACCCTTCGTCGAGTTTTCGGTAGGTGGCGATTCCACGCTCACAGCTCCCTGCAGCTAGCGATGAGGCGCACGGAGAGCCGGCCTGGATGCAGGCGAATGGCCAGCCACGCTCGGCGAAGAAACCGGATCTGCTGTCTGCTCAAAGCGATAGATGCTCTCGTTGAGATAGCGAGACACCTCCAGGATGTCGCCATCGCTCCACGCCAACGAAGCTGCATCCTGCCAACGTCGAACCTGGAGCTTGAGTGTCGTCCAGTCATTGACCGAACGTTTGTCGCGCCAATGCATCTCTGTCGTGTGGCAGGAGATGCAATGCGTCGTGTACAGCAACTCGCCGCGAGATTGCGCCATCGCCGACGGGGCGAAGATGGCGACGGCGATCAGCAGCCATCCAGCACGATCATTCATTTGACCCTCGCCTCCATTCGATGTGTCCTCCTGAAATGGCCGAGCCACCACCTTCGCTTGTTTCACCACGCCTGTCGGTGCGCTGTCGAACGCCGGTACCTCAAGGTTTCAGGCGCGCCTGTCGCAACGCGCTTCAGTCGCGCTCTCCACGTTTTCCGTCTCGACCGCCTTCACCAGATCCCTCGCCCTCGCCACGGGCATTGCGGTGACAACGCACGCAGTTGTCCAGTTTCTCGGTACCGACCTCCTCGCGGTGTTCGGCCTGCATGTTGGCGGGCGTGTGCTCGTGGCAACCGTAGCAGGTGTACTGCTTGAAGTTGTTGCCAGCGTGGCAGGTGATGCACGACGCGTTGTGGTCCTTGTCCAGCGGGAAGAACTTGCCATGGTCGAAGGTGGCCGGCTTCCAGGCTTCGGTCTGGTGGCACGTGCCGCAGCCGACGGTCAGAGCCTTGTGCAGTTCGTTCGTCGGCGCGGCATGGCAGGTGTCGCAGCGGTCCCGTGTCGCCACGCGCAGCATGGCGTGCGAAAACGGCTTGCGGCTTCGCTGCGTCAGCTTCGGGCCGGCGTGGTCGCTGTGGCAGGCCATGCAGTTCTGATCGTTCAGTTCCTGGTGAAACGACACCTTCACCGGCTTGGCATGGACGATGGCCGCGCCCTTGGTCGTGCGCAGGCCGATGTCGGCCCGCGCATGGCAGGCCACGCAGCGCTCTGCCGCGGCCCCGCGCAGGGGCGCGTGGCAGGCAAAACAATCGGTGGTCAGTTCGGCGTGGCCCTTCTCGAGCGCGCCAGGAGCCAGCATCAGATGCGGGTAGACAAATGCCAGCGTCACCAGCACCGCCAGGTTGGCGCTGATCACGATCCAGAGCCAGCGGCCTTTCACTTCCAGCTCCAGAACAGGAACTCGGCCACGATGTGCGCCAGCGCCAGCACCGCAAAGGCCAGCGTGATGGGAAAGTGCACCGATCGCCACTGCTTGACGGCGTCGAAGGTCAGGCTGTCCCAGTAGGTGCGCTCGGACTGCTGCTCGGGCGTCAGGCCCTGCGCTCGCATGCGCTGCCGCGCTTCTTCGAGGCGGCGCCGCGAACGGCCGAGCAGGAACTTGCCCGTCAAGCCACTGGCAACGTTGATGATCATCGCCACGGTGGCCAACCAGGCCAGGATCGAGTTGAAGTGGATACCGGCGTGCACCAGCACGAGCAGCGAGCCCGCCCAGGCCATGGTTTCGTGCAGCCGCAGCAGCTTGACGGGCTGGCCAGACCGGATCAGCTTGCGCTTGCGCAGCGAGTAGGCCAAAGACCCGAGGATCATCAGCGTGCCGGGGATGCCCAGCCAGCGGCCGATCCACACCGCGTTCAGCAGGTGCAATGCGGCGTCGCACAGCAGCGCGGCCGCTGCCAGCGCCAGCAGCGAGAGGTAGAACGGCAGCACCTCGCGGCTGAACAAGCGGGCTTGCAGGGAACTCATGGCGCGTTCCTCATGCATCCAGCACCAGGGCCGACTGTGGTTTGCCAACGCACAGCAGGCACTGGCCCCTCGGGATCTCGTGATCAGGTTTGTCTGCGTAGGTGACGGTGCCTGACAGCAAGCGTGTCTGGCAGGTGCCACAGCTCCCCGACCTGCAGCCCGAATCCACCGCCAGACCGTGGCGTTCGGCGAAGTCGAGCAGGTTGGCATCTTGACCGTCCCAGACCAGCGTGCGGCCCGCGCGGCCGAAGCGCACCTCGACGGACGCCGAACTCGCCACCGCCGGCTCGTTGCTCACCGACTCTGTCGGCCGCACCGAGGCCGGGCCGAAGGCCTCGAAGTGAATGTCGTCGGCCTGCACGCCCCATTCGCGCAAGGCGGGCACCAGACTCTGCATCATCGGCGGAGGCCCGCAGACGTAGAACTGGTGACGGCCATGGGGCAAGGTGCGACGCAACAAGGCCAGGTCGATGTGGCCGACGTGCTGGTAGTCATGGCCCGGCACGTCATCGGCTGTGGGGCTGCTGTAGACCACGTTCAGCTTGAAGGCAGCGTGAGCGGCTGCAAGCTCCTCCAGCACGCGCTTGAAGGCATGGTCGCTGCTGCTGCGCACGCCGTAGAAAAGATGCACCGGGCGTCCGGGCTGCTTTTCAGTGCACCAGCGCAGCATGCTCATCATCGGCGTGATGCCGATGCCGCCGGCGATGAATACGGCCGGCACGCTGGCGTCGGGATCGATGAAGAAGTACCCCGACGGCGCCTTGACCTGAAGCACATCACCCTCGTGCACATGGTCATGGAAAAAGCTGGACGACAGGCCCGGCGGCAACTCCGGACTGTCAGCCGGTGCGAGCGCGCGCTTGATGGTGATTCGGTAGCCCGCTGTATCCGGCCGGTCGGACAGCGAATAGCACCGCGTGATGGTGCGTACACTGCCTGGCGCGCCAGTAACGCCCTCAGGCAGCTTCAGCGAGAACGTGAGGTACTGACCCGGCTGGAATGGCGTGAGTGGCACGCCATCCACCGCTTGAAGGTGGAATGAACACTGCGTCTGCGCTGCATCCTCGAACCCTCGGCGCACGACCCGGAAGTCACGCCAACCCGACCAGGCACCTTTGACCGCGGTCACGATGTCTTCGTGCTCGGCTGACTGTGGCGCACTCGCCGGCAGGGTACGTCGCCACATGGCGAACGCCACGCCAGCAACCGCCTGCAGCAGCAAGGCCACCGAGATGTAGGCAAGCAGTTGACTGGCGGTCACAGACGCAATGTCCCGTACGGACTGAGCGAGCGTGTTGATCTCCGTCAATCAAGCAGTTCGCGCAAAAAGGAGCCGTGCTGTCCGTGCTGGACCTGCTGACCGTGGGTCGTGCCGGGCCCATCGCGTTTGGCGCCGATTTGCGGTCACCCGCCGCCACATGGTGGCTACATGACCTGATAAAGCGCCAGGACAAAGAAAAAGGATCTGGAGGCTCCCGCCTCCAGATCCTTGATTCTTGACACTTGTTCTGGCTCCTCGACCTGGGCTCGAACCAGGGACCTACGGATTAACAGTCCGGCGCTCTACCGACTGAGCTATCGAGGAACAGCCTGTGAGTATAACGGGCTCCGGCGCGTCTGGATGCGGTGTTTCCGAACTCGGTGCGCAATCGGTCGCATCGTTGCGTTTGGAACTCAAGTGTTCGAGTCGGCCTCAGCCCCACCGCGGCGACGTTGCACCGCATGTGACAGCAAGCGCAGCAGCGGCTCGGTGTCGGCCCAGCCCAGACAGGCATCGGTGATCGATACGCCGCGTGTCAGTGGCTGGCCAGCGACCAGATCCTGCCGGCCCGCTTCCAGGTGGCTTTCGATCATCACGCCGGTGATGCGCTTTTCACCGGAGGCCATCTGCGCGGCCACGTCCTGCGCCACCTCGGTCTGCCTTTGGTGGCGCTTCTCGGAATTGGCGTGAGAGCAATCGATCATCACCTGCTCGCGCAGGCCCGCTGCGCGCAGCACTTCGCAGGCGGCTGCCACATCGTCGGCGTGGTAGTTGGGCTTCTTGCCGCCGCGCAGGATCACATGGCAGTCGGCATTGCCGCGGGTTTCGAAGATCGCGGCCTGGCCCATCTTCGTCATGCCCATGAAGGCATGCGGCGCGCGGGCCGCGAGCACCGCATCGGCAGCCACGCGCACACCACCATCGGTGCCATTCTTGAAGCCGACCGGGCATGACAGGCCCGAGGCCAGTTGTCGGTGGCTCTGGCTTTCGGTGGTGCGCGCGCCGATCGCGCCCCACGACACCAAATCGGAGATGTACTGCGGGCTCAGCAGATCCAGGTATTCGGTCCCTGCCGGCAGACCGATCTCGGCAATGTCGAGCAGCAATGCCCGCGCTCGGCGCAGGCCTTCATTGATGTGGGAGCTGCCGTCCAGCCGCGGGTCGTTGATGTAGCCCTTCCAGCCGACCGTGGTGCGGGGCTTCTCGAAGTACACCCGCATGACCACCAGCAGGTCATCTCGCAGTTCATCGGCCAGCGCTTTCAGATGGCGCGCGTACTCGATGGCTTCGCCGTGGTCGTGGATCGAACACGGCCCGACGACAACGATCAGCCGGTCGTCAGCGCCTTTGAGCACCGCCGCCACCGCGTCACGCGCCTCGCGCACCAGAACCTGGGCCGCCGCAGGCATGGGCAGTTCGTCGAGGAGCAGCGCCGGTGAGATCAGCGGCCGCACCGCGCCGATGCGCAGGTCGTCGACACGCGTGGTGTCTTCGGTGGCCGGCGGCGCTGCGGGATTCACGGCGCGCCGGGGTTGCGGCTCAGCAGCCGAGCTGCGTGGCCAGATCGATCAGGCTGGTGGCGAAGCGGGTGTTCGCCGGGACGGGCCGATCGGGGTTGGAGCAGTTCGGCCCGAACTCTCGCGGGCGCTCGATGTAGGCCGTCTGCAAACCGCAACCGCGGGCCGCGTCGAGATCGTCCTGGTGCGCGGCGACCATCATCACCTGGTGCGGTTGCACATCGCAGACGCGGGCCACGCCGAGGTACAGCTTCGGATCGGGTTTGTACACGCCGAAGGTTTCCGCCGACAGGATCGTGTCCCAAGGCAGGCCGGCGCGCTGCGCCATCTTGAACAGCAGGCTGAGGTTGCCGTTTGACAGCGAGCAGATCGTGTAGGCCTCCTTGAGTCGCGTCAGGCCTTCGATCGCGTCGGGCCAGGGGTCGAGCTGCTCCCAGGTGCTGTTCAGCTCGCGCTTTTGCTCATCGGTCAGGTGGGTGATGCCGTGGCGGGCCAGCAGTTCGTCGAGCATCTGCAGGTGCAGCTCGTCGAAGCGGGTCCAGCCTTGGCCGCCCGTATTGACGCGGGCCAGCGCCGGCTTGTAGCCGGCGCGCCATTCGCGCGCGAAGGTGTCGCCATCGACCGTGAGGCCCAGCGCATCGACGGCGCGGGCGATGCCGCTGTGCCAGTCGACCACGGTGCCGAAGACGTCGAAGGCAAGGACTTTCAGGGGCTCGGATTCGGCTGCGGTGTCAGCCTGGGTGTCGGTGTTCATGCAGATTCCTGGAAGGCTCAATGGGTCCGTGCGGCAGTTACCGCGTCGATCAAAGCCCGCCATTTTGCCGCGACCGCCTCCGGCTGTGCAGCCGCCACCAGGGCACGCACCACCGCCACCGAACCCACGCCGCTGGCCAGGACTTCGGGCAACCGTGCTTCGTCGATACCACCGATCGCGACCAGTGCGTGGTCGCGCATCAGGTGCGCGTAGGCGGCCAACCGGCCCGGCCCCTGTGGCGCTGACGGCATCACCTTCAGGTTGGTCGGGTAGACCGCGCCCATCGCGATGTAGCTCGGACTCAGGCGATCGACGCGCAGCATCTCGGCATAGCCGTGGGTGCTGAGGCCCAGTCGCAGGCCTTCGCTGCGGATCGCGTTCAGGTCGGCGGTGGCGATGTCTTCCTGGCCCAGGTGCACACCATAGGCGCCCGCGCGGATCGCGGCCTGCCAGTGGTCGTTGATGAAAAGTCGGGCACCGGTACCGCGCACCGCTTCGACCGCGATGTCGACCTCGCGCTGCACGGCCACCGCGTCGTCGGATTTGAAGCGCAGTTGCACCGTTGGCACGCCAGCCTGCGCCATGCGGCCCACCCAGGCGGCATCAGGCAGCACTGCGTACAGCCCGAGCGACTGCGGACAGGCGGCGAAGGCATCGACACGTGGATGCGGTGCGAGACCGAAATCGATCGGCTCGTCGGGCCAGGTACGGGCATCGAAATCGCCGGTACGCCCGGCACGAGCACGCCACGCGAGCGCCACGCATTCGGCATCGGCCTCGATGAAGCCCAGCAAGCGGGCCGCCTGCTTGGCGGCGCGGTAGGCGTGTTCGGCGTGGTGATACGCCGCGGGCGAGGTGTCGGAAACAGGCAAACCGACAGTCGCGCTGTGCGCCTCGACGATGGCCTGCGCCATTGCATCCACCGAGGCGCTCATTCGTGATGCCAGAACGGTGTACCCAGCACAGGTGTGCTCGGCTGCGCGGCCTGCTGCTCGCCCATCGCCCCAGCGTGAAACGCGCTGCGGCCGGCCTGCACCGCATCGGCGAACGCGCCGGCCATGCCCACCGGGTCTTGGGCCAGTGCTACCGCGGTGTTCAGCAGCACGCCGTCGTAGCCCCACTCCATCACCTGACAGGCATGCGAGGGCCGGCCCAGCCCGGCGTCGACGATCATCGGCACCCGCAGCCGCTCGCGCAGCACCTGCATCGCATACGGGTTGACCGGGCCTCGGCCGGTGCCGATCGGCGCGGCCCAGGGCATCACAGCCTGGCAGCCGACATCGACGAGTCGCTGGCACACGACCAGGTCTTCGGTGCAGTACGGCAGCACCTGGAAGCCGTCCTTGATCAGCCATTCGGCGGCTTCGACCAGCTTCAGCGTGTCGGGCTGGAGCGTGTAGTCGTCGCCGATCAGTTCCAGCTTGAGCCAGGGGGTGGCGAACACCTCGCGCGCCATCTGCGCGGTGGTGATGACCTCCTGGATGCCGTGGCAGCCGGCGGTGTTCGGCAGCACCGGCACGCCCAATGTCTGCAGCAGTTGCCAGAAGGCATTGCCAGATTCGGCGTTCGACGCCCCCTGCCGGCGCAGCGACGCCGTCAACATCGCCGGCCGCGCGCGCCGCACTGCATCTTCAAGCACCTGCGGTGATGGGTAGCGCGAGGTGCCGAGCATCAGCCGGCTGGCGAATGTCTGGCCATAAAGCACCAGCGGGTCGTCCGCCGAGTGGACGGCGGAGGTAGGGATATCGGACATCGTGGTCATGAAAAAGGGAGTCGCTTCAGCCGCCGGTGACCGGCGCAATCACATCGATGCGGTCGCCGTCATGCAGCGGCGTTTCGCGGTAGCGCGTATTCGGCACGAAATTCATGTTGATGGCGGCGGCAAACGGCGGAGCAGGTTGCACGACAGCGATCGCATCCGCCAGTGTGGCACCGGTCGGCAGCTCATGCGACTGATTGTTGATATGGATCTTCATGTGACGACGCCTGTGCCCGAATCAATGCGCAGCGCGAACTGCTCGGCCAGCGCGCTGTGACCGCTCTCTATGCATTGCATGACCGCATCGAGCATGGCGGGGGCGATCAGGAAGCCGTGCCGGTACAGGCCGTTGATCTGCAGTCGGCGCGGGCCGAGCCAGCGCAGCGCCGGGAGGTTGTCGCGCAGCGTCGGCCGACATTGCGCGGCCATCTCGATCACCCGCGCCTCGGCGAAACCCGGGTGCACGCTGTAGGCCGCGCTCAGCAGCTCAAGCGTCGATCGAACGCTGGCGGGCGACAGGTCGTCGGATTCGATCTCGGTCGCGCCGATGACAAAAACACCGCCCGGCTTCGGCGCGATGTACAGCGGGTAGCGCGGGTGAAGCAGCCGCGTCGGCCGGGCCAGCGAGACCTCGGGCGCGTGCACCCGGATCACCTCGCCGCGCACGCCGCGCAGCGCCGCCCAGTCGCTGCGCGCACCCAGTCCGCGGCAATCGAACAGCCAGCCGTCATGGCTGGAAAAGTCGGCGGGTGAACGCGGGCTGTTCCAGTGCAGCGCCACGCCGAGGGTCTGCAAGCGATGCAGCAGCGCCGCCAGCAGCTCGCGGTTGTCCAGCTGGCCTTCACCGGGCAGGTACAGGCCTTGCGCAAAGCGCTCGCCGATGGCCGGCTCCAGCCGGGCGACCGCACGGGCGTCGAGGGTTTCGGCCGCCGGCAGCTGGGGCATCGCGCGGGCGGTGTTGGCCAGTTGCTGCTGGAAGCGCGTGGCTTCAGCTCCGTCCTGCCGGTGCCATAGCACCAGCGTGCCCTGCTGCTGGAAGAACACCGGTGCCCCCAGCGTCGCGATCAGCTCAGGCCAACGTACCAGCGCATGGCAACCCATGCCAACCACACCGAGTTCGGTGACCGCCGACTCGGCCAGCGGCGCGAGCATCGCCGCCGCGACATGGGCGGCAGATGCTGGCGCATCACGCGCGCTGGCGTCGTACAGATCGACGGTGCGGCCTGCTCGCGCCAGCTCGCAGGCGAGCAGCCGACCCATCAAGCCCGCCCCAAGCACCACCGTGCGATCCGTGTGGAGGCTCATGCAGCCGCCCCCGCATAATTTTCGTCATGACCAACGTTGAACAAGCCGCTGACAGCAACGCCCTGCCCCACCGCTTTCGCTACGCCCGCGTGTTGTCGATCGCCGGATCCGACAGCGGCGGCGGAGCCGGCATCCAGGCCGATCTGAAAACCTTCAGCGCGCTCGGCTGCTACGGCATGACGGCGATCACCGCCATCACCGCTCAGAACACCCTGGGCGTCAGCGCCATCCACGGCGTGCCACCCGAGGTGCTGCGCGCGCAGATCCGTGCCGTGCTGGACGACATCGGCGCCGATGCGATCAAGATCGGCATGCTGCACTCGCCAGAGGTCGTGGCCGTGGTGGCGCGGGCGCTGGACGACTACCGCATCCCCCACGTGGTGCTCGACCCGGTGATGGTGGCCACCAGTGGTGACCGGCTGATGGCGCAGGAAACGGTACAGGTGCTGGTGAAGGAGTTGTTTCACCGCGCGACGTTGATCACGCCGAATCTGGACGAAGCCGAGCTGCTGCTGGGCCGGCCGATCACCCGAGCTGCCGAGTTCGAGGGCGCTACCCGCGATCTGCTGGCGCTTGGTGCCCCAGCAGTCCTGCTCAAGGGCGGGCACCTGGACTCTGACGAGATCGTCGATGTGCTGGCCACTGACAACGGCCACACGCAGCGCTGGGTATCGCCGCGGATTGCAAGCCGCAACGTCCACGGCACCGGGTGCACGCTGTCGTCGGCCATCGCGGCGCATCTGGCACTCGGGATCAGCCTGCCGCAGGCGGTGTCCGAATCGCGAGGCTATGTGCTTGCTTCGATCGCGGCGGGCGCGCCGGTACACACGGGCGCCGGGCACGGCCCACTCAACCACGCTCACGCCCCGCTGGCAATGCGCTTGTTGCCGATCGGCAAGGGCGAGCTTCGGTAAGGACATCGAGAAAGCGGGCAGATGGACAGCAGCGAACCCTCGACGATACCAACGCTGCCTGGTCACGCAGCGCGACGGCGGCAGTGGCTTTACTGCGCTGCGGTGCTCGTGATCGTCAGCGGCTGGCCCCGCGCCGCCCTCGCTGGCGCGGATGAGTCGGTCCTCGAATTGCAGCACGACTGGGAGATCATCAAGTACCGGACGCCCGCAGCAGAACGGATCAGCCGTTTTGAGGCGCTGGCCGCCAGAGCACACCGCACCACCGACCAGTTTCCAGGCCACTGCCCGGCGCTGGTCTGGGAGGCTGTGATCGTCAGCTCGTGGGCCGAGGCGAAGGACGATCTGGGTTCTCTGGATCTGGCCAAGCGGGCCAAGGCACTCTACGAAGCCGCGCTGAAGATCGACGCCAGCGCCGTCGGCGGCGGCGCATACACCGGTCTGGCCGCGCTGCACTACAAATTGCCCGGCTGGCCGCTGAGTTTCGGCGACGAAGGCAAGGCCCGCGAACTGCTGCAACGGGCGCTGGCGATCAACCCGCAAGGCGTCGACCCCAACTACTACTACGGTGAGTTGCTGGTCGAAACACGGCGCCCTCAGGAAGCAGCGGCTTACCTCGAGCGCGTCCTGCAAGCCCCTGCCCGACCAGGGCGCGAGATCGGTGATGCAGGCAGGCGAGACGAGGCTCGAGCTCTGCTCGACAAGATCAAGGCGCGTTGACCCTCACCACATCGGGCCGCGATGTGCGCGGGAGCGATGGCAGCCTGCTTCAGGCCGCTTAGTTAAGTTCGACTTCATTGTGGCGGCGCACGATGGCGCATCGACCGCTGTTCCGGTCCGCTTCGGGAGTCTTCATGTTCTCTGCCATGTGCACGCACGATCACGTGCCGGATGGCCCCTGCGAGATCCAGCCCAAAGGCCAGCCGACGCTGACGATCCACCCTCTCGGCGATCCGCAGCGTGGCGATGTCGAAGCCTTCATCCGCAGCGTCTACATCCAACACTACGGTGCCAACGTGCGGCAGTTCACCCCAACGCTGGTGAGCCTGCGTGATGCCAGCGGCATCGTTGCTGCCGCGGGTTACCGCAGCGCTGGCGAGGGGCCCCTGTTCCTTGAACGCTACTTCAAGGTGCCGATCGAATCGCTCCTGGCGACCCCGCCCGATGTGTTGCCGCAGCGTAATCGCATCGTCGAGATCGGGCATCTGTCTGCTGCGCGGGCCGGTGAGGGACGCCGCCTGATCGGCCTGCTCGCCCTGCACCTGCAATCGCTGCCGTTCGAATGGGTGGTCAGCACGATGACCACTGGGCTGCGGCACATGTTCTTGCGTCTGGGCATCACACCACTGGCGCTGGGGCTGGCCGATCCAGACTCG
>JAIXYO010000043.1 GCA_027490215.1 Rubrivivax sp.
ACGAACGCCTCAGTCCTTGCTGCGGCGTGCCGCCATGGCGCGACGGCGTGACAGGATCCACCAGGTGTTCAGGCCGGTCAGAACCATGATGGGCCAGAGCATGGTGCAGGTCAGCGTCCACATCAGGCGCCCATCCAGCGGGTCGTTCTCGCTCTTGTCGCTCTTGCGCCTCGGCCCTTCGCTGAACAGGTGTCGGTTCGAGTAGGTCACGAGGCCGAAGCAGAAACCGAAGATGAGAAACAAGGCGATGGGAAGGTTCACGGGGTGTTCCTTGGCGGGCTTGTGTTGATTCGGGCGGAGCGATGCTCAGCGCAGACGGGACAGGAATCTCATTCCCGCCACATGCCAGTGTAAACATCAATTGTCAGTATGAGTCGTCAAATTGTGCTGACAGCACTGGAGAACTTGTCGATCAAGTTCCCCGGTTCAGCGCCGTGAAATGCCGACACGCGAGGTGGGCTGCAGTGGCAGCAGGGCCAGGCCAGCAGGCCATGGCCTGTCGCGCGGTCAGGCGCCCGACGAACCCTTGCCGCAGCCGCGCCGCGCTTGCCTGCTTCGTGCGCAGAGCGTGCAGGCGGCTGAGCGTTCGCTATCGCACCGACAGCCGGACTCAGAAGGTCGATCGTGGGCGCCGGGTTATCCCTCGATGGCCGAAGGCATGGAGATCAATGCAGATGGACAAGCGCACGGAACGACTTTTTCTGGTTGCCACCATTGCCGGGGCGGCAGTGATCGGCGGTTGCAACAAGCCGGGACAGCCGCTGCTGCCGACGCCGGCCGCCTCGACTCCCGCCGGCAATGTCGCTGACATCGACGTGACCGAAAACGTGAAGACAGCGCTGCAACGCAACGATGCGCTCAAGGCCTTCGATATCGGCGTGGTGACGCTCAAGGGCGATGTGCGCCTGAAAGGCGTGCTCGATAACCAGTCGCAGATCGACGAGGCGATCCGCATTGCACGCGCCGCCGCAGGCGCACACACGATTCACGATGAACTGACGATCAGGAAGTGAGGCAGATCGGCCTAGCCACCTGATCGCGGCGCGGGCGAGTTCAGCGCACCAGCAAAACAGGTGTCTTGCAGTTGGCGATGACCTTCGTGGCCACTGAGCCCATGACGACATTCACCAGGCTGCCGTGGCCGTGTGAACCCATCATCAGCAGGTCGAACGAGCCGCCGCTGGCATGCTTGGCGATGACATCTGCGGCCGAGCCTACCTTCGAGACAAACTCGGTTGCGATACCGCGCTGCTTGAAGAAGGTTCGGATGGGCTTGAAGATCTTCTCTGCTTCGTCGTCGTAATAGCCCTTGACCACGTCTCGGCCCAGTACCGCGGCAGCCCGTGGCGGAATGCTGGGTACTGCTGTCAGCACCACATAGCGATGGTGCGCTCCCAGCCAGTCTTCATTGGCGGCCACGTAACCCAACATGCGCTTGGTGTAGGGACTGCCATCGGCAGCGAGCAGGATGTTCATGTCTTCTCCGGTTGACTGCGGTGGCCTATTCTGCCTCCCACGATCACGCGCAATTTGCGGCAGATCAAATCGAGCCGGACGCGGGGCGCGTCCCGTAGCCTACGATCTGCGAAGTCGAGGGTTGGCCTCGGAGGACAAGGCGACGATGCTGGCGTCGTACGGCATCCCCTCACCAGACAGGGCTCGCGCCGCAACGCCATGACACAGCCACAACCGCTCACCGATGGGGCGAAGCGCCATGAGTCGCAGTCGCCTGCCCTCTGAACTGCAGGCGGCGCGCGACCAGTGGTCATGGCGCGGCGCGTCTCGGCCGGCCTTTGCCGATGTTCCCGGGCCCGGCCAGGTTTCGGTATGGGACTACCCCAGGCCGCCCGTCATCGTGCCGGATGCGCGCGAGGTCGTGATCCGCTGGGGCGCCATTGAAGTCGCAAGGACGCGCCAAGCCGTCTGCGTGCTGGAGACCTCGCACCCGCCCAGCTTCTACCTGCCCTGGGCCGATGTGGCGCATCAGCTGTTGAGACAGGAGCCTGAGGCCGGATCGTTTTGCGAGTGGAAAGGGCCTGCGCAGTACTGGACACTGGTCGATGGTCGCCGGCAACTGCCTCGCGTCGCCTGGCGCTACACGCAGCCGATGGCCGGTGCCGAAGCCTTGGCCGATCGCGTGGCCTTCTATGCGACCCACCTCGACTGTCAGGTCGACGGGCGGCCGGTGCGCCCGCAAGCCGGTGGGTTTTATGGCGGGTGGATCACGGCCGAACTGGTCGGCCCGTTCAAGGGCGAGCCGGGCAGCGGTGGCTGGTGATCTGGCCGTCGACCGCGGGCCGTCCCATCCCCCCATCACAACTGCAGCCGGGCGACACCCGGTGCCTGACCTGCGCGGCTAGTAGTGCGGCGGCAGTTCGTCGCGCAGGCTGCGGAACGCACCGTCCTCAGCCGCTGGGCGGCGCTCACGCAGTTCGCTCAATTCGCGCTGCAACCGGTCGATCTGATCCTGCTGTCGAACGATCACCTGGTTCAGTTGGTCGAGCATGTCCTCGGTGAAACTGGCCTTCACCTCCAGATCGGTCAGTCGGTGTTCGATGCGATCCGGGTGGTCCATGGGTCGATGATTTTCCAGAGCGAGCGCGATCCTAATCGGCTCGTCGGTGCAGCATGGCGTGTAAGGTCAGCCGAGCGCGTTCGAAGTCGAACTGATTGATCTGCCGCGCCAGCAGCTCACCTTGCGCGCCGCCCAAGGACACCAGCAGGTCCATGTGCAGCACCAGCGTCGTCTGTACCGCGGTGTCGCTGACCGCCAGCAAGGCATCGAGCTCGCGCAGCACTGCGCGCAGACGATCTCGTTCATGGGCCGACAAGACATGCAGCTCCGATTCCGGCGCTGCCTCCCCTGACGCGGCCCCGTCGAGTGGCTGGCGCGACGCAGCGGCAGGCGCTGAGCTCGACTGCTTGGGCCGCCTGCTCAGCCACTTGAGCAAGGTCTGGTGCAGGGTGCTCGCGTCCATCGGCTTGGTGATGAAGTCGTTCATGCCCGCGGCCTGGCAGGCCCGGCGGTCCGTGTCGAACGCGTTGGCGGTCAGCGCCAGGATGGGAATGTCGGTCCAGCCCGGCAATTGCCGGATCGCGCGTGTTGCCTCCAGGCCGTCCATGTTCGGCATCTGCAGGTCCATCAGCACCAGGTCGTAGGCTCCGGCCTGCGCGAGCTCAAGGGCCTGGCGTCCGTCAACGGCCAGATCAACCGCAAGATCGACGCTGCCAAGCATCGCCAGCGCGACCTGGCTGTTGATCTCGTGGTCCTCGGCCAGCAGGATTCGTGCACCGGCATGGTCCTGCTTCAGCGCGGCCTCGGGGCTCGCGGCAGGGTGATGTCTGACGGGGTGGGCACTCATCTCCTCGGCGCGTTGCAACCTTGCGGTGAACCAGAAGGTGCTGCCGACGCCGACGGTGCTCTCGACACCCGCCTCACCGCCCATCAGTCCTGCCAGCCGCCGCGTGATCGCGAGGCCGAGGCCAGTGCCTCCGTGCTGGCGGGTGGTCGAGGCGTCGGCCTGTTCGAAGGGTTGGAAGAGTCTTGCGATTTGCTCTGCGGAGAGACCGATGCCACTGTCTTCGACTGAAAAGCGCATCAGCAGATCGTCGCCGCGATCGTCCAGCAACCGGGCCCTCAGCACGATCTGGCCGTGTTCGGTGAACTTCACCGCATTCGATGCGTAGTTGAGCATGGCCTGACGCAGCCGGGTCGGGTCGCCGCGCAGCCACTGCGGCGCTTCGTCGCCATCCACCTCGATCTGCAGGCCCTTGTAGTTGGCCGACTCGGCGATGATCGACTTGACGCCGTCGAGGATCGCTGACAGGTGGAAGGGCACGCATTCCAGGTCCACCCGCTCCGCCTCGATCTTCGACAGGTCCAGCACGTCGCTGATGATGGACAGCAGGTGCTGGCTGGCGGCATCCATCTTGTCCAGCCGCTGGACCTGATCGGGCGAGGCGCCGGATTGCCGCAACAGGTAACTCAGGCCAAGGATGGCGTTCATCGGCGTGCGGATCTCGTGGCTCATGTTGGCCAGGAAGGCGCTCTTGGCCCGGTTGGCGCCTTCGGCTGCATCGCGCTGATGGCGCGCCCGCAGCGACTCGATGCCGAAAGACACGTTGCGTGCCAGCTCTTCCAGGAGTTCGACCTCCTCTCCGGAGAAGACAAAAGGCTCGTCCGCATAGATGGCCAGTCCGCCGATGGTGCTTTGCCGATCGGTCAGCGGCAGCACGATCATCGCCTGGAAGCCGGATTCCACTGCGCGTTCAATCCAAGGCGTCAGGTGCGGGTGGGCCAGGAAGTCCTGCTCAACCTGGGGGCTTCCGGTGGCGATCGCCAGGCCCATGGGTCCCTTGCCGAGGGGCGACGACTCATCCCAGGACACGCCGATCCCGTGGAGATAGCCGGTTTCGTCGCCAAAGTGCGCGGCGCAGCGCACGGTCTTGTCCGTGTCGCTCTCGGCCATGCCGACCCAGGCCATCCGGTAATGCCCATCCTCGACCACCGCCCGGCACACTTCACTGATGTAGGCATTCTCGTCCTGGGTCTTGGACAGACCCAGGTTGCAGGTGCTCATCACCCGCAGCGTGCGGTTCAGCCGTTGCAGTTGTTCTTCCGTCTGCCGGCGTGCGGTGATGTCCCGTGACAGCAAGATGAAGTGTGGCGGCGCATCGGGCGGCATGGCCTTGCGCGACACCGACATCTCAAACCACCGCAGCCCCTGTGGCATGACCCGCGAGACCACGCGCCCGGTGGATCGACCGTCGCGATGGGCTTCCCCCACGGCGTCCATGACGGCCTTCGCCTCGTCGGGCGGCAGCACATTGGTGATCTGCTTGTTCAGGTACTGCCCTTTCGGGGCAGCCAACAGCTCCGGCTGAAGTGACTGGTAGGACAGGTAGTTGCCGTCCAGGTCGAGCTCGAAGAGCAGGTCCGGTATGGCCTCGAGCGATGCCCTCAAGGTGGCCGCGCTCTGGCGCAGCATGTAAACCATGTCCCGTCGCTCGGTGACATCGGTCTGTACGCCCAGCACACGCGTCGGCTTGCCCTCCACATCTCGATCGACGATGCGGCCCAACACCTCCAGCCAGCGGTAGCTGCCGTCCTCGTGCTGCAGGCGAGCCTCGTACGCATAGGAGGACTCTGAGCCGGGGGCCAGGGCGCTTTCGGTGACCGCAGTCACCGCTGGCCGGTCCTCGGGATGAACCCGGTCGATCCATTGGTGGCTGTTGACCTGGTCCGGATGGGGCTCATCGCCCAGCATCGTGAAACAGGTGGGCGTGGCGAACCGGTGATCGGAGACAAGGTCCCAGTCCCACACGCCGATCGCCGCCGCCCCGGTGGCCACCGTCAGCCGTTCAGCCAATCGCTGGGCGTTGCGCTCCTCTTGGGCGACCCGCCGCCAGGCGCGGGCCAGGTAACTGCTCAACAGGAGTAGCGCGACTGAAGCGGCCACCCAGATCAACGAGGCCAGCCACGCCATCTGCCGCCAGCCCGCCAGCAGGTGGTCGTGGGACTGCCCGACAACGACCAGGAACTCGGGCTTCGTCGACAGCGCGCGGAAGGCGAAGTCGCGCAACACGCCGTCATAGGCACTGACCTTCTGGAACTGGCCGGCCGACTGTCCCGCTTGCGCCGCGCTGACCAGTGGCAGTTCGGCATGGACCTTGCCCATGACGGACTCGTTGTACGGGCTTCGCACCATCAGCACACCATCGCGCCGGATCATCGCTACCGAGCTGTCCGGCCCGAGATCGACCGAACGCCAGAGCTGATCGAAGAACAACGGTTCGAGCGCGACGACGACGATGCCCTGCAAGCCTTGCCCAGTGCTGGGTCGCAGCGGGCGCGACGCACTCATGAGCCATTCGCCGGCGGTGCCGCTTTGCACCGGCGTGCCGAGGTAGAAGCCAGCCTGTGGTTGGTCGCGGTAGGCTCTGAAGTAATCGCGGTCGGACAGGTCGACGCCGATGCTTCCGGTGTCCGAGTGGTAAACGATGCGGCCTTGTGCATCGAGCACCCACATCGCACG
The DNA here is from genome assembly GCA_027490215.1 of Rubrivivax sp. Classification (GTDB taxonomy): domain Bacteria; phylum Pseudomonadota; class Gammaproteobacteria; order Burkholderiales; family Burkholderiaceae_C; genus PBB1. The sequence continues at coordinate 6,036 of JAIXYO010000043.1, forward strand.
CACATACGGC
>JAIXYO010000036.1 GCA_027490215.1 Rubrivivax sp.
GGCGCTTCGGGTCAAGCCGATTCGGCCCTCCTCCTTTACTTCGCTGCGCCGGTCACCCGGCATCCCCCGCAGACAGCCACGGTTGTGTTCAACGGCCTTCAACCGCAACAGTGGCTCCCATAGCGGTGTGGTGGGGTGCCGTGTGGAGTGAAGTAAAGGAGGAGGGCCGGATGGACTCGCGAGAAGCACTTGAGTCGACAACCGGCCCGGGGGACATGAACGCAACACGGCACCCCGCCGCACCGCTCTCGCGCAGATTGAGCACTGAAGACCGATGCCAGCGAAAGACTTCAAATGGCCGGTTGCCGGTACCGACGAGAGACCGCTTCCTGGCAATCCAATCTCGATGGAAAAGTCTGCGCGCGGGCAACAACACTGGCGCGCATGCAGGCCAGTCTCAGCAACTCGGGCAGCATCTTCAAGTACTCGGCGGCCCCGCCTGTCGCTGAGTCCGTGTCGGGGCGCACGCGTCAGAGCAACTACTTCGGCGCCCTGCGAGGCACCAGGCCTCAGGTCATGGCGCCCGTCTACCAGCTTGTAGACCAGCGCGTCGTCCACGAACACCAGCGGCACATCCACACGCGGGACGCCAGCAGCCGCTAGATCCACCCGGCTCGGCGCAATCGACGATAGACAAGCGCGCAGCCCAGCGCGGTCACGGCGACGGCCATCGGGTACCCGGCCTTCCACTTCAACTCCGGCATCCACTCGAAGTTCATGCCGTACAGGCTGAAGATGACGGTGGGGATGGCCAGGATCGCGCCCCAGCCCGCCAAGCGCTTGACCACCTCGTTCTGGTTGTTGGCCACGAGTGCCAGGTTCACCTGCATCGCCGTGGTCAGCATGTCTCGCATGCCATCGATCAAACCCACCAGCCGCGAGACGTGATCCTGAATGTCCCGGAAGTAGGCTCGCAATTCCTTGGGGATCAGGTCCTCGTGCAGTCGCATCAGCTCGGAGCTGATCTCCGCCAGGGGCAGCGCGGCGTTGCGCAGTTCGAGGAGATTGCGCTTCAGCGCATACAAGCGCTCGATGACGAGCCTGTCGAACTGATCCTTGAAGATGTCGGTCTCGATGGCATCGAAGTCCTTTTCGAACTGGGCGACAACCGGCTGGTAGTGATCGGCCACGAAGTCCAGGATCGCGTAGAGAGCGAACCCCGGCCCCTTGGGCAGGTCCTTCGTGCTGTCTTCGCAGCGCTGCAGCACCTGCGCGAAGCTCGACGACGCGCCGTGGCGTACCGACACCAGAAAGTTGGTGCCGACAAAGAGGTGCGTCTCACCGTAGACCACATGGCCGGCTTGCAACTGGGCCGTCTTCAGCACGATGAACAGCGAGTTGCTGTACGCCTCGATCTTGGGCCGCTGGTGGGCGTGGTGAGCGTCCTCGATGGCCAGTTCATGCAGACCGAAGGCCTGCTGGATCTCGCGCAGCACTGCATCGTCAGGCTCATGGAGTCCGAGCCACACGAATGTGCCGGCCTGCTGGATGGCTTCGCCGATGTCGGCGATGGGTATGTCGCCGATCCGCCTGCCATCTCGATAGACCACGCTGTCCACGAGAGATGTCATTGCCTTGGCCCTCCCGTCAATTCCTGCGCCGACCGTCCGCAGCGGCCATTGGGGCATGGGGATCCGACGCCGTCGGTGCGATGCCGAACTGTGGCGATTCAAGGAACTGGGTTCGATGGCGCACAGACCGCGAGCCGTTGGGCGCCTTCCTTGCAGCTTCCCTCACACAAGGATCGACCATGCAAACACGCTGATTTCTCAACTTCAACTCAAGGTCAACCCATGAACAAGGATCAAGCCAAAGGCACCCTCAAGGACGCAAGCTCGCCCAGGTCTTTCGGGTCGAGCAGGGGCGCGGAGGCAGAGGCCGATACCGAACACTTCGATGGCAAGACGTCGGAGTAGCGCCGAGAACCCAAATGATCGGTACGGCCTTCCTGTTCAAGATCACGGCCAAATGCACGAGCCTGGAAACAGAGGAGAAGTCAGCGCGTTAATCAAGGACTGCCATCGATAATCAAGCGCTAGATTCGATTCGGCCGGGTGCCTGGTAGAGAACGGTTTGCCACATTGAGTCCGAGTCACCAGATGTGGCTGGAATCGAGTGATAACGTTCGGCCGGGGTGCCCGCCAGTTCTTGACAACTCCGACATGGAGCGCTTCTTCGTATATGGCGGATCCCTCATTGCTCCCGGGCCACTTGTTCGCTGATCTGCCCATCGGGGAGGCCATTGGCGTCCTTCCCGCAGCGTTGTTCATCAAGGATTGCCACAGCAGAATCGTCTTCACGAACCGTGCGTGCGACGACCAGTGGGGGGTGCCGTTTGCCGACCTCGAGGGCACCGATGGCAGCCACATCTTCCCCCCTGAGCAAATAAAACTATTCCTGGCGAAAGATCAGGAAGTATTCGCAGGCGGTAAGCAGGTCGAATTCGACGAGCAAGTCTGGAACGCCAAGCTCCAGGAGAATCGGTTCGTCCACACCATCAAGAAGCCTATCTACGACGCTGACGGCCATCCGCTCTACCTGATCGGCATGACGTTTGACATCACCGATCGCACGCGGGCTGACGAGGAACTCAGGGACTCCCGCAAGCTGCTGCAGACCATCATCGACGCGGCGCCGGTGCGGGTTTTCTGGAAGGACCAGAACCTGCGATACCTGGGCTGCAACCCAGCCTTTGCGCGTGATGCCGGGAAAGATGCGCCGGCCGATCTTCTGGGGAAGGACGACTGGCAACTGGCCTGGGCTGCCCAGGCTTCTGCTGCCTGTCAGGCGGATGACCGCACTGTGATGGCCTCTGGTGCCCCGAAGCTGTTCTATGAGGAAAAGCAGAGCACACCGGATGGGCGAACCCTGTGGCTGAGTACGTCCAAGGTGCCGTTGAAAAATGACAGTGGCGCGATCATCGGGCTGCTTGGCATCTATGAAGACATCACTGCGCGCAAGTTGGCCGAGGACAGCCTGCGGCGCGTCAACCGTGCGCTGCGCGTGCTCGGCAGTTGCAACCTGGCGCTGGCCCAGGCCCATGACGAGGCCGAACTGCTGGAGACCGTGTGCCGCGTGGTGGTCGAGGACGGTGGGTACGCCATGGCGTGGATTGGCTGGGCTGAAGACGACGAGGCGAAGTCCGTTCGGCCGGTGGCGAAAGCCGGCGACGACGCTGGCTATTTGCAGAATGCTCAGTTTTCGTGGGACGCCGGCAGCCCCTACGGGCAGGGTCCCGCCGGCACAGCCATCCGATCCGCTACAACGCAGGTTATCCAGAACTGGCACACCAACCCACTGACAGAACCCTGGCGAGATCGCGCACTGCTCTGCGGTTTCAACTCCAGTATCTCGCTGCCGCTGATGGGGTCGAAGCGCTGTCTTGGCATGCTGATCGCCTATGCAACCGAGCCCGAAGCCTTCGACACGCAAGAAGTGGCGCTGCTGGAAGAGCTTGCGCGCAACCTTTCCTACGGCATCCAGGCGCTGCGCGCGCGCAGTGAGCGCGACGCGGCCGAGCAAGCCAGCCGCGCCAAGAGCGCCTTCCTCGCCAACATGAGCCACGAGATCCGCACGCCGTTGAATGCGATTCTGGGGTTCGCGCAGCTGCTGGGCCGCGACTCGCACGCCACGCCCACACAGTCCGATCAGATCGGCAAGATCGCCGCCGCCGGGCGGCACCTGCTGGCCATCATCAACGACGTCCTCGACCTGTCAAAGATCGAGGCCGGCGAGGTGCAGATCGAGGCCGCGGACTTTCATCTCTCTGAAGTGCTGCGCGCCGTTCATTCGATCATTGCCGAGCAGGCGCGTGCCAAGGGCTTGCGGCTGCTGGTCGACATCTCGGGCGTGCCCACCTGGCTGCATGGCGACGCCACTCGCTTGCGCCAGGCCTTGCTCAACCTCGCTGGCAATGCCGTCAAGTTCACGTCCAGCGGCAGCGTGGCGCTGCGCGTCCAGCTGGTGACAGAAGCCGATGGCGAGTTGCTCTTGCGCTTCTCGGTACAGGACACCGGCATCGGCATCTCGGCCGACACGCTGCCGCGTCTGTTTCAGGACTTCGTGCAGGCTGATGCCTCGACCACGCGGCGGTACGGTGGCACCGGTCTGGGCCTGGCCATCACGCGGCGGCTGGCGCAGCTGATGGGAGGCAATGCCGGCGCCGACAGCACGCTCGGCGTGGGCAGCAGCTTCTGGTTCACCGCGCGTCTGAGGCGTGGCGTGGGCGCAGAGCCCGGCGTCACCCAGCCGCTGTCGCCGCCTGCGCCTGCGCCCACGCCAGTGGTAGCGGCAGCAGCTGGCGCCGATGTCCAGACGCGGTTGCGCCAGCGCCATGGGCAGGCGCGCATCCTGGTGGTCGAGGACAACGAGCTCAACCGCGAACTGGCGCTGGCCTTCCTCAGCGGCGTTGGCCTGACGGCAGACACGGCCAACGACGGTCATGAAGCGGTGCATCGGGCGCAGGCGGTGGCCTATGACCTGATCCTGATGGACATGCAGATGTCCGGAATGGACGGCCTGGAAGCGACACGGGCCATTCGCGCGCTGCCGGACCGCGCGGCCACGCCCATCCTGGCGATGACAGCCAACGCCTTCGCCGAGGAGCGCGAACAGTGTCTGGCTGCGGGCATGAACGACTTCATCATCAAGCCGGTCAACCCGAGCGCGCTGCATGCCGCCTTGCTGAAGTGGTTGGAGCCGGTGTCGGCTTGACCGCCTGGGCGCACCTCCGCCCGATCCTGTCACGCCCGGCCTTGCTCGCTCGGACTTTGGGTTCCGCTACACCGCGCGCAGCATCCGCTCTCGCGGCGCATTGGCGAGCATTGCGGCAGCGTCCATCGGACGCGCGAACAGAAAGCCTTGCGCCGAGCCGCAACCCAGTGCGAGCAGCGCTTCGGCGTCGCGCTCCGACTCCACACCCTCGGCGATCACCTCCACGCCCAGACTGCGTGACAGCCCAATCACGGCAGCGATGACCTTCGGGCGTTCAGCCCGCTGATGCAGCGCGCGAATGAAGGCGCGGTCGATCTTCAGCTTGTCGACCGGCAGTTCCGACAGGTAGGCCAGGCTGCTGTAGCCGGTGCCGAAGTCGTCGAGCGCGATCGTCATGCCCGCGCCCTTGAGCAGGCCGATGACCTGGCGGGCGGCTTCGATGTCGCGCACCAGCGCGTTCTCGGTCAGCTCCACTTCGAGCCGACGAGGGTCGAATCCGGTCTCGCGCAGCACCGAGAGGAATTGATCGGCCAGGGTGCGATCCTGCATCTGCTCGGCCGCCACGTTGATCGACAGCCGAAGGTCGGGATCGAACTGGCGGGCATCGAGACAGGCCTGGCGCAGCACCGACAGCGTCAACTTGCCGATCATCCCGCTGGCCTCGGCCTGCGGGATGAAGTCCACAGGCGGTACCAGACCGCGCTGAGGATGCCGCCAGCGGCTCAGGATTTCCAGACTCAGCACGCGGCGGCTGCGCAGGTCAACCACCGGCTGGTAGAACGGCACGATCTGTCCGCTGTCCAGCGCCACGCGCAGGGCCTGCTCGGCACCCGACTGCGACACCGGTGCCTCGGCCATGTCGGTGTCGTAGCAGCACACGCTGCCGCGGCGCTCGGCCTTGGCCTTGTAGAGAGCAAGGTCGGCTCGGTGCAGCAGTTCGTCTTCGACGGTGGCATCCTGAGGGAACCGTGCAATGCCGATGGTCGCGCCAATCTCCACGGCGTGTCCACCGATGAGCATCGGCGCACTGACCGCAAGCACCAGGCGCTCGGCAATGGCCACCACCGAGGCAACGTCGCCGCAGGCCGGGATCAGTACCGCGAACTCGTCTCCGCCGTAGCGCGCCAGCAGTTCGCCCTGCCGCAGCATGCGTGACATGCGCAGCGCGGCCTGCGTCAGTACGGCATCGCCGACCTGGTGACCCAGTCGGTCATTGACCGGCTTGAAGCGGTCGAGGTCGATCATCAGCAGCGACAAGGCTTGATCCTGCTGGCTGGCGTGGCGCATCGCCGCACTCAGCGCATCGCGCAACGACACCCGGTTGGCCATGCCCGTCAGCAGGTCGCTGGCCGCCACCCGCTGCGCATCCAGGAAGTAGCCCTGAGATCGCTCGAGGCTCGAACTCAATCGGCGCCACATCAGCGTCCCGCCAAATGCCACTGCCAAGCTCACCAGCACCATCTCCACGTTGGCGCGTGCCTGCTTGGCCAGCAACTCGGTTTCCACTGCCCGGACCATGGCCTCGGTGAAGTGTTCTGCGCCGACGCTCAGCACCGTCTTGTTGTCAACGTAGGCCCGGCTTTCCAGCGTGGCGTGGGCGCGCGCCGAGTCGCCGGCGCGCACGGCCTCGAACGACAGGCGTTCCAGCACCACCAGTTTGTCGTTGGAGATCTTCGTTTCGCTTTCGAAGCGATCGGCCACCACCTTCGGCGCCAAGGCGAGGCCCTCGGCGATGGCCGTGTCGATGCTTGGCAGGTAGTACTCGTAGCGGGTGATCCACGCCTCATCGCCGGTGGCAGCGGCCATCTTCGCCGACATCGTCAGGCGTTCGTCGGCCAGCCGGATCGCGCCGGCAGTGCGCTCTGCGCTGGCAAGGCGCTGCGCGCTGATTTCGGCGTCATGCAGCAACCAGCTGCGCTCGACCATCACGCCGGCGACGATGACCCCGGATGCCGCCAGCGCCAGCGTCACGGTGCGCCGCGCCTTCGCGATCGTCGACTCGACGATCGCCACCGAAGGCAGGATGGCGCGCTGAACCGCGGGCTCATGCTCATCGGCGGCCCCGTTCGATCGCTGCTTGTCGACTACTTCCATGTTGCTACTGATCAGGACGCCGCCACAGCAGCCCTGCTCGGATATCGGCAACAGGCCAGTGAACTTGATTGCCGCGCGGTCACTGGCGATCGACAAGTCCTGTCCGGCGGTGAGCCCGCCGGCCGCGCGAAGCTGTCAGCGCAGTGCGCCGAGGCCCGCCTCCTCCCGCACGATGGTCGACACGCCGGCGAAGTCGATGTCTCCCAGCCCTTTGTCGACCGCGCTCACCAGGTGCTGCTGCACCACGCTCGCCACCGACATCGACAACCCGAGCTGCTGGCTGGCGGCGAGCACGAGGTTGACGTCCTTGAGCCCCAGGCGCAGCGCGAAGGCCGCGGGCTCGAACTCGGCGCGCGCGATCAAGCCACCGTAGCGGTTCACGATGGGGCTGCCGAACACGGTGCCGGTGAACAGGCCCATCAGCTTCTCGGGGTCGATGCCGCCCTTCTCTCCGAAGGCCAGCGCCTCGGCCAGAATTTCGAGCGTGCCGGCGATCATGAAGTTGCCCGCCAGCTTGGCCAGGGCTGCCTGTTCCGGCGTCACCATCGGGAAGGTGGCCTGGCCGATGGCGGCGAAGAGGGGGGCCAATCGCTCCAGCGTCGCGGTGGGGCCACCCGGCACCACAAACAGCTTGGCAGCCGCCGCCAAGTCCGGCCGGCCGAAGACGGGCGAGGCGATGTATTCCTGGCCACGCGCAGCGTGCGCCTTCGCGAGTTCACTCACGATCGCAAGCGACACCGTGCTCATGCCCAGGTGCACCGCGCCCTGTGGCAGCGCATCGAGCAGGCCACCGGCGCCGAAGGTCACTTCGCGCAGGGCGGCGTCATCGGCCAGCATGGTGAGGGCGACATCGGCGCCGGCAACGGCTTCTGCAATGGTCGTGCAAGGCGTTGCGCCAGGGACGGTGGCGGTCTTGGCGGCATCCCGGTTCCAGACCCGAACGGCGAAGCCGCGGGCGACGAGGTTACGGGCAATCGGGGCACCCATCTGGCCGAGGCCGAGGACGGATATGCGGAGGGCGTCAGTGTTGGACATGGTGTGGACTCGTGGTGAAAACGTTTTTCAGATGCGAAAACGCCGGGACATCGGCTCCGGCGCGACCCACGTGGCCAAAGCGCTCACGCAGGCCAAGCCGTAATAGACCCCCATGATCGCGCAGGCAAGGGGTACTTGTTCCAGCCCGAGGCGTACGGTATCGCGATGCCGTGCGATCGATCTGAATGCACGGCGCGAGACCTTGAAATAGCGCTGGAAGACGGGGACCGGCAGCTTCCAGCCCCGTTCTGCTTGTCGCCAATGCAGTGCTTCGTCGCGCCCGTCCGCCACGGCGCGCACCAGGAAATGGCGCAGGCCGTTCGGTGGCGGGTGACCGACCTGTGCCGCAGTCGTCACCCAGATCCGGATGCCTTGACGACCCAGCTCCTTTGCCAGCGCGACGCATGCACCGCGCGTCACACCGTCGGTCGCGCACAGGAAGGGGTGCGCGCGCAGCAACTCGGTCCGGAAGGCGACGTTGTTGGCAAAGAAGTGTGTCCCCCTGTCGTGGCGCATGGGGATCTCGCTGCGGCGTGGGAAGAACCAGCCCAGTGCCATGGCGCGGCCGTACAGGCCCTTGGCGTCGATGTAGGAGTGGCCCGCGACGACGTGCACGGCCGGGTCGACAAATAGCTCGACCAGCGCGGCGAGCCAGCCTTCCTCGGGAATCACGTCGCTGTCGATGAGCGCGATCAACGGCGCGCGGGCCTCGGCCGCGCCGCGGTTCTTGAACTCGTAGTAATGCGCACCCGGTGCAGTGACAAGGCGCCATCCGAACGGCGTCGCATCGGCTCGCCCGAGGTGCTGCGTCAGCAGCTTCTCGAGCGCGGTGACCCCGACCCCCGCGGGATCGCACACGACGACAACCTCGACGCAGCGATCGAGGCTGCCGATCTGCTGCGCGAGGCGGTGCAGCATCACCTCGCTGCGGGCGTTCCCACTGAGCCGGACGTTTTCCCACTCGATGACGACAGTGATGTCGGGCGCATCTGCATTCACGAGGTCGACCTTGCAGACAGGAACGCGCGGAACAGACCTCTCCACGCCTTGCGGGACCAGGGACGCGAGCGCACCGCGCGTGCATAGCAGGCACGAGCGTCGCGCGGACGTCCGATCCGGCTCATGGTGGCACCGGCTCTGCGCCACCATTTTTCGAGGGTTAGGCGGCGGAACGCGGCAGGCAAATGCGCGGCCCCGAGTTCGTCGGCGAGTCCTGCATACATCCGGGCCCACATCAGTTCGTGATCGGGGTACTGTTCGGCGAGGTGGCCCGCCTGCCCCGATGTCGGCGCGTGGTGCTGCAGGAATGTCACGGGCTCGCCCGGGCAATGCAGCCACGGCCCGAGCAGCGCAATGCGGCAGAAGAGCACGCAGTCGTGACCGGTGGCGACCTGCTCGGGATACCGTCCGGCCGCACGCACTGCCGACACGCGAAAGACAGAGCTCGAACCGACGCCGGCATCGCGACTGAACATCCACTGGATCGGATCCCGCGCGAGCGGGACAAGGCAGTCGAGGGTGCTGCGCTGATCGCGCAGGTCTTGGCGCAGCCGATCCGCGCTCACCGCGACGGCAGCGGGTTGCTGCCCGAGCGCCGTCGCTGCCCGTTGAAGGAAGTCGGGCGGCCAGCAGTCGTCCGAATCGAGGAATGCCACAAGGGGCGCATCGCCGATGGCGTCCAGACCCGCATTTCGTGCCGCCGCCGCGCCTGCGTGGGGCCGTCTGAGCAACGTCGCGCCAAGCGCGTGGCCATGCTCGCGTATCCAGGCGTCAACACTTTCAGCGGTGCCGTCCGTCGAACCATCGTCCACAACCACCACGGCCTTCGGGACGCATGTCTGTGCCCTGATGCTCTCCAGGCAACTCACGACAAGCCGGGCGCGATTCCAGACCGGGACGACGACTGCGACGGCGAGGACCGATGCCTGCAGGGCGTGTGCGCTGGACATGGAGGGGTCTGGAGCCGAAAGTTCAAGCGGGAAACGCAGAAGTCGGAATTGTGCCTGTACGACTTATCCTCCATCGATACCAGCTGACTTCCAATGCGAATCCAGATGAACCTCAACGCCATGATCCAGGGCGCGACGCAGACCCTGATCGACCATGTGGACGAACTGACCGCGCTCGACCAGGCCATTGGCGACGGTGACCATGGATTGAACATGCGGCGCGGCGCGCTGGCGATTCAGGGCAAGCTGGAGGCCCTGTCGGCGCAGACGCTGAACGAAGCGCTTCGCACCATGGGCATGACCTGCATGTCGACCATCGGCGGCTCGTCCGGCCCGGTGTTCGGCACGCTGCTGGTCACGCTGTCCAAGGAACTCCCCACCGCGCCTTGCCCTGCCGATCTGGGGCGCGCGCTGCGGGCAAGCATCGCCGCACTCACCCGCCTGGGCAAGGCGGAAGTCGGTCAGAAGACCCTGCTCGATGTGCTTGACCCGGTGGCCACGCTGTTGGAGTCAGGCGGCGACGATATCGTTGCTCGCGTGAAACAGGGCGCGGCAGCGGCCGCTGAGGCAACAGCCGCGATGAACGCCATCAAGGGCCGCGCGTCTTTTCTGGGTGACCGCGCGCTGGGTCATGTGGACCCGGGTTCGCGCTCGATGGCATTGATCATCGGTGCCATCTGTGAAACCCTTTGAGATCATTGAGAACCTCTGACGCTTTGAGCAGGAGCCCCTTGTGAAGAAATTGATCAATCACGTCGACACCGTGCTGGCCGAATCGCTGGACGGTTTTGCCGCAGCCCATGCGGACATCGTCACCCTGGGCGCCGAGCGTCAGTTCGTGCGCCGGCGCAGCCTGAAGCCAGGCAAGGTGGCGCTGATCTCCGGCGGCGGCTCTGGCCACGAGCCGCTGCACGCTGGATTTGTCGGCCACGGCATGCTCGACGCCGCGTGCCCGGGGCAGGTCTTCACCTCACCCACACCCGACCAGATGCTGGCTGCCGCCCAGTCGGTGGATGGGGGCGCGGGGGTGCTGTTCATCGTCAAGAACTACTCCGGCGACATGATGAACTTCCAGATGGCCGCCGAGATGCTGGATGTGGAGAACGCCACCGTGCTGGTCAACGATGACGTGGCCGTCGAGAACTCGACCTACACCACCGGCCGCCGCGGCGTGGCCGGCACGCTGATCGTCGAGCGCATCGTCGGCGCCGCCGCCGAACGCGGCGACACGCTGGCGGAGCTGAAGGCGCTGGGCGATGCGGTCAACAAGGCCACCGCGTCGATGGGTGTCGCGCTCACCTCCTGCACCGTGCCGGCAGCCGGCAAGCCGACCTTCCAGCTCGGCGACGACGAGATGGAAGTGGGTGTCGGCATCCACGGCGAACCCGGGCGACGGCGCGTCAAGCTGACCGATGCCGACGGGATCGCCACCGAACTGGTCGGCGCGATCCTGAAGGACCTGGCACTGAAGCCGGGGCAGCCAGTGATCCTGCTGGTCAATGGTTTCGGTGGCACGCCATCGCTGGAGCTCTACCTGATGGTGAATGCCGCGATGAAGTTGCTGGGCGCTGCCGGCGTCCAGGTGGTGCGCCATCTGACCGGCACTTACGTCACCTCGCTCGAAATGGCCGGCTGCTCCATCACCGTCACCGCGGTCAATGACGAATGGCTGCAGCTGTGGGATTCACCGCTGCAGACTGCTGCACTGCGCTGGGGCATGTGAGGCGCCGCACCGTCATGCCTTCGACGTCCAGCACCCTGCATCGCATCGTCATCGTCGGCGGAGGTGCGGGCGGCCTCGAACTCGCCACGCAGCTCGGCGACACGCTGGGCAAACGCGGACGCGCCGAGGTGACGCTGATCGAGCGCAACCGCACCCATGTCTGGAAGCCCAAGCTGCATGAGATTGCGGCGGGCAGCATGGACATCAGCGACCATGAGGTTGGCTACCTTGCGCAGAGCCACTGGCACCACTTCAAATACCGCGTCGGCGAGATGATCGGGCTGGACCGCGAACGCCGCGAGGTGCTGGTGGCGCCCTACCTCGACGAAGAAGGCGTTGAAGTCGTGCGGGCGCGGGCCGTGCCCTACGACACGCTGGTCATTGCGGTGGGCAGCCAGAGCAATGACTTCGGCACGCCCGGTGTGCGGGAGCATGCCTTGCGGCTGGAAACGGCGGCCGACGCGCAGCGCTTCCACCAGCGCATGGTCAATGCCTGCATCCGCGCACATGCGCAAAGCGATCCGCTGCGGCCCGAGCAACTGCACGTGGCCATCATCGGCGCTGGCGCCACAGGCGTCGAATTGGCGGCGGAGCTGCATCGCACGACGCGCGAGGTGGTGGCCTACGGGCTGGACCGCGTCGACCCGGACAAGGACATCCAGGTCGCCGTCGTCGAGGCCGCGCCGCGTGTGCTGCCGGCGCTGCCCGAGCGCCTGAGCCGGGCCACCGAGCAACTGCTCAAGGAGATCGGCGTGGCGGTGCATGTGAACGCCAAGGTGGCCAGCGTCAGCCCCGGCGCCGTGCACCTGGCCGATGGCCGCAGCCTGCCGGCCGAGCTGATCGTCTGGGCGGCCGGCGTCAAGGCGCCAGACTTCCTGAAGGGCATCGGTGGGCTCGAGACCAACCGCATCAATCAACTCGTCGTCACCGGCACGCTGCAAACCACGCGAGACGAAGCGATCTTTGCCATGGGCGACTGCGCTGCCTGCGTCTGGAAGGATGTGGCGCCAGAGCGCGGAGCGCGCGAACATGATGGGGTGAAGATCGTGCCGCCGCGAGCGCAGGCGGCACACCAGCAGGCCAAGCACCTGTTGCGGCAGATTCGGCGCCGCATCGACGGCCGGCCGCTGCAGGAATGGCAGTACCGCGACTTCGGCTCGCTGGTGTCGCTCGGCCAGTTCAGCACCGTCGGGAACATGATGGGCGGCCTGGTCGGCGGCAACCTGATGATCGAGGGTTACTTCGCCAAGGTGATGTACCTGTCGCTGTACAAGATGCATGAGCTGGCCTTGCACGGCGGAGTGAAGGTCGCGCTCGACACGCTCGCACGGCTGATCATCCGACGCACCGAACCGTTGGTGAAGCTGCACTGAAGTTGCGAAAGCTCCTGGAGTGGGTCTGTCTTCAGTGGTCGTTCTGCGAGAGAGCGGTGCGGCGCGGTGCCGTGTTGCGTTCATGTCCCCCGGGCCGGTTCACCAACCGTTCGCTTCGGCTCAACTCCCGCCGGCCCTCCTCCTTTACTTCACTCCACACGGCACCCCGCCACACCGCTCTAGGCGTCACCGTGGCGGTTGAAGGCCGTTGACTGCAACTGTGGCTCCTTGCGGGGGATGCCGGGTGACCGGCGCAGCGAAGTAAAGGAGGAGGGCCGGATCGGCTTGACCAGAAGCCCCTGGGCAGTGAACCGGCCCGGGGGAGCAAGCCCGGACACAAACAGTCCAGTGGACTGTTTGTGCCTGGCGAGCGCCTGGGGCTCTGCCCCCAGGCATGAACGCAACACGGCACCGCGCCGCACCGCTCTCTCGCAGAACGACCACTGAAGACCGTAGCCCGCGCAAGACCGCAATGGGTCTCGCTCGATAAGTACAGAGCAGAACACAACAGAGCGGCGCGCCGACTAGGGCCTCTTGGTGAGCCGGACGGGCTTGGCCTCCAGCAGGCGGCGATACAGATCGGCATAGGCGACGGCCGCGCCATCCCAGGAAAAGTCCTGCACCATGGCCCTGCACACCACCTGCTTCCAGCGATCGGGTTGGCGGTACAGCGCCAGCGCACGACGGACAGCCTGCTCCAGCGCCTGCGTGGTGGGCGCGTTGAAGACGAAGCCGGTCGCGGTGTCGGCGGCCAGGGCCTTGTCATCGGCATCGACCACCGTGTCGGCCAGGCCGCCCACCCGATGCACCAGCGGCAGACTGCCGTAGCGCAGGCCATAGAGCTGTGTGAGGCCGCAGGGCTCGAAGCGCGAGGGCACGGCGATCACGTCGACGCCGGCGATGATCCGGTGGGCCAGCGTCTCGTCATACGCAAAGCTGACCTGGACCTGCCCCGGCGCCGCCGCGGCCAGAGCCCGGCACGCCGCCTCCAGTTCGGCATCACCGCTGCCCAGCAAGGCCAGCTGGACGTTTTCAACCAGCAGACGTGGCAGCACCTCCAGCAAAAGGTCGATGCCTTTCTGGGAAGTGAGCCGGCTCACCACGCCGATCAGCATCGCGCCAGGATCGACACGCAGACCGAGCTGGCGTTGCAGCGCGCCCTTGGCGGCCGCCTTCATTTCCGGATGCGCAGCGTCGAAGTGCGCTTCAAGACGCGGGTCGGTGGTGGAGTTCCACACCGTGTAATCGACGCCGTTGAGGATGCCGTGCAACTGAGCGCGTCGCTGAGTGATGACGCCCTCGAGCCCACAGCCGAAAGCAGTCGTCTGAATCTCGCGCGCGTAGCTGGGGCTGACGGTGGTGATCGCATCGGCGTAATGCAGCCCCGCCTTGATCATGGAGCCCTCACCATGGAACTCGAGTCCATCGCTCGAGAAACTCGATTCCGGCAGTTGCAGCACCGGCAGCAGCGTCTGCGGAAACAGCCCATGAAACGCCAGGTTGTGCACCGTGAACACGGTGCGGCAATCGGTGTGCGGATGCAGCGCCAGGTAAGCCGCCGCCAGACCGGCATGCCAGTCATGGCCATGCACCAGTTGCGGCCGCCAGGCGGGGTCGATGTCGCCCAACGCGAGGTAGGCCGCCACCCACCCCAGCAGCCCGAAGCGCTGCGGGTTGTCGTTCCATCCCTCGCCGCTGCCATCGACATACGGATTGCCGGGCCGGTCGTAGAGGGAAGGCGCATCGATCAGGTACACCGGCACGTCAATGCCGGGCAAGCGGCCCAGCAGCACCTGCACGCTGGCCGCACCGAAGGCCGGCCCGAGGCGACACACCAGGCTAACGTTCGTCAAGGGCTTGCGCAGGGCCGGGTAGCCGGGCAGCAGCAGGCGCACCGCCAGCCCGAGCCGCTCCAGAGCAGACGGCAATGCGCCCATCACATCACCCAGCCCACCGGTCTTGACCAGTGGGTAGATCTCGGCGCCGACCTGCAGGATGCGGGTAGAGGACTTGCTCACTAGCCTGTCTGCGCCAGCCGGTTCAGCATGGCCTGCGTGATCAGGGTGATGCCGCTGTCGGTGCGGCGGAAACGGCGGGCGTCCTCGATCGGATCCTCGCCGACGACCAGCCCGTCCGGCAAGCGGCAGCCGCGGTCCACCACGACGCGGTCAAGCCGCACATCATGCCCAACCGTCACGTGCGGCAGCATCACCGACCAGTTCACCGTCGAGTGCGAATGCACGCGGCAGCTCGAGAACAGCAGCGAGCGGTTCAGCGCGCCCGAGATGATGCAACCGCCCGAGACCATCGACTCGATCGCCTCCCCGCGGCGACCGGGCTCGTTGTGAACAAACTTGGCAGGAGGCAGCTGCTCCTGCCAGGTCCAGATCGGCCATTCGTTGTCGTAGAGGTTGAGCTGCGGCTTGGTGGCGGTGAGGTCGATGTTGGCCTCCCAGTACGCGTCGATGGTGCCGACGTCGCGCCAGTACGGTGACTCATCACCTTCGCTCATCACGCAGCTCTTTGAGAAGGGCTGCGCGCAGGCCACGCCATTGCGGACGGCGGCGGGAATGATGTCGCGCCCGAAGTCATGCGCCGAGTTCGGGTCGGCGATGTCACGCCGGAGCTCGTCGTAGAGGTACTGCGCGTTGAACACGTACACACCCATGCTGGCGAGCGCCATGCCAGGGTGGCCCGGCATCGGGGGCGGATTGGCGGGTTTTTCGATGAAGTCGGTGATCTGCCCGGCGTTGTCGACCGCCATCACGCCGAAGGCGCTGGCTTCGGCCAGCGGCACCTCGATGCAGCCCACGGTGCATTCGGCGCCCTTGGCCACGTGATAGGCGAGCATGCGGCCGTAGTCCATCTTGTAGATGTGATCGCCAGCCAGGATCACGATGTACCTCGGTCCGTTGGACTCGATGATGTCGATGTTCTGGTAGACCGCATCGGCGGTGCCGCGATACCAGCTCTCATCGTCGAGACGCTGCTGCGCCGGAAGCAGATCGATGAACTCGTTCATCTCCGCCTTCATGAAGCCCCAGCCGCGCTGCACATGGCGCAACAGACTGTGTGACTTGTACTGCGTGACCACGCCGATGCGGCGCAGGTTGGAGTTCAAGCAGTTGGACAGCGAGAAGTCAACGATGCGGAACTTGCCACCAAAGTAGACCGCCGGCTTGGACCGGGTGTCGGTGAGTTCCTTCAGCCGGCTGCCACGGCCGCCCGCCAGCACCAGCGCCATCGCGCGACGCGTCAGTTGCGAGCGGTCAAAGACCTGATTCGACATATGAGCGTGCTCCAGCGGCAAGTGAGACTGCGGTTGTAACCGATGGGCAAGGCCCCGTGGGGGAGCGTATCCACGCATCGCTCAGCTTCGGCTGCGGCCAGCAGCACCTTGTGCAAACCATGTTCAAGGGGTCAGTTCCTGGGTGATCCTGTGTGGGAATACCCATGGTGGATCAGGGTCGCTGATCTGGCGCACGCCCGAAGGCGGCGGACAACGCCGCCAGCCGCGGCGCCGGTGATCCACCGACCTGCTCCCAGCCGAAACGCCAGGACCAGCAGTCGAGGCGGCCGGGGGTGTTCATTCGGTGCTCGGTGCCCAGACCCAGCACATCCTGCATCGGGTACACCGCGAGCTGGGCGACCGAGCCGCAAATGGCGCGGATCATGGCCCAGTGGACGTCCGTGCCATCGGTGTCGAGATAGACCTCGGCGTAGCGGCGTTCATGACCCGGTGCGGATTCGTACCAGCCTCGCGCCGTGTCGTTGTCGTGCGTGCCGCTGTAGGCGGCGCAGTGCACCGGGTAGTTGTGCGGGAGAAAGGCGTGGGTGGCGTCGCCGCTGAACGCGAACTGCAAGATCTTCATGCCGGGGAAGCCACAGCCGTCGCGAAGTGCCTCGACGTCGGGCGTGATCACACCCAGATCCTCGGCGATCACCGGCAGCGGGCCCAGCGCCTCTTGCAGCGCCTCGAACAGCGCCGGCCCAGGCGCTGGCACCCAGCGGCCGTCTACCGCAGTCGGGGCGCTGGCAGGAATCTCCCAGTAAGCCGCGAAGCCGCGGAAGTGGTCGATGCGCACCACGTCCGCGCGCGCCAGCTCATGGCGCATGCGGGCGATCCACCAGGCGAAGCCTTCCTGCTGCATGGCCGGCCAGTCGTACAGCGGATTGCCCCAGCGCTGCCCGGTTGCCGAGAAGTAGTCCGGCGGCACACCGGCGACCACGCGGGGCTCGCCTTCGGCGTCGAGCAGGAACAGATCGGGCCGCGCCCAGCAGTCGGCGGAGTGATGAGCAACAAAGATCGGCAGGTCGCCCACCAGCTGCACATCGCGCTCGTTCGCGTAGCGCTTGAGTGCGCGCCACTGCGTGAAGAAGCACCACTGCACGAAGCACCAGAAACCGATCTCCGACTTCCATTGCACGCGTGCCGCGGTCAGCGCCGTCGGATCGCGCTGCGCGCATCCCGTCTCCCAATCGGTCCAGTTCCAGATCTGTTGCCGCTGATGGTGCCCATCGAGCGCCATGAAGAGCGCGTAATCGTCGAGCCAGCCAGCCTCGGCTGCGCAGAAAGTCGCCAAGGCGAAGCGGTCATCGTCGCTGGCCATCCCTGTGAAGCGGCTGAACGCCTCGCGCAAGCGCGCCATGCGCCACGGCACGGTGCATTCGAAGTCGACATGACTGCGCGGCAGGCTGCTGCCGGTGGCCGCATCGGCCGCCTCGATCCAGCCCTTGTCGATCAAGGGCTCAAGGGCCACCAACCACGGCGAGCCGGCGAAGGCCGAGACGCTGGCATACGGCGAGTTGCCCGGCCCGATCGGCGTCAGCGGCAGCACCTGCCACAGGCGCTGCCCCGCGGCGACCAGCCAGTCGACGAAGTGATAGGCCGCGGGCCCGAAGTCGCCACTGCCATGTGGGCCCGGCAACGAGGTCGGGTGCAACAGGATGCCGGAGCGGCGGTTCTGGGTCATGTTCCGCCCTCCCCGATCAGCACCAGAACGGCCTGGGGCGGCACCTCGATGGCGGCGCCGGCAGGCTGCGCATCGACGGGATCCTGGCTGCTGTCGATGGCCAGCGTCCAGTGGCCCGGCGGCAGAGCACAGCGCAGCGGTGCCGGTTCGGCGTTGAACCAGATCAGCACGGCGGCCCCCTTCGGTGGCGACAACCACAGCCCGAGCGCATGCCGGCGGTTGTCGTGCCAGTCATCAATGGTCATCTCGCGAGACAGTTCGGCATCGGGCGCCAGCCAACGGGCGTCGGGTACGGCATCGGGGCCTTGGCCGTCGGCCAGCCAGTGGTCCTGGCGCAGTGCGAGGTGATCCCAGCGCAACCGGACCAGGCGCGCGGCGTAATCGATCAGCGCTGCATCGGCATGCGCCCAATCGATCCAGCTGATGGCGTTGTCCTGGCAGTAGGCGTTGTTGTTGCCGCGCTGGCCGTGGCCGAGTTCGTCGCCGGCCAGCAGCATCGGCGTGCCTTGTGCCAACAGCGTGCAAGCCAGCATCGCACGTACCAGTCGAGCGCGATGCGCGAGCACGACCGGGTCGGTGCTGGGTCCTTCCACGCCGCAGTTGGTGCTGAAGTTCGCATGGTGGCCATCGCGGTTGTGCTCGCCGTTGGCCAGGTTGTGCTTGTGGTTGTAGCTGACCACGTCCTGCAAGGTGAAGCCGTCGTGCGCACTGACGAAATTGACCGAGGCACTCGGTCGGCGGCGGCCATGGTGAAAGCGGTCGTTCGACGCGAGCAGGCGGCGGGCGAACTCGCCGCGACCCACACCGCGCGAAGTCCAGAACAGGCGCGTGCTGTCGCGGAAGCGATCGTTCCACTCGGCAAATCGGCCCGGAAAGCGGCCGGGCTGGTAGCCGTGTGGGCCGACATCCCATGGCTCGGCGATGAGCTTGCAGCGCGCCAGCACCGGGTCCTGCAGCATCGCCGTCAGCAGGGCGCTGCCCGACTCGAAATCACGCTCGACTCGGCCGAGCACTGGCGCCAGGTCGAAGCGGAAACCGTCGACACCGTACTCGCTGACCCAATGGCGCAGCGAGTCCAGCACCAGTTGCAGCATCCGCGGGTGCGACAGCCGCAACGTGTTGCCGCAGCCGGTGTAGTTGTCGTAGCGGCTGCGGTCCTCGGACGCGAGCCGGTAGCACGCGGCGTTGTCGAGGCCGCGCAGGCTCAGCGTCGGCCCGTCTTCTCCGGCCTCGGCACTGTGGTTGTAAACCACGTCGAGCAGCACTTCGATGCCGGCCGCATGCAGTGCCTGCACCATGGCGCGGAACTCGTGGCGCGTGGCCGTCGGATCATCGGGCGTCGCGGAGAGCCTTCGATCGGGCGCGAAAAAGCCGAGCGTGTTGTAGCCCCAATAGTTGACGAGACCCAGTTCAGCCAGCCGCGCCTCGTCGATCGCGTAGTGCACCGGAAGCAGCGAAACGGCCGTGACGCCGAGGCGGGTCAGGTGCTCGATCGCCGCAGGCTGCGCCAGGCCGGCATAGGTGCCGCGCAGGGCTTCGGGCACGCCTGGATGCAGCTTGGTGAACCCCTTGACGTGCATCTCGTAGAACACGCTCTCGGCCAGTGGCGTGTGCGGCGCGGGGTCAGTCGACGGCGGCAGCGGGGCGGCGACGCGCGCCTTCAGCATCCAAGGTGCGTTGTCGCGCCGGTCGAAGGAGAGGTGCCCGTCCGGGTGCCCGCACTGGTAGCCGTAGTGCTCGTCACGCCAGGCGTAGCGCCCAACGATCTCCTGCGCATACGGGTCGAGCAGCAGCTTGTGTGGGTTGTAGCGCAGGCCCTCGTCGGGCGCGTAGCGGCCATGAGCACGGTAGCCGTAGACAAGCCCTGTGGCTGCACCGGCAAGAAAGCCATGCCAGACGCCGTCATCGCAGTGGGTCAGGGAGTGTCGGGTCTCCTGGCCAGTCGCATCGAACACGCACAACTCCAGCGCCTGCGCATCACCGGCGAACACTGCAAAGTTGACACCGCCGTCGCGCAAACTGGCGCCCAGCGGATAGGGGCGGCCTGCAGGCAGCGCAGCCGCCCCAGGCGCTGATGCTGTGTTGGACAGCGCGCTCATGCGAGCTCGAAGGCCAGCAGAGCCAGCGGTGGCAAGGTCAGTGACAGCGCCTGGCTGCGGCCGTGTGCGCCGGGGGTGTGCGTTGCCAGCGGCGCCGGGCCGTTGCCGAGGTTGCTGCCGCCGTAGAAGTCCGAATCGCTGTTGAAAACCTCGCGCCATGTCCCTGCATGCGGGACACCGATGCGATGTGCGTGGCGCGGCACAGGCGTGAAGTTGCACACCACGAGCAGCACACGGCCTTCATCGTCCTGGCGGAGAAAGGCGAGCGTGGAGCCATCGGCATCGTCGGCATCGATCCACTGGAAGCCGCTGCCATCGTGGTCGCGGCGGTGCAGCGCAGGGCGGCTGGTGTACAGGCGGTTGAGGTCGCGCACCAGCAACTGCACGCCCCGGTGCTCGGGCGCATCCAGCAGGTGCCAATCGAGCGAATGGTCATGGTTCCACTCCCGCGATTGCGCGAACTCGCAGCCCATGAACAGCAGCTTCTTGCCGGGGTGCATCCACATGTAGGCCAACAGCAGGCGCACATTCGCGAACTGCTGCCAGCGGTCGCCTGGCATCTTGCCGAGCAGCGAGCCCTTGCCGTGCACCACCTCGTCGTGCGAGATCGGCAGCACGAAGTTCTCGTTGAAGGCGTAGAGGAGGCTGAAGGTGAGCTGATGGTGATGCCAGCGCCGATGCACCGGCTCCTTGCTGAAGTAGAGCAGCGTGTCGTGCATCCAACCCAGGTTCCACTTGTAGTGAAAGCCCAGGCCGCCGCCGGAGGTGGGTCGCGACACGCCGGGCCAGGCGGTCGATTCCTCGGCGATCGTCACGCTGGACGGCACCTCGGCGCCGGCCACCTCGTTCATGCGCCGAAGGAAGGCGATCGCCTCCAGGTTCTCGCGGCCGCCGTGGGCATTGGGCACCCACTCGCCGGGGTTGCGGCTGTAGTCGCGGTACAGCATCGAGGCCACGGCATCCACCCGCAGGCCGTCCACGCCCCATTGCTGCAGCCAATACAGCGCATTGCCGATCAGGAAGTTGCGCACTTCGGTGCGGCCGAAGTTGTAGATCAGCGTGTTCCAGTCGTTGTGGAAGCCTTCGCGCGGATCGGCGTACTCGTAGAGCGCAGTGCCGTCGAAATGTCCCAGGCCGTGGACGTCGGTCGGGAAATGCGCTGGCACCCAATCGACGATCACGCCCAGCCCTTGCTGGTGGCAGGCATCGAGGAAGCGACCGAAACCGGCCGGATCGCCGAAGCGTGAGGTCGGTGCATACAGACCGATGACCTGGTAGCCCCAGGAGCCATCGAAGGGATGCTCGGCCACCGGCAACAGTTCGAGGTGGGTGAAGCCGAGGTCAGCCGCGTAGGCGGGCAGCTGCCCGGCGAGGGCGTCCCAGTCCAGGAAACCGCCATCCGCCCCGCGCCGCCAGGAACCCAGGTGCACCTCGTAGATCGACATGGGTCCGTCATGCCGATTGGCCTGGGCGCGGGTGGCGGGCAGGCTGCGCTGCGCGGGCGGCGCGACGATGCTGGCCGTCGACGGCCGCCGCTCCATCGCGAAGGCATACGGATCGGCCTTCAGCGGCATCACGCGGCCATCACGCGAGCGGATCTCGTACTTGTAGCGGTCGCCCGCGCCCACATCCGGCAGAAAGATCTCCCACACGCCCGCACCATGCTGCACGCGCATCGGATGCCGTCGGCCGTCCCAGGCATTGAAATCGCCGACCACGCTGACACGGCTCGCGTTGGGCGCCCACACCGCGAATCGCGTACCGGCTGCGCCGCCGAATGTCATCGGGTGTGCGCCCAGCACCTGCCACGGCCGCAGGTGTGAGCCCTCGCCCAGAAAGTAGATGTCCTGCGCACCGATCGCCGATCCGAAGGCAAACGGGTCGGCGTAATCGCCAGCGACGCCATGCTGCCATCGCACGCGCAGACGGTAAGCGGGGCAAGTTGCGCCAACGGGCGCCTCGAAGAAAACGCCTGGCACGCGTGCCGCCAGCGTGACGAGCGTTTGCCCGGTCGATGCGTCGACCGCCTCGACCTGCTCGGCGCCGGGCAGCAAGGCCCGCAGCCACATGCGGCCCTGGCCGTCCGGGTGCGGACCGAGCACGGCAAACGGGTCGCTATGCCGGCCCTCGAGCAGGGCGTCGAGTTCAGCCTCGGGGATCATCGGGTCGGGTGAACTCCGTGGTCAGAAGGTGGGGATGCATTGGCCTCCGGTGTCAGTGCGTTCCGGCAGGGTCGGCTCACCGCACCGGCACATTCCAGATCATCCGCGCATAGTCGCGGATGGTGCGGTCCGACGAGAACGCGCCCATGCCCGCGATGTTGCGGATGGCCTTGTCGGCCCAGGCCTCGGGCGTCGCGTAAAGCGCGTCGGCACGCTGCTGCTCGGCCACGTAGGCGGCGAAGTCGGCCAACAGCAGGTAGGAATCCCGGTGCAGCAGCGAGCCGACCAGGTCGCGGTAACGACCCCGTTCGCCGGGCGAGAAGTCTCCACCCGCGATCGCGTCGAGTACCGCCTTCAGTTGTGCGTTTTTCTCGTAGTGCAGACGCGGGTCATAGCCGAGCGCGCGCACCTGCTTCACCTCCTCGGCCTTGAGACCGAAGATGAAGAAGTGCTCGGCGCCCACCGCCTGCGCCATTTCGATGTTGGCGCCGTCCCAGGTGCCGATGGTCAGCGCGCCGTTCAACGCGAACTTCATGTTGCCGGTGCCCGAGGCCTCAGTGCCGGCGGTGGAGAGCTGTTCGGACAGGTCGGCCGCCGGGATGATCGTCTCGGCCAGCGACACGCCGTAGTTCGGCAGATAGACCACCTTCAACCGATCGCGAACGCGCGGGTCGCTGTTCACCGTGCGTGCGATGTCGTGGATCAGCCGGATGATGGTCTTGGCCGTCACATAGGCCGAGGCCGCCTTGCCCGCGAATATCACCGTGCGCGGCTGCCAGTCGGCATTCGGATTGGCAATGATGGCCTGGTAGCGCGCGACCACATGCAATGCGTTGAGAAGCTGCCGCTTGTACTCGTGGATGCGTTTGATCTGCACGTCGAACAGGCTGGCCGGGTCGATCGTGATGCCCAGGTCGCGCCGCACCAGCAGCGCCAGCCGCTCCTTGTTGGCGCGCTTGGCGGCCTGCACCGCGCTGCGCAGGCTGGCGTCACCGGCCAGCGGGACGAGTTGCGCGAGCTGTTCCAGGCGCGTGCGCCACTGCGTGCCGAGCTGCGCATCGAGCGTCGCAGACAAGGCCGGGTTGGCCTGCGAAAGCCAGCGGCGCGGCGTGACGCCATTGGTCACATTGCAGAAGCGGTCAGGGAACACCCGCGCGTAGTCGGCGAAGATGGTCTCGACCATCAGGTCGGAGTGCAGCCGCGAGACGCCGTTCACCCGATGGCTGGCCACGATCGACAGTGCCGCCATCTTCACGCGGCGCTCACCGTTCTCGTCGATCACCGAGGCATGCCGCACCAGCTCCTCGTCGCCGGGGAAGTGCTTCCGCAGGTATCGAAGGAAGCGGTCATTGACCTCGTAGATGATCTCCAGATGCCGCGGCAGCCAGTGCTCCAGCATCGGGACGGGCCAGGTCTCCAGCGCCTCGGGCATCAGCGTGTGGTTGGTGTAGCTCATCACCTTCTGGCACTGCACCATGGCCACATCCCAGCTCATGCCGTGCAGGTCGATCAGGATGCGCAGCAGCTCGGGCACGGCCAGTGCGGGGTGGGTGTCGTTGAGGTGAATCGACACCTTGTCGCCGATGCTGTCGAGGCGGCCATAGTCGGCCAGGTGGCGGGCCACGATGTCCTGCACCGACGCGCTCACCAGGAAATACTCCTGCTTGAGCCGCAACTCGCGCCCCGCATGGGTCGAGTCGTCGGGGTAGAGCACCCAGTTGATCACCTCGGCGGAGAGCTTGGCGCCACCAGCGGCGGCGAAGTCACCCCGCGAGAAGGCGGCAAAGTCGATTGGCCGGGACGGATTGGCCTGCCACTGGCGAAGCACCGCGACCCGCTCGGTGGCATGACCGGGCACGATGAAGTCGTAGGCGTCGGCGAACAGCTGCTCCGCAGGCAGCCAGCGGCGGCCGGCGCCGTCGGTGACCACGCGGCCGCCGAGCCCGACGGGGTAGCGGATCTCCGGGCGCTCCAGTTCCCATGGATTGCCGTCACGCAGCCAGTCATCGGGCTCCTCGACCTGCTGTCCGTCGTGGATGCGCTGCGCGAACATGCCGTAGCGGTAGCGCAGGCCGTAGCCGAAGGACGGTACGCCCAGGGTGGCCAGCGAATCGAGAAAACATGCCGCCAGCCGACCGAGGCCGCCATTGCCGAGCGCCGCATCGGGCTCGACCTCGAGGATGTCGCCGGGCTCCTTGCCCGCAGCGCGGGCCGCCGCCTCGAACTCGCCATGCAGCCCCAGCGACGCCAGCGCATTGCCGAGCGCGCGGCCCATCAGGAACTCCATCGACAGGTAGTGCACCCGCTTGGCCTCGCCGCGGCGGTCCTCCCGCAGGCTGCGGTTCATGCGCTCGGCGAGCTGCGCCCGGCTGGCGTGGGCCGCAGCGCGCATCCACATGTAGGGCGATGCATGGCCGGGGGTCATGCCCGACTCCCGCTCGACACGGGCAGGCAGTGCATCGGCTCCGGTGGCCGGAACGGGTTCGTCGGGTAGCGAGGAGCGTCCTCCCCCTGCGTCGTGTGCGGGTCGCGTGGTCATGAAAACTTCCTTGTCTCTCGAGGCGTCCGGGAGGCGAGCGCGGCCTCGCGCCGCCCGTGTAGCCTTCATGCAGATAGCATGCCTGCGCGCCGAGCCGATGGAAGCTTAACCGACCCATCGCGGGCCGGCGCCGGCACTGCGGCTGCGCATTCGCTGGAGAGTCGCCACCTGGACTTGGCGAACACCGGCCTGCTTGCCGTGACGAATCTCAGCCTGCAGGTGCGCTGTGTCCTGGCGCGAAAATAGTCTCCGAACCACCCAAGGAACACCGACATGCACCGCTTTTTGCTCGCGCTTTTGCTGGCCACTGCAACCACAGCGCATGCCGAGCACATCGGCTCGGTGGACACGGCCTTCGTGCTCATCGGGCCAGACCACAAGATCGTGGTCGAGGCCTACGATGACCCGGGTGTGAACGGCGTGACGTGCTACGTCTCGCGCGCCAAGACCGGCGGCGTCAAGGGCGCGCTCGGCCTGGCGGAGGACAAGTCAGAGGCATCGATTGCCTGCCGGCAGGTCGGCCCGATCTCGATACCGAAGGCCCTGCCCGAGCAGGAAGAGATCTTCAACGAACGCATCAGCCTCGTGTTCAAGAAGCTGCGCATCGTCCGAATGGTCGACAGCAAGCGCCATGCGCTGGTCTACCTGACCTATTCGGATCGACTGATCGACGGGTCGCCGCAGAACGCCGTCACCGCTGTGGCGGTGGACCGGGCCTCGGCCATCCCGGTCAAGTGACGGCGCACCAGTCGACAACCTCCGCCCAGCCTCGAACTGCACCATGGTCCACGGATTTGCCCTGTTGCTCGTCTGCCAGCTGATCGGCGAGGTCGCAGTTCAGGCGCTTTCGCTGCCCGTGCCCGGGCCGCTGATCGGCATGCTGCTGCTGTTCGTCGGCCTGCTGGTGCGTGGCGGTCTGCCCGATGAAGTGCGTGACGCGGCGAACGCCATGCTGCGACATTTGATGTTGTTGTTCATCCCGGCCGTCACCGGCGTGATGATGTATTTCGACCGCATCGCGCGGGAGTGGCTGCCGTTCATGGCTGCGTGCATCGTCGGCACGGCGATAACAATGATCGCGACCGCGCTCACGCTGCGCTGGATGCTGCGCGTGACGGGCACGGCCCGGGACCCGGAGTAGCGCATGGCCGATGTCGGTCTGTTCCGGGTCTGGGTCTTCCTGTCGAGCTCACCGCTGCTGTGGCTGACGGTGACCGTGCTTGTGTACCTGGCGGCCCTGTGGCTGTACACGCGCAGCGGCGGGCACTCACTGGTCAATCCGATCCTGCTTTCCGTGGTGGGGCTGGTCGGCGTGCTGCACTTCACTGCAACGCCCTACCCCGTGTATTTCGAGGGCGCGAAGTTCGTGCACTTCCTGATCGGCCCGGCCACGGTGGCTCTGGCGGTCCCGCTCTACGCGCAGCTGGAGCGATTGAAGTCCATGTGGCTGCCCATCGGTGTGGCGGTGGTCGTCGGCTCGACAGTGGCGATCGTGTCTGCACTGGCCATCGGTCGGGTGCTCGGCGCGTCGCACACCACGCTGATGTCGCTGGCGCCGAAGTCCTCCACCCTGCCGATCGCGATGAGCATGGCAGAGCAGATCGGCGGCGTGCCGGCGCTCGCGGCGATGGCGGTGGCGGTCACCGGCATCAGCGGCGCGATGATGGCGCGAGGCTTGCTGAACCTGCTGCGCATCGAAGACCCGGCCGTGCGTGGCTTCTCGGTCGGCATCGCAGCCCATGCGGCCGGCACCGCGCGGGCACTGCAGGTCGGCACCGTCAACGGCGCCTTTGCCGCACTGGCACTGGCGCTCAACAGCATCGCGACGGCGTTTCTGATTCCCTTGCTGGTCAGGGTGCTGCGGCCACTGCTGTGACAGGGTTCAGGTGCCGCCGCGCAGATCGGCCAGCGCGGACTCGCACAGGCGCATGTGCCGCTCGCTCAGTGTGCCGGCCTTGCCCGCATCGGCGATGCTTTCGAGCACCAGGGTGGCGATCTCGACACTGCCCCGCGCTTGCAGCAGCGCCTGCTTCAGGTGCTCGATGACCTTGTCCTTGGCGTCGAGCTCACGAACCAGCGGATCCCAGTGCGGAGCCCGGTAGTGGTCCATCAGCACATCGACGATGCCTTCGTTGCGCACGAGGTAATCGAAGTTGAAGTCCTTGGCCCCGAAATCCTTCAGTCCCTTGATGCCAGTCAGCTCGCGTTCGGAGATCCGCTTGAAGCCCATGCTCCAGTCGGCGTACTGGCGCCGCTCGATCGGCCGCCGATGCAGGAACTGCACCTTGGCATGGCGCGGATCGCGGGCAATCTTCTCGACCAGTTCGTCGATCACCAGGTCGTCGCCTTCCAGCGCCTGCAAGAAGGTGTCCTCACCGCACAGCAGCATGCCAGTCACCCCGCGGGCCGAATTGTTTTTCATGCACTGCTGAAGCAGTTCAAGCAGTTGCTCTGTCGACCAGGGCGACAGGGCACTGCTGATGTACACAATCTGAATCATGAAAACTCCAGTAGTCCAGTAGAAGCGCCCGCCAACAACAGCTCGACCGGTAACGACCGTTCGCCCGAGCATGGATCTGCCGATGTGCCGAAAGGCTGCAAGCAGAGCTTAACTCTAGCTCCCGAACCGCCTGTGTCCCCGCCACACAAACGCGGTCTTGCGTCTTCGGATCGCAATGCTTTGACCATCAGTTCAGCCGGACAATACTGATTGCATTTGATAGTTACTCTCGCCTGAGTATGTGCCTTTAAAAGTGAGTGGCTATGTGGAAAAAGCTTGGTGCGCCGGTTCCGATCGATGCATCGCAAGTCGTTATCGGGCTCTATATCTGGTTGGACCTGAGGTGGGACGAGCACCCTTTTGTCTCCAGCCGCTTCATGGTCAAGACCAGCAAGCAGATTTCCATCATCCAATCGCTGGAAACTGAAGGAAGGCTCTACTACGACAGCGAGCAAAGCACAGCCCAGCCCGGCCCGCTGATATCCAAACCTCTGTTGGAGCACGAAGCCAAAGCGGCGGAAGAGCAAGCAGCCAAAGAAGCCCTCATTGCCGAAGTGCTGGCGCTGGAAAAAGCCAAGGTGGCTAAGCAGAAAGCCCTGCGCGATGCCGCGCTGCGGGCCGACCAGGCCTGGGCCAATGCCGCGCGCGCGACCAAAACGGCGCTCAATGAGTTACCCCGCTCGCCCAAGGTGGCTGGCAAGCAACTGATGGACCTTTCGTCAGAGGCCGCATCCTTGGTGTCGAAGAATCGCGAGGTACTGCTGCACCTGCTGGGCGACAAGAAGGAGCAAGGTCCCCAGTTCCATGGACTGAACTGCATGACCCTGGCCATGCTGATCGGCAAGTCGGCCGGCATGAATGAACGAGCTCTTGCGGACCTGTCGCTTGCAGCCCTCGCGCACGATGCTGGTGAATCGCAGATTCCCCAACAGATCTTGAAGAGCACGCAACGCAAGAAACACGAGGAAGACTTTTTCCGCCAGCACGTGAACTTCAGCACCAAGTTTGCCGAGGAGTCGTGTGCGTTCAGCCCGGACGCCTTGGCGATGATTGCGGATCACCATGAGGCGATTGACGGTTCCGGCTGGCCTCGAGGCAAAAAAGGCGAGGCACTGAGCGTCGGTGCACGCATTCTGACCATCGTGGACCGCTACGACACCCTGTGCACTCCGGACACGCCCAAAGGTGTGCCGATGATGCCGGCCGAAGCGCTGGCCACCATGTTCCGCCACGAGTCCACACGGCTGGACTCGGCCCTGCTGAGCCTCATGATCAAACTGCTGGGTGTGTTCCCGCCCGGAACCGCGGTGCAACTGAGCGATGGATCGTTGGCATTGGTGATAGCGCCGGGTGCCAACTCCCTGAAGCCGACGGTGTTGCTCTATTCGCCCGAGGTGTCCAAAGACGACGCCCCCACCATTGACCTGGCAGGAGAGCCGGACCTCAAGATTGTGGAAGCGATACGGCCCTCCGCGCTTCCCTTGGATGTGCTCGAGTGGCTCAATCCGCAGCAGCGGCTGTCCTACTTCTTCTCGGTGGACGATGGCAAGAACTAAAGCAGCCGGGGCGTCTTGCCCTGCGTTGACATCCTCCCGGCCCTGAAAAGAGCGGGATTCTCGACATGGATGTCCGCGTGTCCTGTGTGGCCGCACAGACGGCACCGGAGATACATCCAGAGCAGCGCAGGCGCACATGCCTTTGGTAAGTTTTTGGCATGAACAAAAGAAAACGGGCCGCGAAGGCCCGTTTTCATTGCATCGTTGGCGGAGTGGACGGGACTCGAACCCGCGACCCCCGGCGTGACAGGCCGGTATTCTAACCAACTGAACTACCACTCCAATACGCACACTGTGCGAAGCGAAATACCAGCATTCTCTTTTCAGATACTGCTGCAAGCTTCGCTCAAGCTTGGCGTCCCCTAGGGGATTCGAACCCCTGTAATCACCGTGAAAGGGTGGTGTCCTAGGCCTCTAGACGAAGGGGACAAATCCTGCGTCGTGACTTGAACTGCGCGCCGCCTTCAACCTGCGATGAACTGCCTGTCGTTGGTGGAGGTAAGCGGGATCGAACCGCTGACCTCTTGCATGCCATGCAAGCGCTCTCCCAGCTGAGCTATACCCCCCTACGCTGCCAGTCGCGAGCTTCTGGCATCCCTCGGGGAAGTGACGTAGAGATCAATTTCTACGTCGCTTCGCGCTGTTCAAGCGAGACGACGAGTATAGCCAGATTTTCAGGCGATCAGCAATCGGGTGAGCACCACATCACGTGGAAAAAGCTCGAGTACCGCATCGATCGACGGCGTTTGTGCACGGCCGCAGACCAGCACGCGAACCGCGTGTGCGAGCGTCGGCATCTTGATGCCATGAGCGGTGATGACTTCCTTGATCGCAGCGCTGATCGCGGGCTTGGTCCACTCGATGTCGGTGAGTCGTTCGCGCAAGCTGTGCACCGCAGGAGTCACCGCCTCGGTGACATGCGCAGCCAGGTCTTCTGCGCTGGGCGCAACCTCTGAAAGATACATCGCCAGCCAATCGCACAGCTCCACTGTCGTCGCGCAGCGGTCCTTGAACAGCGCGCACATGCGGCTCAGCTGGTCATCGGCCACCGCCGCGATACCGCGCTCGGCGAATCGAGCCACCACATGCGCAGCCAGCGTGTCGTCGGGCAGAGCCTTCAGGTAATGCGCGTTGACCCAATTGAGCTTGGCCGCATCCCACTGCGCCGGACTCTTGGCCAGATGCTGGCCGTCGAACCACGAGACCAGCTGCTCGCGACTGAACAGCTCGTCATCGCCGTGGCTCCAGCCCAGGCGCGCCAGGTAATTGAGCATCGCCTCAGGCAGATAGCCAGCGGTCTCGTACTGGGTGACGCTGACCGCGCCGTGGCGCTTCGACAACTTGTCGCCGTCGGGCCCGAGGATCATCGGCACATGGCCGTAGATGGGCAGCTCTGCGCCCAGGGCGCGCAGGATGTTGATCTGCCGCGGCGTGTTGTTGACGTGGTCATCGCCGCGAATGACATGGCTGATGTCCATGTCCCAATCGTCGACGACGACGCAGAAGTTGTAAGTTGGCGTGCCGATCAGCGTGGCGGTATCTGGGCCGGGGCGGGCAATGATCAGATCGTCGAGTTCCGCGTTCGAGATCGTGATCGGGCCCTTGACCATGTCGTCCCAGGTGACCGCACCACTCGGTGGATTGCGAAAGCGGATCACAGGCTTCACGCCCTCCGGAATGGCGGGCAGCACCTTGCCTGGTTCGGGTCGCCAGCGGCCGTCGTAGCGTGGCTTGTCACCGCGCGCACGCTGGGCCTCGCGCATCGCATCGAGCTCGGCCGGCGTGCAATAGCACGGGTAGGCCGTGCCATCGTTGAGCATCTGCCCAATCACCTCACGATAGCGGTCGATGCGCTGCATCTGGAAGAAGGGGCCTTCGTCGTGCTCCAGGTTCAGCCACTTCATCGCGGCGATGATCTGGTCGACGGCCTCTTGCGTCGAACGCGCCTCGTCGGTGTCTTCGATGCGAAGGATGAAATCGCCGCCGTGATGGCGTGCAAAGGCCCAGGAAAACAGCGCCGTGCGGGCGGTACCCAGGTGCAGGAAGCCAGTGGGCGATGGCGCGATGCGGGTGCGAACTTTTCGGGTCATGGGGAATGCAATGCGCCAGGCATTTTCAAAGTGAATTCAGACCGCGCAGCAGGTCGTCCTTCAGGTCTTCCACATCGTCCAGGCCGACCGAAAGGCGCACCAGGCCTTGCGTGATACCAGCCGCCTGGCGCTGCACTTCGGTGAGTCGGCCGTGCGAGGTACTGGCCGGGTGGGTGATCGTGGTCTTGGTGTCACCGAGGTTGGCGGTGATCGAGCACACGCGGGTGCTGTCGATCACCTGGAAGGCCGCGCGGCGTGCAGCCTCAGCATCGGTTTCACCTGCTCCCGATGCACTCGCCTTCACTGCGAACGACAGCACCGCGCCACCGCGGCCCGACTGCTGCGCCATGGCCAATTCGTGCTGCGGGTGCGACTTCAGGCCGGGGTAGAACACCCGCTCGATCTGCGGCTGCTGCTCCAGCCAGGTGGCGAGCTGCAGCGCGCGTTCGCTCTGCGCCTGCATGCGGATCGACAAGGTCTCCAGGCCCTTCAGCACCACCCAGGCGTTGAAGGCAGCCAGGGTCATGCCCGCGCTGCGCATCACCGGCACGAACTGGTCGTTGATCAGCTGCTCTTTGCCGCACACGGCGCCGGCGAGCACGCGGCCCTGGCCGTCGAGGTACTTGGTGCCCGAATGGATGATGAGGTCCGCGCCGTAGTCGATCGGCTTTTGCAGTGCCGGTGTGCAGAAGCAGTTATCGACGGCCAGCAGTGCCTTCGCGCCATGGGCCACTTCGGCCAGCGCGCGAATGTCGCAGACCTCGGTCAGCGGATTGGTCGGCGATTCGGCAAACAGCAGCTTGGTGGTCGGCCGCACCGCACGCTGCCATTCGCCCACATCGGTCTGCGAAACGAAGGTGGTTTCAACGCCGAACTTCCCGAACTCGCGGCCAAGCAGGCTGATGGTGGAACCGAACACGCTGCGCGAGCAGATCACGTGGTCGCCTGCCTTCAGCACGGCCATCGCGGTCAGCAGGATGGCCGCCATGCCGCTCGACGTGGCGATGCAGGCCTCGCTGCCTTCGAGTGCCGCGAGACGCCGCTCGAACATCGTCACCGTCGGGTTGGTGAAGCGTGAGTAGATGAAGGCCTCTTCCTCGTTCGCGAATCGCGCCGCAGCCGTGGCCGCATCGGGCTGCACGAAGCTGCTGGTCAGGAACAGCGCTTCGGAGTTTTCGCCCCACTGGGTGCGCGGCAGACCTTCACGCACCGCCAGCGTGTCGATGCGCAGCCCTTCAGGCAGGTCCGTGCGAGGGATCGTCTTCTTCGTCGCCATCAGGCCTGCTCCGCAGCGCTCTGCAACGCCAATCGCGACCGCGCCGGAGAGTCCTCCTCCTCCCCCTGCGACAGCCGTTGCGTGGCCATCGCATCGAAATCGGAGGCCGAGATGTCGCCAGTGATGTAGCACCCATCGAAGCATGAAGCCTCAAAGCCACCAACCAGCGGATTCAACGCACCAACCACCCGCTTCATCGCGTTCACGTCCTGGTAGATCAGAGCGTCGGCGCCGATGAACTGGCGGATTTCCTCGATGCTGCGGTTGTGCGCGATCAGCTCGCTGTTGGTTGGCATGTCAATGCCGTAGACGTTCGGGAAACGCACCGGCGGTGCCGCCGAGGCCATGAACACCTTGCGCGCACCGGCCTCGCGCGCCATCTGCACGATCTCCTTGGAGGTGGTGCCGCGCACGATCGAGTCGTCGACCAGCAGCACATTGCGGTCCCTGAACTCGACGCCGATCGCATTGAGCTTCTGGCGCACCGACTTCTTGCGCACGCCCTGCCCCGGCATGATGAAGGTGCGACCTACATAACGATTTTTCACGAAGCCTTCGCGATAGGGCTTGCCGATCTTCTGCGCCAGTTGCATCGCTGACGGCCGGCTCGATTCGGGGATCGGGATCACCACGTCAATCTCGCTCGGCGGCATGGTCGAGATCAGGCGCTGCGCCAGCGTCTCGCCCATGTTCAGCCGCGCCTGGTACACCGAGATGCCGTCCATGATGGAGTCAGGACGAGCCAGGTAGACATACTCGAACATGCAGGGGTGCAGGCTCGGGTTCTCTGCGCACTGCTGCGAAAAGACCTGCCCTTCCGATGTGATGAAGATCGCCTCACCGGGCGCCACGTCACGGGTCATCACATGGCCGGTTCCTTCGAGGGCGACGGACTCGCTGGCCACCATCACCTGCCGGCCTTCGGGCGTGTCGCCCTCGCCGAAACACAGTGGACGGATGCCGAACGGATCGCGAAACGCCAGCAGGCCGAAGCCTGCAATCAGCGCCACCACGGCGTACGAGCCCTTGAGGCGCTTGTGCACCGCCGCCACCGCCTTGAAGACGATCTCGGGCGACAGCGGCAGGTCGCGCGCTGCGGAGGCGAGTTCGTGGGCCAACACGTTGATCAACACCTCGGTGTCGCTGTCGGTGTTGATGTGGCGCCGATCGATGATCGCCAGTTCACGCTTCAATGCCTGTGCGTTGGTGAGATTGCCGTTGTGCACCAGCACGATGCCGAACGGCGCGTTGACGTAGAACGGCTGCGCCTCTTCCTCGCTGTAGGCATTGCCAGCGGTCGGGTAACGCACCTGACCGAGCCCGACCGTGCCTGGCAGCCCGCGCATATTGCGGGTGCGAAACACGTCGCGCACCATGCCACGGGCCTTGTGCATGAAGCAACGGGAATCCTGCATCGTCACGATGCCGGCGGCGTCCTGACCACGATGCTGCAGCAGAAGCAAGGCGTCGTAGATCAACTGGTTGACCGGCGCCTTTGAGATCACCCCGACGATGCCGCACATGTAAAGACTCCCGGTTCAAACTGCTTTGCGGCCCACGGCCGATTCGACTGCACCCCGATTGTCGGCGGTCTCGAAGCCGCTTCAGATCAGAAGGTGATCAGCAAGGCTTGCCGGCAACGCCGGCTTGAGCCCGGTGATCACGACTTTCAACCACGCCGCGCCAACGGAATGCTGCCAGGTCGGCGTCTCGACCCACGGCGTGCGTGTGACCACCGCCGCCACCGCCAGCAGCAGCACTCCGCCCCGCAAGACGCCGAATGCGGCGCCCAGCAGGCGATCGACACCACTCAGCGGTGTGGCGTGAATCAGCATTTTCAACAGCCGAGCCAGTACTCCCCATGCAATGAGTGCGCAGATGAAGGTCAGCGCGAAGGCTGCGGCATGGTTGAGCGGCGACCCCGGTGAACCAATAGGCAGGTAGGGTGCGACGTCAGCATGGAACCACTGCGCGGCCAGATACGCGGCGACCCAGCCCAGCAGCGACATCAGTTCGAAAGTCAGGCCACGCCAGACGCCGACCGCCATCGAGAGCAGCAGCACGGCCAGCATGGCGAGGTCTGCCGCGTTCCAGGTTCCAGTCATCGTGCCCGGCAGGAGACTGCCGAAGGGCGCGGCCGTCGATGGTCAGGGATCAAAGCGTCAGCACCACCGCCGCGATGCCCGCCGCTTTCGACCGCGCCTGCACCTTGTCGGCCTCGGCGCGGGTGGCAAAGGGCCCCAGCCGAACCCGGATGCGCTTGCCTGTCGGCGTGTCTGCGACCTGGGTGTAAGTCTTCAGGCCCAGCTTTTCCATCTTCAGGCGAACCTCACGCGCCGAAGCGGGGTCTGCGAAAGCACCCACCTGCACGACAAAGCGGGCAGCACCATCGGATTGAGTCGCGGAGGCGGATGCAGCCTTGGCTGATGAGGCGACCGAAGCGGGCTGCTCGGTCGCAGCGGGGGGCTTCGCTGTGGTGGCGGCAGCCTTGGCTGGCGCCGTCGCAGTCGCAGTCGCAGCCGCAACCACTGACGCCGCCGGCATGGCCGGCGCGGCGCTGGCGGGCACCTCTGGCGCGGATGCCACCACCGCCTCGGCATCGGGCACCGGCTCGGACGGCACATCTCGGGTCACGACGCCCGAGGCCACGGTGGACTCGGCCGCAGCCTGCGCAGATGCATTCGCTGAATCGGCGCGGGGCGCGGGCAGCGTCAGCGCGGGCGCGCCGTCGGACTTCGGAATCTCGATCGGGATGTCCACCGGGATCGGCCGCGGCTGCGATTCAAACAACAGCGGGAAGCCGATCACGCCAAGGGTCAGCAACACCACCGCGCCGATCAGGCGCTGCCGGGTACGGGTGCGAACCTTCTGGACGGCATCAGCTGAGCCCACAGGTCGCCCGCTGCCGCCGGATCCCACCTCGTCGGCAGGCTTGCGCTTGAAGAAATCGGACAGTGCCATCGGTGCGGGAAGGAGTCAGACGCTGTGCGAGCTGCCAAGCCGGGGCAAGCCGTGATGGAGGACGCCACCCACGGTGAGAAACGACCCGAACACAAGGATTCTATCGGCCGGGTCAGCCCGTTCCAGCGCGTGTTGCAGCGCGGTCTGTGGGTCACGATGCGTCGACAGCAAAACGGCTTCGCCCCCCGGCTTCTTCAAGGTTGGCGACAGAGATTCGAACAGTGTTTGCAGCTGCACGGCCGTCGCCGCACGCGCGGTCGGCAGGTCGGTGAAGCACCACGAATCGACGAGCGGCGCCATGCGCTGGAAGATCGCGCTCAAGTCCTTGTCGTGCATCGCACCGAACACCGCGTGGGTGCGCGGATGGAAACCCATGCGATCGAGATTCTGTGCCAGCGCGGCGACCGCATGCGGGTTGTGCGCGACATCGAGCACCAGCGTCGGCCGGCCCGGCACGATCTGGAAGCGGCCCGGCAGGTCAAGCGTCGCGAAGCCCTGGCGTACGGCCTGCGCGGTGATGGGCAGGCGATCTCCGAGCGCTTCAAAGGCAGCGAGTGCACCCGACGCATTGATCAACTGGTTGGCGCCGCGCAACCCGGGATACGCGAGACCGTTGTAGCGCTTGCGGCGCCCCGCCCAGGCCCACTGCTGAGGATCGCCGGAGTGGTTGAAGTCGACACCGAATCGACGCAGATCTGCACTCAACTCGCGGGCGCGGTCGATCACACTCTGCGGCGGCACCGGGTCGCTGACCACCACCGGCCGGCCGGCACGCATGATGCCGGCCTTCTCGCGCCCGATGGATTCGCGGTCCGGGCCGAGGTATTCCGTGTGGTCGAGGTCGATGCTGGTGATCACCGCACAGTCGGCGTCGAACACATTCACGGCGTCGAGCCGGCCACCGAGGCCGACTTCGAGGATCACCAGATCGAGCGGCGCCTGCGACAGCAGGCGCGCGATGGCAAGCGTCGTGAACTCGAAGTAGGTCAGCCCGGTGTCACCGCGCGAGCGCTCGACCGCCTCGAAGTGCGGGAGCAGATCCGCCGCGCTGACCATCTCGCCGTTGACGCGGCACCGCTCCTCGAAGTGCACCAGGTGCGGCTTCGAGTACAGCCCGACTCGGTAGCCAGCGCGCAGTGCGATCGACTCGAGCATCGCGCAGGTCGAGCCCTTGCCATTGGTGCCAGCCACCACGATCAGTGGCACGCTGAAGCTCAAGTCCAGGCGCGCTCGCACCTGCTCGACACGGTGCAAGCCCATGTCGATTTCTTTCGGGTGCAGCTGCTCGCAGCGTGCCAGCCAGCCGGCCAGCGTGGTGGGGAGTGAGGACAAGCGCGTTGAAGGCCCAGGCCCGGCGTCAGGCGATCGCGTCGGCGCTTTGGCGCTGCAGCATGGCGATCATCTTGGCGATCGACGTGCGCAGTTCCCGACGGTCCACGATCATGTCGATCGCGCCGGTGTGCAGCAGGAATTCGGCGCGCTGGAAGCCCTCGGGCAGTTTCTCGCGCACGGTGTTCTCGATCACACGCGGACCGGCAAAGCCGATCAGCGCCTTCGGCTCGGCGATGACGACGTCGCCCATGAAGGCGAAGCTGGCGGAGACGCCCCCCATGGTCGGGTCGGTCAGGACGCTGATGTACGGCAGCTTCGCTTTGGCCAGGCGGGTCAGCGAGGCATTGGTCTTGGCCATCTGCATCAGGCTCAGCAGCCCTTCCTGCATGCGTGCACCACCAGTGGCGGTGAAGCTGATGAACGGCGTCTTCTGCTCGACAGCGGTCTCGACGCCGCGCACAAAACGCTCGCCAACCACCGAGCCCATCGAGCCGCCCATGAACTGGAACTCGAAGCAGGCGGCGACCACCGGGATGCTGTGGATCGCGCCACCCATCACCACCAGCGCGTCGGTTTCGCCGGTGGATTCGAGCGCTTCCTTGAGCCGCTCCGGGTATTTCTTGCTGTCCTTGAATTTCAGCGCATCGACCGGCACCACTTCCTGCCCGATCTCGTAGCGGCCCTCGGGGTCGAGAAAGGCATCGAGCCGCGCGCGCGCGCCGATGCGGTGGTGGTGGGTGCACTTCGGGCAGACGTTGATGTTCTGCTCAAGGTCGGTCTTGTAGAGCACCGTTTCGCACGACGGACACTTGACCCACAGGCCCTCGGGCACCGTGCGTCGTTCATTGGGATCCGTCGGTTGGATCTTCGATGGCAGCAGTTTTTCGAGCCAGCTCATGGGCGCTCTCCTGTCAGGGTGTCGAGGGCCGTTCGGATCTCGGCGATGAAACGACCGGCGACTGCGGGTGCATGGTCCGGAGTTTCGTGTTCCAGCAGTTGTACCAGTGCCGAGCCGATCACGACCGCATCAGACACTGCGGCCACCGCCTTGGCCGACGCGGCATCGCGGATGCCGAAACCAACGCCGACTGGCACATGCACATGCTCGCGGATGCGCGGCAGCATGTCCGCCACGGCACCGATGTCGAGGTGACCAGCACCGGTCACACCCTTGAGCGACACGTAGTAGACGTAGCCACTGGCGATGCGACCGACATCCTTCATGCGCTGGACTGTCGAGGTGGGCGCCAGCAGAAAAATCGGGTCCAGCTGGTGGCTGTGCAGCGTGCGAGCGAAGGCCTCACACTCTTCCGGCGGGTAGTCGACGACCAACACGCCATCGACGCCTGCCGTCTTCGCATCGGCCACGAAGCGGTCGACACCGTAGCGTTCGACCGGATTCGCGTAGCCCATCAGCACGACGGGCGTGGTGATGTTGCGTTCGCGGAAACGCCGCACGTAGTCCAGCACCTGCGGCATGCCGATGCCCTTGGCCAGCGCGCGCTCGGCGGCCTTCTGGATCACCGGGCCGTCGGCCATCGGGTCCGAAAACGGCACGCCGAGCTCGATGACATCCGCACCGGCCTCAGCCATCGCGCACAGGATGTCGACCGTGCTCTCGGCGTGCGGATCGCCAGCATGAATGAACGGGATCAGGGCCTTGCGCCGATCGCGCTGGAGCGCCTCGAAGGTGGCGGCGATACGGCTCATCGTGCTGCCTTCGTTGATTGCGGGCCACTGACTGGCGCGGCGCCGGTCTTCACCGTTTCACCCCGGCACGAAGGCCGGCAGTAGAAGTTCGCGCCGGACAGGTCGGCCACGGTGCCGATGTCCTTGTCGCCGCGGCCCGAGAGGTTCACCAGCAGGCTCTGGTCCGGGCGCATGGTCGGTGCGATCTTCATTGCATACGCCAGCGCATGGCTCGATTCGAGCGCCGGGATGATCCCTTCGGTGCGGCACAGCACATGGAATGCCGCCATCGCCTCGTCGTCGGTGATGCCGACGTACTCGGCGCGACCGATGTCCTTCAGATAAGCGTGCTCAGGGCCGACACCGGGATAGTCGAGGCCGGCAGACACCGAGTGCGTCTCGATGATCTGGCCGTTGGCGTCCTGAAGGAGGTAGGTTCGGTTGCCGTGAAGCACGCCGGGCGAGCCGGCCGACAGCGATGCTGCGTGGCGGCCCGTCTCGATGCCCAGGCCTGCCGCCTCGACGCCGATCAGCCGGGTGCCGGTGTGCTCGATGTAAGGGTAGAAGATGCCCATCGCGTTGCTGCCGCCGCCAACACAAGCGATCACCGCATCAGGCTGGCCACCGATCATCTCGGGCATCTGCACCAGGCATTCATCGCCGATGACGCGCTGGAAGTCGCGCACCATCATTGGATACGGGTGCGGCCCGGCCACGGTACCGATGATGTAGAAGGTGTTCTCGACGTTGGTGACCCAGTCGCGCAGCGCCTCGTTGAGCGCATCCTTGAGGGTCTTGCTGCCCGATTCGACCGGCACCACAGTGGCACCAAGCAGGTTCATCCTGTACACGTTCGGCGACTGACGCTTGACGTCCTCGCTGCCCATGTAGACCACGCACTCCAGCCCGTAACGCGCGCAGATGGTGGCGGTGGCAACGCCGTGCTGGCCAGCTCCGGTTTCGGCGATCACCCGCGGCTTGCCCATGCGACGCGCAAGCATTGCCTGACCGATGGTGTTGTTGATCTTGTGCGCGCCGGTGTGGTTCAGGTCTTCGCGCTTCAGGTAGATCTGCGCACCGCCCAGTTCGCGGCTGATGCGCGCTGCGTGGTAGACCGGGCTGGGCCGGCCGACGAAATGCGCCAGTTCGCTGCGGAACTCCGCCATGAAGGCCGGATCGGCCTGAGCCACGGCGTAGGCCTCCTTCAGCTCATCGAGCGCGTGAATCAGCGTTTCAGCGACGAAGGTACCGCCATAGGTGCCGAAGTGCCCGGTCGCGTCGGGCTGGTGGTAATCAAACGGGGTGGCAAGCATCTTGGTCACTCTTCAGGTTGCATTCGCGGCGATGCGGGCATCCGCCTCTCGCACCTGCTCGCAAAACCGGCGCATCGCCGCAGCGTCCTTCACGCCTTTGGCGACCTCGACGCCGGAACTGACGTCAACGGCCCAGGGCCGTACCCGAAGGATCCCTTCGATCACATTTTCGGCATGCAACCCACCAGACAAAACGAGGGGATGGGGCACGTTTCGCGGAATCAGCGACCAATCGAAGACCTTTCCAGCGCCACCGTAACCTTCGACGTGGGCGTCGAGGAGGATGGCTTGCGCATCCGGGTAACGTGCGGCAAAGTTTAGCAAATCGAGCCCAGGCGCCATCCGCGCCGCACGCAGGTAGGGTCGACGTGGCGCCTGACAGTCGGCCGGCCCTTCGTCGCCGTGGAATTGCAGCAGCAGTGTCGGTATGGCGTCAGTCGCCCTCGCGATCAGTTCAGCCTCGGCATTGACGAAGAGCCCCACCGGCGTCACGAAGGCCGGCAGGCGGCGAGCCAGTTCAGCGGCCCGTGACACCTCCACGTGACGCGGGCTTTTGCCATAGAACACGAAGCCAACGGCGTCCGCACCGGCATCGACTGCATCGTCGACATCCTGTTCACGGGTCAGGCCACAGATCTTGATGCGGGTGCGTGCGTTCATCGGTGGCGGCTGTCGGACCTTGGATCGGACTCGACAGCGTACCAGTGTCAGGGCAACCAGTCGGTCGAGGGTGGCCTCGTGGGAATGGCGTAGCGGGCATCGTAATCCGGTCCCACGAAGTACAGACCGTCCGGTGAGAACGTCGGAGCTGCATGCTCGCGGTCGCGCGCAGCCAGCACCTCGGCCATCCATGACACCGGCCGTTTGCCGGCACCGACCGCCACCAGGCAGCCGACGATGTTGCGCACCATGTGGTGCAGGAAGGCACTCGCATGGAAGTCGATGCGCCAGTAAGCGCCGCGACGGCTGATGTCGATCGAGCGCATCTGCTTGATCGGCGAGGCGGCCTGACATTGGGATGAGCGGAATGCAGAGAAATCGTGCTCGCCGACCAGCATCTGCGCTGCCTGCTGCATCGCATCGCCATCGAGCGCGCGAAACGTCCAACCGACCCGTCCGGCTTCTAGGGCCGGGCGCACCGGCGACTCCAGCAGCAGGTAGCTGTAACGGCGGCCGATGGCGCCGAAGCGTGCGTGGAAGCTGTCGTCGACCGACTGGCACCACTGAATCGCCACATCGGGCGGCAGGTAGCGGTTGGTGCCACGAACCCAGGAAACATGTTCTCGTTCGACGGGCGCGTCGACGTGGATCACCTGGTTGATCGCATGCACCCCGGTGTCAGTGCGACCAGCACAGGTGACAGTGACCGGGACATCGGCGAACTGCGACAGCGCTTGCTCGACGCGGGCCTGAACCGTGTCGTCATTGGCCTGACGTTGCCAGCCACAGTAGGCCTCGCCTCGGTAGGCCAAGCCCAGTGCCAGCCGGTTCACCGTCGCGCCGGGCGATCGGGCGCCGGCCGGTAATGCGTCGCCCGATCGATCAACCGAGGTCGTTCAGCATGTTCTGCGCTTTCACCTTCAGCGCACCTTCGGCCTTGGCCGCCACTTCCTGCAGCAGGTCGCGTGCGCCTTCTGCGTCGCCGATCTGGCGGAATTCCTCGGCCAGTTCGAGCTTGCGAGCCAGTGGATCGGCATTGTCGTCGTCGACCTCGTCATCGATCAGTTCGCCCGGCGTGCTGTCGACGGCACCTGGCGATCCATCGGCCGGCGCATCGAGGTCTAGCGAGATGCTCGACATGTCGAAGTCAAGCGGAGCTTTCGCTCCAGAGCTGGTAGCCGCAGGTGCCGCTGAAGGGAAGTAGGCTTGTGCCGAAGCGGGTGTCGGGGCGGCTTCAAAGTCGAACGATTCGAGAGATGGTGACTGGGTTGCAGGGCTCAACACCGCAGTGTCATCTGCGCTCAGATCGAGGTCGAAGTCGATATCTGCCACCGGCTTCGTGGTCAGCGGTGCCGTTTCTTCAGGCAACGCGCCGCCGAAGCTGGACAAGCTCGGCGCCACCGACTGCGGCATGGTGCTGGGGCCCAACAGTTCAGCCATCTTGGCCGCAGGATCCGTCGGGGCGGCCGCCGCCTCGGGCAGTCCGCCAGGCTGGTAAAGCGCGTTCTCTGGATCGATTTCCAAACCCATTTCCTGGGCCTTCTGCCAATCTTCGCCTTGACCTCCGGTCAGTGAGAACAGCTGCGTGGCGAGCTGTTCATACCCCTTGGTGTCGCGCCGCTTGGCGTAGACCTCGAGCAGCTTGGTACGGATAGCCAGACGCTCCGGGCTGCTGCGCATCGCTTCCTTGAGGATCTCCTCGGCTTGCAAGTCACGACCATAGGCCAGGTACACGTCGGCTTCGGCTACCGGATCGACATCGCCGATCGCATCGAGCTGGCTCAGCGAGTAGCTCATCGACGACGGGGCGCCGGCGGCCGCCTCGCGCGTGTCGATGCGCTGACCACCGCTGGCTCCGAAGAAGGAGTCGGGCTGCAGACGGCTCTCGAGGAACGAGGTCTCGCCGGTGTCCAACTTGGCGCGCCGCGCGCGGTAGACACCAAAGCCGAGCAACGCCAACACCACGCCCGCGCCACCAGCCAGATAAAGCGGGTTGATCTCGAGCAGAGAATCGACAAAGCTGGGCTCGTCGGCTGGAGCCGGTTCCGTGGCGGGCTTCGGTGCCGCGATGGGCTTGGCAGCCAGCACGGGGGCAGCGGGCGCACTCGCTTCGGGGGAAGGCGAGTCGATCGCCGCGGAAGCGGTCGAAGGCGCAGCGTCCGCCACAGGCACCGCGGGAACGGGTACAGGGGCTGGGGGCGCCTCAGGTGGCGGAGCAGGAACAGCCGCGACATTGGCCGCTCCGGAGAGTTTTTTCAGCTCTTCAACGCTCTTTGACAACTCGGCCACTCGGGCCGCCGCATCCTGCTTTTCCTTTTCCTTGGACAGCTTGACTTCGGATGCGCCTGGCTTGACCGCGGAGGCGCCCTTGCTCAGCGTGAGCTTGTCAGGAGTGACAGGGGCTGCTTCCTTGCGGTCTTCGATCTCGGCGCGCACCGTGCCAGCGTCCTTGCGGGTGGGTGCATCAGCGACACTGGCCGGCACAGCACTCGCGAGTCGCTGGCGGAAACTTCCGAAATCAGCGCTTTGCGCCAAGATGACCTGGCGGGCCTCTGCGGCATCGACCGAGGCAGCCGCCTCGGCTGTCGGCACCTTCAACAGGACGCCGGCCTTGAGCCGGTTCATGTTCTCGCCAATGAACGCCTTCGGGTTGCCCCGGTAGAGCGACACCAGCGTCTGATCAAGCGAAACCGTGGCCGGTCGGGTGCGTGACGCGATGCGCGTCAAGGTGTCGCCCGGCTGAACGAGGTAGGTGTCTTCGGTCGAACCGCCCGCACCCGCGGTTGGCGGCGGGGGTGCCTTGGCAACGCGGTCCGCAGCTGGAGCTGGCGCAGGAGTCGGTGCTGGGGAAGGACGCTGTGGACGCGGAGACACAGGAGCAGCCGAGCTGGGTGCCGAGAACACTGGCGACGTGGCGACAGCAGGCGCGGGCGGCGCCGCGGGCGCCTGGGCCACCGGTGGGTCGAACAGCAAGGTGTACTCACGCACCAGCCGGCCTGTCGACCACGACAGTTCAAGGATCACGTCGACAAAGGGCTCCTGCACCACCCGATCACTGGTCAGGCGCAGGAAGGGACGACCATCGGCACGCTTGAGGAGCGCGGCCTGGGTAGTGGGGAGCACGCTGTTGTAGTCGACGCCCAGCGATCGGTATGACTCGGGTGGTGCGATGCGGATCTTCAGGTTCCCTGCTTCTTCAGGGGTCAGGCTGGTGACATCGATCTCAGCCCTCAGGGTCTCGCCCAACGCAGACTGCACAGCGAGTCTGCCCAGCCCGAGCGCTGAGGAATCGGTCGACCCCATCGCAAGCGCGGCAAGGGCCACACTGGTCAGAGCGAATCGCCCCAATTGCTGCTTCGTGTTCTTCAAGGCGTCTCCCAACCAGGCCGTCGAGCCGCCATGCAGCCCCACCAGACGATCGAAGCCGATGGTTACGGACGACGATCACGAAGATAAATTCAACAAATCACAATAGCATCAAGCAGATACGGTGACAAGCTCATCCATCGCCTGAAAAGGCGCCAACCATGCCGATACCGTCCTCACGCCGGCTGCTGTCGTGCCGAGACAACGGCGGCACCGCCGCTCGTGACCCTCAGGCCTCCAGCAGGATGCGAAGCATCCTGCGCAAGGGCTCCGCCGCTCCCCACAACAACTGGTCACCGATGGTGAAGGCGCCGAGGTACTCCGGCCCCATTGCCATCTTGCGCAAACGACCCACCGGGATATCCAGCGTTCCGGTGACGGCCACCGGCGTCAGTTGCCGGATAGTGTCTTCCCGATTGTTCGGCACCACCTTCACCCAGGCGTTGTCGTTCGCGATCAATTGTTCGATATCGGACAGCGGCACGTTCTTCTTGAGCTTGAAGAGCAGCGCCTGGCTGTGGCAGCGCATCGCGCCAACGCGAACGCAGAAACCATCAACCGGCACGGCGACCTTGTCGAAGCCGTCACCCTGGCCCAGGATCTTGTTGGTTTCAGCCCCGCCCTTCCACTCCTCGCGACTGACACCGAAGCCGTCGTCGTCGCGGCCCTTGCCCAGGCCCAGATCCTTGTCGATCCAGGGGATCAGAGAACCGGCCAGCGGCACGCCGAATTGAGTCGTCTCGGCCTCGGTCAGCGCGCGCTGCTTGGCCAGCAGGCCGCGGTCGATGTCGAGGATCGCACTCTTCGGGTCATCAAGCAGATTGCGAACCGAAGCGTTCAGCGTACCGAACTGGGTCAGCAATTCGCGCATGTGCTGCGCACCCCCACCCGATGCCGCCTGATAGGTCTGTGTGCTCATCCACTCGACCAAACCTGCCTTGTAAAGTGCGCCCACGCCCATCAGCATGCAGCTCACCGTGCAGTTGCCGCCGATCCAGTTGCGGCCGCCACGGGCCAACGCGTTCTGAATCACCGGCAGGTTCACCGGATCAAGCACGATCACCGCGTCGCTCTTCATGCGCAACGTGGACGCAGCATCAATCCAGTGTCCTGCCCAGCCAGCGGCGCGCAGCTTCGGGAACACCTCGGTCGTGTAATCGCCGCCCTGCGCAGTGATGATGATGTCGCAGCGCTTGAGCGCCTCGATGTCGTGCGCATCTTTCAGGGTCGATTCATTGCGCGCCTGCGCCGGCGCCTTGCCACCCGCGTTGCTGGTGCTGAAAAACACCGGTTCGATCAACTGGAAGTCACCCTCCTGCTGCATCCGATCGAGCAGGACCGAGCCCACCATCCCGCGCCAACCCACCAATCCGACGAGCTTCATCGCCTTGCCTTTCAAAACCGCTTCTTTCAAAAACCGCAGTTCCAGATGCTCAACTCACGCCGCTTCCACCGCGGCGACAACTGCCGACCCCATTTCCCGAGTACCGACACGCTGCGTGCCTTCAGACCAGATATCGGCTGTGCGCAAACCAGACTCG
The DNA here is from genome assembly GCA_027490215.1 of Rubrivivax sp. Lineage (GTDB taxonomy): Bacteria > Pseudomonadota > Gammaproteobacteria > Burkholderiales > Burkholderiaceae_C > PBB1. Next base: position 44,945 of record JAIXYO010000036.1, read on the forward strand.
AGCACCTTCGTCACCGCCGCTTCGATTCGCAGCGCCGCTTCGGGCTGATTGAGCGAGAAGCGCAGCATCATCGCGAGCGACAAGATCGTGGCCAGAGGGTTCGCGATGTTCTTGCCCGCAATGTCGGGTGCGCTGCCATGGCTGGGCTCGTACAGCCCCCGATTTTCCGCGTTCAGCGATGCCGATGGCAGCATGCCGATCGAGCCGGTGAGCATCGCCGCTTCGTCGGACAGGATGTCGCCGAACATGTTGCCGGTCACGATGACATCGAACGCCTTCGGCGCCTTGACGAGTTGCATCGCGGCATTGTCAACATAAAGATGGTCGAGGGCGACATCGGGGTACTGGGCATGGACCTCGGTCACCACGTCGCGCCAGAACTGGAAGGTTTCCAGCACATTGGCCTTGTCGACGCTGGTCACACGCTTGTTCCGCTTTCTCGCCGCCTGGAACGCCACATGCGCGATGCGCTCGATCTCGGGGCGCGAGTAGCGCATGGTGTCGAAGGCCTCGGGCTGGCCTGCAAACGCGCCGTCTGGCGACACACGGCGACCTCTCGGCTGGCCGAAATAGATGTCGCCAGTCAGCTCGCGCACGATCAGGATGTCGAGCCCCGCTACCAGTTCGGGTTTCAGGCTCGATGCGTGCGTGAGTTGCGGGTGGCAGATGGCCGGGCGGAAATTGGCGAACAGCTGCAGGTGCCGACGCAAGCCAAGGATCGCCTGCTCGGGTCGCAGCGAGCGCTCGAGCGTGTCGTATTTCCAGTCGCCGACGGCACCGAAGAGCACCGCGTCGGCGCTTTGCGCCAGCTTCAGCGTCGCTTCGGGCAACGGGTGGCCGTGCGCTGCATAGGCAGCTCCGCCGACCAGCGCGGACTCGCTGTCGTAAGGCAGGTCGAGCACTTCAAGCACTCGCACCGCCTCGGCCACGATTTCAGGGCCGATGCCGTCACCGGGCAGGATCGCAATGTTCACAACTCAAGGTCCTTTGTGTTTGCCACAGGTCAGTTTCTCGACCAGCACGTTCTCGCACAGCTTGAAGACCACGTAAAACGCGGCCGCGAAAGATCCCAAGGCCATCAGACTCAACTACTGCAGCAGGCCATCAACGCGTACCGCATACAGGCCATTCATCATCAGGAATGCCAGGCACCACCGAATCGACAGGTACCGATAAAGCTGGCCGTATGCCGTCGGCAGCTGGCTCAGAGGCTGTGCGCCAGCCATGGCTTCTTCAGCAGGCGCTCGGCTTCGTAGGCCTTGATCTTGTCGGCATGCCGAAGGGTCAGGCCGATGTCGTCGAAGCCGTTGAGGAGACAGAATTTTCGGAACGCCTGCACCTCGAATGGGAGTTCGGTACCGTCGGCCTTGACAATGACCTGGCGCTCCAGGTCGATGGTCAGGCTGTAGCCGACAAAGGCCGAGACCTCGTCGAACAGCCGGTTCATCTCGCTCTCGGGCAACACGATCGGCAGCAGGCCGTTCTTGAAGCAGTTGCCAAAGAAGATGTCGGCAAAACTGGGCGCGATCACCGCGCGGAAGCCGTACTGATCGAGCGCCCAGGGCGCGTGCTCGCGCGACGAACCACAGCCGAAATTCTTGCGCGCGATCAGCACCGAAGCGCCGTGGTAGCGCGGCTGGTTCAGCACGAAATCCGGGTTGGGCCGGCGCGTGGCAGGATCCTGGCCCGGATAGCCAGCGTCAAGGTACCGCCATTCATCGAACAGGTTCACGCCGAAGCCTGATTTCTTGATCGACTTCAGGAACTGCTTCGGAATGATCGCGTCGGTGTCGACGTTCTCACGGTCCATCGGGGCGACGAGCCCCTTGTGCACGCGGAAGGGATTCATTCAGAGGTCACTTCTTCTTGCCCAGGTCTTCGACCGCTTCGCCCGCTTTCTGGACATCCTTGCCCATGCCGGCGATCGTGTTGCAACCGGTGAGGAAGACGACCGCGGCTGCCAGTGCAAAAACAATGCGCTTCATTTCAGAGGTTCTCCTTGGATTCAAGAATGGTTCACAGCAGTCGTCGCACGTCGACGAAATGGCCCTCGATCGCCGCAGCAGCGGCCATGGCAGGGCTGACCAGGTGGGTGCGACCGCCAGCGCCCTGGCGGCCCTCGAAATTGCGGTTCGAGGTCGAGGCGCAGCGCTCACCAGGTTCGAGTCGATCCGCATTCATCGCCAGGCACATCGAGCAGCCGGGCTCGCGCCATTCGAAGCCCGCAGCCCTGAACACGGCATCCAACCCTTCACGCTCGGCCTGTTCCTTGACCAGACCCGAGCCTGGCACGACCAGCGCCAGCTTGACGTTCGCCGCCAGCTTGCGACCCAATTTGCGCACGACAGCCGCGGCTTCCCGCATGTCCTCGATGCGCGAGTTGGTACACGATCCGATGAACACCTTGTCGATGGCAATGTCTGCGATCGGCTTGTTCGGCTCCAGCGCCATGTAGGCCAATGCGCGCTCCATCGCGCCACGCTTGTTGGCGTCCTTTTCCCGCTCGGGATCCGGCACGCGATCCTCGATTGACAGCACCATCTCGGGCGAGGTGCCCCAGGTGACCTGCGGACGAATGGTCGTCGCGTCCAGTTCAACCACCGCGTCGAACACCGCGTCGGCATCCGAATGCAGCGTGAGCCAGTACGCGACAGCGTGCTCCCACTCAACGCCGTAGGGCGTGTAGGGGCGGCCCTTCACATACGAGATCGTGGTGTCGTCAACAGCAATCAGCCCGGCGCGCGCACCGGCCTCGATAGCCATGTTGCACACCGTCATGCGACCTTCCATGCTGAGCGCGCGGATGGCAGAACCAGCGAACTCGATCGTGTAGCCGGTGCCGCCGGCAGTGCCGATCTTCCCGATGACAGCCAGCACCAGATCCTTGGCGCCGCAGCCCGCAGGCAGGGCGCCTTCGACGCGGATCAGCATGTTCTTCGCCTTCTTGGCCAGCAGCGTCTGCGTGGCCAGCACGTGCTCGACCTCGCTGGTGCCGATGCCGTGCGCCAGCGCGCCAAAAGCGCCGTGCGTCGAGGTGTGCGAATCGCCGCAGACCACGGTCATGCCGGGCAGCGTTGCGCCCTGCTCCGGCCCGATCACGTGGACGATGCCTTGGCGCCGATCGTTCATCTTGAACTGGGTGATGCCAACACGGTCGCAGTTCGCATCGAGCGTGTCGACCTGCAGCTTCGAGACCGGATCGGAGATGCCGTGGGAGCGATCGGTGGTGGGCACGTTGTGGTCACTGACCGCGAGGTTGGCCGACAGGCGCCAGATCTTGCGATGTGCCAAGTCCAGTCCCTCGAAGGCCTGCGGGCTGGTCACCTCATGGACCAGATGGCGGTCGATGTACAGCACGGTCGTGCCGTCGTCCTCGGTGTGAACGACATGCTCGTCCCAGAGTTTGTCGTAGAGCGTGCGGCCCATGGGTGGCGATCTCTTGAAGAAGAACAGGTGATTTTAGGCGTGACCCCTGCTGCACAGCCGGAAAGCCGAGCGAGCAAGGCACTACCAATGAAGAAACCCGGCACCGGGCCGGGTTTTCAGATGGGAAACCGGCCGAATCAGCGTTCGCCGATCAGCTTCACGTCACGCGAAGGCGATCCGTTGAACAACTGGCGAGGACGACCGATCTTGTACTCGGGGTCGCTGATCATTTCGTTCAACTGGGCGATCCAGCCCACCGTGCGTGCCAACGCGAAGATCGCGGTGAACAGCGATACGGGGATGCCAATTGCGCGCTGCACGATGCCGGAGTAGAAATCGACGTTCGGGTACAGCTTGCGCGAGACGAAGTAATCGTCTTCCAGTGCAATCTTTTCCAGCGCCATGGCGAGCTTCAGGATCGGGTCGTTGTGCTTGCCCATCGCCGTCAGGACTTCGTGGCAGGTCTCGCGCATCAGCTTGGCGCGCGGGTCGTAGTTCTTGTAGACACGGTGGCCGAAGCCCATCAGCTTGACGTTCGAATTCTTGTCCTTGACCTGCTTGATGAAGTCGCCGATCTTCTCGACACCGCCCATGCGATTCACTTCTTCCAGCATGTTCAGCGCGGCCTCGTTGGCACCACCGTGAGCCGGGCCCCAGAGGCAGGCCACACCAGCCGCGATGGCCGCGAACGGGTTGGTGCCCGAAGAGCCGCACAGGCGCACCGTCGAGGTGCTGGCGTTCTGCTCGTGATCGGCGTGAAGGATGAAGATGCGGTCCATCGCGCGCACCAGCACGTCGTCCGGCACGTATTCCTCACACGGCGTGGCGAACATCATGCGCATGAAGTTGCCGGCGTAGCTGAGGTCATTCTTCGGGTAGATGTAGGGCTGGCCGATCGAGTACTTGTAGGCCATGGCCACGAGCGTGGGCATCTTCGCGATCAGGCGGATGGCCGAAATCTCGCGGTGCTCCGGGTTATTGATATCGGTGCTGTCGTGATAGAACGCCGACAAGCCGCCAACCAGACCCGTCATGATGGCCATCGGGTGGGCATCGCGACGGAAACCGCGCAGGAAGAACTGCATCTGCTCGTTGACCATCGTATGACGCATCACGAGCTTGGTGAAGTCGTTTTTCTGAGTCGCGTTCGGCAGCTCCCCATGCAGCAACAAGTGGCAGGTTTCCATGAAATCGCATTTCGTGGCCAGCTGCTCGATGGGGTAGCCGCGGTAAAGCAACTCACCCTTGTCGCCGTCGATGTAGGTGATCTTCGACTGGCACGAGGCGGTGGACAGGAAGCCGGGGTCGTAGGTGAACTTGCCGGTTTGCCCGTAAAGCTTTCGGATGTCGATCACGTCCGGCCCGACCGACCCCTTGAAGATCGGCAGGTCCATGCTCGGGCTGCCATCGGAGAACGACAGGGTGGCTTTGACATCGGAGGGGGTCATGATCGGTCCTTGGGGCTAGGTCGTCGTGGGGGTAAGGGGGTACATCAAGCGACTCATTGAGGCACGCGCATCAGGCGCAGCACCTCAAGTGTGCTGTCGTCGAGCGACCCGGCTTCGGGCTCCCGGCGTGCCAGCAGCAAGTCCAGAAGATCGTTGTCCGACAGGTCCATCAGCGCCAGGAGACCGGCGGCCTGACCCTGCGTCAGACTGGCTTCGTGGCGCGAGAAGAAGCGCTCCACGAACAGGTCGTTCTCCAACAGGCCGCGCCGGCAACGCCAGCGCAGCTTGCTCAAGGCACGTTCGTCGATCAGGGTGTCCATTGCATCGAATGGTGACGTTGGCGTCAGACAGCCCGGCGGATCATCATTTCCTTGATTTTGCCAATCGCCTTGGTCGGATTCAGACCTTTCGGGCAGACATCAACGCAATTCATGATGGTGTGGCACCTGAACAGTCGGTAAGGATCTTCCAGATTATCCAGACGGCCTTCGGTGTCCTGATCGCGGCTGTCGGCAATGAAGCGATACGCCTGCAAGAGTCCTGCCGGGCCGACGAACTTGTCCGGGTTCCACCAGAAGCTGGGGCAACTGGTCGAGCAGCTGGCGCACAGGATGCATTCATACAGGCCGTTGAGCTCGTCGCGTTCCTCGGGGCTCTGCAGACGTTCCTTTTCCGGCGGGAACTCGTCGTTGACCAGGTACGGCTTGATCGAGTTGTACTGCTTGAAGAACTGCGTCATGTCGACGATCAGGTCGCGGATCACCGGCAAGCCAGGAAGCGGCTTCAGCACCACCACGCCTGGCAGCGTGCGCATGTTGGTCAGGCAGGCCAGCCCGTTCTTGCCGTTGATGTTCATCGCGTCGGAGCCGCAAACGCCTTCGCGGCACGAGCGGCGGAACGACAGCGTCGGATCGACTGCCTTCAGCTTGTTCAGCGCATCGAGCAACATGCGCTCGCTGCCGTCGAGTTCGACTTCCAGCGTCTGCATGCGTGGCTTGGTGTCGGTATCAGGGTCGTAGCGGTAGATCTGAAACACGCGCTTGGTCATGACTGCTCTCCGTCGCGTTGGTGGTGGTAATTCAATGGGTGCATATTGATCAGAAGCTGCGCAATCAGAACGTACGCACGACAGGCGGGATCGATTCCGCCGTCAGCGGCTTCAGGTTCACCGGCTTGTAGTCGAGGCGATTTCCTTCGCTGTACCACAGGGTGTGCTTCAGCCACGCCTTGTCGTTGCGGCCATTCGGGAACTCTGTCGAATTGGCGTAGTCGTCGACCGTGTGGGCGCCACGGCTTTCGTGGCGCGCGGCGGCTGACACCATCGTCGCCAGCGCGGCCTCGATCAGGTTCTCGACTTCCAGCGCCTCGATGCGCGCGGTGTTGAACACCTTGGACTTGTCGGCCAGGTGGATGTTCTTGACGCGTTCAGCGAGCTTCTTGATCTCGACCACGCCCGCGTCCATCGACGCCTGCGTGCGGAACACACCGGCATGGCGCTGCATGGACGCGCGGATGTCGTTGGCAACGTTCTGGGCATACTCGCCGCCGGTGCTGGTCTCGTACTTGTTAAGGCGACCCAGCGTGTAGTCGGCAGCATCGCTCGGCAGCGCCTTGTGGGCCCGCGCTTTCAGCGCACTGTCGACGATGTGGTTGCCAGCCGCACGCCCAAACACCAGCAGATCGAGCAAGGAATTGGTGCCAAGGCGATTGGCCCCGTGCACACTGACGCAGGCACATTCGCCCACCGCGTACAAGCCCTTGATGATTTCGTTGGGCTGGCCATTCTTTGGCGCCACGACCTGACCATGGATGTTCGTCGGAATGCCGCCCATCTGGTAATGGATGGTGGGCACCACCGGGATCGGCTCCCTGGTGATATCGACATTGGCGAAGTTGTGCCCGATCTCGTAGACCGAGGGCAGCCGCTTCATGATGGTCTCGGCGCCCAGGTGAGTCATGTCGAGCACCACGTAGTCCTTGTTGGGACCACAGCCTCGGCCTTCCTTGATCTCCTGGTCCATGCAGCGCGAAACGAAATCGCGCGGCGCCAGATCCTTCAGCGTCGGCGCATAGCGCTCCATGAAACGTTCACCATTGGCATTGCGAAGGATCGCACCTTCGCCGCGGCAGCCTTCGGTCAGCAGTACACCAGCGCCGGCAACGCCGGTCGGGTGGAACTGCCAGAATTCCATGTCCTCCAGCGGAATGCCGGCTCGGGCGGCCATGCCCAGCCCGTCGCCGGTGTTGATGAAGGCATTGGTCGACGCCGCGAAGATGCGCCCCGCGCCGCCGGTGGCCATCAGCGTGACCTTGGCTTCGAGGATGTGCACCTCGCCAGTTTCCATCTCCAGCGCGGTCACGCCGACCACATCGCCGTCGGCATCACGGATCAGGTCGAGCGCCATCCATTCGACGAAGAAATTGGTGCGCGCCTTGACGTTCTGCTGATACAGCGTGTGCAGCATCGCGTGGCCTGTGCGGTCGGCTGCGGCGCAGGCGCGCTGCACCGGCTTTTCCCCGTAGTTGGCAGTGTGACCGCCGAAGGGGCGCTGGTAGATCGTGCCGTCCGGGTTGCGGTCGAACGGCATGCCGAAGTGTTCGAGTTCGTAGACGACTTTTGGCGCCTCGCGGCACATGAACTCGATGGCGTCCTGGTCGCCCAGCCAGTCGCTGCCCTTGACGGTGTCGTAGAAGTGGTAGTGCCAGTTGTCCTCGGACATGTTGCCCAGGCTCGCACCGATACCGCCTTGCGCAGCCACGGTGTGCGAACGCGTCGGGAACACCTTCGACAACACCGCGACATTCAGGCCGGCGCGCGCGAGTTGCAGCGACGCCCGCATGCCGGAGCCGCCGGCGCCGACGATCACCACATCAAACTTGCGCTTCGGAATCGACGAACTCAGCGCACTCATTCCAGACGAACCAACTTGCATCACAGCCTCCACAGCACTTGGATTGCCCAGCCCGCACACCCCACCAACCAGGCGATGGTGAATACCTGCAAAGCGAGACGAATACCTACCGGCTTGACGTAGTCCATCCAGACGTCGCGCATGCCCACCCACACGTGGTACAGCAGCGACACGATGACGACGAAGGTCAGCACCTTCATCCACTGGGTCGCAAAGATGCCGGCCCATTTGTCGTAGCCCATTTCACCGGGCAACAGCACCTGCACGATGACCACGATGGTGAACAGCGCCATCAGGCAGGCGGTCACCCGCTGCGACAGCCAGTCGCGCAAGCCGTAGTGGGCACCGACGACGATGCGCTTCGATCCGAAATTCTGTGCCATGGGTCGGGTAGTCAGAAAAAGAGCTTGGCGCCCAGCAGCACCGTCAGCACGACGCTGAGGCTGAGGGTTGCCAGTGCGGAGCTGTGGCCGAATTCCTTGGTCACAGCGTGTGTCATGTCCATCCAGAGATGGCGAAGGCCGGCGATGAAGTGGTGCAGGAAGGCCCAGATCAGCCCCAGCGCGATCAGCTTGAAAAGCACGCCGGGGAAGGGTCCCGCACCGTAGGCAAACACCGAGGTGAATGAGGCGTAGCTGATCTCGGATGTGACGCTGGCGTCGAACATCCAGATGATGAACGGCATCAGCAAGAACATGCCGACGCCGCTGACGCGGTGCAGGATCGACACGATGCCTGCCGGCGGCAGCCGGTATTTGACGATCTGGCTGACGTGGATGTTGCGGTGGGTAGGCCGCGGCTTCAGGGTGTCTGACATCTCCAACTTTCTCTTGTGCGCTCGAAAGGGCATGGGGAGTTTATTGCAATGCAACAAGCGGGAATCCCGCGTGCCTGGCGAGCTGCCGTGCGGGAGCAGGGCAGCTCGCTGGGTCAGCAAGCATCAACTGAGTGCATTTCGATAGTGATAACCCGTGGTGTTGTACAGGCCGTGACGCAATTCGACTGGCTTGTCGTCGTAAGTGAAGGACAGACGCTCAACGCTGAGCAGCGGGTGCCCGATCTCAACGCCCAAGGCAGGCGCTGACACCCCATCCGCCGCGACGGCACGGATTTTTTCATCAGCGCGGATCATGTGCACGCCGAACTCGCTCTCAAAGAGGCCGTACATCGGCCCTTTGTAGCCGCTGAGCCGTTCGGCGGTCAGCCCTTTGAACAATTGCCCTGGCAGCCAGATATCGTCGAACACAACGGGTGCCGCATTGAAGGTCAGCACGCGCCGAGCATTGATCACCGCGTCGCCGGGCTTCAGCGCCAGCGAGCGCGCCACATCGGCCGGAGAGCGCAGCCGGCGACAGTCGATGAAGCGGCGTTGCACCCTCCCGGCATCCTCGCCGTCGGGCATCAGACGCAAAAAACGGTACTGGTTCTTCTGCTCGGCATGCGTGGCGACGAAGGTGCCCTTGCCCTGGCGACGCACCAGCAGGTTCTCGGCAGACAGTTCATCGATCGCCTTGCGCACCGTGCCCTGGCTCACCTTGAAGCGCGCTGCCAGCTCCATCTCACTGGGAATCGCTTCGCCCGGGCGCCATTCCCCGATGCGCAGGCTGCGCGTCATCAGCGTCTTGATCTGCTGGTACAGCGGGCTGAAGGCAGGGGGCGCGCTGTCGTCCGCACGGGCCACGGCGGCCCGGGGTAGCTCGGTGGCAGGAACGGCGGAGCTAGGCATGGCGGGATTGCAGCACAGGAACTGCGGGATCGTCCAGCCAATACCGTTGATTTTCGTCAGACATCTTATGTAAGACACAGGACTTTTGACCTGCCACGGGTTAAAACCTACACTTGGCCAGTCGCGTGAATACAATTTCTTCGCACCGCAACGCGCTGGCTGTTGCGCAGTCTCAGCGCCCCCTTGATCCCGTTTACGTCCCTCTACCTCCCGGAGATTCACATGAGCAAGTCCCCAGTTCGCGTTGCCGTCACCGGCGCTGCAGGCCAAATCGGCTACGCCCTGCTGTTTCGCATCGCCTCTGGAGAAATGCTCGGCAAGGACCAGCCGGTGATCCTTCAGTTGCTGGAGATTCCAGACGAGAAGGCCCAGAACGCGCTGAAGGGCGTGATCATGGAACTCGACGACTGCGCCTTCCCGCTGCTGGCCGGCATCGAGGCGCACAGCGACCCCGTGGCAGCGTTCAAGGACACCGACTACGCCTTGCTGGTCGGCGCTCGCCCACGCGGACCGGGCATGGAGCGCTCCGACCTGCTGGCGGCCAACGCACAGATCTTCACCGCACAGGGCAAGGCGCTGAATACCTCGGCCTCGCGCAACGTCAAGGTGCTGGTGGTCGGCAACCCGGCCAACACCAACGCCTACATCGCGATGAAGAGCGCGCCCGATCTGCCGGCCAAGAATTTCACCGCGATGCTGCGCCTGGACCACAACCGCGCCGCCTCGCAGATTGCCGCGAAGACGGGCAAGCCAGTGTCGAGCATCGAGAAACTGGCCGTCTGGGGCAACCACTCGCCAACGATGTACGCCGACTACCGCTTCGCCACCATCGGCGGCCAGTCGGTCAAGGCGATGATCAACGACGACGTCTGGAACAAGGACACGTTCCTGCCCACCGTGGGCAAGCGCGGCGCAGCGATCATCGCTGCACGTGGCGTGTCATCGGCTGCCTCTGCGGCCAATGCCGCCATCGACCACATGCGCGACTGGGCGCTGGGCACCAATGGCAAGTGGGTCACGATGGGTGTTGCTTCGAACGGCGAATATGGCATTCCGAAGGGCGTGATGTTCGGCTACCCGGTCACTACCGCGGGCGGTGAATACAAGATCGTCGAAGGCCTCGAGATCGACGCCTTCAGCCAGGAGCGCATCAACATCACGCTGAAGGAACTGACCGACGAGCAGGACGGCGTCAAGCATCTGCTTTGATCCCCGCTCCTGTTTGCAGCATGCGCGATGCGCAGAAAGCCGGCCACCGCTGCGGAGGCCGGCTTTTTTCATGCGGCGCACTCATCCACCGATCTTCCTGACCTCGCGGATTCATCCATGGCCTCGTTTTCCTCACTGCTCGTCGGCCTGAATCTGGCCGCCCTGATGGTTGCGCCGGCCGCTTTTGCGGCCGATACGGCTCAAACCACGCCTTCGCCCGCGCGCAAGCCGGCCAAGGTCGTCGCAAAGCCGAAAGCCGTCGCCGCCCCGGTGGAAGTCGTACCGGAGCCCGCCACACCAGAGCAGATCAGCGCGTCGGAGCGGGTCTACTACGGCGAGTACGAGTGCGACTTCCAGCAGGTCGTCCACATCTCGGCCAGTGAGCGACATCCCTCTTACGTCGACTTGCGATTCGCCAAGAACCGCTACCTGATGAAGCCTGTCGTGTCGTCCACCGGCGCCATCCGGCTTGAGGACGTCAGGGGCCAGACACTGATGATCCAGATCGCCAGCAAATCGATGCTGATGAACGTGAAGACCGGCACCCGCCTGGTCGACGCCTGCGTCAGCCACAGCCAGCGTGTCGCCCTGGAATCGACCAAGGCCGTGGCTGCCCCAGCGGCAGATGGCGGCCTGCTGACAGCGCCACGCCCCTGAGTGACACGACCGTGGTGCGTTGCTGCCGGTCACCGACTGCCAAAAGCCACACCACTTGCATCCTCATCAACTTTCCGAAGGAGCCCCACCATGCTTGAAGCCTATCGCCTCCACGTCGCCGAGCGCGCCGCCCTGGGTATCCCGCCGCTGCCACTGTCGGCGGCACAAACCAGCCAGCTGATCGAGCAGTTGAAGGCCCCGCCTGCCGGAGAAGAGAAGGTACTGATCGAACTGATCACGCACCGCGTACCGGCCGGCGTCGACGACGCCGCACGGGTCAAGGCCAGCTACCTGGCGGCCGTCGCGCATGGCACCGAAAAGTGCGCGCTGATCAGCCCCGAAACCGCGACCCAGCTGCTGGGCACGATGCTCGGTGGCTACAACATCAGCCCACTGATCGACCTGCTCGACAGCCCGACGGTCGGCGCCGTAGCGGCTGAAGGCCTGAAGAAGACGCTGCTGATGTTCGACCAGTTCCACGACGTGAAGGACAAGGCCGATCAGGGCAATGCCCACGCCAAAGCGGTGCTGCAAAGCTGGGCCGATGCGGAGTGGTTCACCTCGCGGCCCGAGGTGCCGAAATCGATCACCGTGGCGATCTTCAAGGTCACCGGCGAAACCAACACCGACGACCTGTCGCCTGCGCCCGACGCCTGGAGCCGCCCCGACATCCCTCTGCATGCGCTGGCGATGCTGAAGAACGCGCGCCCGGGCATCACGCCGGAAGAAGACGGCAAGCGCGGACCCGTGCAGTTCATCGAAGAGCTTCGAGCCAAAGGCAACCTCGTCGCCTACGTGGGCGACGTGGTCGGCACCGGCTCCAGCCGCAAGTCGGCCACCAACTCGGTGCTGTGGTTCACCGGCGAAGACATTCCCTTCGTGCCGAACAAGCGTTTCGGGGGCGTGTGCCTCGGCGCCAAGATCGCGCCGATTTTCTACAACACGATGGAAGACGCCGGCGCGCTGCCGATCGAGCTTGACGTGAACCAGATGAACATGGGCGACGTGGTCGAGTTGCGCCCCTACGAAGGCAAGGCGCTGAAAGACGGCCAAGTGATCGCCGAATTCAAGGTCAAGAGCGAGGTGCTGTTCGACGAGGTGCGCGCTGGCGGCCGCATCCCGCTGATCATCGGCCGCGGCCTGACCGCCAAGGCGCGTGAAGCGCTGGGCCTGCCGGTCAGCACGCTGTTCCGCCTGCCGCAGAACCCGGCCGACACCAAGAAGGGTTTCAGCCTCGGTCAGAAGATGGTCGGCAAGGCCTGCGGTCTGCCGATCGTCAACGGTCAGCAGGTCGGCGTGCGCCCCGGCACCTATTGCGAGCCACGCATGACCTCGGTCGGCTCACAGGACACCACCGGTCCGATGACCCGCGACGAGCTGAAAGACCTGGCCTGCCTCGGCTTCAGCGCCGACCTGGTGATGCAGTCGTTCTGCCACACCGCGGCGTACCCGAAGCCGGTCGACGTGAAGATGCACCACGAACTGCCGGACTTCATCAGCCACCGTGGTGGCATCGCCTTGCGCCCGGGCGATGGCGTGATCCACAGCTGGCTCAACCGCTTCCTGCTGCCCGACACCGTGGGCACGGGCGGCGACAGCCACACCCGCTTCCCGATCGGAATCAGCTTCCCTGCCGGCTCCGGCCTGGTGGCTTTTGCCGCCGCCACCGGCGTGATGCCGCTGGACATGCCCGAGAGCGTGCTGGTCCGCTTCAAGGGCACGATGCAACCCGGCGTCACGCTGCGCGACCTGGTCAACGCCATCCCGCTGTACGCGATCAAGGCCGGTCTTTTGACCGTCGAGAAGAAAGGCAAGAAGAACATCTTCAGCGGCCGCATCCTCGAGATCGAAGGCCTGCCTGATCTGAAGGTGGAGCAGGCCTTCGAGCTGAGCGACGCCTCGGCCGAACGCAGCGCGGCGGGCTGCACCGTGCACCTGAACAAGGAGCCGATCATCGAGTACATCCACAGCAACATCACGCTGATGAAGTGGATGATCTCCGAGGGCTATGCCGACCCCCGCACGCTGGCCCGCCGCATCGCCGCACAGGAAGCGTGGCTCGCCGACCCGCAACTGCTGAAGGGCGACGCCGACGCCGAGTACGCCGCGGTGATCGACATCGATCTGGCCGACATCCACGAGCCCATCGTCGCCTGCCCGAACGACCCGGACGACGTGAAGACGCTGTCCGATGTGGCCGGCGCGGTGATCGACGAGGTGTTCATCGGCAGCTGCATGACCAACATCGGCCACTTCCGCGCGGCCAGCAAGCTGCTGGAAAACAAGCGCGACATCCCCGTCAAGCTGTGGGTCGCGCCGCCCACGAAGATGGACGCGAAGAAGCTCAGCGACGAAGGCCACTACGGTGTGCTGGGCAGCGCTGGCGCACGCATGGAAATGCCGGGTTGCAGCCTGTGCATGGGCAACCAGGCGCAGGTCAAGGAAGGCGCGACGGTGTTCTCCACCAGCACCCGCAACTTCCCGAACCGCCTGGGCAAGAACAGCAACGTCTACCTCGGCTCCGCCGAGCTGGCGGCCATCTGCTCGAAGCTCGGCCGAATCCCGACCCGCGAGGAATACCTGAAAGACATGGGTGTGCTGACCGCCGCCAGCGACAAGGTCTACCAGTACCTGAACTTCGACAAGATCGAGGAGTTCACCGACGCAGCGGAGAAGGTGCCGGCATCGGCTTGATCAGTCGTTGGTAAACGAAAAGGCCCGCCTCAAGCGGGCCTTTACCGTGGCGCTGCGCGCTGATGCGCGGCATTGCGAATCAGGCCATCTCGCCCTGTAGCAGCGCCAGCAGGCCCGCCTCGTCCAGCACCATCACCCCCAACTCGTTCGCCTTGTCCAGCTTGCTGCCTGCCTCGGTGCCAGCGACGACGTAGTTCGTTTTCTTCGACACCGAGCCGGTGACCTTGCCGCCGGCAGCTTCGATCAATTCCTTCGCCGCATCGCGGGTCAGCGTCGGCAGGGTACCGGTCAGCACGAAGGTCCTGCCGGTGACGCCTGCGATGCCGATCGCATCTGGAGCCGCCACCGCCACACCTTCGGTTTCTTGCCAGCTGATGCCAACGGCGCGCAGCTGCTCGATGATCTCGCGGTGATGCGGCTGGTCGAAGAAACTGCGCACGCTGTGCGCGACCACCGGGCCGACGTCATTGACCTCCAGCAGTTGCGCTTCTGCCGCCTCGATGATGCGGTCGAGATTTCCGAAATGCCGCGCCAGGTCTTTCGCCGTCGTTTCTCCGATGTGGCGGATGCCGAGTGCGTACAGAAAGCGACCCAAGGTCGTGCGCTTGCTGGCTTCCAGCCCGGCCAGCAGGTTGGCGGCGCTCTTGTCGCCCATGCGGTCCAGCGCGCACAGCTTGGCGAGACCCAACGTGTACAGCTCGGGCAGCGTGCGGATCAGGCCGCCATCGACGAGCTGATCGACCAGCTTGTCGCCCAGGCCTTCGATGTCCATCGCGCGGCGGCCGGCGAAATGCAGGATCGCTTCCTTGCGCTGCGCCGGGCACGTCAGCCCGCCGGTGCAGCGCCAATCAACCTCCCCCTCCTCGCGCCCGATCGGGCTGCCGCAGACCGGGCACTGGCCGCTCAATCGCTGGTACAGGTCGAAAGGCTCGCCGCGTGAAGCTTCAACCGCAGCCGAGTCATGCACCACACCCACGACCTGCGGAATCACATCGCCCGCGCGGCGCACGATCACCGTGTCACCCACGCGCACATCCTTGCGCCGCACCTCGTCCTCGTTGTGCAGCGTCGCGTTGCTCACCGTCGTGCCGCCGACGAACACCGGCTCCAGCTTCGCGACAGGCGTCAGCTTGCCGGTGCGGCCGACCTGGATGTCGATGCCCAGCAGCCGGGTCATCTGTTCCTGCGCCGGGTACTTGTGCGCCACCGCCCAGCGCGGCTCTCGGGTCACGAAGCCCAGGCGCTGCTGCAACGCGCGGTTGTTGACCTTGTAGACCACCCCGTCGATGTCGAAGGGCAGCGAGTCGCGCCTGGCGCCGATAGCCGCGTGGAAGCGGACCAGCCCCTCGGCACCCTGCACCACCGCACGCTCGGCGCTGACCGGCAATCCGAACGCGCCCAGCGCATCGAGCAGCCCGCTGTGCGTCGCCGGCAGCGCGCTGTTGTCCGAGCCCCAGCCTTGCACTTCGCCCAGGCCATAGGCGAAGAAGCTCAGCGGGCGCTTCGCGGCGATGGCCGGGTCGAGCTGGCGCACCGCACCCGCGGCGGCATTGCGCGGATTGACGAAGGTCTTCTCGTTCTTCGCGCCCTCGGCGATCAGCGCGCGCTGACGCTCGTTCAGCGCCTCGAAGTCGTCGCGGCGGATGTAGACCTCGCCGCGCACTTCGAGCACGGCAGGCGGCGGCTCGCATTTCAAACGGCGCGGGATCTGCGCGATCGTGCGGATGTTCTGCGTCACATCCTCGCCGGTCTCACCGTCGCCCCGCGTGGCCGCTTGCACCAGCACGCCAGCTTCATAGCGCAGGTTCATCGCCAGCCCGTCGAATTTGAGCTCGGCAGCGTACTCGATGGGCGGATCGGCCTCGGTCAGCGCCAGTTCGCGGCGCACCCGTGCATCAAAGGCAACCGCGCCGCTGGGCTCGGTGTCGGTCTCGGTGCGGATCGACAGCATCGGCACCGCATGACGCACCGCGACGAAGCCGTCGAGCACGCCGCCCACCACGCGCTGGGTTGGTGAGTCATCGTGCCTCAGCTCAGGGTGTGCCGCCTCGATCGCTTCCAGTTCCTGGAACAACCGGTCGTATTCGGCATCGGGGATCTGCGGCGCATCAAGCACGTAGTAGTGGTGCGCATGCTGCTGCAGCATGGCCCGCAACTCGGCGGCCCGGTGCGCAGGTTCCGACTCGCTCATCTCACGCGGAAGCTGAAGCCGTGGAGCCGTCAGCTGAACAGGCGCCGTGCCGCCGGCGAGCCTGCGGCCAGGTCGCGCGCCTGAAGAGCGGCATACAAGCGCACCAGTTCGCTGTCGATGAAGGCGAAGCCTTCGGCCGTCAACGGCTGCCCACGGTCGTCGACGATGTCGGCATCGAGGTCATGCGACAGGCCCATGGCGCTCACCTGCCAGGCGGTGAACGGCGCGGCCGACGGATCGGTCTGCGAGACATCGAAGCCCAGCGCCAGTTCGCGCAGGGCGGCGGTGTTGGGGTCGTCGGACAGCGCGGCCTGCGAATCGAAGGCCAGGGTCAAGACCGGAGGTGCGCCATCTTCGGCCGACGGCAGCACCAACCGGCCGGGCAGCACGCCCGGCACGAAGCCGTGGCGCGATGCCTGCTGAACCACATAGCCGATGCTCCAGACGGCGCTGCGGGCGCGCAGTTGCACGGACATCTGCGCATCGTGTTCACCAGCAAAGGCATCGAGCTCGCGCGCGCGCGCCGCGACCTCGCGCATGTCGGGGAAGTCGGCCATCGCACCCAGCGCGTCGGCAAACACTTCAAGCTTCTGCACGAACTCCGAGTACTCGATCTCGTTCAAGGCGCCGGTGCGGTTGGCCAGTTGCAAGCCGGCCTGCAGTTCGCCGTAACGCTGGCCCGGCTGCGGTGGCTCCCACTCGCCGTTGTCAGCGTTCAGGCCTTCGATGAAGAAGGGTTTGCTGCCGGCGCGGCGACTGCCTGGCAGATGTGACAACACGGCATCGCCGGTGACCGGTGCCTCCAGCGTCATCGGCACGATCGCATCGATCAGCGCATCGATCCGGGGCGTCACGCGGCGCGGCAACGCGCGGCCGGCCACCGCGCTGCCCAGAGAAAGTGAGTCGTCGCCGAGGTGCGGGGCGACGCGGCCGTTCGGATCCTGATTCTGCTTGTACCCGTCGGGCAGGTTGTCGTGTGGCGCCGTGCCCAGCACCGGCTCGCGCGGCTCGGTGCGCGCCGCCTTCAGGTCAACCTTCTTCGGCCCGGCCTTGCGCGCCTGCCAGGCGCCATGCACGACCACGCCGATGAGTACCGCGCCGCCCAGCACTGCCAGTGCCAGCGTCAAGTTGTCGGTCACCGGGGCACCCTTCGCACTGCGTGCTGTTCCGCCAAGCGGGAGCCAGAGGCCTTGGGGCGGCCCGGCGGTCTCATGCCGCCTCCGCCAGGCTGACCGCCTCGGCCATGTCCACCGCCACGATGCGCGACACGCCCTGCTCCTGCATCGTCACGCCAATCAGCTGCACCGCCATCTCCATCGCGATCTTGTTGTGGCTGATGAACAGGAACTGCGTGCCCTTGGCCATCTCCTTGACCAGCTTGGCGTAGCGCTCGGTGTTGGCGTCATCGAGAGGCGCATCGACCTCGTCGAGCAGACAGAACGGCGCGGGGTTCAGCTGGAAGATCGCGAAGACCAGGGCGATGGCAGTCAGTGCCTTCTCACCGCCGGACAGCAGGTGGATCGTGCTGTTCTTCTTGCCGGGCGGCTGCGCCATCACCTGCACGCCGGCGTCGAGGATCTCGTCGCCGGTCATCACCAGCTTGGCCTGACCGCCACCGAACAGCGAAGGAAACATGCGGCCGAAATGCTCATTGACCTGGTTGAAGGTGGTGCCCAGCAGGTCGCGGGTTTCGAGGTCGATCTTGTGGATCGCGCCTTCGAGCGTGCCGATCGCGTCCATCAGGTCGGCGTTCTGCGCATCGAGGAAGGTCTTGCGCTCGCGCGCGGTCGTCAACTCCTCGAGCGCCGCCAGGTTGACCGCACCCAGCGCGGTGATCTCGCGGTTGATGCGATCGATCTCGGTCTGCAGACCGTGCAGCCGCACGCCGTCGCGCTCGATGCCTTGCGCCAGCGCCTCGAACTCGACGTTGGCCGCGACCAGTTGCTCCAGGTACTGCGCGCCACCGAGCTGCGCCGCCTGCGCTTCGAGCTGCAATTTGGTGATGCGATCGCGCAGCGGCTGCAGGCTTTGCTCGTGCGCCATCCGCTGCTCGTCGGCGCGGCGCAGGCGCAGTGTCAGGTCATCGTAGGCGCTGCGCTGGGCGGCGAGCGCCGCTTCGCGGTCCAGCTTCAGTACAAGCGCATCCTGCAAGCCAGCCTGGGCCGACGCATCGGTCAAACGCACCAGTTCCTCGTTCAGTTGCGCTTCGGCCTGCGCGTTGGTGGCGACCTGCTGCACAGCGGTCTCGATGCCGCGCTGCAACTCGCCGCGCCGCGCAGCCAGCGAGCGCGAGGCGAACTGCGATTCCTGCGCCTGGCGTTCCAGCGTGCGCAGCTGCTCGCGGGCCGCTGCCAGCGTGCGCTCGGCCTGGATCACCGCATCGTCGAGTTCGGCATGGCGTTCCTGCGTGGTCGCGAGTTCGATGTCGAGCTCTTCGAAACGCGCTTCGCCGGTGGCGCGGCGCTCGGTCAGTTCTTCCTGTTGCGCGTCGATCTCGGCGAGTTCGTCGTCGAGCTGCGCCGACCGGGATTGCGTCTGCTCGGCCTGCTGCGTCAACCGCAACAACTCGACCTGCAACTGGTGCGCACGTCCTTGCGCCTCGGCCGACTCGCGGCGTGCCGTGGACAGGTGCTCCGACGCCTGGCTGCAGGCCGCCTCGGCGCGGATCAGCGCGCTGCGCGCTTCCTCGGAGATCAACGATTGCGCGCGCAGCTGGCGAACGAGGTTTTCGATCTCCTGCGCGCGGGCCAGCAGACCAGCCTGTTCGGAGTCGGGGGCATAGAACGACACCGCGTGCGCACTGACGGCATGGCCTTCGCGCGTCATCAGAACCTCGCCATGCTGCAAGCGCGAACGCGCCGCCAGCGCATCGTCGAGGCTGGCCGCGGTGTAGACGCCCTCAAGCCAGTCAGTCAGCAGCGCTTTCAAGCCTGCATCGCCAAGGCGCAGCAGATCGCTGAGCCGCGACAGTGTGGCGTTTGAATTTGTCTGCGGCGTGCCCGCAGCTGGCGGTGTGTAGAACACCAGCTTGGCCGGCGGCGCATCAGCGGCGAAAGCGCGCACCGTCTCGACGCGGCCGACTTCAAGCGCATTGATGCGTTCGCGCAGGGCCGCTTCCAGCGCGGTTTCCCAGCCGGGTTCGATGTGGATGCGCGTCCACAGACCGGCCAGGCCGTCGAGTCCGTGCTTGGCCAGCCAGGGCCGCAGCTTGCCTTCGGTCTGCACCTTTTCCTGCAAGGCGCGCAAGGCATCGAGGCGGGCGCTGAAGTCGGTTTGCCGGCCTGCTTCGGTGTTGAGCTCGGCTTGGCGCGTTCGCCGTGCGTCGTCGAGCACCGGCACCTGGTCGCTCAGCTCGGCCAGTCGCACTTCGGCAATTTCGCGGGCTGATTCGGCAGTGGCGAACTGCTGCTTCAGGTGGGCGATGCGTTCGGCATCCGGTGCGGCGAGCTGGCGCCTCTCACCGGCCAGCCGCTCACGGCGCGCCGCGAGCTGGCGGCTCTGATCCTCGATGTTGCGGCTCTCGCTGGCGAGCACCTGGATCTGCTGCTGAACGCCTGCCACCATTGTGCGCTGCGCACTGGCTGCCGATTGCGCGGTGCGCACCGCGTCTTCCAGGCCGGGCAGCCGGTCAGCCTGCTCTTCGGCTTGCGCGGCCAGGACCTCGCTGTGCTCGTCAGCGCTGGCGACCTGTTCAGCCAGTTGTTCGAGTTCGGCCTCGGCCTGGGCACGGCGATCGGCCCATTGCGCGGTTTGCAATACCAGTTCGGCCAGACGCTGCTCGGCACGCTGTCGACCGTCGACCACATAGCGGATGCGCTCTTCGAGCCGGCTGACTTCGAGTGCAGCTTCAGCCAGACGACCTTGCGACGCATGCAGCTCGTCACTGGCAGCGTAGTGCGCCTGCCTGATGGTTTCAAGCTCGGCTTCGCCCTGTCGCAACTCGGCGGTCTTGGATTCCAGCGCCACGATCGCCGCGGCAACGTCCTTCTCGACGCGCTGCTGCTCGCCGGCAGCATCCCGATGGCGCAGGAACCACAGCTGGTGCAGCTTCAGCGTGCCATCGTCCTGCAGGCTGCGGTATCGGCTCGCCACCTCGGCCTGCTTTTCGAGCTTGTCGAGGTTGCCGTTCAACTCGCGCAGGATGTCTTCGACGCGCGTCAGGTTGTCGCGGGTGTCGCGCAGCCGGTTCTCGGTCTCGCGGCGACGCTCCTTGTACTTCGAGACGCCGGCGGCTTCTTCCAGGAACATCCGCAGCTCTTCAGGCTTGCTCTCGATGATGCGGCTGATCGTGCCCTGGCCGATGATGGCGTAGGCGCGGGGGCCCAGGCCGGTGCCGAGGAAAACGTCCTGCACGTCGCGGCGTCGCACCGGCTGGTTGTTGATGTGGTAGCTGCTGCTGCCGTCGCGCGTCAGGATGCGCTTGACGGCGATCTCGGCGAACTGGTTCCACTGCCCGCCGGCACGGGCGTCCTCATTGCTGAAGACCAACTCCACGCTGGCGCGGCTGGCAGGCTTGCGCTGACCCGAACCGTTGAAGATCACGTCCTGCATCGACTCGCCGCGAAGCTCGCTGGCCTTGCTTTCGCCGAGCACCCAACGCACCGCGTCCATGATGTTGGACTTGCCGCAACCGTTGGGGCCCACCACGCCGACCAGCTGACCAGGCAGCTGGAAATGGGTCGGATCGGCGAACGACTTGAAGCCGGACAGCTTGATGGAATTCAGACGCATGGACGAGAGCGGATTCCAGCGCGCCCTATCGGCCGATAGAGCGCGTAAGTCGTTGATTTTTCTAGTGAAAACCCGAGTTCACGGGGCTTGTAACCGCGCAGGATCATAGCATCGACGGTGTGAGAAATTCCCGCTCTCACCGCGCGTTACCGGCCGTCACGAGTGCCACGGCCACCCCCTGATAATTCGGCGATGAATCCCCTGCTCGGCTCGCTGCAGCCCTACCCTTTTGAGCGCCTGCGAGCACTCACCCGACAGATCACACCGAACGCGGCCTTCGAGCCGATCAGCCTGGGAATCGGTGAGCCGAAGCACCCGACGCCGTCGGTGGTCACCGACGCCCTGATCGCCAACCTGACGGGCCTGGCCAGCTACCCGGCCACCTCAGGTGAACCGGCGCTTCGCACTGCCATTGCGCAATGGATCACCCGCCGTTACGGCGTCGCGATTGACGAGACGCGCCAGGTGCTGCCGGTCAACGGTTCGCGGGAGGCGCTGTTTGCGCTGGCGCAGACGGTGATCGACCCGACACGCGAAGGCGCCACCGTCGTCTGCCCGAACCCTTTCTATCAAATCTACGAAGGCGCGGCCTTGCTGGCCGGAGCCCGAGTGGCGTTCGTCAACAGCGACCCGACCCGCCAGTTCGCGGCCGACTGGGCCTCGGTGCCCGAGTCCACCTGGGCGCGCACGCAACTGCTGTACGTCTGCTCGCCCGGCAACCCGACCGGCGCAGTGATGCCGCTGGCCGAATGGAAAACGTTGTTCGAGCTGAGCGACCAGCACGGCTTCGTGATCGCATCGGACGAGTGCTACTCCGAGATCTATTTCCGCGACGTGCCCCCGCTGGGGTCGCTGGAAGCCGCGGTGCAGCTGGGGCGCAGCGACTTCCGCCGGCTCGTCGCCTTCACCAGCTTGTCGAAGCGCTCGAACGTGCCGGGCATGCGCAGCGGCTTCGTCGCAGGTGATGCCGACATCCTGAAGGCCTTTCTGCTGTACCGCACCTACCACGGCAGCGCGATGAGCCCGACGGTGCAGGCGGCCAGCATTGCGGCCTGGAACGACGAGGCGCATGTGATCGCCAACCGCGAGCAGTATCGCCAGAAGTTCGCGCAGGTCACGCCGCTGCTGGCGACTGTGATGGATGTGTCGCTGCCCGATGCCGGCTTCTACCTGTGGGCCGACGTGTCCAACATCGCGCGGGGCGACGACGACGTGGCGTTCGCGCTCGCGCTGATCGCTCAATACAATGTCTCGGTGCTGCCAGGCAGCCTGTTGGCCCGCGAGGTCGATGGGGTCAATCCGGGCGCCGGGCGAATTCGTCTGGCGCTGGTGTCTGAAGCGAGCGATTGCCTCGAAGCCGCCAAACGCATCGTGGCGTATGCCAATTCGCTACGCAGTGCCTGATTGCCGGCTCCTTCACCCGACCTCCTTTTTGGATTCTTCTGACCTGCCCATGACTGCCAACCTCCAGAGCATCATCGAAGCCGCGTGGGAGAACCGCGCCAACCTGACCGCCAGCAGCCATCCGGAGGTCAACCAGGCCGTCGAGTCGGTGATCTCCGACCTGAACAAGGGCCGCATCCGCGTCGCGGACCGCCAGGGTGTCGGCCAGTGGACGGTGAACCAGTGGGTCAAGAAGGCCGTGCTGCTGTCGTTCAGACTGAACGACAACGAGTTGATGCACGCAGGCGATCTGACCTTCTTCGACAAGGTCAAGACGAAGTTCTCTCACATCGACGAGGCCGAGGTGCGCGCATCGGGCGTGCGCATCGTGCCGCCGGCGGTCGCGCGACACGGCAGCTACCTTGCGAAGAACGTGGTGCTGATGCCCAGCTTCGTCAACGTCGGCGCCTACGGCGACGAGAACTCGATGGTCGACGCCTGGGCCACCGTCGGTTCCTGCGCGCAGATCGGCAAGAACGTGCACCTGAGCGGCGGCGTCGGCATCGGCGGCGTGCTGGAGCCGCTGCAGGCCAACCCGACCATCATCGAGGACAACTGCTTCATCGGCGCGCGATCGGAAATCGTCGAAGGCGTGATCGTCGAGGAGAACTCGGTGATCAGCATGGGCGTGTACATCGGCCAGAGCACCAAGATCTACGACCGCGCCACCGGCGAGGTCAGCTACGGCCGCGTTCCGGCCGGCTCGGTGGTGGTCAGCGGCAATCTGCCCAGCGCCGACGGCAAGTACAGCCTGTACTGCGCGGTGATCGTCAAGAAGGTCGACGCACAGACCCGCGCCAAGACCAGCCTCAACGACCTGCTGCGCGCCTGAACTTCGCAACGTCGACCAGGAGATTTCGATGAGCGGAAACATGGAGCGGGTGCTGAAGCTGATGTCGGAGAAGAACGCCTCCGACGTCTACCTGTCTGCCAACACGCCCATCCTCATCAAGATCAACGGTCAGCTGATCCAGCTGAGCGACCAGCCGCTGACACCGGCGCAGCCCCGTCAGCTGCTGGCCGAAGTGCTGACGCCTCGGCAATTGGAAGAGCTCGAAGACACAGGCGAATTGAACGTTGGCGTCGGGCTGCCAGGCGTGGGCAGCTTCCGGTTGAGCGGCTTCAAGCAGCGTGGCTCGATTGCCGCGGTGTTCCGCTGCATCCCGTTCGCGATCCCGACGCTGGAGAGCCTGCTGGTACCGCCGGTGCTGAATACGCTGATCATGGAAAAGCGCGGCCTGATCCTGATGGTGGGCTCGACGGGTGCGGGCAAGAGCACCACGCTGGCCGCGATGCTCGAGCAGCGCAACCAGCAGATGGCTGGACACATTCTCACGATCGAGGACCCGATCGAGTTCTTGTTCAGCAACAAGAAGTCGGTCATCAACCAGCGTGAAGTCGGACGCGACACGCAGTCGCTGCAGGTGGGCCTGCGCAATGCGCTGCGGCAAGCGCCGGACTGCATCCTGATCGGCGAGATTCGCGATCGCGAAACCATGACGGCCGCGATCTCTTATGCGCTGTCGGGGCACCTGGTGCTGTCGACGCTCCACGCAAACAACAGCTATCACGCACTGGGGCGGATCCTGTCGTTCTACACGCCCGAGTCGCGACCCGCGCTGCTGTCGGATCTCTCATCGGGCTTGCGCGCCATCGTGTCGCAGCGGTTGGTGCGCGCCACCGCCGGAGGGCGGATCCCCGCGGTCGAGGTGATGCTCAACACCAAGCTGATCTCCGATCTGATCAGCGCTGGCGACTTCGGCGGCGTGCGCGAGGCGATGGAAAAGTCACTGGCCGAGGGCTCGCAGACCTTCGAGCAGGATCTCGCGCGATTGATCACCCAGGGCACGATCTCGCGGGAAGAAGGGCTGGCGTTTGCCGACTCACCCACCAACCTGATGTGGCGGCTGCAGAACGACATGTCACCGGTGTCACGCATCGCCGCGAAGAAGCCCGAGCCGGAAGATGGCGCCAGCTTCACCGAAATCACCCTCGACGTCCGCCCGGAACAAATGACCACCCGCTCGGCGCCTCTGCTCGGCCTGTGATGCCCGTCGAAGGCCCTGCCCCCATGAATTTGGACTCCCCGACCCGATGACCCTCCTCGACCTGATCACGCGCGAAGCCGCCCGCCTCAAAAAGGCGGGCGTTTCGTTTGGGCACGGCACGGCCAATGCCTTCGACGAGGCTGCCTGGCTGGTGCTGTGGAGCCTGGGCATGGACCTCGACGCGCTCGAATTGCACGCGAAGCGCGAGTTGTCGGCCGACGAGGAAGCGAAGGCGGTGGCCCTGGTGACGCGCCGCATCGAGACCCGCCAGCCCGCCGCCTACCTGACGCGTGAAGCGTGGCTGCAGAACGTGCCGTTCTACGTCGACGAGCGCACGATCGTGCCGCGCTCGTTCATCGCCGAACTGCTGGTCGATGGCGAGGAGCAGGGCACGCTCGACGCCTGGCTGTCTGACCGCACACAGCGCGTGCTCGACCTGTGCACCGGGAACGGCAGCCTGGCGGTGATCGCAGCGCTGGCCTACCCTGAGATCGAGGTAGACGCCTGCGACCTGTCCGACGACGCGCTTGAGGTGGCGAAGATCAATGTCGAGAAGCACAAGCTCACCCATCGCATCTCGCTGATGAAGTCGGACCTGTTGAACAGCGTGCGCGGTCCATACGATCTGATCCTGTGCAACCCGCCCTACGTCAACGCGAACAGCATGGCCGCGCTGCCCGAGGAGTACCGGCATGAGCCTGCGCTGGCTTTGGCCGGTGGCGAGGACGGCATGGACCTGGTGCGACGCATCGTCAGCGATGCTGCTGCGAAGCTGACCGACATCGGCGTGCTGGTGCTCGAGATCGGCAACGAGCGCGGGCATTTCGAGCGCGCATTTCGCCGCCTCGAAGTGGCCTGGCTGGAAACCAGTGCTGGCGACGACGCCGTGCTGCTGGTGACCCGCGAGGCGCTGGTACGCTGGTCCAAGCGCAGCGACACCTGGAGGGCCTGACACCATGATCACGCTGAAGGATGTGACGCTGCGCCGCGGCACGAAGCTGGTGCTCGACGCCGCGTCTGTGACGATCCAGCCGGGCGAGAACGTCGGACTGGTGGGGCGCAACGGCGCCGGCAAGTCCAGCCTGTTTGCGCTGTTGACCGAGCGACTGCAATCCGATGGCGGCGAGGTCTATATGCCGCCGCGCTGGCGCGTCGGTGAAGTCGCGCAGAACATGCCCGAAACCGACGACGGCGCCACCGATTTCGTGCTTGAAGGCGACACGCGACTGATGGAAGCGCAAGCCCAGCTGACAGCCGCCGAAGCGGGCGACGACGGCCACGCGATCGCCGACGGCCACCAGGCGCTGGCCGATGCCGGCGCCTTCGATGCCCGTCCGCGTGCGCAGGCGCTGCTGATGGGGCTGGGCTTCAAGAACGAACAGCTCGACGCGCCGGTCAACAGCTTCTCCGGCGGCTGGAGAATGCGGCTCCAGCTCGCGCGTGCGCTGATGTGCCCAGCCGATCTGCTGCTGCTCGACGAGCCCACCAACCACCTCGACCTCGATGCGCTGGTCTGGCTCGAAGCCTGGCTCAAACGCTTCGAGGGCACGATGCTGGTGATCAGCCACGACCGCGAATTCCTCGATGCGATCACCAACGTCACGGTGCACCTAGAAGACACGAAGCTCACGCGCTATGGCGGCAACTACACCGCCTTCGAGGAGATGCGGGCCGAACGGATGGTGCTGCAGCAGGCCAGCTTCGAGAAGCAGAAGGAGAAGATGGCCCATCTGCAGAAGTTCATCGACCGCTTCAAGGCCAAGGCCAGCAAGGCCAAGCAGGCTCAGAGCCGCGTGAAGGCGCTGGACCGGATGGAGAAGCTGGCGCCGGTGCTCACCTCGCGAGAGTTCTCGTTCGAGTTCCGCGAGCCGCTGAACCTGCCGAACCCGATGCTGTCGCTCAAGGACGTCGAGTGTGGATACGCATCGCTGACTGACGGTGAGCCCGACAAGATCATCGTGCGCAACATCAGCCGCTCGGTGCTGGCCGGCCAGCGCATCGGCATCCTGGGCGCCAACGGCCAGGGCAAGTCGACGGTGGTGAAGACCATCGCACGCGCGCAGGCCGCGCTCGGCGGCACGATCACCGAAGGCAAGGGACTGGCGATCGGCTATTTCGCTCAGCAGGAGATGGACGTGCTGCGCCCCGGCGATTCGCCGTTGAACCACATGATCCGCCTGGCGCGCGAGGTCAGCCCGCAAGCGCGCGAGCAGGAGCTCCGCAACTTCCTCGGCCAGTTCCGCTTTGCTTCCGACATGGTCAACCAGGCCGTCGGCACTCTCAGCGGCGGCGAGAAGGCGCGGCTGGTGCTGGCGATGCTGGTGTGGCAGCGCCCAAATCTGCTGCTGCTTGACGAGCCGACCAACCACCTGGACCTCGACACGCGTGAAGCGCTGTCGATGGCGCTGAACGAATTCGAAGGCTCACTGATGCTGGTCAGTCACGACCGGGCCCTGCTGCGCGAGGTCTGCGACGAGTTCTGGCTGGTCGCAGATGGCGGTGTGCGACCCTTTGACGGCGACCTCGACGACTACCAGAAGTACCTGCTGGACACCGCCCGCGCGCAGGCGAAGGCGCTGCGCGAGGCGGGCAATGCCAGCAAGAAGGCCGGCGTGTCCTCCGTGAAGCCAACGCCAGCGGCAGCACCTCCTGCTGCGAAGCCCCTGGCCGCGTCAGCGGCTGTCGCACCGGCCCGCAGCGACGACCGCAAGGCTGACGCGCAAGCGCGCCAGCTCAAGTCCGACGAGCTGAAGCCGCTGCGCAAGGAACTGAACCGCATCGACAACCGCCTGGGCGTGCTGTTCATCGACCGCGACACGATCGAGGCAAGCCTCGCCACTGGCACGATGGCACCGGCCCAACTGGCGGACAACGGCAAGAAGCTCAAGGCCATCACCGAAGAAATTGAGCGGCTGGAAGGTCAGTGGCTGGAGCTCAGCACGCAGGTCGATGAGCTGACGGCCAAGGCGGGCTGAGGTGGCTTCGGTACTCATAAACTCTCGGCCCAGACTCACCCGCAGGCAGACCGCCTCATATTGACCACGCCATCCAAGGAGCCCCGCATGTCCCCCGACACGATCCTCTACACCGCCCACGCCACCTCCACCGGAGGCCGTGAAGGCACATCCAAGTCGTCCGACGGCGCGCTCGAGGCCAAGCTGACCACACCGAAGGAACTTGGCGGCAACGGCGCCTTCGGCACCAACCCGGAGCAGCTGTTCGCGGCGGGTTATTCGGCCTGTTTCATCGGCGCGATGAAGTTCGTGGCCGGCAATCAGAAGATCAGCCTGCCCTCGGACATCTCGATCACCGCCGATGTCGGCATCGGCCCGATTCCGACCGGCTTCAGCATCGCCGTCACGTTGACTGTTTCGGTGCCGGGCATGGACCGCGCAGCGCTCCAAGGGCTGGTTGAGGCCGCACACATCGTGTGCCCATATTCGAACGCCACCCGCGGCAATATCGACGTGACGTTGAAAATGGCGTGACCACGCCAGCGGCCCGGCGACACAACGCCGGGCCGCAGACTCATCCGTAGAGGAGACCATCATGAAATTCCGCTTCCATGTGGCTGCGCTGACGGCAGCCCTGCTGACTGCCAGCACGGTTTTTGCTCAGACCCCGGCCGCCGAAGAGCCCTTCTGGGCCAAGGGCCGGCCGAAGAACCCAACGGCCGACAAGATGGCACCAGTGCCGTCCTTCCCGATCCCGACCCCGGCCGATCAGTTGCCAATCGCCAAGATGAAGCTGCCGCCGGGCTTCAAGGCCGAGGTCTTCGTCAGCAACATCCTCGATGCCCGCAGCATGCGCGAGGGCGACAAGGGCACGATCTTCGTCAGCAGCCTGTTCGCCGCCGGCAAGCTGTACGCGGTGGTCAACAACGGCGGCCAGCGCGAGGTGAAGACGCTTGCCGAAAAGCTCTTCCTGCCCAGCGGCATCGAGTACCACAAGGGCAACCTGTACTTGGCGACACCGAAGGACATCGTGCGCTACGACAACATCGAGGCTCACCTCGACAAGCTGCCGGAGCCGGTGATGGTCTACGACAAGCTGCCGGGTGACGTGCCCCACGGCTGGAAGTTCATCAAGGTCGGCCCGGACAACAAGCTGTACGTGCCGGTAGGCGCGCCTTGCAACATCTGCGAAAGCGACGACCGCTACACGAAGATCTTCCGCATGAACCTCGACGGCTCAGGCGTCGAGGTGGTGGCAAGCGGCGTGCGCAACACGGTGGGCTTCGATTTCCAACCCAAGACCGGCTACCTGTGGTTCACCGATAACCAGCGCGACTGGCTGAGCGAAGACCTGCCGGAAGACGAACTGAATGTCGTCACTCAGCCAGGCAAACAGAACTTCGGCTTCCCCTACTGCCACTCTGGCGACTTTGCAGACCCCGAGTTGGGTTGGGGCAAGAACTGCAGCGACTACGTGAAGCCGGCCGCCAAGCTCGGCGCGCACTCGGCGCCGCTGGGCATGCGCTTCTACAGCGGCAAGATGTTCCCGGCGAAGTACCAGGGTGCGATCTTCATCGCCCGCCACGGTCCGTGGAATCGAACGCAGAAGAATGCCGCGGATGTGGTGGTGGCCTTCCCTGACGGCAAGGGGGGTATCTCCCGCGTCGAGCCTTTCCTCACCGGCCTGGTGGAAAACAACCAGTTCATTGGCCGCCCGGCCGATGTGATGGTGATGAAGGATGGCTCCTTGCTGGTGAGTGACGATCACAACGGCGCGATCTACCGCATCACCTACGCTGGCAAATGAGGCTGTGGTGCAAGGCGACGCTCTGGCAGTGGACAACGCTGCTGAGCGTCATCGCCATGGCACCTGGGGCCTGGGCGCAGGGGCCCGCGCCCAAGCCCCAGGCTTCCAGGCCCGTGGTAGCCAGCAAGGCAACGCCGTCACCCGCCGCCGCGTCGAAGCCTGTGATCGACTACAGCGAGCGGTATGCCGCGAACTGCGCGGCCTGTCACGGCAGCGAGGGCCGCAGCGAACTTCCGCTGGTGCCCTCGCTGGCCGGTCAGCACTCGTTCTATGTCATCACGCAGCTCTTCCTGTTCCGCGACGGCCGGCGCAACGACCACCCGGCGAGTGCGGCAATGAGCGCGCTCGCCAAGGGCATGAGCGACAGCGACCTGCGCGGCTACTCGGAAGCCGTCGCACGGCTCCCTGCGTCAGCGTTGGCGGCCGCGCCCGCGGAGCCCGCCCCGCCGCCACTTGATGCGGCCCGCTTCGAGCGCGGCCGACAACTCGCCGCAGCCCACCGCTGCGGCTCCTGTCACGGCGCCGATCTCGTGGGCGGCGGGCAGGTGCCGCGCCTGGGCGGTCAGCGAGAGGATTACCTGCAGATCGCGCTGAAGGGCTTTCAAAGTGGCACGCGGCTCGGCTACACGCCGGCGATGAACGAGGCGCTATCGGGCCTGAAGGCAGAAGACCTTGACGATCTCGCGCACTACCTGGCCGGCAGCCTGCGCGAAAGTCGATGAACCAGGGCAGTGGTTATGCAGGGCTTTCGCTAGCCAGATGAACGGACGGTCCTGCGGGGCCGTTTTTCAGGCCGGACCGGGCGGCATCAACGCCAGCATCAATTCGATCCGCGCTTTGACCGGGCTCAGATCGCCGGCTCCGGGCAGGCCTTGCGCTGCGGGTGGGAGTACGCGCCCGTCACCACAGCGCGCACTTCGCCGTACGGCGACACCCTCTGCCTGAGCCGTCAACAAAGCGACTTCAAGTTCATGGTGCAAGGTGCCATTACCGGTTGCCGCGACGACCAAACCCTGCACGCCGTCGGCACAGAGCGCGCGCACCACCGCACCGCTGGCGCCGGCATGACTGACGATGATCTCCACCCGAGGCCAGTGCGCCACATCGCGAGTGAGTGCTGCAGGAAACGGTTCATTGGCACCAGCTTCCGTTGATTTGGCAAGGTCGGCGGGCCAGCTCACGCTGCTCCCTTGCACGACAGCCAGCGGGTCGGCCTCACCAGAATCGAAAGCTTCCAGCTGCGTCGGATGCGCCTTGCGCACTTGCCGCGCACCGTGCACCTTGCCAGCCATCACCGCGAACACGCCTGCACGGCCGGCACGGCCCGATTCACTCGCCACCAGTACCGAATCGCGCAGGTTGCCAGGGCCGTCGGCCTGCGCCGAAGTGGCCGGGCGCATCGCACCGGTCAGCACGACCGGCTTGGCAGGCGCCAACACCAGCTGCAGGAAAAAAGCCGTTTCCTCCAGTGTGTCGGTGCCATGGGTGATGACGATGCCCTCCACCTCCTCACGTGCGAGGTGATGCGCCACGCGCAGCGCCAACGCCTGCCAGATGGCATGACTCATGTCCTTGCTGTCGACCTGCGCGACCTGCTCGCTCTCGATCGGAACGCCAGCCAATTCGGGCACTGCCGCCAGCAACTGGGCAATGCTCAGCTGCGCTGCGGTGTAGGCACTGTCATCGGCAGATGAAGGCGCTGTGCCAGCGATGGTGCCGCCCGTGCCAAGCACGACGATGAGGGACGCACTGTTTTGCATTTTGACCAAAGCTGGATGAAAATACAGTCACTGGATAGACGACCAGTGACCTTGCGGGGAGCTGTCGTCGCGAAGAATTCCTCAAAGGACCGCCATGCAAGACG
The DNA here is from genome assembly GCA_027490215.1 of Rubrivivax sp. Classification (GTDB taxonomy): domain Bacteria; phylum Pseudomonadota; class Gammaproteobacteria; order Burkholderiales; family Burkholderiaceae_C; genus PBB1. Next base: position 76,055 of record JAIXYO010000036.1, read on the forward strand.
CCCCGAAGCTGACCGACCGGCAACAGCAGATCCTCGACCTGGTGCAAAGCGCGATCGAACGCACCGGCGCACCACCGACCCGGGCCGAGATCGCCACAGAGCTCGGCTTCAAGTCAGCCAATGCGGCCGAAGAGCATCTGCAGGCACTGGCCCGCAAGGGCGTGATCGAACTGGTGGGCGGTACCTCGCGGGGCATCCGCTTGAAGTCTGACACATTGCGTGCGCTGAACCTGATGCGTGGCAAGCAGTTCAGCCTGCCCTTGCCGAGCTTGGCGCAGCTGACGTTGCCGCTGGTGGGCCGGGTGGCAGCGGGCAGCCCGATCCTGGCGCAGGAGCACATCGACCAGACCTACCTGATGGAGTCCAGCATGTTCCCGCGCCGGCCCGACTACCTGCTGAAGGTTCGCGGCATGAGCATGCGCGATGCCGGCATCATGGATGGCGACCTGCTCGCGGTGCAGAAGGCGAAGGACGCGAAGAACGGGCAGATCGTCGTTGCGCGGCTTGGCGACGAGGTCACTGTCAAGCGCTTCAAACGCACCCGCACGACGATCGAACTGCACCCAGAGAACCCGGACTTCCAGACCATCGTGGTCCCGTTCGGCGATGTCGACTTCGAGCTTGAAGGCCTGGCGGTCGGTCTGATCCGCAACAACATGATGATGTAGCGGCCCCCCTGGGCGTCAGTGACCGCCCGTCCGGCCGCGCAGCAGTTGCGTGACGATCACCGGGCTTTTCAGCAGATCGTATCGGGGCTCGGCGGCAAGAATCCTTGTCGAACATCACACCCGACACAGAGCCCGCTGGCGATGCCGAACTCCTGGACACGAAGGCTGCAATCCACCTGGGAGGCGCGCGTGCGCCGCCAGCCGGAGCCGCAGCAGGTCCAGCAGCCCCTGCTGCGCACGGTGTCCCAGCGTACGGAGGTCTTCCCACCCGACCGGCTTTACCGCGTGTCGCGCTGGCGCCGTGGCCTGCGTGATTGGCTGAACACCGGCTGGGACGTCAGTCAGCCGGCCGAGTTGAATGCGTTGCCACTCCGCTCCTCGACACCTCAGAGCTCACCCTCGCCGATGGCCGAGGTACGCCACGCCTTTGTTGACGCACTGGACGACATCGACACCGGGGCAGCCCAGGCCGTGCGTGAGCGGATCGCACGCGCCCGCTCACCGCGCGAACTGTGGCACCTGCGCACCGCGGTGTACACCCTGATCGCAACGCAGCACAGTGAATCACAAGCTCAGTTGCGCATGGCGACACTCAACCGTCATTTCCCTCTGCGCACACTGTGCGCCGGGTTCTGGAGCCGCTGAGATGCAACTGGAGTCCCGCGCCCAGCACGCCGATGCAGAACTCTGGCGTGCGGTCCACGACGCACAGACGTCCACGCCGCTGCGCAGCGAGGAGCTTGCCAGCGGAAGGTTCGATGCGCCTCATGGCATGCCCGCGGACCGCTTGGCCATGGCGGCAAGCCGCTCGGCCCTGGACAGGCGGGGCAGCGAACAGCTTCGCTGATCCGCCTCGGTCAGTCGCGTCCGAGGAAATCGAGCTTGCCCAGCGGCACCCCGTTGTGGCGGAGCAGCGCGTAGGCCGTGGTCAGGTGGAAATAGAAGTTCGGCAGCGCCCAGTGCTTCAAATAGGTCTCACCGGCGAATATCAACGGCGATGCACCGCGCATGGGTACCTCGATCACCTTCGCATCTGACCCGTTGATCAGATCGGCCGGCACCGACCGCACGAAGTCGAGCGTCCTGGCAATGCGCTGCTTCAGTTCGGCGATCGTCGCTTCGTTGTCCTCGAACTTCGGGGCTGCGACGCCAGACAGCCGCGCCACGCAGTTCTTGGCGGTATCGCTGGCGATCTGGATCTGCTTGGTGAAGGGCAGCATGTCAGGCGCCAGCCGCATGCCCAGAAGCACCTGTGGGTCGAACGACTTCGCGGCCGCGTGGGCAGTGGCTGCGTCGAGCCAGTGGTCCAGGTTACTGAGCATCCTGACGAACACAGGCACGCTGGTCGAGTACATGGAAATCGTCGTGGCAAGGGGCAGTTCGGCGGACATGGAGGGCTCCCGACAGGTGAACCGGATGGAACCGGTGGCGACTCATGCTACTGCGCGGGAATGTTCGACGGCGGCAGTCACAATGGATGGGTCTTTGCAGCCCCTCATGCCGTGAACATCATCATCCTCGACGACTACCAGGACGCGGTGCGCAAGCTGAAGTGCGCCGAGAAGATGGAAGCCCTGCATGCCAAGGTTTTCACCAACACCGTCAAGGGCATCGCACAGCTGTCGGTCAGGCTGCGAGACGCCGAGGTGCTGGTGCTGATTCGTGAGCGCACCCATTTCCCGCGGCAGCTGCTGGAAAAGCTGCCGAAGCTGCGGCTGATCTCGCAAGCCGGCAGGGTCGGCCCGCACATCGACATCGAGGCCTGTACGCGGCTGGGCGTCGCTGTGGCTGAAGGCGCCGGCTCACCGGTCGCACCGGCCGAGCTGACCTGGGCACTGATCATGGCGTCGATGCGCCGCGTGCCGCAGTACATCGGCAATCTGAAGCACGGGGCCTGGCAACAGTCAGGCTTGAAAGCCTCGTCGATGCCGGCCAATTTCGGCATCGGCATGGTGCTGCACGGCAAGACACTGGGCATCTGGGGCTATGGCCGCATCGGCCAGTTGGTCGCGGGCTATGCGCGCGCCTTCGGCATGCGGGTCATCGTGTGGGGCAGTGAATCGGCGCGTGAACGCGCTGAACTCGACGGCTACGCGTCGGCGGCCACTTGCGAGAGCTTCTTTGACGAGTGCGACGTGCTTTCGCTGCATCTGCGCCTCGCAGAGGCCACCCGCGGCATCGTGAAGATCGAGCACTTGTCGCGGATGAAGCCGACCGCACTGCTGGTCAACACCTCGCGCGCCGAACTGATTGAAGAAGGTGCGTTGGTGTCGGCTTTGAACCGCGGTCGTCCTGGCATGGCCGCCGTCGACGTGTTCGAGAGCGAACCCATCCTGCAGGGACACCCCTTGCTGCGTCTGGAAAACGCCGTCTGCACGCCGCACATTGGTTATGTCGAGCAAGACAGCTACGAGGAATACTTCAGCGCTGCCTTCGACAACGTGGTGCACTTCATCCAGGGCGCGCCGACCAACCTCGTCAATCCCGAGGCGTTGAAGGTACAGCGCTGAGCCGGTAGTCCGCGCCTACCCGTCGGCCGCACTGCGCTCGAACGCTGACCCGTTCTTCACATTCACCTGGCTGACTCCATGGGCCGCGCGCTTGGGGGCAAGCCCGCCGGGACACGCTGGGCCTTCGAACCTTCACCAACGGCATGGCGCCGTTGATGCTGTGCCTGCTCACGAGCATCAGCCTTTTGTCCTGGTCGGACTGGGCGCCTGGTTCAGCGGCCAGGGTCTCTTGTCATGACGCCGGCCTGCCCTGAACAAGCCCGTCTTGCTACCGAATCAGCACGCGTGTTGGGATTTAGCAGCGCTGAACCGGGCAATTTTTGATTGACAAGTTCACCAGTTGTGTCAACATTACCTGACACAGAGTGGTGTTAATTGATGTTTACATTCGCCTGTGGTGGCAACGCGATTCCTGGCCGGCAGGCCATCGATAACCCTCGTGCGGGTTCAGCACGACAAGAACTTCTTGCAAGGAGAAGACGTTATGGCAGACGACAAAGTTGGGATCACCGGATTGACGGTGGCCGAATCAGAGGAGATTCACCGCAATCTGATTCAGGGCACGCAGATCTTCGGGATCATCGCCGCGCTGGCACATTTGCTGGCGTACATCTATTCACCCTGGCTGCACTAATCACACAAGGAGACAAACATGATCTACGGAAAAATGTGGACAGTGGTCAGCCCCAAGGTGGGAATTCCCATCTTCCTCGTGGCCGTTGCCGTTGGGTCCTTCTCCGTTCACCTTGCCTTGGCGACGAACACGCCTTGGATCAAGGGCTTCTTCAACGGGTCCTACCAACGAGCAGCTCCCGCGGTCGCAGCGCCCGTAGCGGCGCCCGCTGAAGCACCGAAGTAAGCACGGCGCGCGTTGTGAAGGTTCGGGAGGCCCCGTCTCCCGAACCTTGTTCTTCTCTAGGCTGCCGTTGGATCGACCCCAACGGTTGATCACGACGTTTGAGCGCGCGCTCCTTCTCACAGGCATGGTTTTCGTTTCCGCGTCATCGTGAAGCTGATCAGCCAACAATTCGTTTCTGCATGGGCCAGCCTCGGCCCGCGCTTTTTGCCGTTTGCCGATGCGGCCACGCCCGAGCTGCCGCTGTCCCGGCTGCTACGGCTGTCGCTGTTCCAGGTCTCGGTCGGCATGGCCCTGGTGCTGCTGATCGGCACGCTCAACCGGGTCATGATCGTCGAGTTGAAGGTACCGGCCTCGCTGGTGTCGATCATGATTGCGCTGCCGCTGGTGTTCGCCCCGCTGCGCGCCTTGATCGGCTTTCGTTCGGACACGCATCGCTCCGCCTTGGGCTGGCGCCGGGTTCCATTCATCTGGATGGGCACGCTGATTCAATTCGGCGGGCTGGCCATCATGCCGTTTGCACTGCTCGTGCTGTCGGGTGGCGGCCAGGCCAGTCAGGCACCGGCCTGGTTCGGATGGTTGGGGGCAGGTATCGCGTTCTTGTTGGTCGGCGCCGGCATGCACACCACTCAGACCGTCGGGCTGGCACTGGCCTGCGACCTCGCTCCGGTCGAATCCCAGCCCAAGGTGGTCGGTCTGATGTACGTGATGCTGCTGCTCGGCATGATCGGGAGCGCGCTGGCGTTCGGCGCCTTGCTGGCCGATTTCAGCCCGGCGCGGCTGGTCCAGGTGATCCAGGGCTCTGCGTTGACCACCATGGTGCTGAACGTGATCGCACTGTGGAAGCAGGAAAGCCGCAGCCGCACGCCGCGCGCCGTTCCTCAAGGCGGCTTTCGGCAAGCGTGGGAGCTGTTCACCCGCAGCGACGATGCGGTTCGGCGACTGGTGGCCGTCGGCCTGGGGACGATGGCATTCAGCATGGGAGATGTGCTGCTGGAGCCTTTCGGTGGCGAGATCCTCGGGCTGAGCGTTGGCTCGACGACCGCGCTGACTGCCTCGCTGGCCGCGGGCGGTCTGCTTGGCTTCACACTCGCCTCGCAGGTGTTGAGCCGTGGTGCCGATCCGTTTCGCATGGCCAGCGCGGGAGCCTTGCTTGGCATTCCCGCGTTCTTCGCGGTGATTTTTTCAGCCTGGTTTCATTCGCAGTGGCTGTTCGGTGCGAGCGTGATGTTGATCGGTTTCGGTGCCGGCCTGTTCGGCCATGGCACCCTGACCGCGACGATGAACCTCGCCCCGAAAGACCAGAGCGGACTCGCTCTGGGCGCCTGGGGTGCGGTGCAGGCGACGGGCGCCGGTATGGCCATTGCGATGGGCGGCGTGATCCGCGACGTCGTCGCCGCGCACAGCACCTCGACCACAGGGTATATCGCTGTCTACACGCTGGAGATCGTGCTGTTGACGGCAACCATCGTCACGATGGCCCCCCTGATTCGCCGCAGCCCTGTTCAGGTTCCCGTTTGATCCCGTAGAAAACTGTTGTGCGCGCGATCGTTGAACGTCAAAAAACTCAAGCCTGATTGGGTTTTTGGCGATAATTTTGCAACCGTCTAACCATCACTCATCAACCGAGGTATCCAGAATGAAAATTCAAGGCATTCTTTTCCTGCTGTGGTTCATCTTCGTCGGCATCTGGTTGGTGAATCAGTTCAAAGCGCAGCACCTGCGCGCCGACAAGGAAAAAAAGGCGCAGAAGGACAGCGCATCAACCTGAGATCAGCCACGCGCTGAATCCAGGTTTGTCACGGGCGCGATCATCGCGCCCGTTTGTTTTACAGCCGCTCAGCCACCCACGGGCGGACTGAAGCCAATGCCGCAGCCAAACCGCTCGCATCGGTACCGCCAGCCATTGCCATGTCGGCCTTGCCACCGCCCTTGCCACCGACCTGCTGCGCGACGAAGTTGACCAACTCGCCGGCCTTCACCTTGCCGACATGGTCGGGCGTCACCCCAGCGGCCAGTTGAACCTTGCTGCCATCGACGCTGGCCAGCACCACGACTGCACTCTTCAGCTTGTCCTTGAGCTTGTCGAGCGTCTCGCGCAGTGCCTTGGCATCGGCTCCTTCCAGGCGAGCCACCAGTACCTTGATGCCGCCCAGGTCAACCGCCTGGCTCAGAAGTTCATCGCCTTGCGTCGAGGCCAGCTTGCCCTTGAGCGCGTCGAGTTCCTTCTCAAGCCCGCGCACCTGATCTAGCAGCGAGCTCACCCGCGCCGGCACATCAGCGCGCAGAACCTTGAGCGTGCCGGCGACACCGCCCAGCGCGGATTCCATGCCCTGCACATAAGTCAGTGCGTTGTCGCCGGTGAGTGCCTCGACACGGCGCACGCCCGCAGCCACGCCACCTTCGGCCACGATGGTGAACAAACCGATGTCTCCGGTTCGTTGCACGTGGGTGCCGCCGCACAGCTCGCGGCTCGAACCGATGCCCAGTACGCGCACCTCGTCGCCGTACTTCTCGCCGAACAGCATCATTGCTCCGGTCTTCTGGGCGTCGTCGATGGACATCACTTCGGCGCGCACGGCCGCATTGGCCAGCACCTCGGCGTTGACGATGTTCTCGACCTGGCGGATCTGCTCATTGGTCATCGGCGCGTTGTGCGCGAAGTCGAAACGCGTGCGCTCGGGATTGACCAGCGAGCCCTTCTGCTGCACGTGCGCGCCCAGCACCTCGCGCAAGGCCTTGTGCATCAGGTGCGTCGCCGAGTGGTTGCGCACCGTCTTCGCGCGGCGTTCGCCATCGACACGCGCGGTGAAGGAATCGCCCAGTTCGACTTCGCCTTCCACGATGCGGCCGTGGTGGCCGAACACACTGGCCTGCACCTTGATCGTGTCTTCGACCAGCACACGAGTGGTCGGGTTGCGCAACTCGCCGGTATCACCCACCTGCCCGCCGCTCTCGGCATAGAACGGGGTGTGGTCGAGCACGATCACCACATCGTCGCCCGCCTGGGCCTTCTGCACCGAGGTGCCATCGAGGTAAATCGCAGTGACCTTGGCACCTTCGTGCACCAGATGCTCGTAGCCGTGGAAGGTGGTGGCCGAGCCGCTGTACTCCAGGCCCTGCGCCATCTTGAACTTGCCAGCGGCGCGAGCCTGTTCGCGCTGGCGGGTCATCGCGATGTCGAACGCTGCGCTGTCAACCGACACGCCGCGTTCCCGGCAGACATCGGCAGTCAGGTCCAGCGGGAAGCCATAGGTGTCGTGGAGCTTGAAAGCGAGGTCGCCGTTGAGCGCTTCATTCGCCGGCAGCGCCGCCAGCGCTGCCTCGAGGATCTCCATGCCGTTGGAGATGGTCTGGAAGAAGCGCTCCTCCTCCTGCTTCAGTACCTCGGTGACGCGCTGTTGCTGCTGGCGCAATTCGGGATACGCATCGCCCATCTCGACCGCGAGTGCGGCCACCAGCGTGTGGAAGAACGGCGTGCGCGCACCGAGCTTGTAGCCGTGGCGGATCGCGCGGCGGGTGATCCGGCGCAACACATAGCCGCGGCCCTCATTGCCGGGGATGATGCCGTCGGCGATCGTGAACACGCAGGCGCGGATGTGGTCGGCGATGACCTTCAGTGAGGGCGAATCCTTGTCAGCATCCGGTGCACCGGCGGCATCGACCGCGCGCTTCGCCGCCGCCAGCAGATTGACGAACAGATCGATCTCGTAATTGCTGTGCACATGCTGCAGCACCGCGGTGATGCGCTCGAGGCCCATGCCGGTGTCGACGCTCGGCTTCGGCAGCTTGTGCATCACACCGTCTTCGGTGCGGTTGAACTGCATGAAGACGTTGTTCCAGATCTCGATGTAGCGGTCGCCATCTTCGTTGGGTGAACCCGGCGGACCACCGGCTACTTCGGGGCCGTGGTCGTAGAAGATCTCGGTGCACGGGCCGCAGGGGCCGGTGTCGCCCATCATCCAGAAGTTGTCGGACATGTAGCGGCCGCCCTTGTTGTCACCGATGCGCACGATGCGCTCGGCGGGCAGGCCGATCACCTTGAGCCAGATGTCGTAGGCCTCGTCGTCCTCGGCGTAGACGGTGGCCCAGAGCTTGTCCTTGGGCAGCTTGAAGTGCTCGGTCAGCAGCTCCCAGGCGTAGGCGATCGCGTCCTTCTTGAAGTAATCGCCGAAACTGAAATTGCCCAGCATCTCGAAGAAGGTGTGGTGCCGGGCGGTGTAGCCGAC
>JAIXYO010000035.1 GCA_027490215.1 Rubrivivax sp.
CGACGGCGCAGCGCGGCCGGCGTCCTGTCCCACGGCTGAGCGTCGAACCAGGTGCGCTCCTGCACCGCATGGGCATCGCTCAGCGTGAGGGCCATCAGCTGATCCAGGTTGATGCCGTCCTCGCGGTAAAGCGCCAGCAGCTTCGGCGACAGCGCCGACAGCTTCAACCGGCGCTGCACCGTAAGCACCGACACGCCGAACCGCGCCGCCACGTCCTCGACGCCCTTGCCTTCGTCGATCAGCGCCTTGAAGGCTTCGAACTCGTCGGCCGGATGCATGGGCTCGCGCCCGCTGTTCTCGGCCAGACTGACCTCCAGCGCACGCTCGGGCGGCACCAGCTCGCACAGCACCTCGTGCCCCTTGGGCAACCGCCCGCGCTGCTGCAACAGCAGCAGCGCACGCCGCCGACGTTCGCCAGCCGCCACGGCGAACTTCACTTTGCGCGCCTTGCCCTTGCCGATCACCTGCTCGGTGACCACCAGGTTGTGCAGCAGGCCCTGCGAATCAATCAGCGCGGCCAGTTCTTCGATCTGTCCGACCGAGTGACGCCGAACGTTGAACGGCGACGGCGCGAGCGCCGAAAGCCCGATCGAGAGCAATTCCTTCGTGTGTTCCATGACCTGAACTCCTTTGGTTGAAGACAACAATCCGCAGACATCGCGACACACGCTCAGGGCGGCGCACCGGGCCATGGCAGGCTCCATGGCCGGGACTGCACGGCAACCGTTCGTAAGAACTGTCGTCCCGCAGGGTTCTTCGCAATGCCCATTCGGTTTCGCACGTTCTTGCCCTTCTGCATTCACAAGGCACCTGCCCTAATTTCCGAGGGAGCCGCTTCCTTGAATGGAAAGGCTGTTTGCCCTCGGCGTCAGGTGCGTTGTTGAGCTGAGCTCTGCCCCGCATTCGTCGGTCGCCGTGCGAGACCGAAAGCGCCGCGGAGAAGCGCGAGCGCAAGGGCACCGTGGAATAAATGGAAGGGGCCCGCCAGAGTGAAACGGAGGCGGGAAGGCGGCCGTTTATGCCGCGAAAGGCCCTCGCGCTCGTGCGCGCAGCGCTACGGTTCGCACAAGAGCGACCGATGAATGCGGGCGAGGCCAACAAGCCGACGACGACCGCCTGCCATGCGACGAAGCCCGCCACGGCAGCAAAACGCATCAAGGCGATCTCCATCACCAGTGCGGTCCGGCGAGACGTTATGGGACGACAACGCCCCGAAGGCCACGGTAACTATCGTCACAAGTTGGATACAGGCGCGCCGTGGACAAAGCACGTGCTTCTGTTCTCGAATTCGGCTATAGCGGCCGCCCATCCTGGCAAGCCGTCGCACAGCCGCCGCTCCGAGCGGTCCAACGGTCTTCAAGACCCGCTGGAGCACGGATGAGCACTGATTGCCAACCACCCGCCGCCTCGACAACGGCGGCGATCGAGGTGTCCCCGCCGTTCAGCAAACGGCGACTGGACCGGATCGACGAACCGGCGCGCCCACTTGGCGCCAAGCGCGCAGCATTGCAGTTGCGTCGCCAGAGCGCGCCGCTTGCTGCGGAGGCCAAAGAACAGCGCACCGGCACTGGTGAGCGAACTCTGGCCTCGAAGAACGCCACAGTCGCGTTCGCCCTCCGCGCTACGGCCTTCGGCCTGCTGATCGAGCGAACGCAACGCCAAGCCGTCGGTACCCGCCTTGTGCAGACCATGGTGTTCGAGGACCAACCAACGTTCGACCGCTGGTGCGATTCAGAGCCGATGCGATTCGAAGATCCGATGCTGTACGACCGGCTTCGCCGTGAAGGCCATGAAGCGCTCGGTGGCCAACGGTGAAGCGACGAGCCTGGCCGCGCTGACGCGCTCGCCGGATTACGGCGCGCGCGTGATCGACATCCTGCCCGTCATCGGCGACGCCGATTCCACCGAGTCGGTCGTGGCGCTGTTCCGAGCAGCCGTCACCGGCCTGGGCGCGGACGCCGGGGTGTTCATGAGCTACTTGCGAGACGATGCGACGAGAGCGTCGTACCGATCTCTGTTGGCCTGCGATCCGGTATGGGGATCGGAGTACGCACGTCAGGGCTGGTTCGAACACGACCCCTGGTTGCGCCACGCCACCCATGAAACCGAGCCCGTCCGATCCAGTGAACTGAAACTGGTGTCGGCCGACGAAGAAGCGTTCGCGGCTGCCTCAGCCGCATTCGGCTTCGCCTCAGCAGTCATCGCGCCTGCACCGACCTGCGTCGGCCTTTCACGCGTCGGCGTGCTCTGCCTGGGCTCCCAGCACGCGGACTTCTTCGACGACGAGGGGTACGCAAAAGTGCGTGTGCTGGCGCGTTCCCTGGCGATGGAACTTCACCGCTGGATGCTGCAGGCCATCCGGCGGGAGCTGCTGGCCAAGTCACGTCTGACCGCCGCAGACATCGAACTGCTGCGGCATGAAGAGGCTGGGCACAGCAGCAAAGTCATCGGGCTGGAATTGAACATCGAGGCCAAGACGGTCGACTGCCGGTTTCAGCGGGTTAGCGCCAAGCTTGATGCGCCCGACCGGCGTACAGCGGTTCGGATCGCGCGGCTTTACGGCATCCTTTGAGCAACGACGTTGGATCTGCTCAGACGAGTCGTCCGTGACGCCGCCAATCATCGACCTCCGTCGCCACTGCCTCGGTCGTCAAGGATGCCAGCCGAACGACACGGATCTGTCCCGTCCAGCCGGAAATCTCGGTGCGTGGGTCAATGTAGGTCGCAATGATTTCTGTCAACGCGTCGGTCACTTTCCCCGCGTGGGTCAACGAGCGCCATTGCTCAATGACAGCAACAGCCGGCGACATCCCCGACGCCGAAATGGCCTGCAGCAGTGTGTTGATGCCTGTGCCCATGGCCTGAAGGCGGTCGGACCATGCGTTTGCACGGGCGCTCACCGGAACCTCCAGCCTTGTGCTGATTGACCGGTACAGCGCATCGCGCAGCGCGGGCGGCAATGCGAGTCCTCCAAGGCCGGCAAGGCCCATGCGCATCCACACCGGTCGCTGTGGATCCAGCTTTCGCAGCGCATCGAGCAAGGCTGTCTCGAACGCCGCCTGAGAGGGCGGTGTGTCACCCTGCAGCGTCAGCCCCGGCACCAGGCGTTGCCCTGCCAGTGCCGTGAGGTCGATGACCTGTTCGCCCTGATGTGCGAGCCTTTCAACCACGCGGCACAAGCCGCCTGCCGGAGGCGCCAAGAGTGGCCGGAATGTCAGTGCCCGGGGCAGGAGTTCCAGGCCGGCGCTGACCCAGCGTCGGTAGTTGATCCAGCCACCGCCGAGCACGTCGACCCTGAAGCCTGCCACCCTGAGCGGACCGGCCCAGGCCAGGCTGTCCAGACCGCCGCGGTCGCAGTAGACCAGGACAGCGTCGCCTGGTGAGAGCCGCTCGACCAGAGCCGCAAGGGGGTACGGCATCGGGGGTGCGGCTTCGCCAGCCACCGTCGTGATGCCACGTTCCATCGAGGTGACGTGAGCCTCGGCAAGGCGATCCGCAGCAACCGGCACGTTGACCGCCCCGGGCACGTGATCCTCTTGGTACGCCTCGGCACTACGGGCGTCGATGACGAGGGCATAGGAAGCGAATTCCTGGACCTCCATCTGGTGCGGATGCACCAGCGAGTCGAGAGACGCCAAGTGGGTGGGCATCGTGTCCGACCTGCAGCAGCTGTGCTGGAAAACGGCCCGAATCCAGCGCCGGGCCGATGGGGTTTGAGTCCTAGAGTGACTTCACGGTGTTCAAAGAGCCGGCACGGGATGCCCCCTCCAGACCACCGCCGAACTGAGGGCTCTGAACATGAACCAACTGCTGAATGTAGACCTGCCGTCCGGCCCTGCCAAGTGGCAGGAATCCTCCCTGATGGGTCGCCCCCACACCAGTTGGGCAAGCGCGATCAGCGCCCTGTTGCTCGCTTTGGCGGCGCTCGCTCCAACCCCGGCACGGGCCGTGGACGGCTGCCTGGTGTTGCTGTGCTTCGCCGCCCCGAGCTGGCGCTCCATCCCGCAGTGCGTACCGCCCATCAAGCAGGTGCTGCGCGACCTGTCGCGTGGCAAGCCCTTCCCGACCTGCGGCATGGCCGGTGGCGGCAATTCGGCCAGCCACGCCTGGGCCAGCGCGCCGAGCTACTGCCCGCCGCAGTACACGCGGGTGTCCGAGGGCGAAAGTGGGCCGATCTATTCGTGCGACTACACCGGCGCCGTGTCCGTCTCGGTCCAGGGAGCGCGCTTCGCCCGCACCTGGTGGACGATGGACGGCGACACGGTGACCGAGTTCAGCCCGGCCGCGAAAGCGCAGCTGGGTACCTGGGACACGCGTTTCGACGACGACTACGCCGCGTGGCTCGCCGCCCTGCCGCCGCCGGCCCCACCGACGGACTCGGGATCCTGAGGCGTCAGACCATGGATGCCTCCGTCTTTCTCGCGCTGGCGCTCGCCTGCGCACCCCAGGTGCACACCCACACGGCGCACGCCCTGGTCAGCGTCGAGAGCGGCTTCAACCCGTGGGCGATCGGCGTGGTGGGGGGCACACTGGTTCGCCAACCCCGGCACCGGGCAGAAGCCCTGGCCACGGCTCGATCGCTGCAAGCCACCGGCTGGAACTTTAGCGTCGGCCTGGGCCAGATCAACGTCGGCAACTTCGAACGCCTGGGCCTGACGCTGGACGCGGCATTCGAACCTTGCACGAACCTCGCGGCAATGCAGTCCGTGCTGGCCGAGTGCTTCGACCGGGCCCGAGCACCGGCGTCAGCCGCCACTGCGACCACGACGACGGCCACGTCGCAACCCGTGGACCAGACGGCGCTGCGCCAGGCCCTGTCCTGCTACTACAGCGGCAACTTCGCCACCGGGTTCCGCCATGGCTACGTGCGCAAGGTCGTGGTCGCCGCTGGCACCAGTTCGCTTGTCGCTTCGCGTGCCATTCCCCCCGCCTAACCGAAGGAGAAGACATGAGATCCCTCGCATCGATCCGGCGCGCAGCGCCGTCACTGGCCTTCGTGCTGCTGGCGACGATGTCGCAAGTGGCCCTGGCTCAGGGCTTCGACAAGATCAACACGACGGTCACGAACATCAACACCATTCTGGTGACGATCTCGATCGCGGTGGTGACCATCGCGATCATCTGGGCCGGCTTCAAGATGATCTTCCAGGGCGCCCGCCTGGCCGACGTGGCCAACGTGCTGATCGGCGGCACGCTCGTCGGCGGCGCGGCCGCCTTCGCCAGCTACATCGTGACCTGACCGGCGGGCCCGACCATGCAAGGCGAAGCCATCTACAAGGGCGCGACACGCCCGGCCATGAAGCTGGGCATCCCGCTCGTTCCGCTGGTGGTGCTGTTCGGCACCGGCATGCTGCTGATCATGTGGGGCGGCACCCTGGTGAGCTGGTGGATCGCCCTCGGCGTCGTGGTGGCCTTCGTGCCGGCGCTGCTGTGGATGCGCTTTGTGACGTCCAAGGACGACCAGCGCTTCCGCCAGATGTTCGTCGCCGTGAAGCTGCGGCTGCACGACCGCAACCGCCGCTTCTGGCGTGCGCGCAGCTACGCGCCCACCCTCTATCGGGGAGCCCGCGATGCTTGGCATGTCTAAGGCGAACGGCGCCGACACCCGGACGGGCCGCAGCGGCTTCAGGCCCCGGCACTGGGCCCAGGCCCAGGCGGAGAACCCGCTGGCGCGCTTCATCCCGTTCTCGTCGCTGCTCAGCCCGCACGACGTGATCACGCGCGGCGGCGACTACCTGCGCGTCTGGCGGCTCGACGGCGTGGCGTTCGAGTGCGCCGACGAGCACCAGATCGGCGAGCGGCACGAGGCGCTGTGCAGCCTCCTGCGCAACCTGGCTGGCGGCCAGTGGGCGGTGTGGACGCACCGCCTGCACCGCGTTGTCAGCGACAGCCTTCAGGACCCGGCGCAGCCCGGCTTCGCGCGCGACCTGTCGCAGGCCTACCAAGCCAAGCTGGGCCAGCGCCGGATGATGAGCAATGAGCTCTACCTGACGCTGGTCTACCGGCCCAACGTTTCGCGGGTGAGCCGTGCCCTGCAATCGACTCAGCGTACGCGGGCCGCCATCGCCGAAGCGCAGGCCGAAGCCCTGCGCGTCATGGAGGAGCGCACGGCCCTGGTGGGCCGCGTGCTGCGCGGCTTCGGTCCCGATCTGCTTGGAGTGCGCGAACACCGTGGCCGGTCCTACTCCGAGGTGGCCGAATTCTTCGGCTACCTGGTCAACGGCTGCTGGCGGGCGATCCCGATGACGACCGGCCCGCTGTACCGGACGCTGCCGACCGCGCGCCTGTCGTTCGGCGGCGACAAGCTCGAACTTCGGCAAGGCGACGAACGGCGCTACGCGGCGCTGGTCGACATCAAGGAGTACGCCGACGCAGTGGAGCCCGGCATCCTGAACGCCCTGCTCTACGAAGCCAGCGAGTTCATCGAGACGCAGAGCTTCTCGATCCTGCCTCGCCGCGAGGCCATGCGCGCGCTCGAACTGCAGCGGGACCAGCTCATCGCCAGCGACGACGTGGTGGCCAGCCAGGTCGCCGAGATGGACGTGGCGCTGAACGAACTCGGCGATGGCCAGTTCTGCATGGGCGAGTACCACTACAGCCTGGTCGTCTTCGGCCAAAAAGGTGAAGACAGCGTGGCCGATGCCGGACGCCGCGCGGCGCAGGCCATCGGCGCCGTGGGCGAAGCCTCCAGCCTGCAGATGTCCCCGGTGGACCTGGTGGCCGATGCCGCCTGGTTCGCGCAGATGCCGGGCAACTGGCAGTGGCGGCCGCGGGATGCCAAGCTGAGTTCGCGTGCCTTCGCAGCGCTGTCCAGCGGCCACAACTTCGCCCGCGGCAAGCGCGACGGCAACCCCTGGGGCGAGGCGCTAGCCCTGCTGCGCACGCCCTCGGGCCAGCCCTTCTACCTGAACCTGCACAGCAGTCCGGAGGGCGAAGACTCGGCCGACAAGAAGCTGCCGGGCAACACGCTGATCATCGGCTCGACTGGCGTCGGCAAGACGACGCTGGAAATGTTCCTGCTGACGCTCACGCGCAAGTGGGATCCAGCGCCGCGCCTGGTGCTCTTCGACCTGGACCGCGGCTGCGAGATCGCGATCCGCGCCCTGGGTGGGCGGTACTTCACCCTGGAGGCCGGCAAGCCCACGGGCTGCAACCCATTGCAACGCGAGCCCACGCCTGCGCGCCTCCAGTTCTGGGAGCAGCTGATCCGAACCTGCATAGCCACACCGGCCATGCCGCTGCTGCCGGCCGACGAGCGTGCTATCGCCGAGGCCGTCAAGGCCGTGGCGATGATGCCGGCGCCGCTGCGCCGCTTCTCGACCGTGCGACAGAACCTGCCCAAGGCGGGAGAGAACAGCCTCTTCGAGCGACTCGGCCGCTGGTGCCAGGGCGGCGCGCTGGGCTGGGTCTTTGACCAGGCCGACGACCGCCTGCTCGACCTGCATGCGGCCAACGTCATCGGCTTCGACACCACCGAGTTCCTCGACCTGCCCGAGGTTCGCACGCCGGTGATGATGTACCTGCTGCAGGTCATGGAAGAACTCGTCAACGGCGAGCGGCTGATCTACGTGATCTCCGAGTTCTGGAAGGCGCTGGACCACGAGATCTTCAGCGACTTCGCAAAGCAGAAGCAGAAGACGATCCGCAAGCAGAACGGCCTGGGCATCTTCGACACGCAGAGCCCGTCCGACGTGCTGCGCCATCCCATCGGCCGCACGATGATCGAGCAGAGCGTCACCAAGATCTTCCTGGCCAACCCGGAAGCGGTGCGCGAGGAATACGTCGAGGGCTTCGGTCTGACTCAGGCCGAGTTCGACATCGTCCGCAGCCTCGGTGCGCAAGGCGGCCGGCGCTTCCTCGTCAAGCAGGGCCACGCCAGCGCGATCTGCGAACTGGACCTCGCCGGCCTCGAAGACTTCATCACCGTGCTCTCGGCCACGACCGACAACGTGGCCTTGCTCGACGCCGTGCGCGAACGGCATGGCAACGATCCGTTTCAATGGCTTCCGGTTCTCCTTCGTGAGGTTCACGATCGCAGGTTTCGTACCTCCAGGAGAACTGCATGAAAGCCGCTCGTCATCTCCTCGCGCTGGTCGCGATGGCGCTCGCCGCCGCTACCGCCAGCGCCCAGTTCGTCAAGGGTAACGAGGCCGTCAAGGTGATGCCCGACGGTACCAAGCGGATCGAAACCGCACCGCTCCCTGGGACTGGACCTATCCGAAGCACAAAGCCCTGCAATGCCGACGCGGGATGCAACGCGGGCCCGTGGCACATGGTCGAAACCAACGAAGGGCTCGTCGAGTGCACCGAGGCCTATGCGCGGCCCGGCACATGCCGAAAGTCGACGTATGGAACTACGAAGCTCTCTCGCCTTTGGGTGGTCAAGTCCGGAACCAACTGGCTTCAGTGCCAGCTCCCCGACTTGGGTAGCAAGTGCGTGAACATGTTCGCGCGGCCACCCGCCAATCTACCGTTTGACGCCGTGCAGTAGGAGGTCATCGAAATGTTTGCCTGGGTCGGCTCAAAGTTCGACGCCATCCTGAGCACGTACGTGCTTGGCGTGGTGTCGACGCTCATGACTGCCATTGCGCCGATCGCGTTGACCGCGATGACGATCTGGGTGGCGCTGTATGGCTGGGCCATCCTCCGAAACGAGGTATCCGAGACCTTGCCCGTGTTCATGTGGAAGGTCTTCAAGATTAGCCTGGTGCTGGCGTTCGCTCTGCAGTCTGGCTTCTACATCTCGAACGTGTCAGACACCGCGAATGCTCTGGCAATGGGGGTCGCGTCGACTTTTCTCCCCTCTGGCGTTGACCCCGCGACGGTCGCGACGCCGTATGCGCTACTCGACAAGTTCAATGACGACGCGAGCGCTCAGGTTGCCGACATCATGAGAGAGGCAAGCATGTTCCGTTTGGATCTTGTGCTTGCGGCTGTGGTCTTCTCGATTGGCTCGGTGATCTTTCTCTGCATCGCACTGTTCGTGGTGACGCTCGCGAAGCTGTTCCTTACCTTCGTAGTTGCAATCGGGCCGCTCTTCATCCTCTGCCTCGCTTGGCGGCCGACAGCCCGATTTTTCGATAGCTGGCTGTCGATGGTTCTCAACTCTGTGGTGCTGACTTGGTTCGCCTTCTTCGCGCTGGGTTTGAGCACCTACATGGGCGCGGCCATGTTCAAGGCAATCATCGACGGAGGCGGCTTTCTCGGCGGATCGTTCAACGTCCTGGGCGAGGCCACTCGTTACTGCGTGCTGATGATCCTCATGGCCATCATCTGCTTCCAGGCCCCGAGCCTCGCCTCTGCTCTCACCGGCGGAGCCGCTGTCCAGCAGGGTATCCAGATGATCCAGAACGCCATGATGGTCTCGGGCCTGCGCTCTGCATCGTCCCCACGGGGTGCGGGTGCTGCAGGTGCCGCTGGCGGTGTCGTGCGTGCCGGTGCCGGTCTGCCGTATGCGGCGGGCCAGGCCACTGGCGCCGCGGCCTCAGCCACTGGTCGAGCTGCGGGAACCATAGCCGCCGGCGCAGGCGCCGTAGTTCGCCAGGGTTACGGCGCGGTGCGAACCGCCGCCTACAAGCTCGCCGCGTTGCGCGGTCGGGCATGAACTTCAACCAGCGTCAACCAGTACAGGAGCAAACCATGCAAACCCGTCTCAAGGTCGCCGCGGCTGTCCTCATCGCCTTCGGCGCCAATGGCGCCCGCGCGCAGGGCATCCCGGTCATCGATGTTGCCAATCTGGTCCAGACGATCCAACAGGTACTCGATGGCATCACGCAGATCAACAACCAGGTCCAGCAGATCAACCAGCTGCAAAGCCAGATCAACAGCATCAACGGCATCCGCAATCTCGGCAACGTCTTCAACAATCCCTTGTTGAGGAACTACGTCCCGGCCGAGGCCTACACCTACCTCAACGCCATCAACACGTCGGGGTACTCGGGCCTGAATGCCACTGCCAAGGCGCTGCGCGACGTGGGCATGGTCTACAACTGCATGGACCTGGCCGGCGATGCGCGCACGGCATGCCAGTCCGCGCTGGCGCAGCCGTACCAGCAGAAGGGTCTGCTCCAGGATGCGATGAAGTCGGCCGCCGGCCGCCTGTCACAGATCCAGTCGCTGATGGGCCAGATCAACGCCACCACGGACCAGAAGGCCGTGCAGGAAGTCCAGGCCCGCATCGGCGCCGAGAACGCGCTGCTGGCGCACGAGATGTCGCAGGTGCAGATGCTGCAGGGCATGGCCGACAGCGAGGAGCGTATCGCCCGGTCGCGCGAGCGTGAACGCCAGTACCAGATGCTCGCGCGCACAGGCAAGGTGGCTGACTACCTTCCCTGATCCCTGAACCGCTGCACCGGTGGTGTCCAAGGACCGCGCGCAGCCCAACTGAGGTCTCCCCATGAGTGCCGTCCTGACGCCAGGAAGAGCCGCCGCATTGCCCGATCGCTCCCAAAGTACCGGGAGCAACGGCGGCGAAGCCGTCGCTGAGACGACTGCGATCGGCGCCAACCGCGCGTGGGAAGTGGACCGCGCGCTGATGCTCGAACGCTCCGAGCGTCGGGCCTGGTGGGTGGCAATCGCCGGCCTCGTTCTGGGCTTCATTGGCATCGCAGCGGTGTTTGCCCAGGGCCCGCTTCGCCGTGTGATCGAGATTCCCATCGTTGTCGATCGCGTCACCGGCGAATCCACGATCCAGCAGCGGCTGAGCGTCGAGACCATCCCGCCGATGGAAGCGCTCGACAAGCACAACCTCGCCAACTTCGTCCGGGCCAGGGAAGGCTACAGCTGGATGTTCCTGCAGCGCGACTTCGACCAGGTCGCGCGCATGGCGGTGCCGGCCGTCTTCTCCGACTACAGCCGGCAGTTCGAGGGCGATGGTGCCCTGCAGAAGAAGATCGGCGCTGCCGAAGACTGGCGCATCAATGTCGTCGGGGTGCGCCTGGCCGCCTCCGGCCGCGCCGGCAACCAGGGCGAAGCGACTGTCACCTACGACAAGGTCGTGCGCCTGACGGATCGCAACCTCCCGGAGGTGACCACGCGGCACGTCGCCAGCGTCGTCTTCCAGTACCAGCCCAAGGTGTTGGCCAAGGAGCGCGACCGGCTCGAGAACCCATTCGGCTTCGTCGTCACGGCGTACCGGTCTGATCCTGAGATCAACACGGCAGCACCTGGGGCCAAACCATGAAGCGCCTGATCAGCTTCACGGCCACCCTGGGCCTCGCCGTTTCTGGCGCGACGGTGGCGGCCGAGCCGGCCGATCCACGCTTGCGCGAAGTCGTGTACGACCCGCGCGCCGTCGTCACCGTGCCGGTCAAGCGTGGTGTGGTGACCCTGGTGGTGCTCGACGCCGATGAGTCGATCACCGAAGTGGCGGCCGGTCTTGGCGGCGACTGCGCGAAGGCTGAATCCGCCTGGTGCGTGGCAGCCCAGCCGGGTGGTCGAAACTTCTTCGTCAAGGCCAAGAGCTCGGCCAGCGCCGCGAACAACCTGGCCGTGGTCACCGACCGTCGCACGCATGCCTTCCGCTTCGTCGTGCTGGCCGATGGTGACCCCAAGCCACCGGTGTATCGGCTCGTGGTCAAGGCGCCTGCCCGCGTGGTACCTGCCGCCCGCCTCGCGCTGCGGGATGCCGCGCCCCTCGTCGCGCTGCCAGCCATCCCACCGCCTCCGCCGCCACAGCAGGTCGTCGCCGAGCGCCTGCAGGCCAAGCCGCAAGTGATGAACACGCAGTATTCGATTGCCGAGGGCACCGGCTCGCAGGACATCGTGCCGACCTTGGTCTACGACGACGGCCGCTTCACCTACCTGCGCTTCCCCGGCAACCGCGAGGTGCCGGCTGTGTTCCACGTGCTGGGCGATGGCAGCGAGACGCTGGTCAATGCCCGCATGGAAGATGACCTGCTCGTGGTGGACCGCGTCAGCCGGCGGCTGATGCTGCGAGCCGGCTCGGCGGTCGTTGGACTCTGGAACGAGGCCTTCGACCTGGACGGGCGGCCACCCGGCGACGGCACCACGGTGCCGGGCGTGCAGCGGGTTCTCAGGGCCGACAGCTCAGCCACCGAAGCGCGCAAGGGAGGCACACCATGACGCACGACCCCAACGCGCCGCGCGACCGTGAGCCCAACGTAGGCCCCGAGCCAGAGGCAGACGGCAACACGATCTCGCCGCTGCCCGGGGAGCCCGGCATCCCCAACGTCGCGACCCGGCAGCGCATGGCGGTGTCGACGAAGGGTCTGCTGGCCGTGGTCCTGCTCATCGGCTCCCTGGTCGCGGTCGCTGCCTTTGCGATCCAGCGCTTCTCGGCCAGCGGCAAGAGCGCCGCCGAGGCGGAGTCGAAGCTGGTGAAAGACAAGCCCACGGCCGCCACCTCCGAGCCGCGAAAGCTGGAAATGCCGCCAGCGCCCGCCGCGACTGCTGCTGTGACCACGGCGCCACGCATCCCGGCCTTGACGCCCACGGCCGACGAAGTGGCAGAGCCCATCGGTGTCCGGCGCACCGGATCGGGTGCACCCGCATCGGGTGGCCAGAAAGTTGCCCCTCCTGAGGACGCCCCCATCCTGCTGGTGACCACGCGGCCAGGGGCACTTCCACCGCCGGGTGCGTCCACCCGAAGGCTTGATGCCTCGGCTGCGCCTATCGAGGGAAACGCCTCGTCCGAAGCCGTCGAGCCGAACGATCCGATTGCTGCGACATCGCGCAACCTGCAGGGCTACCAGCGCCAGTTACAGGGTCTGCTCGACAACCTCACGAAGACTGCGGCGCTGGCCACGGGCCAGGCGACCGGGCAGATGCCGACGGGTGCACTCCTTGGAGGGCCCCCGATGGCGGGCACCGCACCCGCCGGGGCACCTGCCGCCGGGGGCGGCCTCTTCGGGGGCCAGTTACAAGGCTCGGCCACCCCCAAGGTGGCGGCATCCATGCTGGGCAACCGCAGCCTCACGCTGCCCAAAGGCACGGCGTTCACCTGCGCCCTGAAGACCAAAGTCATCAGCGCCGTGTCCGGCCTCGTCGGCTGCCAGGTCCAGCGCAATGTTTTCAGCGACGACGGCCGCGTGCTGCTGATCGAACGCGGCTCGCATCTTGACGGCGAGTACCGCATCGCCTCGGTCCGTCCGGGCACGGTTCGCATCCCGGTGCTTTGGACCCGCATCCGCACGCCGCTGGGCGTGACGGTGGACATCGACTCCCCCGGCACCGGCCAGCTCGGCGAGTCGGGCATCGACGGCTACGTCGACAACCGTTGGGGCGAACGCATCGGCGCGGCCATGCTGCTTTCGCTGATCGACGACTCGGTGAAGCTGGTCATCCAGAACCAGGCCAGCGATCGCCAGGCCGACACCATCGTGCTGCCCTCCACCACGGCCAACACCAGCAAGCTGGCCGAGAAGGTGCTGGACAGCACGATCAACATCCCGCCGCTGATTCACCAGAACCAGGGCGGCATCGTCGGCATCTACGTCGCCCGCGACGTGGACTTCTCGTCGGTCTACGAGCTGCGGCCGGTGGAGCGATGAGCGCACTTCAACACGACCAAGACGGGCCCGGCGACGGCTGGTGCGGCGACGCCACGTCGGTGGTCGAGTTCCTGCGCCCGCTGCGCGAGCAACTCGATGCGCCCGGCGTGCTGGAGGTCTGCGTCAACCGGCCCGGCGAACTACTCGTCGAGACGGTACGCGGCTGGCAGACCGTGCCGGCGCCCGAGATGACGCAGGAACGATGCCTGTCGCTGGCCACCGCCGTGGCCACCTACTGCGACCAGCAGGTCAACCAGGAACGGCCGCTGCTATCCGCCACGCTGCCCAGCGGCGAGCGCATCCAGTTCGTCATCCCGCCGGCCGTGCCGCGCGGCACGGTGTCGATCACCGTGCGCAAGCCGTCGCACCTGATCAAGCGGTTGGACGACTTCGAGCGCGAAGGCCTGTTCGAACGCACCGCCACAGTGACGCGCACGCCCAACGCCGAACTGCTGCCCTTCGAGCGCGAACTGGTGGAGCTGAAGGACGCCGGCCTCTATGCCGAGTTCCTGCGCTTGGCGGTGCGCAGGCACCAGACCATCGTCGTCAGCGGCAAGACCGGCTCGGGCAAGACCACCTTCATGAAGGGCCTGGTCGAGGAAGTGCCGAAGCACGAGCGGCTCATCACGATCCAGGACACGGCTGAGCTGACGCTGCCGAACCACCCGAACGTGGTGCACCTGTTCTACAGCAAGGATGCGCAGGGCACGGCCCGTGTCACCGCCAAGTCGCTGCTGGAAGCCTGCCTGCGAATGAAGCCCGACCGCATCTTCCTGGCCGAGGTGCGCGGCGACGAGTGCTTCTACTTCGTGCGGCTCGCGGCCTCGGGCCACCCCGGCAGCATCACCAGCGTCCACGCCGGCAGCTGCGCCCTCGCCTTCGAACAGATGTCGCTGATGATCCGTGAGACGGGCGCCGGCGGCGGTCTGCGCATGAACGAGATCAAGTGGCTGCTGAGCGTCGTGGTTGACGTGATCGTGCAGTTCGATCGCGACGAGCGCGGGCGCTTCATCTCCGAGATCCTCTACGAGCCCCGGCGCCAGCGGCTCGGCCGCTGGGATCAACAGGCAGCAGAGGCATGAGCAGCGTTGCGGCCCTGCCCTTCTCGGCCTGGCCTACCGGCCGCAAGGTTGCGGCGGGCGTCTTTGCCGTAGGCGGGTATGTCGCCCTGGCCTGCGCGGCCGTGTACCTGGCCGGCGTGCTGTTCCTGGTGCTGAACAAGGCGAACCCCAAGCAGGCGCAGTTCGCCAGCATCGTCCACTACTGGGGCCTGTACGCCGACGATGCCCAGCTGCGCAAGAAGCTGCAGCTTGCGATCGGCGTCTCGGGGATCAGCCTGCTGATCCTGCTGCCGGCTGGCCTGGTCGCCGCCGCAAGGCCGCGGCGGGCGCTACATGGCGATGCCCGTTTCGCCAGCCCGGCCGAGATTGATCGCGCTGGCCTCACGGGCGACGGCGGGCAGCCGGGAATCCTGATCGGCCGCCACCGCGGCAGGTTCCTCTCGCTGCCCGGCCAGCTCTCGGTGATGCTGTCGGCGCCCACCCGCAGCGGCAAGGGCGTGGGCGTCGTCATTCCGAACCTGCTGAACTGGCCCGACTCCGTCGTGGTGCTCGACATCAAGGGCGAGAACTACGACATCACCGCTGGCTACCGCGCCGCGCACGGCCAGGCCGTCTATGCCTTCTCCCCCTTCGACGAAGACGCGTGCAGCCACCGCTGGAACCCGCTGACCGCCGTGCGCTCCAGCCCGCTGCACCGCGTCGGCGACCTGCTCACCATCGGCCAGGTCTTCTTCCCCAACGATGGCAGTGGCACCTCGTCGGAGGCCTTCTTCAACGACCAGGCGCGCAACCTGTTCCTGGGCCTGGGCCTCGTCCTCCTCGAAACGCCCTCGCTCCCGCGCACCATCGGCGAGATGCTGCGCCAGTCCTCGGGCAAGGGCCGGTCGCTCAAGGACCACCTGAGCGGCCTGATCACCCAGCGCCGCGAGGAAGCTTCATCCACAAACCCGCCCCTCTCGGACGAATGCACTGACGCCCTGCAGCGCCTGCTGTCGAACTCGGAGAACACGCTGTCCAGCGTGGTGGCCACCTTCAACGCGCCGCTGACGATCTTTGCGGATGCGGTGGTGGA
>JAIXYO010000064.1 GCA_027490215.1 Rubrivivax sp.
CAACGACTATACATCGCCTTCGGTATCTCGGTCAATCAGCACCAAGCTATTAACTCAGCACCACTACCAACCTCCCTACCGACTCGCCAACTAGCAGCGAAGCCCTCGACTGTAGCACAAGCTTCACAATCCTGACAACTGGTGGGCGGTGCAGGGTTCGAACCTGCGACTTCCACCGTGTGAAGGTGGCACTCTACCGCTGAGTTAACCGCCCCAGCCGCTCAGGACCGCGAAACGTCAAGGTCCGTCAGCAGACGAGCCTTCTAGTGTGCCACAGACCGCGCCCAGATCGCACCCGACTTCGTCGCTTTTTCAAGCTCGGCAATCAAAGTGCCGTGAGCGGATTGTTCGTCCTCACTGAGGGGGATTAACGGCAGCACGAACTGGCTCAGGTCCGTGGTGTCGACCAGCTCGGAAACGACCGGCGCATCGTCTGTCTCTACGACCAGCGACTTCTGGCCTCGCGTCATGCGGATGTACACCTCGGCGAGCAGTCCCGCATCGAGCAGCGCGCCGTGCAATGCACGGCTGCTGTTATCGACTTCGAGACGCTTGCACAAGGCGTCAAGCGAGTTGGCTTTCCCGGGAAACAGCTCGCGCGCCATGCTCAGGCTGTCAGTGATCTTCTCGACGGATTGAAGAAGATTCGGTCGATTCAATCGCCGCAGCTCGTGGTCGAGGAATCCGGCGTCGAAGCTGGCGTTGTGGATCACCACTTCGGCGCCGTTGATGAACTCCAGAAGCTGATCAGCCACCGCTTCGAACAGCGGCTTGTCGCTCAGAAATTCGTCCGTGAGCCCATGAACGCGCAAGGCATCAGGGTGGCTGGATCGTTGCGGATTCAGGTACAGGTGCAGGTTGCGGCCAGTGAGCCGCCGATCGACCAGTTCGACGCAGCCGATCTCGACGATGCGATCACCGGATTGCGGGCTGAGTCCGGTGGTTTCGGTATCTAGGAAAACGAGTCTCATCAGCATCCTCTCAGGATAGATCTGCGGTCGTGAGCATCATGCCTCCGCAGACGGTCGCAGCGCCGCCTTGAAGCGCTGCTGCCGGCCTTTCCAAACCAGCCCAGCGCCGGCCAGCACCATAGGTACGCATAACCACTGACCCATGCTCATGTCGAATGCGAGCAGACCGAGAAAGCTGTCTGGTTCGCGGAAGTACTCTGCTGCAAAGCGGAAGCTGCCGTAACCGATAAGGAACATCCCCGAGACGATGCCGAGTTCGCGTGGCTTGCGCGCATAGATCCACAACAGCGCAAACAGCAGCAGTCCTTCCAGGCAAAACTGGTAGAGCTGCGATGGATGGCGTGCAAGGTTCTCGCCCGACTGCGGAAACACCATTGCCCATGGCAACGCAGGATCTGCTGCTCGCCCCCACAACTCGCCATTGATGAAGTTGCCCATGCGACCCGACGCCAGCCCGGTTGGCACGCAGGGCGCAATCAGGTCGGTGACTTCAAGGAAGTGTCGCCCGCGTGAGCGCGCGAATGCCCACATCGCAGCCAGAACCCCTAGCAATCCACCATGAAACGCCATGCCACCCTTCCAGACGGCAAAGACCTCAAGGGGGTTGGCCAAGTAATGCCCCGGCTTGTAGAAAAGGACATAGCCCAGCCGGCCACCGATCACGACGCCGATCACGCCGTAGAACAAGAGATCTTCGACGTCACGTCGGGTCCAACCCGCGCTCGCAAACTGTGGCTGCTTCGTGCGCAGCGAGGCAAGCCACAAAAACAACCCGAAGGCAAGCAGATAGGTCAGGCCGTACCAGTGGATCTGCAGGGGCCCGAGCGAAACGGCCACGGGGTCGAACTGGGGATGCACGAGCATCAGGGCGCTTTCTTTTGTAGGGGCGTGTATGAAAGTGGCGATTGTGGGTGCTGCACCTGGGCGGCTTGCACGTGGTCGACGAAACGTTTCACCACGGGCAACGCCCCTTCGCGCCAGACCAGACTGGTGTCGCACGAGAGCGGCACGTCGCTGAGCGCTCGGTAGACCACGCCCGGGCGCTGCAGTTGCATCAGCGATGCCGGCACCCACGCCACACCAATGCCCGCGGACACCAGATTAACGATCGTCTGCATCTGATTGGCTTCCTGCTCAATCCGCGGTGTGGCACTGCGCGCACGGTAGTGGCCGACAATGGCATCGAACAAAGACGGTGCGATCGACCGCGGGAAGATCACCAGCGGCTCACAGGCCACGCGGTCGAAGGTAAGGCTGGGCTGGGTCGTCAGCGGATGTCGCTCGGGCAGTGCCATCACCAGCGGCTCGTGCAAGGCTCGCCAAGCCCGCAGACCGGGCGGCGCAGCCCCCTGCGCATGCAGCACGAAGCCAGCGTCGATCTCGCCAGAGGCGAACGCATCGAGTTGAATGTCAATCGTGGCTTCGCGCAGGGCCAGAACGACGTCAGGGTTGGCGTGGCGAAACGAGCGCAACCACTCGGGCAGCGGACCGTAGGCAATGCTCGACACGAATGCCAGCCTTAGCCGGCCTGACACTCCCGCGGCCGCGGCCTGCGCCTGGCGCGTCAGGTCGTCAGCAGCCTGGAGCAGGCGCCGCACTTCGGGCAGAAGCGCTCGCCCCGCAGGCGCCAGCGCCACCGAGCGCTGAGTCCGCTCGAACAACGGCGCTCCCAGCTTGCGCTCGAGCGCCTGGATCGCCATCGTCAGTGGCGGTTGCGTGATGTTGAGCCGTTGCGCAGCGCGGCCAAAGTGCAGCTCTTCTGCCAGGACCACAAACTGACGCCATGTTCGAAGCTCAGTCATTGATACTCTCTACAAATCAATGTAAACCCAACAATATATTGGACTGCACCTCGTTGCGTGGCGATACTTTGCGCCTCTAAATCGTCAGGAGGCTCTGATGGCCATCAATCGTCGCTCCAGAAACATCACCGAAGGCATCGCCCGGGCGCCGAATCGGTCCATGTATTACGCACTCGGCTACGAGGAGGGTGACTTCAAGAAGCCGATGATCGGTGTGGCCAACGGACACTCGACGATCACACCGTGCAACTCGGGCCTGCAGAAGCTGGCCGATGCGGCCGTGGCCGGCATCGAGGCCGCTGGTGGCAACGCCCAGATCTTCGGGACGCCCACCATCAGCGACGGCATGGCAATGGGCACTGAGGGCATGAAATACAGCCTGGTATCGCGAGAAGTCATCTCCGATTGCATCGAAACCTGTGTGGGCGGCCAGTGGATGGACGGTGTGCTGGTGGTCGGAGGCTGCGACAAGAACATGCCGGGCGGGATGATGGGCATGCTGCGCGCCAACGTGCCGGCCATCTATGTTTACGGAGGCACCATCTTGCCGGGCAAGTACAAGGGCCAGGACCTGAACATCGTCAGCGTGTTCGAGGCGGTTGGTCAGTTCAGCGCCGGCAATATGAGCGAGGAAGACTTCTGCCAGATCGAGCGCCGTGCCATTCCCGGCAGCGGATCCTGCGGCGGTATGTACACCGCCAACACGATGAGCTCGTCCTTCGAGGCGCTGGGCATGAGCCTGCCGTTCTCGTCGACGATGGCCAATGTCGAGGACCCGATCGTGGCGCACACCAAGGAGGCTGCGCGTGTACTGGTCGAGGCGGTGAAGGCGGACCTGAAGCCGCGCGACATCGTCACCCGGCGCAGCATCGAGAACGCAGTAGCGGTGATCATGGCCACCGGGGGTTCGACGAACGCGGTGCTGCACTTCTTGGCCATCGCCCATGCGGCCGAGGTCGAGTGGACCATCGACGATTTCGAGCGCGTGCGCCGCAAGGTACCGGTGCTGTGCGACTTGAAGCCCAGCGGCCGCTATCTGGCGATTGATCTGCACCGCGCCGGTGGTATTCCGCAGGTGATGAAGACGCTGCTGGCCGCCGGATTGCTGCACGGCGATTGCATGACCATCACCGGGAAGACGGTCGCCGAAAACCTGGCCGACATTCCCGACGCGCCGCGTGCTGACCAAGACGTGATCCGCCCGATAGGCAACCCGATGTACCCTCAGGGCCACCTGGCCATTCTGAAGGGGAACCTTTCGCCCGAAGGCTGCGTCGCCAAAATCACCGGCCTGAAGAACCCGGTTATCACTGGGCCGGCACGGGTGTTTGACGACGAGCAATCGGCGCTGGCAGCGATCATGGCGAAGAAAGTCCTGGCCGGTGACGTGATGGTGCTGCGCTACCTGGGTCCGAAGGGCGCACCCGGCATGCCTGAGATGCTGGCGCCGACCGGTGCCTTGATCGGTCAAGGCCTGGGCGAATCGGTCGGCTTGATCACCGATGGCCGCTTCTCAGGCGGCACCTGGGGCATGGTGGTCGGGCATGTGGCTCCCGAAGCCTATGCCGGGGGCCTGATTGCGTTGGTGCACGAGGGTGACTCGATCACCATCGACGCGCACACCCTCAGCCTGCAACTCAACGTAAGCGATGAGGAAATTGCTCGTCGCCGCGCAGCGTGGGCCCCGCCCACACCCCGCTACACCCGCGGCGTTCTCGCCAAGTTTGCGCGCAATGCGTCGAGCGCGAGTTCCGGCGCGGTGCTCGACAAGTTCGAGTGACTCGCCTGACCTGTCGGCGCAGTCGCTGAATCACTCAGCGCTTGCGCCGGCTCCGCGGATCCATGCCGAGCGCCTCCAGGTTGTCCTGGCGGCGCTTTCTTTTGCGGTCTTCCATTTTCTCGATCTCGCGCCGCTTGTTCCAACCTGAACTGTCGGCGTATGACCACCAGATCACTGCTAGCGCAAACGGCCACAGCACCGCCCAGTACGACCAGTTCCCGACGGGGCCGAACTCGGCGAGTTTCAAGATGAGCAGCAACAAGCCCAACACGACCATATACATGGCAATCTCCTCGATTTTGCAGGGCAATAGCGACAGCTACCCGCCTAGTGGCCGTCCTAGAATCCATCGCATGAATGTAGCTCAGCCCGCTCTGTCAACGAGGCCAATAGCAGGCACGTTAGAGCGCAACTTCACCAACGAGAACCCCATGAAGATTGCCCTGCTCCTGACCACCACCATCCTGATGAGCGCATCGGCGTTTGCGAACCCTAAACTGGCTGAGGAAAAGGGCTGCCTAGCCTGCCATGCTGTCGATGCCAAGCGCATTGGTCCGAGCTTCAAAGATGTGGCGGCGAAGTACGCTGACGACAAGAAAGCGGTGGCGACACTGGCCACGAAAGTGCGCAAAGGCGGCGGCGGCGTATGGGGCTCCATTCCGATGCCAGCCAACCCTCAAGTGACCGACGCTGAAGCTAAGAAGTTGGTGGAGTGGATCTTGGCGACCAAGTGAAATCCGTTTGCTTGACGACGTATTGAGCGTCGTCTTCGCAGAGAAAAGCCCCGCATGCGGGGCTTTTCCTTGTCCGACGGGGCTCTGGTTTCAATAAGCCTGGCCCAACTGATCCAGGATTGCCGGGTTCTCGAGTGTGCTGGTGTCCTGCGTCACTGCCTCTCCCTTGGCGACCGAGCGCAGCAGCCGGCGCATGATCTTGCCGGAACGGGTCTTCGGCAAATTGTCGCCAAAGCGAATGTCCTTGGGCTTGGCAATCGGGCCGATCTCCTTGCCGACCCAGTCTCGCAACTGCTTCGCAATGACCTTGGCCTCGTCGCCCGTCGGGCGCGAGCGCTTCAGGACGACGAATGCACAGATCGCTTCACCAGTGGTGTCGTCCGGCCTGCCGACCACCGCCGCTTCCGCGACCAGTTCTGTGCAACTGACCAGCGCGGACTCAATCTCCATCGTGCCCATGCGGTGCCCCGACACGTTCAGCACATCGTCGATGCGCCCAGTGATGGTGAAGTAGCCAGTTCGCGCATCGCGAATGGCGCCATCGCCAGCCAGGTAGTACTTGCCCTGAAAGTCCTCCGGGTAGTAGCTCTTCGCGAACCGCTGCGGATCGCCCCAGATCGTGCGGATCATGCTGGGCCACGGCTTCTTCACGACCAGGATACCGCCCTGCCCGTTCGGCACGTCCTTGCCGGCCTCGTCGACGATGGCGGCCATGATGCCCGGGAACGGCAAGGTGCACGAACCCGGCACCAGCGTCGTGGCCCCGGGCAACGGGGTGATCATGTGGCCACCAGTTTCGGTCTGCCAAAAAGTATCAACGATCGGGCAGCGCCCGCCGCCGATGTGCTGGTGATACCACTCCCAGGCAGCCGGATTGATCGGCTCGCCGACGGAGCCGAGGATGCGCAGGCTACTCAGGTCGTACCGGTCGGGGTGGACCGCCGGATTGCTTTCCGCGGCCTTGATCAGAGACCTGATAGCAGTGGGCGCGGTGTAAAAGATCGTGACCTTGTGGTCCTGGATCATTCGCCAGAAGCGACCTGCATCGGGATAGGTGGGCACACCCTCAAACACGATCTGGGTGGCACCGAGCGCCAACGGGCCATAGGCGATGTAGGTGTGGCCGGTGACCCAACCAATGTCCGCGGTGCACCAGAAGATGTCGGTGGGCTTCAGGTCGAAGGTCCACTTCGTCGTCAGCATCGCATGAAGCAGGTAGCCGCCTGTCGAGTGCTGCACGCCCTTGGGCTTGCCGGTCGAGCCTGAGGTGTACAGCAGGAACAGAGGGTGCTCGGCGCCGACCCATTCGGGCTCGCAGGTGGAGGGCTGCGCCTCAGTCACCTCGTGCAACCACAGGTCACGCGGGTTCCACTCGATCTTGCCGCCGGTGCGGCGGTAGACGACCACATCCTTCACCGTGTCGCACTGGCCCGAGGCCAGGGCTTCGTCGACGATGGCTTTCAGCGGTAGTGCTTTACCACCGCGAAGCTGTTCGTCGGCCGTGATGACCAGCACCGCGCCGGTGTCCTTGATGCGATCCTGGAGGCTTTGCGCCGAGAAGCCACCAAACACCACCGAATGCGTGGCGCCAATGCGCGCGCAGGCCTGCATGGCAACGATGCCCTCGACGCTCATCGACATATAGATGACGACGCGATCGCCCTTCTTGATGCCTCGTGCCTTGAGCGCATTCGCCAGCCGCGAGGTGCGCGCCAAAAGTTCACGGTAGGTCACCCGCGTGACCTCGCCGCTGTCGGCCTCGAAGATGATCGCCACCTTGTCACCCAGTCCGGCCTCCACCTGCCGATCGAGGCAGTTGTAGGACGCGTTCAGCGTGCCATCTTCGAACCACTTGAAAAACGGTGCTCCGCTGTCGTCAAGTGAACGGGTGAACGGGGTCTTCCAGACGATCGTCTCGCGAGCCAGCCGGGCCCAGTAGCCGGCGTAATCGGCCTCGGCCTCGGCGCACAGCGCCTTGTACTGAGCCATGCCTGACACGTGCGCATCGCGTGCCAGTTCGGCCGGTGGAAGGTACTGCTTCACGGACATGGAATCACTCACGGTTGTCTCCTGCTCTGTGTTGTTCGCGTCGCAGCGGTGCTGCACCCGCAGTTCTCGCGTCCTTGAGGACGTCCTCTTCTGCTGTCTGAACATTAGCGACTGGCTCTTACGACGCCCTTACTCTGCGACCGTCGGCCTGTCAAACATCGAATACCCCGGCACTGCCTACAATCAACGGCGGGGACGTTGTACCCCGCCTCATACCGATGGCGAGGCATCCGAATGCCCCTTACCGAGCCCCATCATGACCCTTCCGACCCCGCCGAAATCGAACCATCGGCTGCGGCCGCTGCCAGCGGCGATCTTCGCCACCCGATGGCTGCAATTGCCGCTTTACCTCGGATTGATCTTGGCACAGGCGGTGTACGTCTTCCATTTCTGGGTTGAACTGGTTCACCTGATTGAAGCGGTGTTCGGCAGCGAAAAAGCGCTCGCCGCGCTGGTTCAGAGCATTGGCTACCAGCTCGCGCCGATCAAGGATGCGGCCGGTACGGTGATCGGCTACGAAGCGCCCAGGCTCAATGAAACCGTGATCATGCTGGTCGTGCTGGCGCTGATTGACGTGGTGATGATTTCCAACTTGCTGATCATGGTCATCGTCGGTGGCTACGAAACCTTTGTGTCGCGCATGGGCCTGGAAGAGCATCCCGACCAGCCCGAGTGGCTGAGCCACGTGAACGCTTCGGTACTGAAGGTGAAGCTGGCCACCGCGATCATTGGCATCAGTTCGATCCACCTGCTGAAGACCTTCATCAGCGCGGGAAACTACACCGAAAAAGTGCTGATGTGGCAAACACTGATCCACGTCACATTCCTGCTGTCCGCCATCGCCATCGCCGCGACCGATCGCCTGATGTCGAACGCAACACCCTCGAAGCCGCACTGAGCGTGCTTCGCCAAACAGTCCATCACCCATGACCACCATCCGCCAAGACGACCTCGTCGAATCGATCGCCGCTGCGCTTCAATACATCAGCTATTACCACCCGGCTGATTACATCGCCCATCTGGCACGTGCCTATGAGGCCGAGCAGAGCCCGGCCGCGAAGGACGCGATCGCGCAAATCCTGACCAATTCGAAGATGTGCGCCGAAGGCCGCCGCCCGATCTGCCAGGACACCGGCATCGTCAACGTGTTCCTGAAGATCGGAATGGACGTACGCTTTGAGGGCTTCAGCGGCAGCCTCGAGGATGCCGTCAACGCCGGCGTGCGCCGTGGCTACCTGAACCCCGACAACGTGCTGCGAGCGAGCATCGTGGCCGACCCTCACTTCGAGC
Source organism: Rubrivivax sp. (assembly GCA_027490215.1). GTDB lineage: Bacteria > Pseudomonadota > Gammaproteobacteria > Burkholderiales > Burkholderiaceae_C > PBB1. The sequence continues at coordinate 8,627 of JAIXYO010000064.1, forward strand.
GCAAGAACACCAAGGACAACACGCCCGCCGTCGTTCACATGACCGTGGTTCCGGGCAACACCGTGGATGTGCAAGTTGCGGCAAAGGGTGGCGGCAGCGAGAACAAGAGCAAGTTCGTCATGCTGAACCCGAGCGACAGTCTGGTCGACTGGGTGATGAAGACGGTGCCGACCATGGGAGCCGGCTGGTGCCCGCCCGGCATGCTGGGCATAGGCATCGGCGGCACGGCTGAGAAGGCCATGTTGATGGCCAAAGAGATCCTGATGGATCCGATCGACATGTACGAGCTGAAGGCCCGCGGCCCGAACAACAAGACCGAGGAGCTGCGCATCCAACTGTGCGACCAGATCAACGCCTTGGGCATCGGCGCTCAGGGCCTGGGCGGCCTGACCACGGTGCTTGACGTGAAGATTGCGATGTATCCGACGCACGCGGCCAGCAAGCCTGTCGCGATGATCCCGAATTGCGCCGCGACACGCCATGCGCACTTCGTACTCGATGGCTCTGGCCCGGCCTACATCGATCCGCCCAGCCTTGATTTGTGGCCTGACGTCCACTGGCAGCCTGACTACAACAAGAGCAAGAAGGTCGACCTGAACACGCTGAGCAGGGCCGAGGTCGCGAGTTGGAAGCCGGGCGACACGCTGTTGCTGTCCGGCAAGATGCTGACCGGCCGCGACGCCGCGCACAAGCGCATCCAGGACATGCTCGCCAAGGGCGAGAAGCTGCCAGTCGATTTCACCAACCGCGTCATCTACTACGTCGGTCCGGTCGATCCGGTGCGCGACGAAGTGGTCGGCCCGGCCGGCCCGACGACAGCGACACGGATGGACAAGTTCACCGAGATGATGCTGGCGGAAACCGGCCTGATCGGCATGATCGGCAAGGCTGAGCGCGGTCCGGCCGGCATCGCCGCCATCAAGAAGCACAAGAGCGCTTACCTGATGGCCGTTGGCGGAGCAGCCTACCTGGTCAGCAAGGCGATCAAGCAGGCCAAGGTGGTTGGCTTTGCCGATCTCGGCATGGAAGCGATCTACGAATTCGACATCACCGATATGCCGGTGACGGTGGCCGTCGATGCCAACGGTACCTCGGTCCACGATACCGGGCCTAAGGAATGGCAGGCGAAGATCGGGAAAATTCCAGTTGCAGTGGGATGAAATCCTCACCTGAGCAACCGTTGTTTTCATGGGGTAGCAAGGCGCCCCATAGAATCGCGTCGTGATGAACCTGCGCGTTTTGTTCCTGTTGTTGACACTGGTCCTGGCTTGGTCCGGCCCGACGGTCGACCACCGTGGGAGCTTGTCGGTGTCGATCAACGCGCAACACCACAAGGTTCAATCCGCCTCGAACTTCGAGCAGCAGGCCGCAGGTTCAGAGCGCGATGCATCGTTCGTCGGGCAGACGACGCTCGCTGTCGAGGAAGCTGTGATTGACTTGGTTGGCCTGGTGCCAGCCGATGACGACGCCTCATCACCTGCGCTGCTGACGACTTGGCCTGGCCCGTACGGCACCCTGGCCTGGATCGCACCGTACCTCGACGGACCGCAGCGTCCGCCGCGCGCCACGCCCCACTGCGCGTGAGCCCCGCTGCGGCCTGTGCCGCAGCCCCGTCCCCGCCGCGCCCCAACACCATACCGCGTGCTCCGCACGCTAGGTGAGGCGCTGCCGTTATCGCTACTTTCGCTTTTCAGTCAGAAGGAATCGACATGAACTCCGCTCTCAATCCCTCTTCGCTTTCGTCGGCCGGCCCGTTGGTTGTGGCCGAACGCAACCGTGTGCTGCGCAACACCTACTGGCTGCTGGCGCTGTCGATGGTGCCCACCGTGCTGGGCGCCTGGATCGGCGTGGCCACCGGCATCTCGCGCGCCATGTCGCCAGGCATCAGCCTGGTCGTTTTCCTCGC
>JAIXYO010000017.1 GCA_027490215.1 Rubrivivax sp.
GCCACAGCGGCCAGCAAGAGGCTCTTCAGCGGTGCCGCCTGCGTGCCCGCCGCCAGTGAATCGATTGGCGCGAGCATGCGGTCAAGCGCGGGCGAGGCGCGATCGCGCACTGCGTGCACCCCATCGGCCACGCTGCCAATGGCCGCATCGGCCGTGTGTCGGGTCGCATCGAGCAGTCGATCGGCAGCGGATGACGCCCGATCGACGACGTTCCCTGCGCCGTCGAGCTTGTTGGCCAGTGCGGTCATGTGATTCCTTGAAGAAGCGCGGTCAACCACCGCCTCTCGATGGTCTGGTGGATGTCAGCGAGCCTGCGTCGGCAAGCGCCCTGACGTGCTGTAGGCAAAAAGGCATTGCTGGCCGGGCGCGGCCATGGAAGCATGCAGCGCACGACGAACCCGGTTCGCTTCCGGTGGAACCCTACGAAGGCCAGGTTCCTGCGGCCGTCCCCCACGACTCGGCGCAGGAACGCATGCAGCATGCCGCGTCATGGCCGATGATCGGCAGTCGGCTGTACCGTGACCGCCGGCCGGTACCTCAGTCACCTCCACACTTCTCGGCCACGTGTTCAGCCTGACTCTCACGATCCGTCGCGCCCGGCAGGAGCGCTTGCTCCAGGTCGCAGGCAGTCTGACGTTCACGACACTGCTGTCCATCGTGCCGTTCCTTGCGGTGAGCTTTGCCCTGTTCACCAGGTTTCCGATGTTCAGTCGCCTTGAGCCGGACTTTCTGAGCAACCTGCTTCCAGCAGACATCGCCCGCACCGTCATCAGGTATCTGAACCAGTTTTCCGCCAACGCGAGCGAGCTCACCTGGATCGGCTTGCTGTCGCTCATGGTCACGGCCGTGGCGCTGCTGCTGACAGTCGAGAACGCCTTGAACCAGATCTGGAACGTCAAGCGCTCGCGCCCGCTGCTCAGGCGTGTGGGCCTGTACTGCCTGCTCCTCCTCGTTGCGCCTCCGGTGCTGGGGGCCAGTCTGTGGGCCTCGTCCTATCTGCTCGGGCTGTCACTGGGTGTCTTGGGGCCGGTGCCAACCTCGGCAGCCTTCCTGCTGGGGCTGGGCCCGGCCGCGCTGAACTGGGCCGGCCTGACGGGCATGTTCCGTTACCTGCCGAGCGCCAAGGTGCGCTGGCTTGAAGCGATGGTCGGAGGCTTGATTGCCAGCGTGGCGCTCGAACTGGGCAAGCATGGCTTTGCGACGTATGTCCTCACGATTCCGACCTACAAGGCCGTCTATGGCGCGTTCGCCGTGCTTCCTGTCTTCTTGCTCTGGGTCTACTTCTCCTGGCTGGCCACGCTGACCGCAGGACTCATTGCCGCCAACATGGGTGCTGGCGCACGATCAAGATCCGGGCTGCGGCGCTGACGTCAAGGCCCCGTGGGGCGCGAGGCACAATGCCGCTGCCTCGCCGCCCGGGCGACACATCGGGGATGCCTTGAAACTAGCCACCTGGAACGTCAACTCCCTCGCCGTGCGACTGCCTCAGGTGCTCGACTGGTTGTCCGTGCATCAACCCGATGCGCTGTGCCTGCAGGAAACCAAGCTCACCGATGACAAGTTTCCACATGCCGAGTTGTCAGCCATCGGTTACCAATCGCAGTGGTTCGGGCAGAAGACCTACAACGGCGTCGCGCTGCTGACGCGCGAGCCGGTGGACGCGGTGGTGAGGAACATCCCCGGTCATGCCGATGAGCAGGCCCGGGTGATCACCGCCACGCTGCGGGGCGTGCGCTTGATCGGTGCCTACATCCCGAATGGCCAGTCGCCAGAGAGCGAGAAGTTCCAGTACAAGATGGCGTGGCTGGCCGGGCTGCAGGCGTGGCTGCAACAGGAGTTGCAAGACCATCGCCATCTGGTGCTGGTGGGCGACTTCAACATCGCACCCGAAGATCGAGATGTGTACGACCCGGTCGCTTGGGCCGGGCAGGTGCTGTGCACGCCGGAAGAACGCGTGCACTTCCAGCGCCTGCTTTCACTGGGCCTGCACGATGCCTTCCGGCTGTTCGAACAGGCGCCGAAAAGCTGGAGTTGGTGGGATTACCGCAACTTGGCGTTCCGCAAGAACCAGGGGCTGCGCATCGATCACATCCTGGTCAGTGATGCACTGAAATCACAGGTCACCGCGTGTGCCATCGACAAGCTGCCACGCAAGAACGAGCGGCCCAGCGATCACGCGCCGGTGTGGGTTGAACTGAACGACCCGGCCTGATCGAACGGCGACGCAGAACGCGTCTGCGCTCCGCTCAATCGTCCAGCCCAAGCTCCTGGATCTTGCGGGTGATGGTGTTGCGGCCAATGCCCAGCTTTTGCGCCGCCTCGATGCGGCGGCCACGGGTCATTTCGAGGGCGGTGTGAATGAGCTGCGCCTCGAACTTGCGCGTCAGGATGTCCCAGACCTGTGGCTCGCCTGACAGCAACAGGCTGCGGGACTCGCGCTCCAGATCAAGCAACCAGCGCGATGGCGATGCGTCCGTACCCGTCGGCGGCTCGGCATGAACATCGAGCAGCGCCGCACGCGTCTCGTGTGTGGCATCGACCGCAGTGGCCACATCATGCGCACCTGGCGCCACCACAGCGGCCGAGGGCGCCGCCGACGCTGGCGTCACCAGGGCTGCGGCCGTGGCAGTGGCAGCCTGTGGCACGAGCGATTGAAGTTCCGGTGGCAAGTCCTTTGGCTCGATCGACTGAGCCGGTGCCATCACCGTCAACCAGTGGCAGATGTTCTCCAGCTGGCGCACGTTGCCTGGAAACTCGAACTGCATCATTCTGGTCAGGGCGGCGTCGGTGATCCGTTTGGCCTCGACGCCCAGCTCCTTGGCGCTTTTCTGCAGGAAAAAACGGGCCAACGCAGGGACGTCCTCCTGGCGCTCGCGCAAGGCGGGCAAGCGCAAGCGGATGACATTCAGTCGGTGAAACAGGTCTTCGCGGAAGATGCCCAGCTTGACCCGATCCTCGAGGTTCTGGTGGGTCGCAGCGATGACGCGCACATTGCTGCGCATCGGGTTGTGGCCGCCGACCCGGTAGAACTGGCCGTCGCTGAGCACGCGAAGCAGCCTCGTTTGCAGATCGAAAGGCATGTCGCCGATTTCGTCGAGGAACAGCGTGCCGCCATCGGCCTGCTCGAAGCGCCCGCGCCGCGTGGTCTGGGCGCCGGTGAAGGCACCCCGCTCGTGGCCAAACAACTCGGACTCCAGCAGGTCCTTCGGGATGGCTGCGGTGTTGATCGCCACGAACGGGCCACTGGCCCTCGGGCTGTGCTTGTGCAGCGCCTGCGCGACCAGTTCCTTGCCAGATCCCGACTCGCCGGTGATCAGCACGGTGACGATGCTTTGACTCAGGCGGCCGATCGCGCGGAAGACATCCTGCATGGCCGGGGCCTGGCCGAGCATTTCCGGCATGTCGGACAGCCGTTCATCGCGCACCGCTTCGCGCATGCTTTCATCGAGCGCGCGGCGAATCAGTTCGACCGCTTTCGGCACGTCGAAAGGCTTGGGCAAGTATTCGAAAGCGCCGCCCTGGAAGGCGCTCACTGCGCTGTCAAGGTCGGAGTACGCGGTCATGATGATGACCTGCAGTTCCGGATGCTTCTGCTTGACCTTGGCCAACAGGTCGATGCCTGAACCACCCGGCATGCGGATGTCGGACACCAGCACCTGGGGCACATCGTCTTCCAACGCCAGCAGCACATCGCGCGGGTTGGTGAAGCTGCGGACCGCCAGGTCTTCGCGCGCCAGCGCTTTTTCAAGCACGAAGCGGATGGATTGGTCGTCGTCAACGATCCAGATGGGTTTCATTCACTGCCTCTTCGATGGAATGCACCGACGCGCTGCGGTGCACATGAGAGAGCTCAGGGCAGCGGAATCACGATCTTGAACTTGGTTTTTCCGGGTTCGCTTTCGCACTCGATCGTTCCCTGGTGCTGCTGCACGAATGTCTGCGCGAGCGTCAATCCCAGCCCTGAGCCACCTTCCCGCCCTGAGACCAGCGGGTAGAAGATGCGGTCGCGAATGGATTCCGCGATGCCTGGGCCGTTGTCCTGAATATGCAATTCCAGTGCCAATCGGTAGCGTTGTTTGCCCAGCGTGACCTGGCGAGCGATGCGGGTTCGCAGAACGATCTGTGCATCACCGTTGGCGACCTGTTCGGCGAGCGCCTGCGCCGCGTTGTGGGCAATGTTCAGCACCGCCTGGATCAGCTGTTCGCGATCGCCCCGGAAATCAGGGATCGATGCATCGTAGTCGCGCTCGACCTGCAGGCCGCGCGGGAATTCAGCCAGGATCAGCGAACGTACGCGCTCGCAGACTTCGTGGATGTTCACGTCGCTCACGACAAGCGGGTTGCGGTGCGGGGCCAGCAGTCGGTCCACCAGCGCCTGCAGCCGGTCGGCTTCCTGAATGATGACCTGGGTGTACTCCGTCAGAGCGCGCGACTCGACTTCCATCTCCAGCAGTTGCGCCGCGCCGCGGATCCCACCGAGCGGGTTCTTGATCTCGTGGGCCAGATTGCGGATCAATTCCTTGTTGGCGCGCGCCTGACCCAGCGCACGCTCCTCCCGATCCTGACGCGTCTGCTGCTCGATCTCGACCAGTTCAATGAGCACATCGGTCGAGCCATCAATCTGGTTGACGATCACATGCACCGGCAGCGGTTCGCCGGGCGCCAGCGCTGGCCGTCGCAACGCCGCCTCGAAGCGGCTCGACGAGAACTCGTTGCGCACCAGGGCTGCCACGGTGTCGCGGACGATCTGCGCATCGACGAACCAGTCGAACAAGGAATCGCGCAGCACGCTGCGGCTCGACCAGCCCAGCACATGACCAAACGACGCATTGGCAAAGACGCAATGCCCGTTGGGTCGCACCACCGCCACCATGGTGGCCAGGTGGTCGAAGGCCGCGTAGGGTGAGGATGCGATGGCCATGCTCATGCGCAAGACGCTGGCGCCAGGATGCGTCGAAACACCGCGCTCATGGCACCTTGGCCAATTCACGTTTCAGCGCAGCGATGTCGTTCTCCTTGCGGGCGATACCGGCTTTCAGTTCAGCGACCCGGTCGATGTACTTTTGATAGTTGCGCTCGCCGCCTTGGCGATCCGGCTCGCCGTTGTTGTACTCGGCCTGCATCTCGGCGAGGCGTTGCTGCTCGCGCTGCAACTCGGCTTCGAGGATGCGGCGGGCATCGCTGTCACGTGCGCGCTGCTCCGTCGGGTCGATGCGGCTTTCGGGTGGGCGCGGGGCAGATGACGAGTTTGTCGCGCTGACACTGGCGCGCTTGGGCAGGGATATGACCGTGATCGGGTTGCCATCGAGCATCGTGCAACCCTTGGTTTTGGCTTCCTTGGCACTGATCGCATCGGTGTAAAGCACCGGATTGCCCGGGCACTTGTAGACCGGCGCATCTCCTTGGGCCAGAGCTTGTGGCAGGAACGCCTGAGTCGTCAGCAGCAGCCCGCTGGCGACCAGCGGCCGCCACCATCTGACCCGTGCCGTGTGCAAGAACCGCATTGGATTGCCCTCGTGTCGACCATCAACTGCCTGGCGCACACGCCATGAGCGCGGCAGCCGGGTCATTCTGAGATTGTCGAGCACGAACGGAATTCCCCGTCCAACGAAAAAGGGACGGCTTTCGCCGTCCCTTCGTGCTGCATCACAGGCCTCAAAGGCTGTAGTACATGTCGAACTCGACCGGGTGGGTGGCCATGCGGAAGCGGGTCACTTCGGTCATCTTCAGGTCGATGTAGGCGTCGATGTACGCATCGGTGAACACACCACCCTTGGTCAGGAAGGCACGGTCCTTGTCGAGGTACTCGAGCGCCTGATCGAGGCTGTGGCAGACCGTCGGCACCAGCTTGTCCTCTTCCGGCGGCAAGTGGTACAGGTCCTTCGTTGCGGCTTCGCCGGGGTGAATCTTGTTCTCGACACCGTCGAGGCCGGCCATCAGCAACGCAGCGAACCCGAGGTAAGGGTTCATCAGCGGATCAGGGAATCGAGCCTCGACACGACGGCCCTTCGGATTGGCCACATACGGAATCCGGATTGATGCCGAGCGGTTTTTCGCCGAATAGGCCAGCTTGACCGGGGCTTCGAAGCCGGGCACCAGCCGCTTGTAGCTGTTGGTGCCAGGGTTGGTGATCGCGTTCAAGGCGCGCGCGTGCTTGATGATCCCGCCGATGTAGTACAGCGCAAAGTCCGACAGGCCAGCATAACCGTCGCCTGCGAACAGGTTCTTGCCATCCTTCCATACCGACTGGTGCACGTGGCAGCCGGAACCGTTGTCACCAACGATGGGCTTGGGCATGAAGGTCGCCGTCTTGCCGTAGCTGTGCGCCACGTTCTGGATGACGTACTTTTGCAGCTGAACCCAGTCAGCGCGCTGGAGCAGCGTGCTGAACTTGGTGCCGAGCTCCATCTGGCCGGCATTGGCCACTTCATGGTGATGCACTTCGACCGGAACGCCGAGGCCTTCAAGCACCAGACACATTTCCGAACGCATGTCCTGGAAGCTGTCGATCGGAGGCACCGGGAAGTAGCCGCCCTTGACGGAGGGCCGGTGTCCGGTGTTCCCGTGCTCGTATTCCTTGCCAGTGTTCCAGGCGGCTTCTTCCGAGTCGATCTTCGAGAAGCAGCCCGACATGTCGTTGCCCCAGCGCACGCTGTCGAACACGAAAAACTCGGGCTCAGGACCAAAGTAGGCGGTGTCGCCCAGGCCTGAGGCCTTCATGTAAGCCTCGGCGCGCTTGGCCAGCGAACGCGGGTCGCGCTCGTACGGCTTGCCGTCGGCGGGATCGATCACGTCGCAGGTCAGGATCAGGGTCGACTCTTCAAAGAACGGATCGATGTTCGCGGTGTTGGCGTCCGGCATCAGTTGCATGTCGGAGGCTTCGATGCCCTTCCACCCGGCGATCGACGAACCGTCGAAAGCGTGGCCTGATACGAACTTGTCTTCGTCGAAATGGGACACGGGCACGGTCACGTGCTGCTCTTTGCCGCGGGTGTCGGTGAAGCGGAAGTCAACAAACTTGACTTCGTTTTCTTTCACCATCTTCATCACGTCGGCGACGGTCTTGGCCATCAGGAATCTCCTAGCGGGATGCTGTTTGGATGTGTTGGGGGAAGGATGTGAACATTGGTGCGACGGCTGACAGCCACCTCAAAAATGCGCCCTGGAACATAGCAGAAAACATGCCCGTGGCCGACGCCGCATTGCAGTCAAGCACCCCATTCGGCCGATATCGACGCACCAGACCGCGGCAGGGCCGCGATAGTTGAACTGGCTCGACCGCGTTGTTCGCGAATCAAAATGGTGCGCTCAGATACCCTTCTTTGGTGCATTCCGCGATCAGTCATCGCACCAACTCAGGGCCTAGCCGAGCACCCTTCTCACGCAGACCTTGCAACAACGCCGCATAAGCGGGCACCACCGCGGCAACGTCGCCCTTGACGCCCAACTCGATGTGCGCGCCCCACTCTGGGTGATCGACACTGGGCAGGCTGAACACCTTCACGCCGCGATGCTGAGCCTCGACGAATTCCATCAGGGGCGTCAGCGTGGCCTCCATCGCGCCCATGACGATGACGGACTGCTCACGCTGACCCCGAGCGCACTGCAGGTGCGCACAGTGCTCATCGAGCACCCATTCGATCATTGGCCAGGCCATGACCGGAAAACCCGGCACGAAATACACAGCGCCGGCCGGAGCATCCGCGGAGCGCAGGAAGAATCCAGCAATCTTGTTGTACGGGTTCGGGATGATCCCGGCCCCCTGCGGGAACATCGCCATGTTCAGCCGATGCAGGTTGTCCGCGCGATCGGGCTCGAACGGCACGCCTTTCTCGGAGGCAACATCTTGCATGCGCTCGATGATGAGGTCGCGTGCGACCGGATGCAGTTCCAACGGCACGTCCATCGCTCTTGCGGCGCATTGCCGAGTGTGATCGTCCGGCGTCGCCCCGATGCCGCCACAGGAAAACACGATGTCACCGCTGGCCAACGCGTCCTTCAGATCCGCGGTGATGCGCACCGGATCGTCGCCGACATAACGCACCCAGGCCAGCGACAGGCCGCGCGCAGCCAGCAGTTCGATCACCTTCGGCACGTGCTTGTCGGCGCGCTTGCCCGACAGGATTTCGTCGCCGATGATCAACAGTCCAAATGCCATCGCGTTGCAGTCAGATCAGTGGAGGCGGCAACAGCCCTGCAGTTGCTGCAGGATCGACGACCGTCGGTGGCACCGCCGCCGTTGAGGGCACGGGTGCTGCTGCGCGCTCGGCGCGCAGTGCCTGCAGCGCGTACAGGGCGTAGTGCGAAAACCAGAGTGCCGAGAACGCGAACACCAGCGTGTAGATCCAGATCGCGACCGGTACCAGAACCGGAGCGAGCGCCAGAAAGAGCACGCCGGAGGCCCACAACAGCGAAGGTGCCGCGCCCAGGTAGCCGGTCAGCACGCCCATGCCGAGGAGGGCACTGCGGTGCCTGCGGATGATTTCGCGACGTTCTTCCTTGGTGGCGTGCTCGGCCAGCACGTCGTAGGTCATCACCTTGTAGGTCAGCCAGCCCCAGATCAGCGGCGGCAGGATCAGCACCAGCGGCGGCACGAACCACAACGGAATCGACAGCACCAGTGAAACGAGCGCCACCAGCGTCGCGCCCAGTGAGGCGAATACACCAGCGGTGGTTGAGCCGCCGTGCCGCCGATCGAGCGCTGGAAAACGGCGCTCGGCAACCAGGTTGAGCATCGACGGCGTCATCAGGACCGCCACCACCAGCAGCGAAACAATGACGATCACTGGAATCGCCAGAAACACGATCAGCAAGGGCGCCAGCAAGGCCTTGAGGCCGCCGACGCCGATGCTGTCGAACCAGGCCAGCACCGAAGTCAGCCAGACTTGCGATTCCACGCCCGCTCGCACCCATGCGAGCGTGGCATCCCACATGAAATAGCCCAAGCCGAGCGCTGCCACCGCCATCAGCACCAGTGGCATCAGCGACAGCGCAATCACACGCGGATGAAGGCAGTACGCTGCAGCACGCCAGAACGAATCGATCAGCAATTTCATTCGGTGCAGGATACGTCAGCGCATGGGCGCCGTTGGTCAGCGCGTGCCTGGCCGTTTATTCGTCGTCACCGCCGAAGATCGTGCCACCGAGCAGGCCGCCGCCCAGCACACCGCCGAGCAGCGAACCTTCCTCACGCGAGCCCCCGCGCTGAGGCGCTGACGCGAACACGCGCGACGCCAGCCGCGAGAACGGCAGGCTCTGCAACCACACGGTGCCTGGCCCGGTGACCTTGGCGAAGAACAGGCCTTCGCCGCCAAACAAGGCGGTCTTGATCTTGCCCACGTACTGGATCTCGAAGTTCACATTGGGCGTGAACGCAACCACGCAGCCGGTGTCGATCAGCAGCGTCTGCCCTGGCTGCAACTCACGCTTGACGCAGGTGCCGCCGGCATGCACGAAGGCCAGGCCGTCGCCTTCGAGCTTCTGCATGATGAAACCCTCGCCGCCGAAGAAGCCGACCGACATCTTCTGCTGAAGGTAGATACCGAGCGAGACCCCCTTTGCAGCGCACAGAAAGGCGTCCTTCTGGCAGATCAGCATCCCACCGAGTTGGCGCAAATCCATCGGAAGGATCTTGCCCGGGTAAGGCGCCGCGAAAGCGATCCGCGACTTGCTGCGAGCCTGGTTTGTGTAGACCGTGGTGAAGAGAGACTCACCGGTCACCAGGCGCTTGCCGGCACCCAGCAGCTTGTTGAACAGACCGCCGGTGCTGGCCGAGCCGTCGCCGAACACCGTGTCCATGGCAATACCGGCGTCCATGAACATCATGCTGCCTGCTTCGCCCACTGCCGCCTCGCCCGGATCAAGTTCGACCTCGACGAACTGCATTTCCGAGCCCTTGATCTCGAAATCCACCACATCCATCGCCATGCTGAGCACTCCTGATTGAATTGACGGCGGAGATGTTATCGCCGCAAGTGTGACCCTGGGCCGCACAGCATGGTCACATCATCCGAAGGGGTCCAGTCGCTGACGCCAGACGGGACATCACTGCAGGCGCGAGAGTTCCGCCCGCAACTTCTCGCGCGCCACGGCGTCGGTCACGGCTTCGGTCAACGCTTCAACAAACGCTTCTCGGCCGCCACCGCGTGCAGCCGCGCGCTTGGCCAGAACGGAAGCGATCGGTCCAACATGTGACGCCAGCAACTTGGCTCCCTGGGCTATGAAGCTGTCGCTCAAGGGCGTGACCACACGGCCCGTTGCCAGCGCCCCACCACCGCTGGCCGATCCCCCTCGGCTGCCCTGCGGCAGGCCAGAGCCAGTACCCCGGTTCGTTGTGTGCTTGAGGCTTTGCGCCAGGAAGGCATCACGGGCGTGGGCGTTCGTGACCTGATCGGCCAAACGCTGCACCAAGGACGGCAAGTCTGCGCAGTCACGCGCCGTGCGGCGCACCAGCACGCTGGCCAACGGGCCAACGTGCCGCGCGAGACTGGCCTCGACCTGAGACAGCACCAGAGGATCCCAGTTCGTTGGCGAGTTCCCAGTGCCTGCAGCAGGACGGTCGGCTGCGCCGCCATCGTGGCCCGGGCCCGGATCAAGCACCTGCGCCGGGCCACGCGGCGCCACAGCAATGACGGTCTCGTCGGACACCGTGGCCGCGACCGGGATGTCGATGACCGAGATCAGCGCGAGCTTGAAGGCCTGGGCGGTGGGATAGCGGCGTGCCGGATCCTTCGACAGAGCGATGGCCAGCACCGAGTCGTACTGCGCGCCGCGCTGGTAGCCCAGCACGGCCGATGGCAGCACCGGTGCCTCGTGCACCACACGGTAAGACAGCGACTCGGTGCTGCCTGTGAAGGGCGGCTTGCCCACCAGCAGGCGGTAGAGGAGCACACCGGTGGCATAGATGTCGACGCGGCGATCGATCTCGAGACCACGGAACTGCTCCGGCGCCATGTACGTGGGCGTTCCGATCACGCTGTTGACCAAGGTGAGACGCGCCGATTCGATGCGCGCGATGCCGAAATCGGCAATCTTGAGGCGCCCCTCGCGGGTCATGAGGATGTTCGACGGTTTGATGTCGCGGTGCCACACGCCCTGGGTGTGCGCATGCTCCAGCGCATCGAGCAGTTGCACCACCACGCTGACGATGTCGCTGTCGCTGAACTGAACCTGCTCGGCGATGTAGCGCTCCAGCGTGTTGCCTTCCACGTACTCCATCGCGATGTAGGCCATGTCGCCTTCATCGCCGTAGTCGTACACCGCCACGATGCCGGGATGCGCCAGCCGGCCGGCGGCCTGGGCTTCGTTGCGGAAACGGGCGACCATGCCCGGGCCCTGGTCGTTGTTCTCCAGCAGTTGGCGGCGCACCGTCTTCAACGCCACCACGCGCTGGATACCCGGGTCAAAGCCCTTGTAGACCACGCCCATCGCTCCCTCGCCGAGCACACTCGTGACCTGGTACTTGCCCAGGCGCTCCGGGTGCGCGATGCGCGAGGTCTTGTCCACCGGTCAGTTGTCCAGCATGCGCATGGCCTGGACCACGCTGGTGCGCATTCGGTTGAACGACGCCGCCAGGTTGCCGATCTCATCCTTGCTGCCGCTGTCGAACTCCGGAGCCTCCATCTCGCCCTGGCTGACGCGATCGGCCAAAGACGACAACCGAGTGACAGGGCGCACGATGACCAGCCAGATCATCAGGTTCAGCACCACCCCCACTGCCACGAATACCGCCACCTGAGCGGTCATGAACACATTGAACGAGCGGCTGGCACGCTGCAGTGGCACGTCCATCGGTACCGACACGATCTGCGCGCCCACCACCTCATTCAGATTCCAGCCAAACCCGTTGGCCGGTCCGTACCGATCGACCAGCGTCTTGGGCGCCACCTCGACGCTGCTGTGGCACGTCAGGCAGGCCGGGTTGCTGATGCGCAGCGGACGGGCGATGTACAGCGAGGTACCGGTTGGCGTGTCGCGCTCACCGATCAATTCCTTCGCGTCGCTGCCACTGCGGAACTGGTTGACGATGTCGACTTCCCAGCCCGTGGCGCGGTCGCGCGGGTTGGTCGGGTTCAAGGTAGCTTCCTTGTACGAGAACTGCGGGTACTTGGACTGCAGGGTCGTCAACACCTCGACCGCTGAGTAGCTGGGCACCGACTGCGGCAGGAACTCGTACTTCATCTGAGTTTCCAGCAGCTTGGTGATCTGCCCCGAGGTGTAGCCCCGCACCGCCAGCGCCTTCTCGATCAGCAGGCGCGCGTTGTTCAGCGTTTCCTCCTTGGCGTTTTCCTGCAGCAGGCTGCGAGTGACGTAGCCGCTGACCGCGAGGCCGAGCGCCATCACGGTGATGAACAGCAGATTGAACTTCACCAACAGCTTCATTCGCAGGCGCTCCTATTGAATTGATTATCTTGGCGGTTTCGTGGGTTTAGGGTGCAGCACTTCGCCCCATTCGGGATGGGCATGCAGGTTCGATTTCAGGCCGCTTCGAAAGCCAGCCTCGTGCGCCAATGGCTTGAAGCGCGATACGAAATCGCGCCTTAATCCCGGTTCGGCGCCGAGCCACTGAGCCAGTTGTTCGTACGTCGGGCCAGGCAGCACCGTCGGCTCGAATGGTCTGTCGCTCAAGGCTGCAGCGCGCAATGGCAGCGGATCGCGGAAGGCCCTCGGGACCTGCTTCAACCAATCGGCACCCGGCCTCGAGGCGAGGGTGCCAGCGCGCGCCATGTCACCGCTGTAAAACTCGCCCACCCCCAGCGTACGGGACACGCCACCGGCACGGCGTTCATCGAATTCCAGTCGACTGGCTTCGGCAAAAACAGCCTGCTGGCCCTTGCCCACCTGCACCACGGCACTGCCGGTGAACGGCAACAACTCGAGCCCGGGCGTGACCAACCCCTGCAGCGTCGCGCCGCCACGACTGGTCAGCTTCGCGGCGCCTTGGAGCAGGTAGAGCGTGGGCGAACGCCCGCCGCGCGAGGCCATGGCCGTTGGAATCAGCATCGCCCTGGTGTCGGGTCCGAGGTCGACGGTGGCCTGTTCGGGCCCCTCAAGGCGTACGACGGTCGTGCTGGCGCCCGTCTCGACCAGAGCGCCAGCGCCCAGACGCAAGCCAGGCGCGGCGGCGAGGCGGCGAGCGCCATCGATGACCACCGCATCGCCGTCGAGCAGCGTCAGCATCCAGTCTTGGGCATGGCTCGGCTGGATGGCCGCCAAAGTCAGAAGACCCAAGGCCGCGGCACGAATACGGTGCCTCACAACGCCTTGCCACTTGCCTGTCTTCTGGTGCATGTCGCGCATTCTCAGCCCAGCAACCGCCTGAGGCCACCACTTCGATGCGACCTGGCAGCCGATTCGTCCCATCGACCCGTTGAGCGGCAAGATGCAAGCGGCGGGCCCACACTTGGTTCGGCAACCTCAATTTGCTGAAAGTCAGCATGTCAGCGGTATTCTTCCTGCTGCGCCATGAACACTCGCTTGCTCCCAACGAACGCTCGACCCCTTCGCGCACCATTGATGCGATACCGCCTTGTTGGGATCGGAAGCACCCTGCTGGCCGCCAGCATCGCTGCGCACGCGGACACGGTGGACGCCCGCTGCGATATCTATCCCAAGGGTTCAGACCACGCGTCCAAGGTGGTGGCCTGCACCTTCTCGCAGCGACAGGGCTTTGTGTCCATCGATCGGGCCGACGGCGTGCGACACGAATTGAGCCCTCGCCGCGGTGCAGGCAACTACCTTGATCAGGACGGCAAGCGCGCCATTCGCAGCGCAGGCCTGGGTCGCGCGGGGCAGATCTACCGCCTGGCCCACGAAACCGTCTTCGTTTACTGGGACACGGCCGGCCTGCCAGAGGGGTTCGCCTCGGCCCCCGTGGCAGCGGCTAGCGCCGCAGCGCCAGCCGCCGTGGCTCCACCCGTTCCACCTGTGCCCTTCGACCAGTCGTTCGAATGGCAGGGCATTGGCTTTCGCGTCACGAGCGCGAATATCGGCCCGCGCAGCAAGCTGACGATCACGCCTCGCGGCCTGAGCCTCGACAACAGCCCGCTCGTGCAGTCGACCGAAGGCCAGATCGTTCGAGCCGAGGTGGCCGATCTCAATTCAGATGGGTCGCCAGAGATCTACATCTACATCACGTCAGCAGACAACACCTCCCGCAGCTCACTCGTGGCCTACAGCGCCAATCGCCGCAAATCGCTGAGCGCTGTCTATCTGCCGGCAGAAGCGAATGCCTTGACCCGGACGCACGGCTATCGCGGTCACGACGAGTTTGCCGTCGTCGAAAACACGCTCGTCCGACGCTTCCCGGTCTACAAGGACAGCGATGCCGACAGCGCTCCCACCGGCGGCACTCGCCAGTTTCAGTACAAGCTGAAGCAGGGCGAGGCCAGTTGGGTGCTTGAGCTCGACCGGGTCGTCAGCTATTGAGGCCTGCGGAGCGCCGCACGGCTCACTGATCTCGCCACGCGGTTCAATCGCCGCCAGTTCCCCTCACCCGCCGACCCTCGCCGGCGCCGCGTGTCAGGTACTTGAAGCTGCCGGTGGCGTGCGCGATCAGGGCACCGGCCTCGTCGAACAGCGATGCTTCGCAGAAGGCCAGCGCAATGGTGCGCGTCAGCACGCGGGCGCGGGCGGTCAGGCGGCCAGTGCCGGGGCGCATGAAGCTGGTCTTCATTTCGATGGTGACCACGCCGCGGCCTGAGGTGTTGGCATCGGCACCCGTCGTTGCGTCTGCACTGCGGGCCGCGTGCGCCATCGCCACATCCAGCAGCGTCATCGTGACCCCTCCGTGAGCCATGCTGAGCGAGTTGTGCTGATCAGGCCGCAGGGTCAACGCGATCTCGGCCTCGCCGCCCTGCATCTGCATCAGTTCGAAGCCCATGGCTTGGACGAACGGGATGTGCAACGGAAACTCCATGAACGGCCTCACTGTGCCAGTGCGTTGAAGAAGGCCTGACTGTTGAGGGGTCGGCCCAGAAAGCGCTGCAGCAATTCGTCGGGCTCGACCTGGCCGCCGTTCTCCAGCACGGTCGCGCGGTAGCGACGACCGACGGCCGGGCTCAGTCGGTCGGTGACAAAGGCAGTGCGCAGGTCTTCGGCCAGCACCAGACTCCACAGATAACCGTAGTACCCGGCCGCGTAGCCGCCGGCGATGTGCTCGAAGCCGGCCGGGAACATCGAGCCTGGCACGTGGCCGAGGGCTGTGGCGCCTTCCATCCGGGCCCACAGCGCCAGAGGGTCGGCTGGTTCGCGACCGTACAGGGCGAGGTCGTAGCTGGCATACAGATGCTGGCGAGAAAACTGGATACCCTTGCCGAAGTCGCGCGCAGCCCGCGCTTGAGCGAGCAATGGGGTCGGTACGGGCTCGCAACGCGGGCAGACCTCGGCAAACAGTGCCAGCACCTTCGGCCCGTAGACCCAGTCTTCCAGCATCTGCGAGGGCGCCTCGACGAAATCGAGCTGCACATTGGTACCGCCCTGCCCCGCGTAACGCGTCTTCGACAGCAAGGCATGCAGGCCGTGGCCGAATTCGTGCAGCAGCGTCTCCAGTTCGTCGAGCGTCAGGCCCTCGCGGCTGACGTTGACCACGAGTGCCGCCGCCGGCAAACGGCCGGCCAGCGTCGACACATTGCGAAAGCTCCACAGCGCCGCATGGTTGAACTTGTCCGCGCGCGGGTAGAGGTCGATGAACAGCGTGCCCAGCAGCGCCTTGCTGTCGTTGTCGGTGACGGTGTAGGCGAGTGCCTCCGGATGCCACAGCGATTGCGGGGTCGCTGCCGGCGCGACGGTGATGCCGAACAGCCGTTCGGCCACGCGGAACACGAAGCGCAGGCTGGGCTCAGGCGGGAAGTAACGGCGGAACTGCTCTTGATCGACCGCGTAGGTGGCGCGGCGTACCCGCTCGGCATAGAACGCCGTGTCACAGCGCGCCAACACGGTCTGATCGATGGGCTGGTTCAGATGACGGGCCTTCTCGGCGCGCAGCAACTCCAGGTCGGCCAGTTCGCGCACGCCCATCGCATCCTTGACCGTCGCCAGGAAGGCCTGCACATCGGCCTCGCTGCGCGCCATCCGGTGGCGCAGCACGAAGTCGGCGTACGAGGCCTGGCCGAACAGCTGCGCCAGTTCGCGGCGTCGCTGGGTCAACGTGGCCAGCGTGTCGAGGTTCGCAGACCCGCCCAGCGACAGGAAGGCGCGCCACATGCGCTCCCGCGTGGCAGGGCGCGTGGCGTTCTCGAGCACCGGATACACCGTGGACGCGTCGAGGCCCAGGCGGTAACGGCCTTGCGCATCACGCGCAGCGGCTTTGAACACGCCAGGGGGCACACCGGTCAGCTCCTTCCTTGTGAACCACAGCCGGGTGCGGTCTTCGCGGATGCGACGTTCGAAGGTCTGGGTCAGCGCTGTCAGTTCGTCATTGAGCTCTCGCACCCGCTTTTGCTTGCCCGGTGTCAGAGCGACTCCGGCATCCTCGAAGGCGTCGAGCGTGTCGCGCCAGTAGCGGCGATCGATGTCGTCGGCGGGCTGCACCTGCCTGACCCGGTCATACAGTGCTGCGTTCTGCCAGAAGCCTGACGAGAAGGCCTGGTAGTCGCGGTCGCAGCTGTCCGCCGCGTCGCGGATGGCCTTGCTCGGACTGACCGCCACCAGCAGGCCCAGAGGGCCCATCGTGTCCTCGGTACGACGCGTGATCGCGTCGAATGCAGCCAGCAGCGCGGACGCCGATGCCTCGCCGCCTTGCACAAGCTGCGCTTCGGCAAGCTTGAGATCAGCGAGCAGCGCCTTGCATTGCGCAGCGATGGCTGCTGCGTTGCGAGGGATCGGAAAGGCGTAAGGTGCAGAGACCTTTGCAGCAGGTGCCGTGGTCAGAGGCTGCGCAGACAGCGCGCTCGAAGCGACAAACGCTGCCCAGCAGGCAGAGCGCAGCAGGCGGCGCGAGCGCCGAAGGCTCAAGCCGCACTCTTCCCAGAGTCAAAAGTGTGGTCCACCACATACCGGCCGGATCGCATCGTGCCCAACTCTGCAGCGACGGCCTTGTGCTGCGGATGGTTCTGATACGCCTCGAGCTGCTGCGCGCTGGTGAAGGTCGACATCAGCACCACGTCCGCATTGGCTTCCAGTCCGGCCTGACGGATGCCGACATCAAACTCGACGATGCCCGGCACCAACTGGCCGCAGGAGTCGAGCAGAGCCTTGAAGCGTGGTGCATCGGCCGGGTTGTGAAGTGTCCACATGACGATGTGCCGAATCATGGTGTCAATCCTCTGAATCAGAAATGCGCGAACGCAGGTAGATCAGCAGCACGCCCAGGGCGATCAGCACGCTGCCGGTGATGACGATCGGCCAGCCGATCGACGCATCGGCCGAAACGGTGGACACGCCCACCATGAGCACCAGCGCGCCGCCGAAAATCAGTGGCCACGTCAAGTTGTAGAACTTCGATGGTTTCATGAGGCGCAAGTATCGACGCATGCGACCGCGCCGTGCTCGATGGGCATGGGCTCAGACACCTGGCAGCCGATGGTCGCGATAGGCCTGACGCAGTGCCATCTTGAACAGCTTGCCGGTAGCCGTGTGCGGCAGTTCGTCAACAAACACCACGTCATCGGGCACCTGCCAGCTGGCCACCTTGCCGTCGAAAAAGCGCAGCAAGTCGGCTGCGCTCACATCAGCGCCAGGCTTGCGCACCACGACCAGCAGCGGTCGCTCGTCCCATTTCGGGTGGTGGCAGGCGATCGCCGCGGCTTCGTGAACCGCAGGGTGGGCCATCGCGATGTTCTCCAGCACGATCGAGCTGATCCATTCGCCACCCGACTTGATGACATCCTTGCTGCGGTCGGTGATCTGCATGTAGCCATCAGCGTCGATCGTCGCCACGTCGCCGGTCGGAAACCAGCGCTCGCCGGCCAGATCGATGTGCGGCGATTCGCTGCTGCCCAGGTAGTGATCCACCACCCATTGGCCGCGCACCAGCAACTGGCCGGGCGTACAGCCGTCCCAGGGCAATGGCCGATCGTCTGCATCGACGATGGCGAGGTCAACGCCGTAGATCACCTTGCCCTGCTTCTGCTGCAGCGCTCGCCGCGATTCGGCATCGAGTGCCGCGTGCTTGGCCTTCAGGTGGGCCAGCGTGCCCAGCGGGGAGGTTTCGGTCATGCCCCAGGCATGGATGACCTCCAGACCGAAATCGTCTTCCAGCGTTCGCATCATCGCGGGCGGGCACGCGGCACCGCCAATCACTGTGCGACGCAGCGTGCTGAACTGCAGCCGGTGCGCCTTCATGTGCGTGATCAGTCCCAGCCACACGGTCGGGACGCCGGCGGTGAAAGTGACCCGTTCGGACTCCATCAACTCGTGCAGCGACGCCCCATCCAGCCGCGAGCCTGGTAACACCAACTTGGCACCGACCATCGGCGCGGCAAACGGGACGCCCCAGGCGTTGACATGGAACATTGGCGTGACCGGGAGCACCACGTCGCGCGAACCGATGCCCATGGCATCGACCGAGACCTGACCCAGCGCATGCAGCACCGTCGAGCGGTGGCTGTAGAGCACACCCTTGGGCATGCCAGTGGTGCCCGAGGTGTAGCAGAGCCCCGACGCGGTGTTCTCATCGAACTCCGGCCATGCCCACTGGCCGTCCTCGGCGGCGAGCAAGTCCTCGTAGCAATGCAGATTCTTCAACGCCGAGTCCGCGGGCATCTGGGCGCGGGCCGTCATCAGCACCCAGTGCGCGACGCTCGCGAGCTGTGGAGCCAGTTTCTCGACCAGCGGCAGGAAGGTCGAGTCGAAAAACAGCACGCGGTCCTGCGCGTGGTTGATGATCCAGGCGATCTGGTCGGCATGCAGCCGCGGGTTGACGGTGTGGCACACGCGGCCGGAACCGGATATGCCATAGAACAGCTCCAGGTGGCGGTGGCCATTCCAGGCCAGCGTGCCAATCCGCTCGCCGAGCTCGCAGCCCAGTCGCGCCAAGGCCTGCGCCACCTGCCGGGAGCGCCGCTCTACCTCGGCATAGGTGCTGCGGTGCAAGTCGCCCTCAACGCGACGCGACACCACCTCGACGTCGCCGGCGTGGCGTGCCGCATGGCGGATCAGCGACGAGATCGACAGCGGCATCTGCATCATCTGGCCGGAAACGGTTGGCATGGCGGGCTTTCTCTGCGGGAGCGATACGGAGGCTGAGCAGCACTGTTGGACGCTGGACAGATACCAGATCATATGAACCCCGGCGCAGGTTGCCGCGCCTTGCAGAGGTGGCTCGGGTTGTCCCCTGCTCGCGCGATGACGTGAGCGCCTGAATACACTTGCGCAATGACTCGTCACGACACCCTCCCCCCTGTCAACACCTTGACGGCGGGTCCGGACTGGAACTGGTGCAACCGGTTTCACGCGCTGGGTGCCGAGTTCCACACCGAGTTGCCACCTCAGCCGCTCCCTGCGCCGCACTGGGTAGCGCACAGCGATTCATGTGCCGAACTGCTCGGCTTGCCTGCCGACTGGCAGACCCGAGCCGACCTGAACGCCCTCGCGGTTTTCAGCGGCAATGCGCTGTGGCCGGGCATGCGCCCGTTGGCCAGCGTCTACAGCGGTCATCAGTTCGGCGTGTGGGCGGGTCAACTTGGCGATGGGCGCGCCCTGTCACTGGGCGAGATCGACACACCCAGCGGCCCGCAGGAGTTGCAGCTGAAGGGCGCGGGGATGACGCCGTATTCGCGAATGGGCGATGGCCGCGCGGTGCTGCGCTCGTCGATCCGCGAGTTCCTGTGCTCGGAGGCCATGCATGGCCTCGGGATTCCGACCACCCGTGCGCTGTGCATCACCGGCTCGCCCATGCCGGTTCTGCGCGAAGCCCTCGAAACCGCAGCGGTCGTGACGCGGGTGGCACCGAGCTTCATTCGCTTCGGCCATTTCGAGCACTTTGCACAGCAGCGCGATACCGATACGTTGCGGCGTCTGGCCGACTTCGTCATCGAGCATCACTACCCCGACTGCCGCGACAAGCCGCAACCCTACGTGGCGCTGCTCAGCGCGGTTGCGCAGCGCACTGCCGAGCTGATGGCGCAGTGGCAGGCCGTGGGTTTCTGCCACGGCGTGATGAACACCGACAACATGTCGATCCTCGGTTTGACCCTTGATTACGGCCCATTCGGCTTTCTCGATGGCCACGACCCGGATCACATCTGCAACCACACCGATCGCCAGGGCCGCTATGCCTACGCCAGCCAGCCGAACGTCGGCTTCTGGAACCTGCATGCGCTGGCACAAGGCCTGATGCCGCTGATCGGTCACGACAACGGCGACGCGGCGCTGGAGGTGCTCGAGGCCTACAAGCAGATCTACGCCAACGCGATGCGCCGCCGCCTGCGCCTGAAATGCGGTTTAGCGACCGCCCGGAAGGAGGATGCGAGCCTCATCGAGTTGTTGATGAAGCAGATGGCTCATGAGCAAACCGACCACACCATCCTTTTCCGGCGTCTATCGACATTCAGCACCGCAGCAGGCGCAGACAACCGCCTTGTCATGGGTCTGTTCCATGACTCGGCATTCCGGGAACGCTGGTCGAGTGCCTACACCGAGCGTCTGTGCGCGGAAAGCAGCGACGATGGACAACGAGCCGCCGCCATGAACCGCGTCAACCCGAGCGTGGTGTTGCGCAACCACCTCGCCGAGTCGGCGATCCGCCAGGCACAGGCCGGCGATTTCTCGGAAGTGCAGCGGCTGCTGAAAGTTCTGGAGAATCCGTTCGACGAAAAGCATGACACGTCAGCCGATGCCGACTTCCCGCCCGACTGGGCGCAGCACATCGAGGTTTCGTGTTCGTCATGATCGACCGTGCCTGAGGAGCTCCGCATGAAAGACGACAGACCCCGCCTCGTTCAGAAAACCGATGCCGAATGGCGAGCGCAGCTCGATGCAACCCAGTACGAGGTCGCCCGTCAGGCGGGTACCGAACGCGCCTTCAGCGGCAAGTACTGGGACCACTGGGACGCCGGCCGCTACAACTGCATTGGCTGCGGCACGCCGCTTTTCGAGGCCGACACCAAGTTCGATGCCGGCTGCGGCTGGCCCAGCTACTCGAAGCCGATCAACAGCATGGTGATCGAGCGCCTCGTCGACCGCAGCCACGGCATGATGCGCATCGAGGTGCGCTGCAACACCTGCGGATCACACCTGGGACATGTTTTCAACGACGGACCTGCCCCGACCGGCGAACGCTTTTGCATCAATTCGGCTTCGATAGACTTCGAGCCTCCCGGCTGACAAACCCCGTTCCCCGAACTGCGGCTCGGGCTTCGGCGTTGCTCCCCAAGAATCCATGAAGCTGCTGCTCGATTTCCTGCCGATCCTGTTTTTCTTCGGCACCTTCAAGTACGCCGAATCCCACAAGGACTGGGCCGCCGCGTTCGCTACAGAGCATTTCGGATTCATCGTCTCCGGCGGGGTGGTCGGTGTGAATGAAGCGCCGGTTCTGCTGGCCACGGTGGTGGTCATCGTTGCTACGCTGGCGCAGATCGCATTCCTGCTGATCCGCGGCAAGAAGATCGACACGATGCTGTGGGTCAGTTTCGTGCTGGTCGTCGTGCTGGGCGGCGCGACCGTCTGGTTCCACAGTGAGGACTTCATCAAGTGGAAGCCGACCGTTCTCTATTGGGCCATGGCATTGGGCCTGTGGGGCAGTGCCGCGCTGTTTGGCAAGAACCTGCCTCGCAAGATGCTGGGCGAGCAATTGCAGCTTCCCGATACCGTCTGGGTGCGCCTGAACTGGGCATGGGTGGCGTTCTTCGTGCTGATGGGCGTGCTGAATCGTTATGTCGCGTCGCAGTACTCGACCGACGCCTGGGTCAACTTCAAGCTGTTTGGCGGGATGGGCTTGATGCTGGTGTTCATGTTGGCGCAGGGCTTGTACCTGAGCCGCTACGTTGCGGCCGACGAGGCCGACTCTCAACCTCCGGCACGATGAACCTTCTCATCAGAGCGCAGCCATGAGCCAGCTTTCCGAGCGCATCGAAGCGACCTTGCGCGAGGCCCTGCAGCCCACCGAGTTCATGCTGCAGGACGACAGCCACCTGCATACCGGGCACGCCGGTGCACGCGAGGGCAGTCACTACACCGTTCGTCTGGTCAGCGAACGCTTTGCCGGGCTGAACCGGGTGGCCCGACATCGCCTCGTTTATGATGCCCTCAGGGTGCAAATGCAGGCCGGCATCCACGCTCTCGTCATTGACGCGCGCGCCCCGGGCGAGGCTTGATACGCCCTGCTCCAGCCTATTCTCCTTGCTGGCGCCCGTTGCGCCAGTTCCAACAGCGCCGACGCAGTTCCATACCGCTCGGTCAAGACCTGCCTCCACATGAGCTGAAAGCCTCACCCCATGAACAAGTTGCTCTCCACAACCACCGCGCTCGCCGCCACCCTGTTGATCGCGCTGCCGGCCGTGGCGCAGAACATTGCCATCGTCAATGGCAAGGCCGTACCCAAGGCACGTGTCGACTCGCTGATGGACCAGATCCTGAAGCAGGGTCAGCAACGCCGCACACCGGAACTGGAAGCGCAGGTGCGCGATGAGGTTGTGCTGCGCGAGATGTTCGTGCAAGAAGCCGAGAAGCGTGGATTTCAGGGCAAGGCCGATTACAAGGTGCAGATGGAATTCGCCCGTCAGACCATCCTGATCCGCGAGCTGTTCACACAGTATCAGGCCACCCATCCGGTGACCGAAGCGGAGATCCAAGCTGAATATGCCAAGTCGACCGGCGCAGGCGCCGGTGGCGCCGAGTACCGCGCGCGTCACATCCTGGTTGACACCGAAGATCAGGCCAAGACGCTGATCGCGCAGATCAAGGCCGGCGCCAAGTTCGAAGACGTGGCCAAGAAAGAATCAAAGGACACCGGCTCGGGCGAAAACGGCGGTGACCTCGATTTCGCCAGCCCGAATGTCTACGTGCCCGAGTTCGGTCAGGCGCTGGTCAAGCTGAAAAAGGGCGAGATGACCGAGCTGCCAGTGAAGTCGCAGTTCGGCTGGCACATCATCCGGCTCGAAGACACCCGCGAGGCGCAGTCGCCGCCGCTCGCTGAGATGCGGCCACAGATCGAGCAGAAGCTCGGACAGATGAAGATCGCCAAGTTCCGCGACGACATCCGCGCCAAGTACAAGACGGACTACAAGTTCGCCAACTGACGCCCCCTGGCGCCCTCGTCAAACGGGCGTCGTGTCCATTTCGATCCGCCCGGCATCGATGCGAAGCTGCCTGTCGCATCGAGCGGCCACGGTTCGGTCATGGGTGACCAGCACCAACGTCGTGCCAGTTTCGCGGTTCAGCTCGAACATCAGCTCCATCACCCGCTCGCCGGTGGCGAAATCCAGGCTGCCGGTGGGCTCGTCGGCCAGCAGCACTGCCGGCTGCACGACGAAGGCACGAGCTAGCGCCACGCGCTGCTGCTCGCCGCCCGAAAGCACCTTCGGGTAGTGCCGCATCCGGTCTCCCAGGCCGACCCGGCCCAGCATCTCGGTGGCCCGCGCCCGGGCATCGCTGCGGCCTTGCAATTCCAAAGGCAGCATCACGTTCTCGATCGCGCTCAGGTTGCCCAGCAGTTGGAAACTCTGGAACACGAAACCGACGTGGGCTGCCCTCACTGCAGCGCGGGCATCCTCATCCAGACTGAACAAATCGGTACCCGCCAGGCGAACGCTGCCGGTCGTCGGCGTGTCCAACCCCGCGATGATGGACAGCAGCGTGCTCTTGCCTGACCCGGAGGCGCCAACGATGGCAGCCGATTGCTGGCGCAACAGGGTGAAACTGATGTCGTGCAGGATGGTCAAAGGACCACCCGGATCGGGCACTTGCTTGGTGATGTGATCGACGGCGATGATGGGATCGGACATGAAGGACTGGGAACAACTGACAGCAATGAAACAGACGGCCTGCGGTGCACCACCGCAAAGTTCTGCAGCGACGCAGATCGACCCCGGACGCAGGAATTGGTTGCATCGACTGATCCACTGTACCTTGCTGCTCGGCCTGGTCGCTGTAGCCGGACCGTCCTGGTCGCAGATGCCAGTGGCCGCGCTGGCCCATGCCACCAGCGGAGGAAACGCCCCCCGCAACACCGTGCTGGTGGTCGGCGACAGCCTGTCGGCCGAATACGGCCTGAAGCGTGGCAGCGGATGGGTCTCGCTGCTCGAGCGCAAGCTCGCCAGTGAGAAGATCGAAGCCAGGGTGGTGAACGCCAGCATCAGCGGCGACACCACGTCCGGCGGCCTGTCGCGCTTGCCAGCGCTGCTGGCCCAGCACCGCCCGACACACGTGATCCTGGAACTTGGGGGCAACGACGGCTTGCGCGGACTGCCGCTCAAGGGCAGCCTGAGCAACCTGCAGCAGATGGCGCAGGCAGCGAAGGCAGCTGGTGCCAAGGTGATGGTGGTCGGCGTGCAGATCCCGCCGAACTACGGCCGTCGGTACAACGACGAGCTGGCCGCGATGTTCGTCACCGTGGCGAAGGACGAAGGTGCCGCGTTGGTGCCATTTCTGATGGCCGGCGTGCCTGATTCACAGTACCAGGCCGACCGAATCCATGTGGCAGAAGTCGGGCATCCGACGATGCTGGCGAATGTGTGGCCGACGTTGAAGCCCTTGCTGCGCTAAGACCCAGTTGCGTTTGAGCCTTGACGTCAGCGAGAGAGCGCTGCGGTGAGCGATTTGAAGGCTTTGGCAGGCAAACGCCGTGGCTGCTGCCGAGTGCGTGGGGTGATCGGCGCAGCGAAGTAAAGGAGGAGGGCCGGATCGGTTTCAATCGAAGCGCTTCAGCGGTGATCCGGCCCGGGGGACATGAGCGAAGCCGGTCACCCCTTGCCCTCGGCAGCAAGAACCGCTCAGTTGATAGGCGTCAACTTAGCAACTGACAGCGCCAGCCACTTCATCCCGTGGCGACCGAAGTTGACCTGGGCTCGGGCATCGTCACCGCTGCCTTCGAGGGTGACGATCACACCCTCGCCGAACTTGGTGTGAAACACGCTCTGCCCGGACTTCAGGCCATGTGATGGCGCCTTCGGAATGACCGATGGCGCGGCAGTTTCCACGCGCCCTGCCCCCACGATCGAGCCCAGACCCGACCCACGTGACCAGGCCGACTGGTAGTCGCGCGCAAACCCCGAGCCGAAGGCCTGGTTGCGCGGGGTGATCCATTTCAACGAGGCTTCGGGCAGTTCGTCGAAGAAGCGGCTCTTGATGTTGTAGCGGGTCTGGCCGTGCAGCATCCGGGTCTGGCTGCAGCTCAGGTACAGCCGCTTGCGCGCCCGGGTGATTGCCACGTACATCAGCCGCCGTTCTTCTTCCAGCCCGTCCAGGTCGGACACGCTGTTCTCGTGCGGGAACAGGCCCTCTTCGAGGCCGGTGATGAACACCGCGTCGAACTCCAGGCCCTTGGCCGCATGCACCGTCATCAGCTGGATCGCGTCCTGCCCGGCCTGCGCCTGGTTGTCGCCGGCTTCGAGCGAGGCGTGCGTCAGGAAGGCGGCCAGGGGCGACATGATCTCGCCGGTTTCGGCATCGGGCGTGGTGATGAGTGAAGCGATGCCGCCGCTGGCTTCAGGCAATGCGGCAGCAGCTTCCACGCCGAGTCCCGACAACACTTTGGTCAACTCCGCATCAGCACCCAGCGGCAAAGGCGTACCGAACTCATCAACCGGCAGCGCCACCGCATCCTTGCCGAAGCCTTCCTGTGTGACGAAGGCCTCGGCCGCGTTGACCAGTTCGTCCAGGTTTTCCAGCCGGTCCTGGCCTTCCTTGTCGGTGCGGTAGAAATCGACCAGTCCCGAGGCCTTCAGCATGTGCTCGATGATCTCGCGCAGGGTGAGCCCCCGCGTGGCTTCACGCATCGCATCGACCTTGGCGACGAAGGCCTGCACGTTGCCGCCACCCTTACCTGCGACTGCGCCGACGCTTTGATAGAGGCTGCGGCCACTCGCGCGCGCCGCGTCCTGCAGTAACTCGATCGTGCGTGCACCGATGCCGCGGGTCGGGAAGTTGACGACGCGCAAAAAGCTGGTGTCGTCGTTCGGGTTCTCGATCAGCCGAAGGTAGCTCAGCGCGTGCTTGACCTCGGCTCGTTCGAAGAAGCGCAGGCCGCCATAGACCTTGTACGGAATGCCCGCATTGAACAGCGCGCTTTCCAGCACCCGGCTTTGCGCGTTGCTGCGGTAGAGCAGCGCGATGTCGCGGCGCGGCGTGCCGTCGCGGTGCAGTTGCTGCGCCTCTTCGATGAACCACTGCGCCTCGGCGAAATCGCTGGTGGCTTCGAAAACCCGCACCTGCTCGCCCGGGCCGGCTTCTGTGCGCAGGTTCTTGCCCAGGCGTCGCGAATTGCGTGAGATCAGCTCGTTGGCCGCATCGAGGATGTGGCCGTAGCTGCGGTAGTTGCGCTCGAGCTTGATGACCTGCTGCACCCTGAACTCGCGCTCGAAGTCGGCCATGTTGCCGACCTGCGCCCCGCGGAAGGCGTAGATGCTCTGGTCGTCGTCGCCGACCGCCAGCACGGCGGTGCCGTTCGGCCCGGGCGGGCCGGCGAACATCTTCAGCCAGGCGTACTGCAGCCGGTTGGTGTCCTGGAACTCATCGACCAGGATGTGGCGGAAGCGGCGCTGATAGTGCTCACGCAAGCTCTGGTTGTCGCGCATCAGCTCGTAGGTGCGCAGCATCAGCTCGGCGAAATCGACGACGCCCTCGCGCTGGCACTGTTCTTCATACGCCTGATAAACCTGCACCAGCACGCGACTCTGCTCGTCGCGCACCTCGACATCCTTCGGGCGCAGGCCTTCCTCCTTCTGACCGGCGATGAACCACGTCGTCGTCTTCGGAACGAAGCGTTCCTCGTCGAGCTTCATCGCCTTGATGACGCGCTTCACGGCCGACAGCTGGTCTGCCGAATCGAGAATCTGAAAACCCTGCGGCAGCGCGGCCAGCTTCCAGTGCGCGCGAAGGAATCGATTGCACAGGCCGTGGAAGGTGCCGACCCACATGCCGCGAACCGGCACTGGCAGCATCGCGCTCAGTCGCGTCAGCATCTCCTTCGCGGCCTTGTTGGTGAAGGTCACGGCCATCACGCCACCGGGCGACAGCTGGCCGGTCTGGATCAGCCAGGCGATGCGGGTGGTCAGCACCCGGGTCTTGCCAGAACCGGCGCCCGCCAGGATCAGCGACGGCCGCGCCGGCAAAGTGACCGCAGCGAGTTGCTCCGGGTTGAGTCCGCGCAGCAGGTTGTCGGAGGACGGAACGGCCAGCCCGCGATGGTCATCGGTCTCTCCCGTGTCGACCTGCTCGGCGCCGGAAGGCTCGTCTTCCTCGAACAGAGGGATCGACGGGTCGTCGTGCGGTGCGAGGCTCGGACTTTCGGAGGGACTGGACATCGAATGATTCTAGAAGCCGCCCTCCTACAATTCGGCCTCCTTTTTGCTGCTCTGTGGCGCCCGTTTTCGCGGCGCACAACCCGGTGTCCCCATGACCGAACTGGCCAAGTCCTTCGAACCCGCCGCCATCGAGGCCCATTGGGGCCCACTGTGGGAGCAAAGCGGCGTCTATGAGCCCACGCTCGACGCTGCCAAGCCTTCGTTTTCGATCCAGCTGCCGCCGCCCAATGTCACCGGGACGCTGCACATGGGCCATGCGTTCAACCAGACGATCATGGACTCGCTGACGCGCTACCACCGCATGCGCGGCTTCAACACGCTGTGGGTACCGGGCACCGACCATGCGGGCATCGCCACCCAGATCGTCGTCGAGCGGCAGTTGCAGGAGCAAGGCCTGAACCGCCATGACCTGGGCCGCGCCAACTTCGTGGCGCGGGTGTGGGATTGGAAGCAGCAGTCGGGCTCGACCATCACCCGCCAGATGCGCCGCATGGGTGACAGCGTGAGCTGGCCGCACGAGTACTTCACGATGGACGACAAGTTGTCGGCCGTCGTCACCTCGACGTTCGTTCAGCTCTACGAACAAGGGCTGATCTACCGCGGCAAGCGCCTGGTCAACTGGGATCCGGTGCTGAAGTCGGCGGTGTCGGACCTGGAAGTGGAAAGCGAAGAGGAAGACGGCTCGCTGTGGCACATCCGCTATCCGTTGGAGGATGGCATTGGCGATCTGGTGGTGGCCACCACGCGGCCCGAAACGATGCTCGGCGACGTCGCGGTGATGGTGCATCCCGAAGATGAACGTTATGCCGCTTTCGTCGGCAAGCGCGTCACGCTGCCGCTGTGCGGACGCACGATCCCGGTGATCGCGGACGATTACGTCGATCGCGAGTTTGGCACCGGCGTCGTCAAGGTGACACCAGCGCATGACGTGAACGACTATGCGGTAGGCCAGCGCCACGGCCTGCCGATCATCGGCGTACTGACGCTGGATGCGGCGATCAACGACAACGCACCAGAAGCCTACCGCGGCCTCGACCGTTTCGTTGCTCGCAAGCGCGTCGTGGCCGACCTGGAGGCACAAGGCTTCCTGGTCGAGGTCAAGAAGCACAAGCTGATGGTTCCGCGCTGTGCGCGCACCGGACAGGTCATCGAGCCGATGCTGACCGACCAGTGGTTCGTTGCGATGACGAAGAACGCGCCTGCTGTTGACGGAAACCCGGGCAAGAGCATCGCGCAAAAGGCGATCGATGCGGTCGCGAACGGCGATGTGAAATTCGTGCCCGAAAACTGGGTCAACACCTACGACCAGTGGATGAAGAACATCACCGACTGGTGCATCTCGCGCCAGCTGTGGTGGGGCCACCAGATCCCGGCGTGGTACGGCACGAACGGCGAGCTGTTCGTCGCGACGAACGAAGACGAAGCCCGCGCCAAGGCCACCGCCGCCGGCTACACCGGCGAGCTGGTTCGCGATCCCGACGTGCTCGACACCTGGTACTCGTCCGCGATGGTGCCGTTCTCCTCGCTGGGCTGGCCCGCGAAGACGAAGGAACTCGATCTTTTCCTGCCGTCGAGCGTTCTGGTCACCGGCTACGACATCATCTTCTTCTGGGTCGCCCGGATGATCATGATGACGACGCACTTCACCGGCAAGGTGCCGTTCCACCACGTCTACATCCACGGCCTGGTGCGCGATGCGCAAGGCAAGAAGATGAGCAAGTCGGAAGGCAATGTGCTCGATCCGGTGGACCTGATCGACGGCATCTCGCTGGCGCCCTTGCTCGACAAGCGCACCATCGGCCTGCGCAAGCCCGAGACAGCGCCACGCGTGCGCAAGGACACCGAGAAGGAGTTCCCCGAGGGCATCCCGGCCTTCGGCGCCGATGCACTGCGTTTCACCTTCGCCTCGCTGGCCAGCCTGGGCCGCAGCATCAACTTCGATTCCAAGCGCTGCGAGGGCTACCGCAATTTCTGCAACAAGCTGTGGAACGCCACGCGCTTCGTGCTGATGAACTGCGAGGGGCAAGACTGCGGCCTGGCCGAGCACACGAAGGCGCAATGCGAACCAGGTGGATCGGCACACAACTACCTGAGCTTTTCGCAAGCGGACCGATGGATCACCAGCGAACTGCAGCGTGTGGAGGATGCGGTCGAGCAAGGCTTTGCCGACTACCGGCTCGACAATGTCGCCAACGCGATTTATTCCTTCGTCTGGGACGAGTACTGCGACTGGTACCTGGAGATCGCGAAAGTGCAGATCCAGACTGGCGACGAATCAGCCCAGAGGGCAACACGCCGCACGCTGATTCGCGTACTCGAGACGGTATTGCGACTGTTGCACCCGATCACGCCGTTCATCACCGCCGAGCTGTGGGAGCGCGTGGCCGTGGTTGCTGGACGGAAGACCGCAGACTCAGCCGACAGCCTGGTGACAGCGCCTTACCCCAAAGCGCAGCTCGAACGCATCGATGCCACGGCCGACGCCTGGGTCACGCAGCTCAAAGGCATGGTCGGTGCGTGCCGGCGACTGCGCAGCGAAATGAGCCTGTCGCCCGACAAACGGGTGCCGCTCCTGGCCTTCGGTGATACCGCATTCATGCAGGCAGCAGCGCCACTGCTGAAGACGCTGGCCAAGGTATCGGATGTGCAGGTGCACACCGATGAGGCTGCCTATGCGCATGCCACACTGAACGCACCGGTCGTCGAGTTCGCAGGCACCCGCCTCGCCCTGCATGTCGAGATCGACGTGACCGCCGAAACGGAGAGACTGCGCAAGGAGATCACGCGCCTGGATGGCGAAATCGCCAAGGCCAGCGCGAAGCTCACCAATGAAAGCTTCGTCGCTCGTGCGCCCGCGGCGGTGGTGGCTCAAGAGCAGGCGCGCATTGCCGAACACACTGCCACCCGCGATCGCCTCGAGGCACAGGTTCGGCGTCTGTCAGCGGCGGTTTGACGCGTGGAGTAGCGTCGATTCGAGCTGAAGGCAGCGGGCGTCATTGAAAGACCAGCGTCTTTTTTGCGTGTGAGAATGGATTCAAACCATGAACCCACCGCTCGGAGTTTGCAAATGAAGATCAACAAAGCGATATTCCCCGTGGCCGGCCTTGGCACGCGTTTCCTGCCCGCCACCAAGGCGCAGCCGAAAGAAATGCTGCCGGTGGTCGACAAGCCGCTGATCCAGTACGCCGTGGAAGAGGCCTACGCTGCGGGTATTCGCCAGATGATCTTCGTCAACGGCCGCAACAAGCGCGCCATTCCCGACCACTTTGACACCGCCTACGAACTGGAAGCCGAACTGGAAGCCGCAGGCAAGAAAGAGCTGCTGGCCTTGGTCCACTCGATCAAGCCCGACGACATGGAGTGCATCTACATCCGCCAGCCGAAAGCCCTGGGCCTGGGCCATGCGGTGCTGTGCGCGCAATGCGTGGTCGTCAACGAACCGTTCGCGGTTCTGCTGGCCGATGACCTGATGGTCGGCACGCCGCCGATCCTGAAGCAGATGGTCGAACGCTTTGCCGACTGGCAGGCCTCGATCATCGCGGTGCAGGAAGTGCCCGACGATCAGACGCGCCGCTACGGCATGGTGGCCGGCACGCCGGTCAATGACCGGATGATGGACATGACCCACATCGTCGAGAAGCCGGCACCGGAAGATGCGCCGTCGCGTCTGGGTGTGGCGGGCCGCTACATCCTGACGCCAGGTATCTTCAAGGAAATCGCTGCGCAGCCACGCGGTGTGGGCGGGGAGATCCAACTGACCGACGGCATCGCCGCGCTGATGCGCCGTGAGAAAGTCTTCGCCTTCCGCTATGAAGGCCGCCGCTACGACTGTGGCAGCAAGGAAGGCTTCCTGGAGGCCAATGTCGAACTGGCCCTGATGCACCCGCAACTCGGCCCGGGGTTCCGCAGCTACCTGAAGTCGCTCGAGCTCTGATTGCGGGCAGCCGACTCAGCGTCGGCGCAGCAGGTGGATGAACTCGTCGGCGACCGTGGTCTGCTCGATCAGGTCGTTGCCGGTCTGCTTGGAGAAGGCCTGGAAATCACGTATCGAACCCGGGTCGGTCGATACAACCTTCAGCACGTCCCCGGTGGCCATGTCGGCCAGTGCCTTCTTGGCCTTCAGGATCGGCAGCGGACAGTTCAGCCCGCGGGTGTCGACTTCTTTGTGGATCAGGATCATGGGGCGCGTGCTCTGCGATTCAGCAACGATTCTAGATTTCAGGCCGGAAATACACCGGTCGACAGATAGCGATCACCCCGGTCGCAAACGATGAAGACGATGGTCGCGTTCTCGACCGCCTTCGCCAGTTCCAGTGCGACCCAGCAGGCACCCGCGGCAGAAATGCCCGCGAAGATACCTTCCTCGCGCGCCAGTCGCCGCGCCATCTCCTCGGCATCGATCTGGCTGACCGAGGTCGTTTCATCGACGTGCGTCGGGTCGTAGATCCTTGGCAAGTAGGCCTCGGGCCATTTGCGGATGCCAGGAATTCGCGAACCCTCGCTGGGTTGCGCGCCGATGATGCGAACCGCCGGGTTCATCTCCTTCAGGTAGCGCGAAACGCCAGTGATCGTGCCAGTGGTGCCCATCGCGCTGACAAAGTGGGTGATCTGACCCGCGGTGTCGCGCCAGATCTCGGGACCTGTGGTTTCGTAGTGCACGCGGGGGTTGTCGGCATTGGCGAACTGGTCGAGCACGACACCCTTGCCGTCGCGCTGCAACTGGTCGGCGAGGTCGCGTGCATGCTCCATGCCGCCGGAGCGAGGTGTCAGCATCAGCTCGGCACCGAAGGCGCGCATCGTCTGCGCACGCTCGATAGACAGATCCTCCGGCATGATCAACAGCATCTTGTAGCCGCGAATGGCCGCGGCCATCGCCAGCGCAATGCCGGTGTTGCCGGAGGTGGCTTCGATCAGCGTGTCACCGGGCTTGATCTGCCCGCGCTCTTCGGCGCGACGGATCATGCTGATGGCTGCGCGGTCCTTGACCGAGCCAGCCGGGTTGTTGCCCTCAAGCTTGCCGAGGATCACGTTGCCGCGTCGCTCCGCATCGGCGCCGGGCAGATGCTTCAGCCGAACCAACGGCGTGTTGCCGATCAGGTCTTCGAGCGAGGGATAGATCGGCTGCTTCTTTGCCATGCAAACTCGAAACGGGTGGGCTATCGGTTTGCCGCCCTGCATGCGGCATTGCACCGCATCGACAAACACAAAGACTTGGGTGGTGCCTCCGGTCGGAATCGAACCGACACTCCGTGAAGAACCGGATTTTGAGTCCGGCGCGTCTACCAATTCCGCCACAGAGGCCCAACGCAGGCTCAATTATTCCACAGGCCCTCGGGCTGCGGCTGGCACGGCGCAAGACGTCTGCCTTCAGCGTCACTCAATCAACTGCGGTTACGCTCTCGCCTCGCCTTCATCGCCTCTCGACCGCGACCCACACCCCCAAGCCCACTGGATCCCGCGCATGCCCCCGATGCCTCCCATCACCCAAGCCTTGTTGTTGATCAATGTTGCCGCTTTCTGCATCGACAGCTTCCTCGGCCCCTGGTTCACACGCCTGCTGGCGCTGTGGCCGCTGGGTTCCGGCTTCCTGCCTTGGCAGATCGTCACCTACGCCTTCCTGCACGGCGGCATCGGTCATCTGTTCTTCAACATGCTGGGCTTGTGGATGTTTGGCTCGGAGCTGGAGCGGGTCTGGGGCACGAAGCGCTTCATTCAGTTCTACGCCGCCAGCGTGCTGGCTGCGGCGGGTGCGCAGTTGCTGGTCACCGGATTGCTGGGGTCGGTCTACCCGACGGTAGGTGCCTCAGGCGGGCTGTTCGGCCTGCTGCTGGCATTCGGCATGATGTTTCCGAACCGAACCATCATCCCGCTGTTCCCACCGATCCCCATGAAGGCGAA
This sequence comes from Rubrivivax sp., assembly GCA_027490215.1. GTDB lineage: Bacteria > Pseudomonadota > Gammaproteobacteria > Burkholderiales > Burkholderiaceae_C > PBB1. Next base: position 33,300 of record JAIXYO010000017.1, read on the forward strand.
GGTGTTCGTCGCGTTGTACGGCGGGCTGGAACTGCTGCTCGGCGTCACTGGCAGTGCGACGGGTGTGGCCCATTTCGCGCATCTGGGTGGCATGCTGGGCGGCTACCTGATGTTCCGCTACTGGCGCGGTCAGCCCCCGTTCGGCAAGCGGCGTTGAGCGAGCCAACCACTCAACAAGCACCGTTCAAAGGCCGTCCTTCACCGTCGGGTAGCGCAGAACCACTCGCAGTTCGCGCTTGAGGCGCTGGTTGTCCAGCCGGCGAGATTCGCTCATGAAGCTCAGCAGCATCGGCGACAGGCGCTCACTCGCTTCCGCACGCGAGATGCGCGGCGGGCGCGGCAGACCGCACACGTCGGCGGCCAGATCAAAGTAGCTACCCATCGTCAGGTCGGTATCGTCGCTGGCATGGACCACCCGCTGCGGCAGCGCATGCGTCAATGCGGCAACGCAAGCGCGAGCCAGATCGTCGGCATGGATGTGGTTGGTGTAGACATCGTCCTCGGCATTCAGAACCGCCGTGCCCCGAAGCAGGCGCTCGCGCGGATGGCCACCTTCGCGGTCGATGGCGTAGATGCCCGGGATGCGCAGGATGGCCACTCTCACGCCGTGCGCCTGGCCGAACCAGCGAATTCGCGATTCCGCGTCGACCCGGCGCTTTGCGCGGTCCGTGCCGGGGTTCACCGCGCGCGTTTCATCGAAACGCGTACCGCCGCAGTCACCGTAAACGCCACTGGTGCTGCCATAGACCAGGCAGCGCACGCGGCCCTTGCGCGCCAGGGCAGCGAGCAGATTCCGGGTGCGCGGGTCGGTGCTTCCCTGCAAGGGCGGTGGCGCCAGGTGCAGCACCGCATCGGCCAGCCCGGCCAGCCGCCAGAGCGTGGCCGGATCGTCGAGGTTACCGATCAGAGGTACCGCACCCGCCGCCCGCAAGACCTCGGCGCGCGACGGCGTCGAGGTCAGCGCGAGCAGGCGATAGCGGCCCTTGAGCAGGCGCAGCACACGCAAGCCCACGTCGCCACAACCCACGATCAACAGGACGGGACGCTTGAAGGTGGATGGAAGCACGACAGTGACTCGCGAGAGACAGAGAGGACGGGCAGAATCGCGGCTCAGTTTACGTTTCCCGACACGGCACCGGTTTCACCATGAGCATCACCGTCACGTTGCAGCCGAGCGGCCGCAGTTTCTCCGTTCAACGCGACGAACCCATCCTCGCAGCGGCCATCCGCCAAGGAATCGGCCTGCCCTATGGCTGTCGCGACGGCGCCTGTGGCTCGTGCAAATGCAAGCTGATCGAAGGCCGGGTGATCCACGGCGCGCATCAGTTGCAGGCCTTGAGCGTCGCAGAAGAAGAGGCTGGCTACACGCTGACCTGCTGCGCCACTCCCCAGACCAATCTGGTGCTGGAAGCACGCACCGTGGTCGGTGCCAGCGACATGCCCGTGCGCAAGCTGCCTGCGAGGGTGACCAGCATCGACAAGCCGGCGCTCGATGTCGCGATTGTCAACCTCCAACTACCAGCCAACGAGCCGTTGCGCTATCACGCAGGGCAGTACATCGACGTGATCCTGCGCGACGGCGTACGGCGCAGCTACTCGATGGCCAATGCGCCGCACACGCAGGGAGACAAACCCTGGATCGAACTGCACATCCGCCACCTTTCCGGCGGTGTGTTCAGCGACCAGGTGTTCGGCACGATGAAGGCGAAAGACATCCTGCGCCTCGAAGGTCCTTTTGGCAGCTTCTTCATCCGCGAAGAGTCGCCGAAGCCGATCGTGCTGCTGGCCTCGGGCACCGGTATCGCGCCGATCAAGGCCATGCTCGAACAGTTGCAATTCAAGGGCAGCACCCGGCCTGTCTCGCTGTACTGGGGCTGCCGGACGCGCGCCGATCTGTATCTGCACGATTGGGCACTTGAAGCGACGACACACATCCCGCAACTGCGATACATCCCAGTGCTCTCCGAAGCGCCTGCCAGCGATGCCTGGTCCGGCCGGACGGGTTTCGTGCATCACGCCGTGATGGAGGACCTCCCGGATCTTTCAAGCTGCCAGGTCTATGCCTGCGGCGCGCCGGTGATGGTCGAGTCCGCGCAACGCGACTTCATCGAACGCTGCGGCTTGCCCGCTGACGAGTTTTACGCGGATGCGTTCTACAGTGCGGCCGATCGGGTCACGGTGGTCACGACCTGACAGCTGTCCATCCGGTCGGCATCAGTCCAGGCTATTCACCCAAATAGGCCGCCCGCACCTTGGGGTCGTTCAGCAGCACCTTGGCGTCGCCTGTCATGGTGACCTCGCCCGACTCCAGCACATAGCCACGACTGGCCAGTTGCAGCGCGCGGCTGGCGTTCTGTTCGACCAGCAGCACCGTCACGCCCTGGCGGTGAATGTCGTCGATCACCTCGAAGATCTTGTCGACCATGATGGGTGACAAACCCATCGAAGGCTCATCGAGCAACAACAGCTTCGGCCTGGCCATCAACGCCCGGCCCATCGCCAGCATCTGCTGCTCGCCGCCGCTCATCGTGCCGGCGAGCTGGCTGCGGCGTTCCTTCAGACGCGGAAAGATGGTGAACACCTTGTCCATGTCGGACTCGATGTCCGTGTCATCGCGGATGAAGGCCCCCATCAACAGGTTCTCGTGAATCGTCATCCGAGCGAAGGTGCCACGCCCCTCGGGCACCATCACCAGGCCCTGGCGCACCAGATCCCAGGCGCCCTGCCCCTTGATCGACGCGCCCAAGAATTCGATGTCGCCAGCGGACGGGGACTGCAGTCCGGTGACCGCCTTCAGCGTCGTGGTCTTGCCGGCGCCATTGGCTCCGATCAGGCTGACGAGTTCACCCTGCCGTACCTCGAAGCTGACGCCCTTGACGGCCTGAATGCCGCCGTAGGCGACCTTCAATCCACTGACCTTGAGCAAAGGTGGAGGCATCGCGTCAATCCTGAGGCTGATGCGCGACGCCAAGGTAGGCTTCGATCACCTTTGCATCGCGCTGCACCTCGGCAGGCGTGCCCACGGCGATCGCCTTGCCGTAATCGAGCACCGTGACCCGATCGCACAGCCCCATCACCAGCTTCACGTCGTGCTCGATCAGCAGGATGGTGCTGCCATCGTTGCGGATGCGGTCGATCAGTTCGCGCAACACGACCTTCTCGGTGGCGTTCATGCCGGCGGCAGGTTCATCGAGTGCGATCAGTTGGGGGTCTGTCGCCAGGGCCCGCGCGATTTCGAGCCGGCGCTGGTCACCGTAGCTCAGCGTGCGGGCCTTGAAGTCGGCATAGGCGCCGATACCAACGTAGTCAAGTAACTCCCGGGCACGGTGCGTGATGGCAGCTTCCTCGGCTCTGAACGACGCGGTGCGAAACACCGCGCCAACCAGTCCGGAATGCGTGCGCACATGGCGACCGACCATCACGTTCTCCAACGCGGTCATGTCGGCAAACAACCGGATGTTCTGGAAGGTACGCGCAATGCCGGTCTTCGCGACCTGATGCACCGAACTTGGCCTGTACGGCTGCCCAGCGAGTTCGAAGTGGCCTGCATCGGCCGGGTAAAGCCCGGTGATCACGTTGAAGAACGTGGTCTTGCCCGCCCCGTTCGGGCCGATCAATCCATAGACCACGCCTCGCTCGATTGAGATGGCGACATCCGACAGCGCCTGCAAACCGCCGAAGCGCTTGGACACCCCGGACACTTTCAGCAGCGCCTGGCTCATGGCGAGCGTGGAGCCTGGGAAAGGGCCGAGCGGCCGTGCTCGGGCGCCGGCCACAGCCCGCGAGGGCGTGCAAGCATGATGCCGATCATCGCCAACGCGATCAGCAGCTGGCGCAGGATGGACGCGTCGAGACGACCACCCGTCATGGCCTGGAGGGGACCCGCGACATAGCGCAACACCTCCGGCAGTGCTGCCAGCAGCAGTGCACCGATGACAACGCCGGGAATGTGGCCCAGGCCGCCAAGCACCACCATCGCGACAATCAGCACCGACTCATGCAGAGAGAACGACTCCGGCGACACGAAGCCCTGGAAGCTCGCGAACAACACCCCAGCCACACCGCCGAAGGTCGCGCCCATGCCGAAGGCCAGCAGCTTCAGGTTACGGGTATTGATGCCCATGGCCTTGGCCGCGACCTCGTCCTCACGGATCGCCATCCAGGCGCGACCGATGCGGCTGCGCTCGAGGCGATAGCAGATCACCACGCCGAGCACGACCAGCGCCAGGAACAGGTAGTAGTAATTGGTGACCGAGGGGATGCTGAGCCCGAAGAGGTCCCACTTCTTCGCCATGTCCCATCCGAACAGCGAGAGCGAGTCGATCTGACCGATGCCGCGCGGACCGTTGGTGATGTTGTAGGGCTGCTCCAGATTGCCCAGGAAGACACGGATGATCTCGCCGAAGCCGAGGGTGACGATCGCGAGGTAATCGCCGCGCAGCTTCAGCGTTGGCGCGCCGAGCAGCAGCCCAGCCACGCCCGCCAATGCCGCACCGACCGGTAACACCACCCATATCGGCGCATGGAGTCCGTTCGGGAACATCGCAGCGATGGCGGGAAAGTTGTCGGTCAATTGCGGGCTGGCAACCAACGCAAACAGATAGGCGCCGACCGCATAGAACGCGACGTAGCCCAGGTCGAGCAGGCCGGCATACCCCACCACGATGTTCAGCCCCAGTGCCAGCAGCACATAGAGCAGCGCGGTGTCGATGATGCGCACCCAGGCGTTGCCGAACTGCTGAGCGATCAGCGGCAGGATCAGCAGCCCAATGGCGGCCAACAGGAATACACCGAGCTTGGCGCGGGACGGGGGCGAGTTCTTCACGCAGATGTCCTCATGCACGGTCGGCCACCCGCTCGCCCAGCAGCCCTTGTGGGCGCAAGGTCAGCACCGCGATCAGGACGATGAACGCAAAGATGTCCTGGTATTGGCTGCCCAGCACGCCACCGGTCAACACCCCGATGTAGCCAGCGCCCAGCGCCTCGATCAGGCCCAGCAGCACGCCACCGAGCATCGCACCCGCCAGGTTGCCGATCCCGCCAAACACCGCGGCAGTGAAGGCCTTCAGCCCGGGCAGAAAACCCATGCTGTGCTGCACCGAGCCGTAGTTGGCCGCGTACATCACGCCAGCCAGCGCGGCCAGCGCGGCACCGATGACGAAGGTCGCCGAGATGATCACGTCGGGCTTGACGCCCATCAGTTCGGCGACGCGCGGATTCTCGGCTGTGGCACGCATCGCGCGGCCCAGCTTCGTGCGATTGATCAGGAACATCAGCCCCGCCAGCGTGAGCGCCGTGACGACCAGGATGAGGATCTGCGTCGTGTTGATCACCGCGCCGCCGATGTGGAAAGGCTCGGCCGGCAGCAGGATCGGGTAGGGCTTCGGGTTCGGCTTCCAGATGATCAGCGCCAGCGTCTGCAGCAAGAGACTCACGCCCATTGCGGTGATCAGCGGTGCCAACCGAGGTGCGTTGCGCAGCGGGCGATAGGCGATCTTCTCAATGACGAAATTCAGCACGGCACACACGACGATGGCCGCGACCAGCGAGATCAGCATCAACAGCCAGCCCGGCAGGCCACTGTCCGCCAGGACCGTGACCACCGTCCAGCTCGTCATCGCGCCCACCATCAGCACTTCACCATGTGCGAAGTTGATCAGGTTGATGATCCCGTAGACCATCGTGTAGCCCAGCGCGAGCAGCGCATACATGCTGCCGAGCACCAGCCCGTTGATGATCTGCTGGATGAAGGTGTCCATCGGAAAGAGTCGGTTCTCGGCTGTCGATGCGGCGCACAGAAGATGAAAAGCTGCGGCGCAAGATGCATGCCTTGCGCGGCGTGCGAAGTGTCGCCGAAGAAGGGGCGAGGCCCTGCATCAACGCTGCACGACGCACGCTGCGACGTGCACTGCTATTCTTTGTTGGTGCGCTGAACGGGAGGCTGGCGTGAAAGAAAGCTACAAGCGGAAATCGAGCATCGCCCTCGGCATCGTTGTGATTGCGCTGCTGTCAATCATGGAAACCTGGGTGATCGATCATCGAATGCCGAATCCGGCGTCGCCCATCGTCTGGTCAGTGCTTGGTGCAACGGCAGCGATCGCCTTCGGTTTTTTCTGCTGGTACAGGGCGAAGGCGAAGCAGGCGCCGGACTGACAAGCGTCGCTGATGCTGCCTAGCCGATCAGCGTGCGGTTCTTGCCGGCCCGCTTGGCCTGGTACAGCGCAATGTCGGCGCGTTCCAGCGCTTCTTCGATTCGCTCACCCAGGCGGAAAGCCGTGACGCCGGCCGAGAAGGTCACGAACACCTGCTTGTTCTCGTGCATGAACAGCCCGCCGGTCAGTGAGCGCTGCAGGCGGGTCAGGATCTGCTGACCTTCGTCGACAGGCGTATCTGGCAGCAGCACCACGAATTCCTCGCCACCGTAGCGGGCGACGACATCGGTCGGCCGCAAGGTCTTGGCCACCATCGCAGCCAAGGCTTTGAGGGCCTCGTCACCAGCAGCGTGGCCGAGATCGTCGTTCAGCCGCTTGAAGTTATCGATGTCGAGCAATCCGATCGCCAAGCCGGGCGAAGACGCACTGTTCGGGTCATCGACTGCACTGCGCTGCAGCCTCGAGCATTCCACGTCGAAAGCCTGCAGCAATCCTCGCCGGTTGGCGATCTGCGTCAATTGATCGGTGGAGACCTCATCCGACAGCCGGCGGAGCTCGCCTTCCAGCTCACTGACACGCTGAGACAAGTCGGTCGCACGCACCCGTTCTTCGTGAAGGCGGCGCTGCGTCTGATCGACCAGGCCCTGCACGGTGCGGCTTTCCTCGACCATCTCGCGAACCGCGCCGGCCAGGCTCTCCAGCGTATCGGCACGCTCGATCACGTCGGCATAGCGACCCACGCTTTCATGAAAACGACCCGTCTGCGAGCCCAGCTCGTCGAGCTCGCTCAGCATGCGGTTGATCAGCTGCTTCAGTGCGTCGCGCGCACCGTCGCGTTCGCTGCGCAGTTCCGCCTGCTTGACGCGGGTGGTGCGAAGCAGTTCGCTGACCGACTTGATGCCGCGCGCGGTCATGCCTTCTTCAACGGTCAGCCGCATCGCATCGCACTGGCCTTGCGCCCAGCTTTCGTCCTCGGCCAGGTCGGTCAGGCTGGAGGTCAGCTCCAGACACAGTCCGCTGATCTGATCGAACAGGTGTTCACGGTGTTGCAGCACCCAATCGGCGCGTTCGCAGAGACCTTCGACCTCGGTGGCCGCCGCCTCGCTGGCGCCTTCGCTCTGGAAGCGCTTCGCCGCCTGCGCGATGGCAGCTGCGAGGTCGCCGTTGCAGTCTTTCCCCGGCAGGGCCCGTACCACCGTCTGGCCCAGCGCGGCAACAACACGAGGGGTCGCATCAGATACATCGACCGTGGTGCCGGCAGATTCGGCAGGGATGGACTCGACCTGTTCAGCTTTCGGGCTGACGGCAGATTCCGCAGACGCGGCGTTCGCCTCGACCACGGTCTCCGTCTTTTCAGGCGCAGCGGCCGCGTCAGCAGGGTTGTCGGACTCCCAGCTGCCGACCAGCTGACGCAGGCGTTGCTGCAGCCGTGTGGCATCGCCACGGCTGCCGCTGAGCACGCGTTGCAGGCTGTCCTTCTTGCGCGCCAGCGTCCACTGCTTGCCGCCACGCTCGATCCCGCGGACGATGGCCTCGATCAGGGCAGCCAGCGAGTCACCGGCCGCGGGAGCAATCCCCTGCTCAGCCTGGTAGGCACGTGCGTAGTTGTCTGGCGTCGGCTCCAGCTTGTCCTGTGCCAACCGGCGCAATGCTGCCTTGGCCAGTTGGGCAGAGCGACCTTCCGCAGGGGTAGCCGAGGCAGGACCAGATGCATCTGCCGCTGCGCCGTCCTTCGTCGGCTGTGTCATGTTGCCCATCGTTCAGCTCGCGTTGTTGGGAGTTCGCACGGGCCTTTGGGTCATGTTGCGCGAAGGATCGCTCGACACTTCGTCGGCCGCCACCCCGATCCAGGAAGCCGTTCGTGGCAGCACGGTATCTTCAAGCCATGCCTGGATTTCATCAGCCGGTTTGGGCTTGCTGAAAAGGAAACCCTGCATCACGCCACAGCCGAGTCGGTGCAGAACTTCCATCTGGCGCAGGTTCTCGACCCCTTCGGCCACCACACGCAGCCCGAGCGATCGAGCCAGCGCGATGATGGCAGTGACGACCGCAGAACTCTGCGGCGTCATGCCGAGATCGCGGATGAAGCCACGGTCGATCTTCAGCTCGCTGATCGGCAAGGTGGTCAGATAGGCCAGCGACGAGTAACCGGTGCCGAAGTCATCGATCGAGATCTCGACCCCGATCTCGTTGAGCCGGTGCAGCGAAGGAATCACGCTTTGCAAATCCTTCATCAGCGAGTTCTCGGTGATCTCGAGCACCAGCGAATGGTGGGGAACGCCGTTGGAAACCACCGCCTCATGAATCATTTCGACCAGGTCGCCTCGGTCGAACATCCGGCTGGGCAAGTTGACCGCGATCGAATCGGCAAAGCCAAACGCATCGAGCCACACCCGCGCCTGACGTGCCGCTTCGCGAATCGCCCACTCGCTGAGCGGCCGGATCAACCCGCTTTCCTCGGCCAGTGGAATGAACTCGACAGGCGGCACCAGCACGTTGCCTCGCCGCCAGCGCATCAGCGCCTCCACACCAACCATGCGGGCGCTGCGCACATCGATCTTCGGCTGGTAGTACAGCACCAGCTCGTTGCGCTCGATGGCCTTGTGCAGAGCGCTCTCGAGCTCGAGCTTCTCTCGTCCTTTGCCGGCCAACTGCGGCCGGTAGACGGTGGCTGCATTGCGACCCTGCGCCTTGACCGCGAACATCGCCACATCGGAATTGCGGATCAGCTCAGCCACGTCGTTGCCATCACGCGGGAACAGCGCAATGCCGACTGACGCCGTGACGAAGCACTCCTGCCCCGCCACATGAATCGGCGCGCGCATCTGCTCGAGCACGCGCGCCGCCACGATCTCGGCGTCGTGCTCGTCGATCACTTCAGGCAGCAGTGCGACGAATTCGTCGCCACCCAGCCGGCACATCGCCTCCAGCGTTCGGAAGGCGCGCGTTCCCATCGAGTCCAGCAGGTTGTCGGTGACCTGATCGGAGTGTCGAACGCACGAACGCAGGCGACGCGCGACTTCGATCAGCAATTCGTCACCGGCCCCGTGACCCAGCGTGTCATTGATGACCTTGAATCGGTCCAGGTCGATCACCAGCAGCCCGACCTGATGCCCCATTCGGCGCGCCGCATCGAGCGCACGCTCGGTGCGTTCGATCAGCTGATTGCGATTGGGCAGGCCGGTCAACGAATCGAAATTCGCGAGCTGGCGGATCTTGTGCTCTGCGTTCCATCGGTCCGTCACGTCCTGCACGATGCCGGTGTAGCCAACCAGCTGACCATGCTCGTTGACTTCCGGGGACGCTTCGGTGTGGATGATGTGCACTTGGCCATCGGGCAGCACCAACGGAATGTCACGTGTGAGATTGCCCTGGCTCTGCAGGGTTTCGCTGAGCAGCGCGCGTTTGCCGCGTCGCTCTTCCTTGGGCATCATCCGCAACAGATCGCGGAACGGCAATGAGGTGCCTGGGTCGAATTGGAAGACACGCAGCGCTTCGGTCGAGAACACCGGTTCTGGCGAGCCGACCTTCCACTCGAAGCTTCCCATCCGCGCCAGGTCCTGCGCGCGAGCCAGGCGGGCCTGACTCAGTTCGAGTTCGAGGCGAGTGCGAGAGGAGCGCAGCAGGTAACGCAGGCGACCGTCGAGCAGGCTCCACTGGTTGGATTTGACAAAGAAGTCGGTCGCACCGGCCTCATAGGCACGATTGATGGATGCCTCATCGTCCAAGCCGGTCAACATCAACACAGGCAATGACGCGAAGGTGGCAAGGCGACGCAGTTCCCTGCAGGTCTCGAACCCGTCCATGCCGGGCATCAAGGCGTCAAGCACAACGACGTCGGGCTGCCAGTTCCGCAGCACTTCCAGCGCACGCTCCCCACTGGCCGCCTCGGTGATCACAAAGCCCCGCTCACGCAGCGCGATCGAAGTCAGCAGCAAGTTGACTTCATCATCGTCAACCAGCAGCACACGGGGCTGCGTCGTGGCTTCGTCGATGGCGGGAAGACTGGAATTCATGCAGCACCGGCGGGCAAGTCTGCTGCAGTCAGAGTGCGCAGCGCATCACGCACGGCCTGTGCCTCAGACAGGATCTGCTCAATGCACGGGGCGGCGGTGTCGAGTCGAGACTCCCGCGCCATGGCCTCGACTTCCGCGCACACCCTGGACAGTTGAACCGCCCCAATCGTCGCCGATGATGATTTCAGCGTGTGTGCGACCAGCCTGACCCCGGCAGCATCGGCTGTGTTGCGCGCCTGCTCGAGTTGAGGCAGCAATCGATTGAGCGACGTCTCGAAGGCTTGAAACACCCTTTTCAGCAAATGACTTTCTCCGGTCGGATCGAGTTCACGCAGTCGGCGGATCGCCTCGGCGTTGAGCACACCTGGTGACCCGGCCATGCCCTGACCCGCATTGTCGTCGGGCCTGGGCTGCCCTGACTGGGACGTAGCCCGGTGAACTGGCGCAGAACTCATCTCAAGGCTCCGGACAGGACCATCGGAACGGACAGCATTTGACGCATGCCAGAGTGTGCCTCAGACGAGGGCACTGTTGAACTGGACGATGCCCTGCCATTGCCTGGCTGCACCACCGCGGTGGTCGGCAGATCGCATTGATCCAAACTCACTCGAAATGTCACCACAAAGTCGTGCCTGCATGTTTGCATCGAATCCGGACCGGACAGGCCTTAGTCACTGGGTTGAGGGGGACCGTGCTCGTTGTATCGGTCACACACGCCACGACTTGAATTCACCTCGCCAAACCTCGCGGCCAGGGCAGTCATGAAAGCTTCATCACGACCTATCTCGGTGCGCCGCAGGCTCTCCGACGCTGCCTACAATCCGCCGCTATGAATTCGGGGCCAATCAGCGTGAGCCTGAGTGTGATCGAGCTGTCAGAGGGTGTCCCCGAGTGCCGGAGCACCGTGTGGCCGTCGCTGCGGCAACCGGTGGCACGCCTGGCAGGACTTCCGACATGATCTTCGACACCGCCGGCGCGGGCTCGGCCCTTGCGCTTGTGTTCAGCATCGGCTTCGTGTTGCTGTGTCTCGCGGCCGGAGCATGGTTGCTGCGACGATTGCGTCAACTGGAGGCAGAAGTCTCTGAACTACGGCAGCAGCACGCCCATGCCGCGACGCTGGCGCGAGCGCTCGATGTCTGGCAATGGCGCACGGACGCCCGCCACCGGTTACTGACCCTGGACGCACCGATGGGTTGCGCCAAGTCGTCCGGTGTCGATACTGCACCCCGGAGCTTGGAGAACCTCTGGGTGCATTTCGCTGGGATCGACCCGGGAACCGGCGACCTGTGCCCGACTCGGCATGCCTCCCTGAGACAGCGCATTGAGGCGCAGCAGGCCGTCGAGGATGTCTGGGTCAGTCACCGCACCACCGATGATTCGGTGCAGACCGGTCTGCTGCGTGCCCTGCCCGCGCACGACCCCAGGGGCGCCTTCATTGGCCATGTCGGCACATTGCGTGAATGTCGGGTTGACGCCCTGCCCGCGGCTGGCCCGCAGTCATGCGCCACAGGATCGAGCCAGACCCTCGCGCAGGTCGAAGCCTCGCGACCTCCCACCATGCCATCGCTGACGCCGTTGGCCATCCCGATCGAGAACGATGCGGACTCGTTCAGCTACACGGTATCGCATGATCTTCGGGCGCCGATTCGCGTTGTCGAGGGCTTCACCAAGATCGTCAAGGAAGATTACGGCCGGCTGCTCGACCGCATCGGCAACGACCACCTCGATCGCGTGCTCGGCGCTGCGGCGCGGATGAACAGCATGATCGATGCCCTGCTGGCGCTATCGCAACTGTCTTCCAAGCCGGTGTCGCGACAGCCTGTCAACCTGTCACAGTTGGCACACTTCGTCATCGATGACCTGCGACGGCAATCGCCCGATCACAAGGTGAAGGTCCACATCGATCCGGCGATGCAAGTTCAGGGCGACCCGACACTGTTGCGAGTAGTGCTCGAGAACCTGCTCGGCAACGCCTGGAAGTACACCGGCAAGTGTGCCGAGCCGCAGGTGTGGTTCGAGCGCTGCAAAGACTCTGCAACGCCCACCTTTACCGTTCGCGACAACGGTGCCGGATTCGACATGCGATTTGCCGACCGCTTGTTTGGTGTCTTCCAGCGCCTGCACAGCGCCAGCGAATTCCAGGGAACTGGCGTTGGCCTGGCCTCAGTCCGACGGATCGTGCACAAGCACGGCGGTGAGGTGTGGGCCGAATCCGAGGTAGGGCAAGGGGCAAGCTTCCATTTCTCGCTGGTACCGCTGTCGAACTGATCCCGCGCGCAACCGGGGCATGGCCTCAGAGGTCGGCCGCATCCGACAACCGCTCAACCGCTTCCAGCAGCCGTTCGGCCTCGGCACCCACGGCCAGACCGTTCGCCGCAGCCATGCGCTGAAGACGATCGCAGGCTGCAGCGCGGGCCAGCGAGTAGCGGTGCATCAGCACGCCGACCGCCATCGCTTCGACCGGCGACAACGCATCAATTCGCCCCGCTGCCTTTGATGGTGCGACGGCGACGGGAGTGATCGCTGCCGAAGATGACGCCTTCAACCGCGCAAACACCGCCTGCACTGCCGGGACGATCTGGCCGATGTCCAGCGGTTTGACCAGGTAATCAACCGCCCCGAGTTCATGGACCTGGCGCACTGTGTCCTCGTCGGTGAACGCCGACAGGAACATGAAGGGCATCTTGCAGTAGTCGCGCAGATAGGCGGCGACATCAAAGCCGCTCATGCCCTCCATGCGGATGTCGAGCAGTGCGAGATCGGGCCGGTGCTCGCGTGCAAGCAGGATCGCGTCATCGCCATTGTCGGCGTCGATCACGTCGTAGCCGGCCTGTGTCAGGCCGTGGGCCAGCGTCGCCAGCACAAGCCGGTCGTCGTCCACCACGAGGATTTTGCCGCCCACCTCGGACGGCGCTTGCTCAAAGGCCAACACAATTCCCCTGCAACTTCAAAACGACCCTCCCGCCCACGAGCGGGAAGAAGCCGCTGGATACATGCGCTCCGCAGCGCCACACGATTCTGTCCGAAAGCGAAACGGCTGAACAGCGCAGCCAGGTTCAATCCGCTGTCTTTCGACGCGCGGCATTCATGACACCGGGCGCCACGATGCTCACGGTCGCGACCACATGGTCGCCATCCTGTTCGATGCCAAGCTGCGCGCAACGCCTCGGAAGCAAAGCACGCACCAGGCCGAGCCCGGAAACTCCGCCGGGCACGCGAGCAAGGTTGAAGTCGTCTGCCAGACGCGCTTGGTTGCGAATCACGATGCGGACACCGCTCTCCTCGCACACCAGCATGCATTCCACGGTGTGCAGCGCGGCCTCACCAAGGTCGGCCGCTGGATGCTGGATTGCGCTGTGCTTGACCGCGTTGGTCAGCAGTTCATTGATGGTCAGTGCAATCGGGATCGATTCGGCCTCGGGCAGCACCCACTGCGCGGGGTTGTCGCCTCTCACCACGAATCTGATCGGGTGCCCAAACGTGCGCTGCACCGAACCGGCAATCGCTTCCACGACCCCAGTCACTTGCAGCGGCCCACCCGCACCGACCTGCAGCCCATAGACCTGGGCAATCGCCTGGACCTGGCCCACCACCTCGGACATGGCCGTCGCCATCTCCGGTTTGCGAGTAGCAATCTGCTGCAACAGACCGGCGACGCCCTGGAGATTGTTCTTGATGCGGTGGTGTACTTCCTTGACCAGCATCTCGCGCTGTGCGATCGCCTCGTCGAACTTCGCCTGCTCTGCCGCTCTTTGCTCGGTCACGTCCGTTGCGACCAGCAATAACTGATCGGGGGCTTGGCCAGGCGCCGCCAGCGGCAGATAGCGCGCATCCCAGACACGCACCTCGCCGTTCATCGGAATCTGGTACTCGCGCTGTGTGACGCTGCTGGCGCGCAGCGCCAGCTCCATGTCCAGGCGCCGCTGTGAGGCCAGTTCGGGTTCGAAGATATCTTCGGGGCTGCACCCCACCAGCTCATCGATGTTCCGATCGACACTGCGTGCGGCAACCAGATTGGCCTGAAGGATCGTCAACGTGCGAGCATCGCGCACTGTGATGGCCATTGGCGCAGCCTCGATGATGCGCTGCAGTGAGGCCTGAGCCTCCGCGATGCGGGCCTCGGCCTGACGGCGCCGCTCGATGTCAAGCAGCGCGTAGGTCAGCTGCCGTCCACGCGATTCGCGGCCAGTGACCACCGCATTGCCGACGACCCAGAATTCACGCCCGTCGCGGGCCTTGACACGGCACTCGAAGGTCTCGGCCTCACCCTCGATCAGGTCGTCCAGGTACTGAGTTCGGCGAAACGGGTGATCTGGCTCGGGCGTGGCGACAGTGCTGATCGGCTGGTCGATGAAGTCGCCCAGGTCAGCGCCGAACATGCGTCGCGCCGAGCGGTTCATCCACTCGATCCCTCGCGGCCCGACCGTCACGATGCCGACCAGAACCGAATCAAGAATCGCCCGTGTGCGGTTGGCCTGCAACGCCACCGCATGCTCGGCGCGATGCCGCGCATCGACATTGACGAACGACGCGATGATGCCGCCGGCGGGGTCGTCACCCACCAGACGGGTACTGATCTGAACCCAGACGACCCGCCCGTCGCGCTGGTGCAGCTGCCGTTCGCCGATCCAGCGACCATGCAGTTGAAGCGCGTTCTGTTCCTGCGCCGACAGACGCTCATGCTCTTCGGCATCGGCATAGAGTGAGCGCAGCGGCAAGCCCTGCAGCTCGGCAGCCGGGTAGCCTGCAAGCTGGGCGAGCGCATCGTTGGCACGCTGCAGCACGCCGTCACGCACGAAGGCGATGCCCACCTCGGACAGGCTGAACATCAGCTCGCGGTCGCGTGCCAACTGCTCCAACTCGACCTGCTGCGCCTTCAGACGTGTGATGTCGGACAGCACCGCAATCGCCTCGATCTGCTGGGTTACCGGGCCGGTGCGCCGCACAGACAACGCATACCAGCGCAGCGGCTGATCGCTCGCCGATCCTGCGGCCGGGTCCATCGAAAACTCGGTCTCGAAGATCAAGCCTGCGGTCAGAGCCTGCAATGTGTCTGCTGCGATGCGCTGACCTTGTGGCGAGCTGCCGAACAACTCCGAAATACCACTGCCAGCGATACCCACCGAAGGCAACCCCAGCATCGCCTCGAATCGGCGGTTGCAGCGCACCAGTACATTGCCGCGGATGTAGGCGATACCGGCAGAGGTGCTTTCCAGGATCGTCGTGAGCTCGCGCAGCAGTTGCTCGCTGCGCTGCTGCGTCTGATGCTGCTCGGTGATGTCCAGTGTCACCACCGAGGTCGTGCGTTTGCCAGAAGCCAGCGTGGCTGGCTCGACACGGGTCAGCAGCCATCGAAGACCCAACTGAGGGTGTCGGATGGCATATCGAACCTCGGCTCGCTGCGCGGTGCGCAGGGCCTGCTGCAGTGCGTCGTAGTCAGCCAGCGATTCGTCGGCCACGATGTCGCGGCTGATCGACTGCAGGGCCGCAGAGGCGGGCGTCACACTCGAATCGGGTCGTGCGTCCGCAGGCTTCGAGGACTGCCGTTGACGCACCCAGCCAGACGTTTCCTGGAAGGTCGCGAGACCGACGCCAGCCGTGTCCATCAGCGCGCCGATCTGCATTTGTGCCAGGTCGCGCTCTTCCTCGATGCTGCGGTCTTCCAGGATGGCCATGTGGCGTCGCGCGCCACCCGGCGTGGTGTAGCAGCGAACGATGGAGCGCAGCCGACGCAATCCACCCTGAGGCTGCGGCAACCAACCCTGCGTAACCACCGGTTTGGCCGAGGGCTGGAGGTCGGGCGATGGGCCACTGTCGGTCCAGCCCAGCAACTGGCGCAACTCGGGCGAGGCATCGGCGAGCACCGCGGGAACCGCGCCGGCGAGCGCATCAAAAGCGGGGTTGGTCCGCACCAGCAAACCCGCCTCGTCGAACAGAACCATGCCGATCGGACTCAGGTCGAACCAGTCGTCAATCTCGCGAGCCGAGCGGTCGGCTCGCTCCCGGGCAATGTGCTCTGCCGTGCTGTCCTGCAGCACCGACATGGCAAACACGCGGTCATTCTCGTCGGCGAGCACGCTGCGAGTCGCGCGGAACCAGCGCTCGCGGCCATCGGCGGCAACGATGCGACGGCTCACCAACGCCGGCTCGGCGTCTCGGTCGCCGGACTCTTGCCAGCGTTCACGCAGCCCCAGGCTGCTGGCGCGGTCTTCTTCGGGTTCGAGCGCCACAGGATCGCTCCCGATCAGTTGCTCTCGCGGATAGCCACTGAAGGCGACGAAGGCCGGATTCACGTCGACGATGCGCCAGCGCGTGTCCTGCAACATGGCTGGGAAGGGCGAATGCCACAGCACCTGCATCAGCTCGGCAATCACCGGGCCGCTGATGGTGGACGGTGGCAACGCGCCGGCGGGCGCCGGGTCTCGCCATTGCAAGCGCAACGCATAAAGGCCCGAGCCCAGGACTTGCCAAGCAACATCAGCAGCGCAGCCATCGGACATCACCGCTGCCGGTGGCAAAACGGCGGCCGCGCCACGCGACGAGGTTGCGGCGCGTGAATTCGCGTGGCCCGGTATGCGCATGGCGCCAGGCGAAGTGGTGATGGCGTGGCGCAACCAATCCACCAACGCAGTACCGAGCACGCCCTGCCATTCCGTCAACGCGACGCCGACTGCGCAGGGCATGCGGCGCAAGGCCGCGGTGTTGGCGAACGTCACGTGGCCGCGGCGATCGAACAGCAAGACACCTTCATTGAGGTGATCGAAAAACTGTTCAAGGGCGGGCTGGCTGGCGACAAGATCCATCGCACTCACCGCAGACGCGTTCGCAAGGTCATGCCCGCGAATCTATCGCTTCGTCCATCAATCTGGCGATTGGCACAGCGTCAGTCGATGTCAGCGGCCAAGGCCAGCGCGCGCAATTCGGCCTCGTTGATTTCACGCACGCCCATCATCAGGGCATCTGCACATTCGCGGAAGTCGTAAAGTGACTCAGCTTCGATCGCCTTCACCAGGTTGAAGTACGGCACGTAAGGGCCGGTGCCGTCGATCAGCGTTTCGTGGACGAGCTGCGGCACGGGGATTGTTTGCAACAGCTCGGCGAGTGGTTGCTGGAACAGGCGATCGAGCAGAGAGAAAACGCCGCAGATGAACAGCTCGCTGCGCATCTCGGCATCGCCGCCGGTATTGCGCGCCAGTTCTTCCATCAGCAGGCCCCGTCGCACTGAGGCGAACATCGCAGCGCGCATGTTGGGCTCCTTGCTGGCAGTGGCAAGCAACAGCGCAAGCCAGCGCTTGAGACGCTTGTAACCCAGCAGCATCAGCGCATGGCGGAACGAACTGACCTCAACCGACAGCCCGAAGGCCGCTGAATTGATGTATCGCAGCACCTTGAACCCGAGCGATGGGTCTCGCTTGAGAGTGTTTTCCAGCTTTTCGGCCGACTCTTCTGCGTCAACCAGGCGAATCAGTTCGACGACCGTCTGCAGGTCGATCGGCGTTGGAGGCGCGCGGCCGCCCTTTGGACGCTCAGTGACTTCATCGCCGATTGGCCACCCCAACACAGCCACCGCACCACGGCTGAACGCACTGTCCATGTCCGCAGCCGTGTTGATACCGGCAAGCACGTGGGGGATGGTGCGCGACACGCCGACTGGCGCGACGCCAGCGATTGCAACGCGCCGATCGTCCGACAGGTCAATGATCGACTGCGTGAAGCACGGCAGCACCTCCCGCGGCAGATCCTTCAAAGGGCGCCCCTTGAGCATCAGCGTCGTGCCGTGTGCGTGCAAGGCGACGATAGCGGCGGTGTTCACTGGATCTGCCGCCATGAACGCTGGCACTTCCACCATCAGATTGGCAGAGGGTGAGGTCTGCAGCAAATCCTGCAACAGGCTTTCGCTCGTGACATTCAATGAGACCCGGCCGCCGTTGGCTGGCCAAACCGATGCGACCGCCTGAAGCAGCTCCCTTGCGTCCAGTGGCATATCGGGACGCAAGGGGAACACCGTCAACCGGGTCGCGGTGACCGCACGGTTGCGGTCGATGAAGGCCGAATAGCCCAGCGCCACGTGACCCAGTATCTCGGCTTCCAACACAAGAACTCCTACACAGTGGAAAGGCTCACCCCGCAGCCTCGTGCGCCATCTGACTCGGTCAGGGATTGACGTACTGGAACAGCGACAACTTCTGAATTGTGGAATACGTTCTCAGAGCTGCATCGTAGCCGTTCTGCTTGAGCTGGAAATCGGTCAGCGCCTGCACCATGTCCAAGTCTTCGGCGTTCGAGCGCTGGACCTGCGCGTCCAGCTTTTCGGCTGACAACCGGTCCGTCACACCGTCGATGCGATTGAGCACGTCGCCGGCCGCTGAGCGCGCCGCGCTCAGGGTGCTCAGGCTGGCATCGACGTTGCGCAAAGCGTCGGATGTTCCCTGCGCCCGCTGCGCACCGGTCAGCCCGATCTGCTTCAGGTTGGCCACCGCCTGGTCGAGGACAGCGAAAACGCTCAGGGTCGGCGTGGAAGGCGTGATCTCGAACTGATCGCCCGCCACCGGTGCGCCCGAAATGTTGACGCTGGTCCCATGCAGATCGATCGCCCGGCCGCTGCTGAAGACGCCGGTGCTCTCGGTGGTCACGACGCTTGGCGTCGCCAGTGGAAAACTCTCGACGGTGTAATCGGTGGCGGTGGTGAAGCGAATGCGGTAGCCGGTATCCGGAACCGGAAACAGCTGCGACGGGTCGCTCACACTGCCGGAATCGATCCATGCGCCGCTGACCGGCTGGCCGGTGACATTGTTGCCAGCGGCGCTGGTCAGGAAGACGCCGTTACCACTCATTGAAGACAGCCAGGCCGCCTGACCATCGGTGCTCAATGGCAACGCGGTATCGACATCGGTGAGGGTCTGGCCGGGAATACCGCGAAAGATAACGCCACCAGGCGTATCGACAAACGGGGACTGGTTCGAACCCTGGCCGCCAAACAGATAGGTGCCGGCTCCGTCTGCACGATTGGCCACCTGAAACAGCTGGTCACGCAAGCCTTGAATCTTGTTGGCCTGAATCGCCCGCTCGGCATCGCTGTAACTCGCATTGCCGGCTGCGACCAGCGCTTCGCGCGCCTGCGACAGCCATTCATTGGCATCGCGCAGAGCGCTTTCGGTCTGACCCATCAGCACCTTGCTGGCGTCGACGCCGCGCTTCGACGCATCACTGCGGGATTCCACTGCCAGCGCCCGTTCGGCACGTGCAGCCGCAGCGGGATCATCACTTGCCCTGAGCACACGCTTGCCACTGCTCAGTCGAGCCTGCGCATCGCTGAGGCCTTGCTGCCGAAGCTGCAGGTTGTCGATCGTCGTGGCGTAGCTGCTGGCGGTGGTGATGCGCATGGCAAGGTCTCGATCGATGGAAGTTAACGGGTCAGCTCAAGGCAGGTGCAGCGTCAGCGCGAGGCTTGCAACAACGTGTCGAAGATCGACTGTGCCACCTGCAGCATCTTGGCAGCGGCCTGGTAGCTTTGCTGGTACTGAATCAGGCGCGCGGCTTCTTCGTCCAGATTGACTCCTGACTTGCTGGCGAGGTCCTTGCTGGCCTGATCAAACACCGATGTCGACAGGTCAGACGCAGCCTTCGCGCTCTGCACCCGCACGCCGACATTGGCAAGGACATTGGCATAGGCATCGGTGACGCTGGCGCCAGGCTGCAGCGATCCGCCGCTCCAAACTGCCCCGACCAAGGCCGCTTCACGCAATGACAGCAGGCCATTGGCGTTGCGGTTGTCGGACTGCGGATACGTGTTGCGCCCGACGATGAAGCTGTCGCCGACCACTGCGGGCGACGCCAGCGGATCGGCGCCCACCGGCACACCGGTCATCGCCAGTTGGAACCCGTTGGTCGCGGACGTTCCAGGGTAGTCGATCGCCTGTCCCGGCTGCCATGCGGCAGGGGTGCTGGTGCCTGAGGCATCGGTCCAGGTGTAGGTGTATTGACCCGGCGTCGCGGTGACCTGGAATCGCAATGTCGCCGGCAGATTGGGATGGCTCCCCGAGCCAACGCTTTCGGCGGCCAATGTCAGCACGCTGCCGGTGCCTCTGTTGGAAATGTCGGCAGTCGCGCTCAGGGGCGACGCCGCTGCAATGAGCTTCGGGTTGACCATGTCGAGCCGCAGATCGCGCGCGGCGCTGCCGGCGGGTTGCAGCAGAAATCGATCGCCTGCCGCCGACGTACCGCTGATGTTGATCTGGAAGCCGTCGACGATGTCGCCATCCACCACGGCGCGGGGTGCGTAGGCTGGATCGGGTACGCCGCCACTGAGCCGGTAGAGCTGGAAACCACCAGCGCCGTCGGCCTGGACCTCGTAGTCGGTAGCCTGCACGCTGCTGATCTGCGCCGCGGCGAGCGCCGACGGCGCCTGCAGCGTGAGTGAGATGCTTCCGGTACCCGTGTTGGCAGCCGACGAACGACCGGCAATCACTGGGAGCCCCGAAACATCGCCGAAACGAAAGATCGCTGCGCCGGCTTGACCCAGCAGATCGAGACCGAGCGACTGCTGCTCATTGACCTGCAGCCCGATGCCGAGCGCCAGCTGGCCGAGCTGGTTGCGTGCGTCGGTCAGATCGACGTTCTGGAAACGAAGCAGACCCGAGATCGAGCCGGACGAAAGCAGCGAGTCGGGCAGCTGACGATTTCCGTTCTGCCCCGCAACCCCGATCACGACACGGGTGGCGTTGAACGGGTCTGTCATCGGGACGAGCTTCGTGGTCCCTGCCCCCACCACCAGCGATTGACCGCCGCCCAGGAAAACCGACAGAGAACCATCGTCGGCAGCGACAGTGCTGACCTGGAGGTACTCGCTGAGGTCGTTGATAGCGGTGTCGCGCTTGTCCAGCAGATCATTGGGCGGCTGCCCGAGGCCGCGCGCGTCGACGATGCGCTGATTCAGCGCGGCGATCTGCTCGCTCAGGTTGTTGACCGAGGACACATACACCTGCAACTGCTGGGTCACGCCCGCCTGCATCGTGTCGATCTGCTGTGCGGCATTGTTGAAGCGCGAAGCCATGTCACCGGCTCTCGCAAGTACGACCTGGCGCGCCGTCTGGTCCTGAGGTTTGTTTGACACGTCGGTGAACGCGTTGAAGAACTGCGTGGCCGAGTAGCCCAGCCCGGCCTCGCCAATGCCAAAGATCTTCTCAAGCTGAGTGAGTTGATTGCTGCGCGTGCTGTCAGCGCTGGCCTGCGAGCGCGCCAATGCAGCCTCGCGGGTCAGGAATTCATCATGCGCACGTTTGACCGTCGTCACATCGACGCCACGGCCAAAGAAACCGGACCCGGTGAACTGCCCATTCGATGACGACAGCTCGACTTCCTGCCGCGAATAGCCCCGTGTGTTGACGTTGGCAATGTTGTTGCCGGTGGTCTGCAACTGGGCAAAAGCAGCGCCCAGGGCCCGCGTGCCCAGCGACGACAGTGCTCCAGTACCCATGGTGTGTCGATCCTCCGAGGCGGCTGTGTGGTCAGGTCGTCATCACCCGCTGCAGCCGCAGCGTGGTGTTGATGACACGGGTCAGTTTGTCTGCGTAGGCGGGGTCGGTCGCATAGCCCGCACGCTGCAGTCCATGCGCAAAGCCGGCGGCGCCCATGGCGCCGGTGCTGGCATCAGCCAGGACGCGGCCATAGCGCGGACTGTCCTTCATCAACTTGGCATAGTCGTTGAAGGAGTCCTCATAGGATGAGTAGGCGCGGAACTTGGCCGTCACCTTGCGGGCAGTGCCGTCGATGAACTCGGTGGTTGTCACTTCGGCCACGCGCCCCGTCCAGCCGGGTCCGGCCTTGATGCCGAACACGTTGAACGAGGTCGACCCGTCGCTGTTTTTGATCTCGTGCCGTCCCCAGCCCGACTCGTGGGCTGCCTGCGCGACCATGAAACTGGCCGGGATACCCGTCTGCGCTTCGGCCGCACGGGCGGCTTCGGAATGGCGCTGCACGAAGTCAAGTTGACGTTGGTTCGCCGTCGATGACTGGGGTCCGACGCTCGAGGTCGCGCCGTTGGGGGGGACGCTGGGCGTGGAAGCGGCCGGAGGGGTCACATTGCCAAGCTGTCGCTCGAGCTGGCGCGCGATCACGTCGGCCAGCCCGCCAGGTGCGCCGCTCATGTTCTTGGCGTATTCGGCGTCGAGCATGTCGTTACCAAGCTGGGTGCCTTGGTTGGACAGCATGCCGGTGGACATCGCGGCCTGTGCGTCCCGCATGCCCTTCAACAGCTGCTGCATGAACAGCGTCTCGAATTGCTTGGCCGTTTCCTTGATCGCAGCCCTGGGATCACGCGACGCGCCGTTGCGCAGTGCCGCCAGAGCACGCGCGTCGGCGGCCGTGGTCGCCGAGCCGGTGGCAAGCCCGGGAAGCAACTGCGTCGAGGGCAGGTTCATCAGATCACCTCGAGCTCTGCATTCAGCGAACCGGCCGATTTCATGGCCTGCAGGATGGCGAGCAGGTCTTGCGGCGTCGCCCCCAGGGAATTCAGCGCCCTCACGACGTCGGCGAGCTTGGCGCCGGCCGGCAAGGAGATGAGCGAGCCCGGCTCCTGGCGGATCGTGATGTCGCTCTTGTCGGCTTGCACCGTCTGCCCCTGCGAGAACGCATTGGGCTGACTGACCAGCGGTGTGGTGTTGATCGTCACCGACAGGTTGCCATGGGCGACCGCGCACGGCGACAGGGTGACCGATTCATTGACCACCACCGAGCCGGTGCGCGCATTGATGATCACGCGGGCCGCTGGCGCAGCGAGGTTGATGTTCAGGTTCTCGATGTCCGCCATGAACGTCACGCGCTCATCTGAGGAATCAGGCATCCGCACACGCACCCGGCGACCATCTATCGCCTGGGCGACTCCAGCCCCCATGCGGTCATTGATGACACGTGCAACCTCTCGCGCGGTGTTGAAGTCGTTGGAATGAAGATCGAGTTGCAGACCGGCGCCCATGTTCAGAGGTGTTGGCACCGCACGCTCGACGGTCGCACCTTCCGGGACGCGCCCTGCACTCAGGTGGTTGATCTGCACCTTGGAGCCACCTGCCGAGGCGCCAGCGCCGCCGACGATCAGGCTGCCCTGCGCCAGCGCGTAGATCTGACCGTCGGCACCCTTCAAAGGTGTCGCGATCAGCATGCCGCCGCGCAGGCTCTTGGCGTTTGCGAGAGACGAAACGTTGACATCGATGGTCTGGCCCGGCTGCGCGAACGCGGGCAGTTGCGCAGTGACCATGACTGCCGCCACGTTCTTGAGTTGAACGTTGGTGCCGGCGGGAATCGTCACCCCGAGTTGCTGCAGCAGGGAGCTGAGACTCTGCGTGGTGAAGGGTGCCGAAGTGGTCTGGTCGCCGGTGCCATCCAGCCCGACGACCAGGCCGTAGCCGACCAGCGGGTTGCTGCGAACGCCCTGGACCGATGCGATTTCCTTCAGCCGGGCGGCTCCGGCGGGTTCAGCCCATCCGATGCTGGTGCCAGCGATGGCGCAGACCATCCAGAGCACCGCACACCACCCTTTTTTGCTTCTGTTCATGTCCGGATGCACCTCGTGATGCATCCGATTCTGAGGAAACCTAAATGGGCAGAACGGTCAAAAAGAACCGTGCCAACCAGCCAATTATCTGGGCATCGGCCTGCGCACCGCGGCCCTTGTGCTCCAGGCGAACATTGGCGATCTGTGCAGAGGCCACCGAGTTGCCGGCCTGGATGGATCGGGGGTCTACCTGTCCGGAGAAGCGAAGCACATCGATGTTGTCATTCACGCCGATCTGCTTCTCGCCGGATATCAGCAGGTGCCCGTTGGGCAGCACGTCGGTGACGGTTGCGGTGATCACACCGGAAAAGTCATTGGTGTTTTCGGTGCTGCCCTTGCCTTCGAACGTATTGGCCGAGTTGCCAGTGGCACTCGTGCGGCTGAGCAGACTGGCCGGCAGCAGCGGGACCGCAGTGAGTCCGGCGCTGACCTTGCCGGACTTGTCGATCGTGCTGGTGCTCTTCTGTATGGCCGAGACCTTCTCGATGATCTGGACCGTGATCGTGTCGCCAACCAGGCGGGCGCGGTGATCCTCGAACAGGGGTCGGTACTGCGAAGCCTGGAAGATCGCGCCGTTGACAGGCGGTGGTGCGGTGTTCGGCAGCGGCGCTGCATGTGTCGGCACCGCGACATCGACCGAATGACTGAGCCCGAGTGCGCTGCAGCCACACAGCGTCACCGCCGCGAGTGCGACGGCAGCAAGACCGAGGGGGCGCAGTTGGATTGGCATGCTCATCACAGTTGTCCCAGCTTCTGCAGCATCTGATCCGAGGTGCTGATCGCCTTGGAATTCAGTTCGTAGGCGCGTTGCGTCTGGATCATCGACACCAGCTCTTCCACCACATTGACATTGGACGTTTCGACGAAGCCCTGTTGCAGCTGCCCCATGCCGTTGGCGCCGGGTGCGCCCGTGGTCGGCGTGCCGGATGCGGCGGTCTCGGCATAGAGGTTCTGGCCCTTGGGCTCCAGGCCGGCCGGATTCACGAAGTTCGCCAACTGAATCTGGCCAACGGTTTGCGGCAGTGCCTGGCCTGGCAACGCCACGCTCACGGTGCCATCGGCAGCGATGGTCACGCTTTGTGCATTGTTCGGAATGGTGATGCCGGGGTTGACGATGTAGCCGTTGTTCGTCACCAACTGGCCTTGTGCGCTGACCTGAAACGACCCGTCACGCGTGTAACCGGTGGTGCCGTCGGGCAACTGGATCTCGAAGAAGCCATTGCCCTTGACCGCCACGTCCAGCGGATTGGTGGTCTGCTGCAGATTGCCCTGTGCAAAGCTGCGTGCAGTGGCCACCGCACGCGTGCCCAGTCCCAGTTGGAGACCGGTCGGCAGGGTCGTCTGCTCGCTGCTGTTTCCACCCGCCTGGCGCAGGTTCTGGTACATCAGGTCTTCAAACACCGCGTGGGACTTCTTGTACCCGTTGGTCGAGACGTTGGCCAGGTTGTTGGAGATGGCATCAAGCTGCGTCTGTTGCGCTTCCATGCCGGTTTTGGCGATCCACAGCGAACGAATCATGGTGAGGGTCCTGGGTCTGTTGGGTTCATCTGGCGGGCGGTGGCGCTCACCTCAACGAGAGCAGCTGCGCAGCGGCGCTCTCGTTGTCCTTGGCGGTCTGCATCAGCTTCATCTGAGCCTCGAACTGTCGGGCGGCGGAAATCATTGCCACCATCGTCTCGACCGGGCTGACGTTCGAGCCTTCGAGCGCCCCGTCCTGCACCCGGGCAACGGCGTCGGCTGGGAGATCGCCTCCATCGGCACCGCGAAAAAGGCCATCCTCGCCTCGGATCAACGCGACCTCGGGCGTGACCAGCTTCAGCCTTCCGACAGCCTGCGGTGGCTGATTGCCGGTACGTGCACTGATGGTGCCGTCGCCCGCAATGGACACTTCGCTGTTGACCGGCACCTGGATCGGACCGCCATCCCCGAGCACGGTCAGCCCGCTTCGCGTGGTCAGTGTGCCGTCGGCCGAGACATCGAGCGAACCACCGCGGGTGTAGGCCTCGGTGCCATCCAGCCCCTGCACGGCCAGCCATGATTTGCCCTGGACCGCCACGTCAAGGTTGCGACCGGTCGCGGACACCGGGCCAGGCGTGGCGTCATATCCGGGCGTCGATTCCAGCGCATAGACCCGGGTGCTGGCACCGCTGCCCTGCACCGGCACAGCCCGAAACGCCTGCAGTTCGGCGCGAAAGCCGCTGGTCGATGCGTTGGCCAGGTTGTGCGCCAGCACGTCCTGGCGCTGCAGCGTGGCCTTGGCGCCAGACATCGACAGGTAGATCATGCGATCCATCGCAAGCCCTTCAAGAGGTTCAGATCAAGCGCGTGCAGATCAGATGTTGACCAGCGTCTGCAACACCTGGTCCTGGGTCGAGATCGTTTTCGCGTTGGCCTGGTACAGGCGCTGCGCGGTGATCAGATTGACCAGCTCGCCCGTCAGGTCGACGTTGGACTCTTCCAGAGCGCCGGACTGCAACGCGCCGTAGGTTCCAGTGCCCGGAGGCCCGCCGCTGCTGGGATCGCCAGAGGCGAACGTCGCCGCCCACAGGTTCGCGCCCATCGGCTGCAGGCCCTGCAGATTGCTGAAGTCAACCAGCTGCAACTGCGACAGGTTCTGCGTGCGGCCGTTGGAATAGGTTGCCTTGACGACGCCAGAGTCGTCGAAGGTGATGCCCGTCAGCTGGCCCGAGGCGTAACCGTCCTGCTTGAGTTCGCCGACAGTGAACCCGGACGCGTACTGGCTGCTGCCGGAAAAACTGATTGGCAAGGCGCTGAACAGCGTCGTCGCCGGTGTCACCCGTGGATCGACGACGTCGATCGTGGGCGAGGTGGCGGGAGATGTCAGCGCGCCGGTGGAATCAAAGGTCAGGGACGTGACCAGACCGGTCGTGACCACGGGGGGTATCGCGCTGGGATCGCCGGGGCCGTCGAAAGGCTGACCATTGACGGTGGCATAGACATCCCAGGCGTTGACGGCGGTCTTGCGAAAGTAGTAGTTCATCGTCAACGGCGCACCCTGGCTGTCGTACAGCGTCTGCGAGGTCGCGTAGTTGTAGCTGGCAGGCTGGTCGAAAGCGACTGGCGTGGTGGGGACCGCACTGGAGGCGTTGAGGTTGATGCTCATGCGAACGCCGCGCAGGGCCGGATCGCTGCCGGTGCCGGTCGCGACGGGGGCGCCGAGCACGGGCTGCAAGCGGATCGGTTGCGCATCGCCGACTGCACGGGCGACCGAATCGTCCCAAGGCTGGGCCTTCAGCTTGTTGCCGATGTTGTCGACAACGAATCCTTCGCGGTCCAGCTTGAACTGGCCATTGCGGGTGTACGCGGTGTCACCGCTGGGGCGCAGCACCTGGAAGAAGCCTCGCCCATTGATCGCGAGATCGAGCGGATTGCCCGTCGTCGAGATGTTGCCCTGTGTGAACTGCTGGGCCACCGTGTCCAGGTTGACGCCGATGCCGATGTTGCTTCCAACGGCGCCATTGATGGAATTGGCGTAGATGTCCGCGAACTCAGCGCGCGACGCTTTGGCGCCGAAGGTATTGGCATTGGCAATGTTGTTGCCGATGACGTCCAGGTTCTTGCTGGTGGCATTCAGACCGGAAAGACCTTGTTGGAAGCCCATGGTGTGTCCTTGAAAAAGGGGTGGTTGCCGAGGTGAGGGGGGAGAAGGCGATCGATGGAGGGCGAGACGAACGTCAGTTCAATGCGCGCACGCTGCTGTAGGGAACGCTGCCGGCGTTCTGGAGTTCGAGATTCAATGTGTTGCCGCTGGTGTTGATTGCGTTGACGCGGTCACGCATCAGCATGGTGGGTGTGCTGTTGACGGCGCCGCTGCTCGCAGTCACCCGGAAGCGCAGGCCGCTGTCATTGGTGGCAGAGCCGGCTGGCCAGTTGAAGCTGTGGCTGCCTTTGCCAAGCGCGCCGAGTGCCATGCTGTCAACGACCTGGCCCGCTGGCGACAGCACCTCGACCTTCACGGCATCGGCCGGTCCCGACAGCTCGAAGCCGCCTTGCCCGACGCCGCTGGCGATGTCGAGCACATTGCCTGGCACCACCACATCGCGGCCGACCAGATTCGCGCTCTGCAGCGCCTGCAACTGGGTGAACTGGCCAGACAAACCCTTCACCGTGGTGTTGAGCTGCTGGATGCCGCTGACGGTGTTGATCTGCGCGATCTGCGAGGTCACCTGCGCGTTGTCCATCGGACTGAGCGGATCCTGGTTCTGTATCTGCGTGATCAACAGCTTCAGGAAGCGATCCTGTGAGCCGGGATCATCCGCAGCCAACGAGCCAGACGACGATGCGGTGCCGCTTGCCCCGGTGGTGGACGGTTTGTTGAGGGTCGAGAAATCGATGGCCATGGAAGGTGTCCTAGCGGTCTGCGACGGGCTCAGTTGCCCATCTGCAAGGTCTTGAGCAGCAGCGTCTTCGCGGTGTTCATGACCTCGACGTTGTTCTGGTAGGAGCGCGAGGCCGAGATCATGTTGACCATCTCCTCCACCGCATTGACATTGCTGTAGGTCACGTAGCCTTCGGCGTCAGCGCTCGGGTGCTTGGGGTCGAGCACCCGACGGCCCGGCGTCTGGTCTTCGGAGATGTTGCTCACGGTGACGCCAGCGGCGCCAGCATTGCCGCCGACAGTCCCCATCAACTGGGTCTGGAAAGTCACTTGCCGTGCCTTGTAGGCCTTGCCATCGGGTCCGGCAACGGTGTCGGCGTTGGCCAGGTTCGACGCGACGATGTTCAATCGCTGGCTCTGCGCGCTGGTTGCGCTGCCCGCCACATTGAAGATGTTCATCATGCTCATGATCAACCTCCCTTGATCGCGTCAAGCATGCCGCGCACGGAACTGTTGACGAATGTCAGCGTGGCCTCGTACTTGACCGAGTTGTCGACGAAGCTGGCGCGCTCGCGGTCCATGTCGACCGTGTTGTTGTCGAGGCTGGTCTGGCTGACATTCGAATACAACAGGTTCGCTGCAGCCGGCGAGGCACCGCTGCCGGCGATGTGACCGGGCCGTGTGGTGTCCAGCCGACCGACAGTCCCAACGCGGGGGCTCTGGCCACCGGTGGCATCGCGCAGCGCCTGCGAAAAATTGATGTCACGCGACACGTAGCCTGGCGTGTCGGCGTTGGCAATATTGCTCGCGATCAACCGCTGACGCTCAGCCCGCAGGCTCAAGGCCTGTCCGTGGAAATCGATGGCACTGGTGAGTTGGTTCAGCATGGATCACTCCCGAAGGCTGGCTGTGCAGTCATTGTCTGGAGGCCACAGCGCCAACATAAGCGGAAACAAGCGCGTGATTCACCGTCATTTCGTGGTCTGCCACGCAAGGTGTCGTGTCTAGAGTGCAGGCATGAAATTCCGTCTCGTACGAATCCCTGCGCAAGCGATCCGCCGTGGTGCGCTGATGCTTTCCAGCATGCTGGCGATGGGCTTGCCTGTGCACTCCGTGGCCCAGGACACGGCCGAAGCGACGGTCGATTCCGCGCTGATCGACCAGGTGCGTGAGCTGGCGCTGCACGCCACACAGCAGACCGCACCGTCACAGATCAACCCTGCGGCCGAGTTCGCAGCGAGCGGACGCAACCCTGACAAGCCACTTCGCTTCGAGGTGCAAGTCGGCGTGCTGGACCCAAGGCTGAAGCTCGCGCCGTGTCAGCGCATAGAGCCGTACCTGCCGCCTGGCATGCGTTTGTGGGGGAAGGCACGCATCGGGCTGCGCTGTGCACAGGGTAGCAAGCCATGGAATGTCTATCTCCCGGTGACCGTGCGTGTGTTCGGTCAGGCATTGGTCGCGGCAGTACCGCTACCGGCTGGAGCCACACTGCGTGAGGACGACCTGCGCATGGCCGAGGTCGACTTCGCCGAAGACAACGCGCCCGTGGTGATCAACACCACGCTGGCCGTTGGTCGAGTGCTGACACGTCCGCTGACGGCGGGACGGGGCCTGCGACAGACCGATCTCAAGCCGCGGATGTGGTTCGCCGCCGGCGATTCAGTCAAGGTACTGGCCAGTGGGCCAGGCTTTAGCGTCGCCGGCAACGGGCAGGCATTGACGCCCGGCATCGAAGGTCAGACTGCACGAGTGCGTACCGACAACGGCCAGGTTGTCACCGGAACGCCGGTGGGAACGCGCGTGGTGGAGTTGTCGCTGTGATTCGCCAGGTGCAAGTTACCTCTGTGGCTCTGCCGGTTTGCGCCGGACAGGCAAAAAGTCCTAAAGTCCGTGTCAGAGCGGCCGATACAAAGCTCATGTTGAAGACTCTTTTCACTCCGCCGCCCGTCGGGAGAATTTCATGACCATCGGAAGCACAAGCAACAAGACGCAGGGTCTGCCCGTGGCCAACGCCGCGACCGGACCCGGAGTGACTCCGGCCAACGCACGCAGCAGCACCGAGGCCGCAGCCGCGACCTCGACCGAGGCCGGCGTGCAGGTGGCCTTTTCGAGCACCGCAGCCAGCCTGCTGTCCGCATCGACGAGTGCCGCCGAATTCGACAGTGCCAAGGTCGATCGCATCTCACAAGCCATCGAGAACGGCGAATTCAAGATCGACGCCGGTGCCATCGCCGACAAGTTGATCGCGAATGCCGCCGAACTGTTGAAGAAGTCCACGCCAGAGTCCTGACCGAATCTCCTCGCCGCCCCCCGCCCATGAATTCGTCGCCATCGAAGCGTCCGAGCACCACCGCCCTCGTTCCCCTGTCGCGGAGCGATGCAGCCGACCCGGCACTGGAATTGACACTCAGTGCCGTGGAAGACCGCCTGTCGTCGCTGAGCGCGGCTCTGCAGGCGCGCGATCTGTCCTCGATCGATCTGCACGCGTCGGAGTTGCATCGCGCGCTGTCAAACGCAGTGGACCACTTTTCTCGTGCTGCGCGCAACGGTCCGGTGCCCCCAGCGCTGCGCCGCCGGCTCGTCAGCGCCAGCGGCACCGTTGCCGCTCAGCGGGAAAGCCTGGCTCGTGCCACCGCGGCCCTCGACCGGGCCATTGACGTGCTACTGCCGCGCGAGACGTCTGCTGTCTACGGTGCGCATGGCGGCGTGCAACGCCCAGGCAGAGCCGGCTCGCTGCTCGCCTGACCGACACCGTCTGCGCGTCGCCCGCTTAACGCGGCGGCGCTGCCTTCAATTCCATCACCCACTCGCGACCCTGTGATTCGGTCACCGGCCGCAGTCGCGTTCGTGGCGAACTGAGGTACGTCAACTCCACCACCTGTGAGAGGTAGGTGATCGTCCCCGGCTTCGCGTCGACTTCGAGTGTGCTTCTGATGTCACCCCGTGTCTCCACCATATGGATTCCCGGAGGCACCACCGCGTAGAGGTAAGACCTTGCGACCGTCGCACCGAGGTGCTGCCCGTCGATCAGCACCTGCAGCGGGATGGCGCCGCCGACGCGCTCGCTTCGAATGACGTAGATCGCTGCCTCATGGGCCTCGACGTGGAAGCGTTTCGCTGCGGCACTTTCCGGTGGTGCATTCGCTGGCGTGGCAACGCAACCGGCAAGCAGCAGCAATGCGGCTGACAAAGTGATCGCCATCAAGCGCCCTGCACTCACCGATTCCCTCCACGTGCCGTGATACAGATGTCCCACACAGCCATGAACATCGCAGCGATCACCGGCCCGATGACGAAGCCATTGAGGCCAAAGACGGCCATGCCGCCCAGTGTCGAAATCAGCACCACGTAGTCGGGCATCTTGGTGTCCTTGCCCACCAGGATCTGGCGCAGCACGTTGTCGACCATGCCAATCACCAGCACGCCGTAGGCGATCAAGCCCAGACCCTCCCAGACGGAGCCAGTGAGCAGGAAGTACAGCGCCACCGGCAGCCACACCAACCCGGCGCCGATCGCCGGCAACAGCGACAGGAAGGCCATGATCACCGCCCACAGCAAGGCGCCATTGACACCCAGGAACCAGAACGCGAGGCCACCGAGTCCGCCCTGTGCAATCGCGACGACCACGTTTCCCTTCACCGCAGCACGAATCACCGTGGTGAACTTGAGCAGCAACTCCCGCTTGTCCTGTTCGTCGAGCGGGATGGCAACGTTGATGCGACTTGCGAGACGGGCCCCGTCGCGCAGCAGGAAGAACACCAGGTAGATCGTGATGAAAAAATTGACAATGAACTCGAAGGTGTTCTGCCCGATGTTCAGGGCTTGCGTGGCAATCAGACTGGCGCCCTGCGAGATCGCGGTGCTGAGCTTTAGCTTCAGCGCCGCCACGTTACCCAGTCCGAACTGGTTGAGCCGCTCAATGAACCACGAAGGCAGTGCGTGCATGATCTGATCGAAATAGCGGCCGAAGTCCAGTTCACCGGACTGCACCCGCGCATAGAAGCCCGCACCTTCGCTGACCAGCGAGGCGGTGAGAAACGCCAGCGGCAGCAACACGATCAGAACGATCACGGCCAATGTCGCCAAAGCCGCCAATGACGCACGACCCTTTAACTTGATCAGCAGCCGGCGGTGCAGTGGCGCGAACAGGATAGCCAGCACCACCCCCCAGAACAGCGCGCCAAAGAACGGCCAGAGGATCCAGCCAAAGGCCAGCGACACGGCCACCAGCACGAACAGGAACACCTTGTTGACAAGCACTGGAGCAGGTTCGGGATTGGGCTGGGCCATGTGCAGAACGGGAGGGGGGCGTACGGGGTCGGCGGGCCTGCATGGTATCGCCCGGCGCCTCGGCATCGGTGAGACGCCGTTGTCACCGCGTCGTCATGCAACCGCCATGGCTGTGTCACACCGGCGTCGCAACATTCGATTCCATGCAACGCGATACGCCCCTGCTGCGCGCGTGGACCGATTCTCAGGTTCATCGTGCAGCGACCGACAGCGTCGGCGAGGGAGTGCCTGATCAGGCAGGTGAAGGAAAGCAGCACTACCGCAGCGTCTGGATCTCGGACCTGCATCTTGGGACGCCTGGATGCCAGGCCGTGGCGTTGCTTGGCTTCTTGAAGCATCTTGAATGCGAGCACCTGTTCCTGGTCGGCGACATCATCGACGGCTGGCAGCTGCGGCGCAGTTGGTACTGGCCTCAAGCGCACAACGATGTGGTGCAGAAGCTGCTGCGCAAGGCACGCAAAGGCACGCGGGTGATGTTCATTCCCGGCAACCATGACGAGTTCGCGCGTCGCTACCTCGGCCATGACTTCGGCGGCATCGAGGTGGCCGAAGAATGGATCCACGAAACCGCAGACGGCCGCCGGCTGTGGATCATCCACGGCGATCTTTTCGACGGCGTGATCCAGTGTGCCAAGTGGCTCGCGCACGTCGGTGACACCCTGTACGAGTTCACGCTCAAGCTCAACCGCCACCTGAACTCGATGCGTGCACGCCTGGGTCTGCCCTACTGGAGCCTGTCGAAATACCTGAAGTTCAAGGTCAAGCGTGCGGTCAACTTCATCGGCGATTTCGAGGTCGCGGTAGCACGAGAGGCCCGGCGGCGCGGCGCACACGGCGTGGTCTGCGGACACATCCACCATGCTGAGCTACGCGACATTGACGGCATCACCTACGCCAATGACGGAGACTGGGTCGAAAGCCTGACAGCGTTGGTCGAGCACGCCGACGGGCGCCTTGAAATCATCGATTGGAGCGAACACTTGCGTCTGGCAAACGCCGAAACACTCCCCGCCTTTGCGCGGTCGGGCGAGGCTGGCACACGCCCGGTGTTCGGCAAATCCGACGCCGATGCCGATATGGCGGTGACTTGACGCCTGAGCCACATCCTCGGCATCGCCCGCGCCTGCCAAGGTGCTGCCAATCTCCCTAAACTAGCGCAATGAACACTGAACCTTCATTGCGATCCGTTGCCCTCAGCACGGCCGTCCCACAATCGGCCGAGGTACTGCAACCGGGAGATCCAGCGTTGATGCTGGGCCGGGAAACCTCGATCCTCGAATTCAACCGTCGCGTGCTGGCACAGGCTCTGCGTCACGACGTGCCGCTGCTGGAGCGGCTGCGATATATCTGCATCGTGTCGTCGAACATCGACGAGTTCTTCGAAGTACGCTTTGCGGATTACCTCGAGGCTTCGCGACTTCCCAATGCCGGCGTCACCGATGCCGATGTGCAGGCGATCACCGCCGAAGCCCATCGGCTGATCGACGAGCAGTACACCGCCTTCAATGACCAGGTGATGCCATTGCTCCAGCGCGCAGGCATCGTGATCCTGAACCATGCCGACCGCGACGAAGCACAACGCGAGTGGGTCGACCAGTTCTTCCAGAAGCAGGTGCGGCCGCTGCTGGTGCCGATCGGACTCGATCCATCGCACCCGTTTCCGCTGGTCGCCAACAAGGCGCTGAACTTCATCGTGCGCCTCGGCGGCAAAGATGCGTTCGGCCGCGAGAACACCATCGCCATCGTCAAGGTGCCGCGCGTGCTGCCCCGGGTGATCCGGCTGCCCGATGCGCTGGTGCCGGGCAAGCAGGGCTTCGTGCTGCTGACCAGCGTGATCCGCGCCCACCTCGGTGAGCTGTTTCCAGGGCGCGCTGTCGAGACCTTCTCGCAGTTCCGCGTCACCCGCGACTCCGACCTCGAGGTCGACGAGGACGATGTGAAGAACCTGCGCCAGGCGCTGCGTTCCGGGCTCAGCTCGCGCCATTTCGGCCAGGCGATTCGCCTCGAAGTGGTCAGCAGCTGCCCGCCAGAGCTGTCGGAGTTCCTGCTGGAACAGTTCGACTTGCCGGAGCAGGCGCTTTACCAGGTCAACGGGCCGGTGAATCTGGTGCGGCTCAACCAGCTGATCGAG
Organism: Rubrivivax sp.; assembly: GCA_027490215.1. Taxonomy (GTDB): domain Bacteria; phylum Pseudomonadota; class Gammaproteobacteria; order Burkholderiales; family Burkholderiaceae_C; genus PBB1. The sequence goes on from JAIXYO010000017.1 coordinate 67,777, forward strand.
CAGGTCAATGATCGCAGTGTGCTGCCCTCGCTCCGCTTTGCGCCGCATGAAGGCGCCTGGCCCGCCAAGGGCCTGCCGCGTGATCAGTCGATCTTCGCCCGGCTGCGTCGGGGCGACGTGCTGCTGCACCATCCCTTTGAATCATTCGATCCGGTGGTGCAGTTTCTGCGCGAGTCGGTCAATGATTCGGCGGTGCTGGCCATCAAGCAGACGATTTACCGCACGGGCAGCGAATCGCCGCTGATGGACCTGCTCATCGAGGCGGCACGCAAAGGCAAAGAGGTGATGGTCGTCGTCGAGCTGAAGGCGCGCTTTGACGAGGAGGCCAACATCAACTGGGCCGAGCGGCTGGAGGCGGTCGGCGCGCAGGTGGTTTACGGCGTGGTTGGGCTGAAGACGCACGCCAAGCTGCTGCTGGTGACGCGGCGTGAGGTGTCGGCCAGCGGCTCAGCCAGTGGGAACCCCAATGCCACCGCACGGTTGCGTCGCTATGCGCACCTGTCGACCGGAAACTACAACCCGAAGACCGCGCGGCTGTACACCGATGTCGGCTATCTGACGGCCGATGCCGATCTGACGGCGGATGTGGACGCTGTCTTTCAGCAGCTGGCCAGCCTGGGCAAGATGAAGCCACTGCGTCAGATGCTGCAGGCGCCCTTCACGATGCAACGGCGGCTTATCCACACGATCGATCGCGTCGCTGACGCAGCAAGGGCTGGGCAACCGGCGCGCATCATCGTCAAGATCAATGCGCTGACAGACCCGATGCTGATCAACGCGCTGGTGCGCGCCAGTCAGGCCGGGGCCGACATCGACCTGATCGTGCGCGGTGCATGCGTGCTGCGCCCGGGGGTACCCGGTGCAACCGATCGAATCCGCGTGCGGTCCGTGGTCGGGCGGTTCCTCGAACACACCAGGGTGATGTACTTCCGCTGGGGCCCTGGCGAAGAGGACGAGGTGCTCTACTTGTCGAGCGCCGACTGGATGAGCCGCAACATGCTGCGTCGTATCGAGGTGGCATGGCCGATACGTGATGCAGAACTGCGGCAGCGTGTCATCGACGAATGTCTGGTGCCCTATCTGCACGACCGCCGCGATGCCTGGATGCTGAACAGCGATGGAAGCTTCGCGCGCATTGGGACCAATGGCGTCAGTGCGCAGCAGGCGCTGGTCAGGCGCTACCGCCCGGCCGCCGATGCGCCCTCACCCGCCCCTGGAAGCTGAGACGATGGACCTGATCCTGTGGCGGCACGCTGAAGCACACATCCTCAAGGAAGGCCAAGACGACCTCGATCGCGGCTTGACCACCAAAGGCGAGCGTCAGGCCGCTCGGATGGCCGACTGGCTCAGCCAGCGACTGGCGCAGAGCACCAAGGTGCTGGTCAGCCCTGCGTTGCGTTGCCAGCAGACGGCGAAAGCGCTGGGCAAGAACTTCAAGACCTTGGACGCTCTGGCGCCGCATGCCAGCGGTGATGCCTTGCTGAAAGCTGTGCGATGGCCGGAGTCGCCGGATCCCGTGCTGGTGATCGGCCACCAGCCCACGCTAGGACTGGTCGCAGCGCACCTGCTGGCCGACGTGCCGCAGGAGTGGTCGATCAAGAAAGGCGCGGTATGGTGGTTTCGGCATCGCGATCGCGAGGGTTACGCGCAAGTCGTGCTGCAGGCCGTGCAAGCGCCAGACTGCCTGTGACGCCCCCGACCGCCGTCCGTTGGCGGTGGCATCGCGATGCGGAGGCCAGAACACTTGGGATGACCCGGGGTTTTCTTGTGAGCGACACTCGGAAATGACATTCCTTTGCCTCCGAATCGCTGTCGCCCTGGCTGTTCTCACCGCCCCGGTGTTGTCGCAAGCCATCGAAGAGCCGGCCTACGAGGTGATCCGCACCATCGATGACGTCGAACTTCGACAGTACGCGCCCTACGTGGTCGCTGAAGTACGCATCGAGGCCGATGCCGAAGAAGCCGGGAATCTGGCGTTCCCGATCCTTGCCGGCTACATCTTCGGCAAGAACAAGGGCGAGAAAAAGTTCGAGATGACCGCGCCCGTCACCCAGGTGGCAACCCCGAAGCGGCTGGAGATGACCGCTCCGGTGACACAGACGGCCGTGCCGGGAGCAGCCGGCAGTTACGTCATCCAGTTCGTGCTGCCCAAGGGCGTGACACTGGCCTCGGCCCCGGAACCGCTCGACCCCAGGGTCAACCTGCGTGAGGTTCCCGCGAGCCGGATCGCAGTGATTCGCTACTCTGGATTTTGGTCCCAAGCCAACTACGCCGAGCACCTGGACAAGCTCCGGTCCGTGCTGAAGACCGCCGGCGTGGATACCACTGGCGAGCCGGTGTTTTCGCGCTACAACCCCCCGTTCATGCCCTGGTTCCTGCGGCGCAACGAGATCTGGCTCACCGTGCCCTGAGGCCTAGCTTCAGGGTTTGCTCACCAGCACGGCAACGTTGTCGCTGCCCGGTGCACCGAATGCCTGCTCGCGCAGCAGCGCCAGCTGATCGCGAATCCGCGCCGCCTTCTCGAATTCAAGGTTGCGGGCATGCTCGAGCATCTGCTTCTCGAATTGCTTGATGCGCTTGCCCAGGTCTTTCTCCGACAGCATCTCGACCTCGGCCGCGCGAAGCGCGTCCTTGGCGGCGCCCTTGTCTGATTTCTCTGAGTACACCCCGTCGATCAGTTCCTTGATCTTCTTGTTGATCGTGCGCGGCGTGATGCCCATCGCCAGGTTGTGCGCGATCTGCTTGTTGCGGCGGCGCTCGGTTTCATCGATGGCCTTGCGCATCGATTCGGTGATCTTGTCGGCATAGAGAATCGCGCGGCCATTGACGTTGCGCGCTGCACGGCCGATGGTCTGGATCAGGCTGCGCTCGGCGCGCAGAAAGCCTTCCTTGTCGGCGTCCAGGATCGCGACCAGCGACACCTCGGGGATGTCCAGCCCCTCGCGCAGAAGGTTGATGCCAACCAGCACGTCGAACACGCCCAGCCGAAGGTCGCGCAGGATCTCCACCCGCTCGACCGTCTCGATGTCGCTGTGCAGGTAGCGCACCTTGCAGCCGTTGTCGCTGAGGTAGTCGGTCAGTTGCTCGGCCATGCGCTTGGTCAGCGTGGTGATCAGCACGCGTTCCGACGCGTCGACACGGATGCGGATTTCCTGCAGCACGTCGTCCACCTGGTGAGTCGCCGGGCGCACCTCGACCATCGGGTCGATCAGCCCGGTCGGGCGCACCACCTGCTCGACCACCTGCCCCGAGGTCCTTTGCTCGTACGCCGCTGGCGTGGCTGACACGTACATCACCTGGCGCATCTTGGTCTCGAATTCCTCGAAACGCAGCGGCCGGTTATCGAGCGCGCTGGGCAATCGGAAACCGTATTCGACCAGTGTGGTCTTGCGCGCCCGGTCGCCGTTGTACATGCCGCCGAGCTGGCCGATCAGCACATGCGACTCGTCGAGGAACATCAGCGCATCCTTCGGCAGGTAATCGACCAGCGTCGACGGCGGCTGACCCGGAGCCGCGCCGGACAGATGCCGGGTGTAGTTCTCGATGCCCTTGCAGTGGCCGATCTCTTGGAGCATCTCCAGATCGAATCGGGTGCGCTGCTCCAGCCGCTGTGCCTCGACCAGCTTGCCGGCACCGACCAGTTCGGCCGTTCGCTCGCGCAACTCTTCCTTGATGGTACCGATTGCGTTCACCACCTTGTCGCGCGGCGTCACATAGTGGCTGGACGGGTAGACCACGAAGCGCGGGATCTTCTGACGGATGCGGCCGGTCAGCGGGTCGAACAGGCTCAGCGACTCGATCTCGTCGTCGAACAATTCCACGCGGATCGCCAGCTCCGAGTGCTCCGCCGGAAAGATATCGACCGTGTCACCGCGCACACGGAAGGTGCCACGCGAGAAGTCGGTCTCGTTTCGGGCGTACTGCATGCGGATCAGCTGGCCAATCAGATCGCGCTGGTTCTGCTTGCCGCCCGTGCGCATCACCAGCCGCATCTCGAGGTAGTCGTCCGGCTTTCCGATGCCGTAGATGGCGCTCACGGTGGCCACGATCACGACATCGCGCCGTTCCAGCAGGCTCTTGGTGGCAGACAGCCGCATCTGTTCGATGTGCTCGTTGATGGCACTGTCCTTCTCGATGAACAGATCGCGCTGCGGCACGTAGGCTTCGGGCTGGTAGTAGTCGTAGTAGCTGACGAAGTACTCGACCGCGTTCTTCGGAAAGAACTCGCGGAATTCGGCATAGAGCTGCGCGGCGAGCGTCTTGTTCGGCGCAAACACGATGGCCGGGCGCCCCATCTGCGCGATCACGTTCGCCATCGTGAAGGTCTTGCCCGACCCGGTGACGCCCAGCAGCGTCTGGAAACTCAGGCCGTCATGGAGGCCTTCGACCAATTGGGCAATCGCCGTGGGCTGGTCGCCTGCTGGCGGATACGGCTGAAACAGCTGGTAGGGCGAGTCCGGGTAGCTGACGAAAACGCCCGCCTCCGGCACATCAATGTCGGCGGGGGCATTCATATCAACGAGTTCGGCCATGGCGGATAAAATTTCGGGGTTAACTCGTAGGACGGCGGGGCCGAGCAGCTCGAAAGGGTAGCCCATCCCGCGTCCACGTGCACCCCCAGCGCCTCTCGTGCGTTGCAATTCTTCTTCCTACGCCCCCACCACAAGGAATTTCCATGGCATCGCTCTTTGCCGCCGTCGACATGGCGCCCCGCGACCCGATCCTCGGTCTCAACGAACAGTACAACGCCGATCCGAACCCGGCCAAGGTCAATCTGGGCGTCGGCGTCTATTTCGACGAATCCGGCAAGCTGCCGCTGCTGAAATGCGTGGCCGCTGCTGAAAAGCTGATCTTCGACACCCTGAAGCCTCACGGCTATCTGCCGATCGATGGCATCGCGGCCTATGACAAGGCGGTACAGGGCTTGGTGTTCGGTGCCGAGAGTGCTGCGGTGAAGGACGGACGAGTCGCCACGGTGCAGGCGCTGGGCGGCACTGGCGGCCTGAAGATCGGCGCCGACTTTCTGCAGCATCTGGCCAGCCGCGCCGGCACGTCTCCGAAGGTGTTGATCAGCGACCCGAGTTGGGAAAACCACCGCGCGCTGTTCACCAATGCCGGGTTCACGGTGGAAACCTACCCGTACTACGACGCGGCCAAGCGCGGCGTCAATGTCGACGGCATGCTCACTGCGCTGAACACCGCACCGGCCGGCACCATCGTGGTCTTGCACGCCTGCTGCCACAACCCGACTGGCTACGACATCACGCCAGCGCAATGGGCGCAGGTGGTGGCCGCCGTCAAGGCGCGCGGCCTGGTCGCCTTCCTCGACATGGCGTATCAGGGCTTCGGCGACGGCATCGCCGAAGACGGCGCTGTGGTCGCCCAGTTCCTCGACGCCGGGCTCGACTTCTTCGTCGCGACCTCGTTTTCGAAGAGCTTCTCGCTGTATGGCGAGCGCGTCGGCGCGCTGAGCGTGGTGTGCGCCAGCAAGGAAGAAATGACGCGCGTGCTCAGCCAGTTGAAGATCGTGATCCGCACCAATTACTCGAACCCGCCGACGCATGGCGCCCAGATCGTCGCCACCGTGCTGACCACGCCGGCGCTGCGTTCGATGTGGGAAGAGGAACTTGCCGGCATGCGCGTGCGCATCAAGGAAATGCGCGCACTGCTGCAATCCAAGCTGGAGGCTGCGGGCACGAAACAGGATGTGAGCTTCATCACACGCCAGAAGGGCATGTTCAGCTACACCGGGCTGGCCAAGCCACAGATGGAGAGGCTGCGCAATGAGTTCGGCGTGTACGGCGTCGATTCGGGCCGCATCTGCGTGGCCGCACTGAACCACGGCAACATCGATGCGGTGGTGAAGGCCATCGGCCTCGTGAGCTGAGGTTGCGGCCGTCCGACACCGAGAAGCCCGGCACCGCCGGGCTTTTTCGCCACTGGATCCTGCGACAAGCCAGCCTCACCTCGTGGTCGAGCCGATCATCGAGTTCCGTTCGTACGGCTGCCTTAGGGCCTCCGCCCTACAATGTTGCAGCGCAGCATTCATACTCTGGCACAAGGTGCCGATGAACCTGTTCGTGGGATGATTTGTCGGCGACCCTCACTCGCTGTACCCGTGCCGCCGCCGGCGTCGCGCCCGTGTGAACCAGGATTTCGCCATGTCGATGCTTTACCAGTTCTATGAAACACAGCGCGCGTTGCTGAGCCCGCTGGCCGAATTCGCGAGCGCATCTTCCAAGCTGTACAGCCATCCGCTGTCGCCGTTCACCCACACTCCCCAGGCGCCCCGCGTGTCGGCCGGACTGAACCTGATGCACCGCTTATCGAAGGAGTACGAGAAGCCCGAGTTCAACATCCATTCGGTCAAGACCGACGGAATCGAGGTCGCGGTGCAACAGCAGGTGGCGATAGAAAAACCGTTTTGCCGCCTGCTGCGCTTCAAGCGCTTCGCGGACGACCTGCCGATGCTGAAGGCCATGAAGGAACAGCCCACGGTGCTGGTCGTGGCACCGCTGTCAGGTCACCACTCGACGCTGCTGCGCGAGACGGTGCGCGAGCTTCTGCAGCACCACAAGGTCTACATCACAGACTGGACCGATGCGCGCATGGTCCCGGTCGAAGTGGGCCCATTCCACCTCGACGACTATGTCGAGTACGTGCAGGAGTTCATCCGCCACATCGGGCCCGAGGTCCACGTGATCTCGGTGTGCCAGCCCACGGTCCCGGTGCTCGCTGCCATCTCGTTGATGGCCAGCCGAGGCGAGCAAACTCCGCGCACGATGACGATGATGGGCGGGCCGATCGATGCGCGCCTGTCGCCTACCGCGGTGAACAACCTGGCAATGAACAAGAGTCTCGAGTGGTTCGAGAACAACGTGGTCTTCCGCGTGCCGACCAATTACCCGGGCAGCCAGCGCCTGGTCTACCCCGGCTTCATGCAGCACACCGGCTTCATCGCGATGAACCCGAGCCACCATGCGCGTTCGCACTACGACTACTTCATGGATCTGGTGCGCGGCGACGGCGAGAGCGCCGACTTCCACACCAATTTTTACGATGAGTACAACGCGGTGCTCGACATGCCGGCCGAGTACTACCTCGACACCATCAAGACCGTGTTCCAGGACTTCGCGCTGGTCAACGGCACCTGGACAGTGAAGGGCGAACTGGTGCGCCCGCAGGACATCAGGACCACCGCGCTATTGACTGTCGAGGGTGAAAAGGACGACATCTCCGGCGCCGGCCAGACCCGTGCGGCCCACGATTTGTGCACCGGCGTCGACCGGAAGCACCACTTCCACCATGACGCGATGGGCGCCGGCCACTACGGCATTTTTTCGGGTCGCCGCTGGCGCGAGGACGTCTACCCGCGTTTGCGTGAATTCATCGCCCAGCACGATTCACGCAGAGCGGCAGCACCGAAGCGGACGCGTGCCAAGCCGGTCGCGGCTTCTAAAGCTGCCAGGGCACCCAGGCTGAAGCTGGTGTCCGCGGTACAAGCGCCCGCGTCGGTTGCTGCGCCGATCGCGCGCAAGAGGGCGCCAAAAGCATCGCCGAAGCGCCAGCAAGCGAAGTAGGCCAATGGTGGACCGTTCGACAGCGGAACCACCGACGCGGGCGTCCGTCGACGATATCGACCGTGCACTGCCGCAGACGCAGTGCACCCGCTGCGGTTATCCCGATTGCCACCGCTACGCACAGGCCATTGCCGAAGGCAGCGCACCGATCAACCGCTGCCCGCCAGGCGGCGCCGAGGGGATTGCCCGGCTGGCAGCCATCACCGGCGCGGCGATCCAGCCCCTCGATGCGTCGCACGGCATCGAAGGCCCGCGTCGGCTCGCGGTCATCGACGAGGCTGCCTGCATCGGCTGCACGCTGTGCCTGCCAGCTTGCCCGGTCGACAGCATCCTGGGTGGCCCGAAGGCGATGCATACCGTGATGGCTGCGCTGTGCACCGGCTGTGAGCTGTGCGTGCCCGCCTGTCCTGTCGATTGCATTTCGCTGATCGATGTAACGGGTGAGCAAACCGGCTGGGCTGCGTGGAGCCAGCCACAGGCCGAAGAGGCCAAGGCGCGCTACGGCTTCCACCAGTTCCGGCTGCAACGCGAACGCGATGAGCGCAACGAGCGACTGGAGGCGCGTGCGCTGACCCTGAAACCGCTCGTGGTCGACGCATCGCCAGAAAATCCTGCGCTGGCGCCGCAGGTGGCTGCTGAGCCCGCGCAAGGCGCCAAACGAGCTGTCATCGATGCCGCGATGGCACGCGCCCGGGCCACTCGGCGAACCTGATGTCACAAGCTCCAGAGCTGCGGGTGCTGTCCGTCATCCCACCGATGACGCAGCTCAACACGCCCTACCCGTCGACCGCCTACCTGACCGGTTTCCTGCGCTCACGCGGCGTCCTTTCAGTGCAGGAAGACCTGGCGCTGGCGCTCGTTCTGAAGTTGTTTTCCCCGGCCGGCCTGCAGGCAGTGCGTGCACAGATCGAGGCATCGCCCCGCACCCAGCGCAGCCCGCGCGTTACGGCGTTCCTCGATGCCTTCGACCGCTATCAGACCACGATGCCCGCGACGATGGCGTTCCTGCAAGGCCGCGACCCCACGCTGAGTCACCGTATCTGCAGCCGCGCCTTCCTGCCTGAAGGCTCGCGCTTCGAGTCGCTCGACGTCTACATCGACGACGAGGGCGGCGACCCCTTGGCCTGGGCGTTTGGTGCGCTCGGCGTGCAGGACCGCGCGCGCCACCTCGCGACGCTGTACCTGAACGACATCGCCGATGTGCTGCGTGACGCGATCGACCCGCGCTTCGAGTTCGTGCGCTACGCCGAATCGCTTGCACAGAGCCAGCCAACCTTCGACCCGCTGGCCGAGGCGCTGGCAGCGCCACTGAACCTGATCGACCGCACCCTGGTCGAGCTGACGCAGCAAGCTCTCTTGCGTCACGTGCCGCGCGTGGTGCTGATCTCGGTGCCATTCCCTGGCGCGGTATACGCTGCGTTTCGTATCGCGCAGACGGTGAAGGCGCATGACCCGAGCATCGTCACCGTGCTGGGCGGCGGTTACGCCAACACCGAGCTGCGGTCTTTGCGTGAGCCCAGGGTCTTCGACTTCTTCGATCACGTGACGTTGGATGCCGGTGAGCGTCCGCTGCTCGCGCTGCTCGAACACCTGCAAGGAAAGCGTTCGGCACAGCGCCTGGTTCGCACCTACCGGCGCGATGCCGGCGGCGCAGTGCAGTACGTGAATTGGATCGAAGCAGACGTGGCCTTCGCCGAAGTAGGCACACCCACCTGGGACGGTCTGCCACTGGGCAGCTATCTGTCGCTGCTCGACATGCTGAACCCGATGCACCGGCTGTGGTCGGATGGTCGCTGGAACAAGCTGACGGTGGCGCACGGCTGCTACTGGAAGAAGTGCAGCTTCTGCGATGTCAGTCTGGACTACATCTCGCGCTACGAAGGCGCCTCGGCGGCGACACTGGTCGACCGGATCGAAGCCATCGTCAAGGAGACAGGTCAGACCGGTTTCCACTTCGTCGACGAGGCCGCGCCGCCCAAGGCGTTGAAGACACTCGCTGCCGAGTTGCAACGCCGGCAACTTGCGATCTCCTGGTGGGGCAACATCCGCTTCGAAAAGTCGTTTACACCCGAGCTGTGCCAGCAACTGGCAGACAGCGGCTGCATCGCGATTTCAGGTGGCCTCGAAGTCGCGTCGGATCGCCTGCTGAACCTGATGAAGAAAGGCGTGTCGGTCGAGCAGGTCGCGCGTGTCACCAAGGCCTTCAGCGACGCCGGTGTGCTGGTCCACGCCTACCTGATGTACGGCTTCCCGACGCAGACGGTGCAGGACACCGTCGACGCCCTGGAGTACGTTCGCCAGCTCTTCGAGCAGGGTTGCATCCAGTCGGGCTTCTTCCACCGCTTCGCCTGCACCGTGCACTCGCCCGTGGGTCAGCACCCGGAGGATTACGGTGTCACCTTGCAGCCCCTGCCACCGATCACTTTCGCGACCAACGACGTCGGCTTCATCGACCCGAGCGGTGTCGATCACGATGCGCTGGGGGTGTCGCTGAAGAAGGCGCTTTACAACTACATGCACGGCATCGGCCTCGAAGAAGACGTTCGCACCTGGTTCGGGCCGCGTACACCGAAAACACGGGTACCCAGGGACCGCATCGCCCGCGCGCTCGCGGCCCAGGCAGAATTCACGAGGTGAAGAAGGCCGACATCGCTCCATTTTTCGCCGTGTTGAAGGCGACCAATCCGCAACCCCAGACCGAACTCGAATTCACCAATGTTTTCGAGTTGCTGGCGGCGGTTCTGCTGTCGGCGCAAGCGACGGATACAGGCGTCAACAAGGCCACACGGCGACTCTTTGCCGTGGCGAACTCGCCGCAGAAGATGCTGGCGCTGGGGCTGCCAGAACTCACCGAGCACATCCGCACGATCGGCCTGTTCCGCACCAAGGCAAAGAATCTGTACGAGACCTGCCGATTGCTGGTCGAGCGCCACGGCGGTGAGGTGCCGCGAACGCGCGAAGCGCTGGAAGCGCTGCCCGGCGTGGGACGCAAGACGGCAAACGTGGTCCTGAACGTGGCCTTCGGCGAGGCGACGATGGCCGTGGACACGCACATCTTTCGCGTCGGCAACCGCACTGGCCTGGCCCCGGGCAAGAACCCGCTGCAAGTCGAGCTGAAGCTGCTCGAGCGCGTGCCAGCCGATTACCTGGTCGATGCGCACCACTGGCTGATCCTGCATGGACGCTATGTGTGCACCGCACGCAGCCCCAAATGCGCCGAGTGCGCAGTGGCGCTGTACTGCGACTCCAGGCCGAAGGATCTGCAAGGACGGGCGATCCGCGCCTGAGGGTCGGGGCAAGCGCGCTGCCTCGCAAACTCGATACGATCGGCGTGTCGTACGGCGCTCGCCGTGCTTATTCCCAGATTTCAACCCGAAAGGACAGACCCATGCAAACCACTTCCTCCGGACTGCAATTTGAAGACACCGTCGACGGCACTGGTGATCTGGCCGAAGCGGGCCAACACGTCACGGTGCACTACACAGGCTGGCTCTACAGCAATGGCGTGAAGGGCAACAAGTTCGACAGCAGCAAGGACCGTGGCGACCCGTTCAAGTTCTACTTGAGTCAAGGACAAGTCATCCGCGGCTGGGATGAAGGTGTCGTCGGCATGCGTGTCGGTGGGACCCGCGTGCTGGTCATCCCGCCCGATCTGGGCTATGGCGCTCAAGGCGCCGGCGGCGTGATTCCGCCGAACGCAACGCTGATGTTCGAAGTCGAACTGCTCGACATCTGACATGCCGTTGCCGCGCCTCGACAACTGACAGCGGCAGCAACCGGGCGCGGCCATGTCGATCCAGTACAACATCACGCACACCACGGTGTATCGCTACAAGAAGCCGGTCAGCTTCGGTGAGCACCGCGTGATGTTCAGGCCGCGCGACAGCCACGACCTGCGGGTGCTGGCGACCGACCTGCAGGTCAGCCCGGAATCGATCATCCGGATGATCCAGGATCCACACTCCAATTCGGTAGCGCTCGTGCAGCCGTTGAGTTCTGCGCTGGAGCTTCGCATCGTGTGCTCGTTCACCATCGAGCATGCGCACAGCTACAACCTCGAACTGCCGGTTTCAAAGGCCAGCGAGTTCTTCCCGTTCGCCTACACGCCCGACGAGCGCTTCGACCTGGAGATGTACCTGCGCCCTCACCACGAGGACCCACAAGGCGAGCTGATGGCGTGGGCGCGCCAGTTCATCCGCAGCGATGGCCCGTCGCGCACTCGCGACCTGCTGGTCGCGATGAACGAGCACATCCGCAACCACATGGTGTACAGAATCCGAGAGGAGGAAGGCACCCAGTCCCCGCTCGACACCTTGAAGTTGGGCAGCGGCACCTGCCGAGATTTCGCGCTGCTGATGATGGAGGCGGCACGCCGACTGGGCGTCGCGACCCGGTTCGTCTCGGGCTACCTCTACGACCCGGCGCTCGACACCGATTCATCAGTCCCGGGTGCGCCAGGCGACCCGTTGGTCACCCAGGGCGCAGGCAGCACCCATGCCTGGCTGCATGCCTATCTGCCAGGCGCTGGCTGGGTGCCGTTTGACCCCACCAACAATCTCCTCGGCGGGAACCAGTTGATCCGCGTTGGCGTCGCACGAGACCCGAGCCAGGCGGCACCGGTGTCCGGCAGTTGGTTCGGCGACGCCGATGCCTATGCGGGCATGGACGCCTCAGTCACGGTGCATCGGGTGGTCGCCAAACCTTGGCTCCAGACTCCACCTGCGACGACAGCCTCGGCAGCTGTGTAGGAAAAGTCTGACAGGCACAGCGTCGTTTGTACGGCACGGCGTTCTCCAGCGGACGCACGAGAATTCAACCTGGTCGCCAAATCTCCTTTCATTTCTTCGACGTACGCATGGGACACCTGAAAACCTACATCGTTGAAGACAGCCCGGTCATCCGCGAGAACCTGATCGCCGCATTGGAGGAACTGGTGAGCGTTGACGTGGTCGGCACCGCGGCCGATGAAAACACGGCAGTGCAATGGCTGGCCAGCGGTACGAACGATTGCGACCTGATGATCGTCGATGTGTTTCTGGCACAGGGGTCGGGGCTGGGGGTGCTGAAGGCGGCGCGCGAACACGAGAAACCCACCAAGCTTGTGGTGCTCAGCAATTACGCGACGACGGACATGCGCCGCAAGTGCATTGAACTCGGGGCCGACCGCGTGTTCGACAAATCCAACGAGATCGATGCGTTGATGGCCTACTGCATGCGCCTCTCGGATGGCGACTCCGGCAACAGTGATTTCGCCGCGCTGACGTAACTCACAACGCAGCCAACCTCTTGAGCTACTGAATGAGTCCGTTCTTCAGTGCGTAATAGGTCAGATCGCTGTTCGATTCGAGCTTCATCTTTTCCATGACCCGGGTGCGGTAGGTGCTGACCGTTTTCACGCTCAAGGACATGCTGACCGCCATGGTGCCAATCGCCTCGCCCTTTGCCAGCCGCAGGAACACTTGCAGTTCACGCTCCGAGAGCAGTTCATGAGGCAACTTGTCCCCGCCATCGGCCAATCCGTCGGCCAGCAATTCAGCCACGCCCGAAGTGATGTACTTGCGACCCCTGAATACCGTGCGGATCGCCTTGGCGATCTCCTCGGGTTCGCAGTCCTTGTTCAGGTAGCCAGCCGCACCTTGCTTGAGCATGGTGGTCGCATAGTGCTGCTCGGGAAATCCACTGAGGATCAGCACCGGCAAATCAGGCGCGCGCGCCTTGATGGCCGCCAGCACCTCGACGCCACTCTGGTCGGGCATGGAGAGATCGACCAGCATCACGTCGACACCGCCGGCACGCACGATGTCGATCGCTTCGCGCCCATTCGCCGCCTCGGCCACGACCGTCAGGCCGATCTCTTCGGAGAGGAACTGGCGCAACCCGGTGCGCACGATGGCGTGGTCGTCGACGATGGCAATGCGGATCATGGTGCGGCTCGTCGGGATGCAGGTTGGAAGGTGCAGTCTAGAGCAACACCATGTGGATGAACCTTCTCAAGCGCTTTGGTCGGAGCGCGTATGCGTTCCCGCTGGCCTGCATCGCTGCGCTGGTGCTGCTCGTCATCAGCGAAACCTCCTACCGGTCAGCGTCGGAGTCGATGCAGCGTCTGACGTCAATGGCCGCAACGCGTACCGAGATCCAATCGCTGTGGCGCCATCTGGTCGATGCAGAAACCGGACAACGCGGCTATCTGATCACTGGCCGCGACGACTACCTGAAGCCTTACCGCGAATCGCTCGCACAAGTCGACGCCTCGCTGCACCTCCTGACCGACTACTACCGAGACGACCCAGTGGGCCAGCCGCTGGTCAGACAACTCGCGGGGCTCAGCGCGCAGAAGCTGTCCGAGCTGGCAACCACGATGCGTCTGTACGACGAGGGCAAGCAGGATGCCTGGCGCGAGATGATGCTGACCAACATCGGCCAGGAGAAGATGGAAGGTCTCCGGGTGGCGTCGCGCACCCTGCTCGACCTCGAGTCGCAGCGCGTCACACAAAAGCGGGAAGGCGTCCAGCGCACCTTGCTGATCAACCGCATTGGTGTGGCGCTGACCACGCTGATCAGTCTGCTGGCGGTGTCACTGTATTTCCGCCAGAGCCTGGTGCTGACTCGGGTGCAAATCGAGCAGAAGCTCGCCGTGCAGGTCGAACGCGACCGCCTCGAAGTCGAGGTGAAGACACGAACCGCGCAGCTCACCGAACTTGCCCAGCATCTGCAGACCGCTCGCGAAGACGAGCGCAGTCGGCTCGCGCGTGAACTGCACGATGAACTTGGCGCCCTGCTGACGGCAGCAAAGCTGGATGCTGCCCGGCTGAAGGCACGGCTCGGCACGATGACGCCCGAGGTCACAGAACGCCTGTTGCACCTGAACAAGCTGCTCAATGACGGCATCGCGTTGAAGCGGCAGATCATCGAAAACCTGCGCCCGTCCTCGTTGAGCAATCTGGGGTTGGCCGCAGCATTGGAGATCATCACCAGCGAGTTCGCTACGGCGTCAGGCTTGAAGATCCACGTCAAGCTCGCGCCGACCGACCTGAGCCCCTCGGGTGAGCTCACGACTTACCGGCTGGTTCAGGAGGCATTGACCAACATCGCGAAGTACGCGAAAGCGACCGAGGTCTGGGTCGAATTGTCACAACGCGATGGCGTGGTGACGATTGCAGTGCGCGACAACGGCTGCGGCTTCGACACCTCCGTCTCCAGACAGGCGGCACACGGCCTGCTGGGCATGCGCTACCGCGTGGAGGCCGAGGGTGGCGAGGTGACGCTCGTCAGCCAACCCGGGGCTGGCACCTCGGTCGAGGCCTGGCTACCCACCAGGGTCTGACCGCCCTGCGGCTGACGCGGCCGCCTTCGTCCCATCGTTGTTCTTGTCGTCGCCTTCCTACAGGCGCGTGCCGAATTGGCCGACGCCGACAAGGCCAGCCGGACTATCGCTGGAACACCCCCTGGGAATGACACTGGCTTTGCGTGGTGTGCTTCATGCCGCATGCACCGCTCGTCAACTCAGGAGATGTTCATGCTGCATTACGCCGTTGTTTTCTTCGTCATCGCCTTGATCGCTGCGCTGTTCGGCTTTGGCGGCATTGCCGCTGGCGCCGTTGGCATCGCCAAGATCCTGTTCGTGATCTTTCTCGTGCTCGCAATTGGCAGCTTCCTGCTCGGCCAGATGAAGAAGTGACCCACTCAGCACAGTCCTGGACTGCGCTCACACCCGCATTCGCCCTGCTCCACTCAATCAAGGAAAACATCATGAACATGCCCACGCCCACTCAGTTTGTCGAAGGCGCTACCCGCTCTGCCGAACTTGCCGTCGATCAACTCGATGGTGCCGCGCAGCAAGCTCACGATCAACTGGCCGCGAAAGCCCACAGCGCAGTGAATGCCACCAAGCCAGTGATCGAACGCTGGGCGAAGGACGCCGAGTCGATCGCACGCCGCGGCCTGGACAGCGCTCGCGACACCTCGCGCCACCTCCGTGAACGAGCTGCGCAGGCATCAGACAGCACCGTCAATTACATCAAGGACGAGCCGGTCAAGGCCATGCTGATCGCCGCCGCCGCTGGCGCTGCGCTGGTCACCGTGATCAGCTTGTTGACCCGCTCACGCCAACGCGACTGATCCCGCACGCGACAGCCTGTCCAGCCTGAGTCGACAACGATCTCTCGATGCATCCGTTCTTCAAACTCATGGTGGATCGGCCCGCCGTGATCACCGATCACGTCGAAGCCTATGCGTCGCTGGCGACGCAGGAGCTGTCGGACGCCGTCACGCAACTTCGCTTGCGCGCCCTGAAAACGGCGATTGCCCTTTCTTGCACGGCTGTGGCTGTGGTTCTGGCCGGCGTGGCGCTGATGCTTTGGGCCGTGACGCCCGCGGACCACCTGCACGCACCTTGGTTGTTGTGGCTTGTGCCCGGGCTGCCAGCGATCGTCGCGCTGTGGTGTGCGTTGTCGGCTCGAGGTGCCGACGCCGCACCCGCGTTCTCCGCACTGCGCGGTCAAGTTCGCGCTGACATCGAGATGTTGCGTGAGGTCAGCCCGTGACGGCCACGCCACCCTCCATCGGCCAGCGAGGCCTCGTGCCTCCAGAGCCGTCGGTAGACAACGTGCTCGCTGCCACTGAACGACTTCGGCAGTCCAGGCGACGGATGCGCGACCAGATGCTGGAGTTCAACGCGAGTTCGGCGCCGGGACAGGCAGCACACCGTGGCGCGGGAGCATCAGGCGAGTTGCTTGCCGCGCTGGCTGCGTTGCCGGTGCTGGGACCACTGATAGCCAGCGCTGCAAACTGGTGGGCCAACCACCCGTTGCGAGCGTTTGCCGAGCTTTTCGCCAGTCCCGCGACCTCAACAGCCAAGCCACTGACAGAGCGGCACCCATGGGCGATGGTGCTCTGTGCTGCGGCCGCCGGCGCGTTGCTGATGTGGGCGCGTCCGTGGCGCTTCGCACTGCTTCGCCGCGCTCTCTACACCGGCGTCTTGCCACAGGTGATCAGCACCCTGCTGTCACGCGTGTCGACCGAGGGCTTGCTCGATCTCGTGGAGTCAGCCCTGCGGCGTCCTGAAGCGCCCCAAGCAGCCCCCGCCGCTTCCGGTGAGCAGCCGGCCGGACCCGAAGGCGTTGCGCAGAACAGCACGCTGCATTGAACCCGCGGCATCACGTCACTCCATTCACTCGACTTTCAACCGACTCAAGGATTCACACCATGACCATACGCACCACCATCGCCTCCATCGCCGCCTGCGTGGCATTGATCACCATGTCCGGATGCGCGGTCACGCGCGACCAATCGAGCGTCGGCGCCTACATCGATGACACCACCATCACCACTTCGGTGAAAGCCCGCTTCGTCGAGAACAAGGATGTCGACGCGACATCGATCAGCGTCGAAACCCTGAACGGCACCGTGCTGCTGTCGGGCTTCGCGAAAAACAGCACCGAGAAAGTTCGTGCCGAGGAACTCGCCATGTCGGTCAAGGGCGTGAAGTCGGTCCGCAATGAGATCGCATTGCGCAGCTGACCTGCTCCCTCCGTGTCACGATGAAAAAAGCCCGCTGTCGCGGGCTTTTTTCATGCAGAGCAGAAACTCGCAGAGATGCTCAGCGGCTGAAGCCGCCGGTGCGCGGACGTGCCTTGAATGGAGCCCTGCTCGGCGCTGCAACGCCTTCCACCGGCCGGCGTGCCGGAGCACGGTCGAACGGGCCGGCAGAGCGCGGCGCGAAGTTGTCGTCACGGCGCGGCGCAAAGCTGCCTTCGTCACGCCGTGGCGCAAACGCTGGCTTGCCGAAGCGGCTGTTCGAAGGCGCACCCGAACGGTTGCCAAAACCACCGGGGCGTCGTTCGGTGTCCGCACCGGGACGCGGTGCGTACATCCGCGGCTCGGGGCTCTTTGGCTCCAGACCTGCGATCGTGCTGACCGGGATGTTCTGCGTCGTGAACTGCTGGATGCGGCGGATCATGCCGGTGTCCATCCGCTCGCCGAGCGTGATCGCCAGGCCGTTCTTGCCGGCACGGCCGGTGCGGCCAATGCGGTGAACGTAGTCCTCGGCCTTCATCGGGAGGCCGTAGTTGATGACATGGCTGATGCTCGGCACGTCGATGCCGCGCGCGGCAACGTCTGTCGCAACCAGAACCTTCAACTGGCGCGTGCGCAAACCCTGCAGCACACGGTTGCGACGGCCCTGCGGCATGCCACCGTGCAAGGAAGCCACGGCATGACCCATCTCGGCCAGGCGATCGGCAAGCCAGTCGGCATCGCGCTGCGTGCTGGTGAAGACCAGCGCCTGTTCCATTTCGCGCTCGGTGAGGATGTGGTCGAGCAACGCATTCTTGTGGTTGTGGTTGTCGGCCCAATGGAGGCGCTGCTCGATGTTTTCGTGCGTGTCGGTGTGCGACGAGACATCGATGCGCTGCGGATCGCGCAACAGGTTCTGGGCCAGGCGCCCGACGTGGCCGGCGAAGGTGGCGCTGAACATCACCGTCTGGCGCGCGGCAGGGACGTGGTCGGCGATGGTGTTGATGTCGTCGATGAAACCCATGTCGAGCATGCGGTCGGCCTCGTCGAGCACCAGCAACTCCACATGGTCGAGCACGGCCTTGCCGGTCTGCAGGTGGTCGAGCAGGCGGCCCGGAGTCGAAATGAGGATGTCCAACTGACCGCGCAGCGCTTTGATCTGCGCCGGATACGGCACACCGCCCACGACGGTGGCCACGCGCAGGCCCTGCACATGGCGGCCGTAGGTGGAGGCGGCCTTGGCTACTTGCATCGCGAGTTCACGGGTCGGCGTCAGCACCAGGATGCGCGGGCCGTAGACGGTCGCGCGGTCACGCTTTTGCGTGGTGTCGGCACGCGCCGCCAGAATGCGCTCCAGCGCAGGCAGGATGAACGATGCGGTCTTGCCGCTGCCGGTGGAGGACGAGACCATCAGGTCCTTGCCGGCGAGGGCCACCGGGATGGCCTTCGTCTGCACTTCGGTGGCGGTTTCGTAGCCGGCGTCGGCCACGGCCTTGATCAGCAGATCATGGAGGCCCAGGTTTGCGAATGTCATGTCGTACTTTCAAATGCGGTGCCAGCGCGGCGCTTTCGCACCACGCGAGTAGGCACCCGTCGGTTCGATGAACCGACAAGGTCAGGTCGCTGAAAGAAGGTTCGCTTTGAGAACGGTGAAGCGGAACAGTCAAGCGACGGCATCGCCGCCGACCGTTGCCTGCAGATGCCATCGGGTGAAGGCACCGGCTCAAAGCGCTATCGAGACCTGCCGCACTGAACAACGTGGGCTGACTCGAACGGGGTCAGAGGGGATGAACGAGCATCGATCACAACAACTTTGCCGTTTTGATGGCAAGTGATCGTCGATGCGAGCGAAGCCTGCGAGCTTACCCTGAATCGCCACCCAAGGAAAGCCCCGCCCGCGAATCAATCGGAGTTCGCGTTCAGAACACCCACACGCTGTCGAGCGGTCCGCAGTGGGTGCGGGCTGATGCGGCATCCAACTTGCAATCCATGCAGGTCTGTCGAGCGGCGCGCGGCGCCCCGTGTGGCTGAACCCATCTGCGTCAAGGAGGAATCCCTGTGATCGTTCGTCCCCGTCCGCATTGGTTGCGCATGTTGTTTGTCTGGCGCGGTTCGGTGTTGCCGAACATTGCACCTCAGTTGCTGGCTGTCATTGCGTTCTCTGCCGCTGTGGTGGCGCTGCATGGGCAGGTGTTCGAGACGAAGATTGCGCTGACCTTCGTACCGTTCACGCTGGTGGGCCTGACGCTCGCCATCTTTCTCGGGTTTCGCAACAACACCAGCTACGCCAGATACTGGGAAGCCCGAACGCTTTGGGGAACCTTGCTCAATGCCGGTCGCACGCTGGCACGACAGTCGCTCACGCTGCTTGACGACACCTCGAAAGCGCCTGAGCTGGTCTACCGACTGATTGCCTTCGCACATGCCTTGCGGCACGAGTTGCGCAACACATCGCCCGAGCAGGACTTCGCTCGCTTGTTGCCGACCAAGGACTGCCAGCGACTTGCCAGCGCACGGCACAAGCCGGCCATCGTCCTGCTGATGGTGGGGGAATCGCTGCGAGATGCGCGCCTCCAGGGCCACGTGCCGCCCATCCTGGTCCCTGCAATGGAACTGCACCTGGGCCAGCTGAGCGAGGTCCTCGGTGGCTGCGAGCGCATCGCCGGCACGCCGATACCGTTCACCTACAACGTCATCATCCATCGCACCATCTATCTCTATTGCCTGCTCCTGCCCTTTGGGCTGGTCGACTCCATTGGACTGATGACCCCGTTGATCGTGGGCTTCATCGCCTACACCTTCTTCGCGCTCGAAGCCCTCGGCGCCCAGATTGAAGAGCCCTTCGGAATCGAACCCAACGACCTGGCGCTGGACGCAATGGCTTGCATGATCGAGGCGACCTTGCGCGAGATCCTCGGCGAGCGTGAGCTGCCGGTGGTGCCCGGGCCCGTGAACTTCGTTCAGACCTGAGGCCCGGTCTGATCAGACGGCAGTATCCTTGCCGTCCGCTTTCCCGACCCCCATGGCTGGAATTCACATCACCGACATCGAATCCGCCATCAACTGGTGGCGCGAGCGCTCGCCGTCGCCAGACGGCATCACCGCCTGCCGCGAGGTGCGAGCGCTGGCCGAGGTGTATGCACTGATGGTGTACTACCGAGAAAGCGAATGCGACGACGTCAGCATGCCGGCCGCAGCACGCGACGCCTGGCTCGCGTGGTACGCGACCACACCCGACGCCCCCTGCATCGCGATATGTTCGACCAGCCAGGGCGACGCGGTCTGCAAAGGCTGCGGGCGCACCTTCGACGAGGTGCAGAACTGGACCGTGATGTCACCCGCCGAGAAGCGCGGAACCTGGCGGCGCATCACGATGGACGGCACGGCGTGGCGCTTCAACCGCTACGCCGAACGGGCACACGAGGTCACAGCCGCCCCACCCTCTTGAAACCTGCGCAGCAGTAGCCATTTCGTGGCCATCGGTTCGACATCAGAGTCTTCCTGACGATGGAAAAGCCACCATGCACGACGCCTATCCGAGCGTCCCGAGCGAATTCTTCACAGGCCTCGACCGTGTGCGCGGCATCGACTCGCCGTCCTGCGCATCCCCAAGGTGGCATACGCAGCCTCACCGCTTCGAGGTGCGCGTTGGCTGACCGGCCTTTCTCACGCGCAGCGCCGCTGCTGCTGTTGATCGGCGCTCTGGCCGCGGCGATCTTCGGGTGGGGCCGTTACGGCGCCTCCGAAGCGATCGCGGCGACAGGGCCTGCAGCGAACGTCACCCCGCGCGCGGTGGTGGCTCGCGGCGATCTGGCCGCCGACGAGCGAAACAACATCGACGTCTTCAAGTCGGTGTCGCCGTCGGTGGTGCACATCACCACGCTGGAGCGAGCGGCCAGCCTCTTCTCGACCGATGTGTCGCAGGTGCCACGTGGCACGGGCACCGGATTCATGTGGGACGAACGCGGCCACATCGTCACCAACTTTCACGTGATCCAGGGCGGCAATGGTGCGCGGGTCACGCTGTCCGACCAGAGCACCTACAGCGCGTCGCTGGTCGGCGTGTTTCCGGACCGCGACATCGCAGTGCTGCGCATCGATGCGCCCGCGGCGAAGCTGAAAGCGATCGCACTGGGCCAGAGCGGCAACTTGCAGGTCGGCCAGAAGGTGTTTGCCATCGGTAATCCATTCGGGCTGGACCAGACGCTGACCACCGGCATCGTCAGCGCGCTGAACCGCGAAATCGAGTCGGTGACGCGGCGCCCGATCCGCGGCGCGATCCAGACCGATGCGGCGATCAATCCTGGCAACTCAGGCGGCCCGCTGATCGATTCAGCCGGTCGGCTGATCGGCATCAACACCGCCATCTACAGCCCAAGCGGCACGAGCGCAGGCATCGGCTTCGCGATTCCGGTCGACGAGGTCAACCGCGTCGTGCCGCGGCTGATCCGCGACGGTCGCATCACGCGCCCGTCGCTGGGCATTTCCGCCGCGCCGCCCGAGTTCAACCGGGCGATGAAGCTCCCGCTCGGCATCGCCATCGTCGGAGTGGCACCCGGCAGCTCGGCCGAGGGCATCGGCCTGCGGCCTTTCCGGCGCTCGGCCTCTGGCGGCGTGATCGGTGGCGATCTGATCGTCGCGGTCGACAAGGAGCCGGTCGCTGCGCTCGAATCGATGCTTGAACAGTTCGAGCAGCGCCAACCCGGCGACACGGTGACCTTGACCGTGCTGCGTCAAGGCCTCAAGGTGGATCTGAAGGTGCGGCTCGGGCAGTCCGATTAGCGGGTGCTCGGCGGGCGAGCCATCGGGCAGGAATCGCAAGAATCGGAGTGCGTGGTCGTTCGCTGAGGTCTAGATTCGAGAAATGACATCCGACCGACCGGCCCCAAAGGAGCCGCAGATGCCTGCCGATCACAGCCCGACACCCAAGGAGCCCCACGCCAACCTGGTGGCCGAGCTGTGTCGGCACATCGAGCGCGCCGGACCGCCACCCACGCTCGGCGAACTTGCCGCCAAGGCCGGGCTCAGCCAGTACCACCTGCACCGCGTCTTCAAGACGGTGACCGGGGTAACCCCAAACGACTATGCACGCTCGCACCGCGCCCAGCGCGTGCGCGACGCGCTGGCTGGCGCCGAATCGGTGACGCAAGCCATCTACGACGCGGGCTACGCCACCAGCAGCCGTTTCTACGAGGAATCCGCCCAGGTGCTGGGCATGACGCCGACGGCTTACCGCGCAGGCGGTGCCTCCACCGAGATCCGCTTCGCCATCGGCCAGAGCTCGCTCGGCGCGATCCTGGTCGCGCAGACCGCACGCGGCGTATGCGCCATCCTGCTCGGCGACGACCCGGCGCTGCTGCTGCGCGATCTGCAGGACCGGTTTCCAAAGGCCCATCTGATCGGCGGCGACGCCAGTTTCGAGCAGACGGTGGCGCGCGTCGTCGGCTTCATTGAAGCGCCAGGCATCGGCCTGTCACTGCCGCTCGACTTGCGAGGAACGGCGTTTCAACTGCGGGTCTGGCAGGCCCTCCGCGAAATTCCCGCAGGCCAGACGGCCAGTTACAGCGATGTCGCCCAACGCATCGGCGCACCGAGTTCGGTGCGAGCCGTCGCACGCGCCTGCGCTGCCAACCCAGTGGCCGTGGCTGTCCCCTGCCACCGGGTTTTGCGGATCGACGGCGGCATCTCAGGCTACCGCTGGGGTGTCGAACGCAAGCGTGCCCTGCTGTTGCGCGAGGCTGCGGCCGTGGCGGCCGGGTGACGCTGGTGCGCGCTGGGACTGAAATCAATCTGGCGCTCTTCGACGAGCCCGACGAGGTGCCCCGCGTCGAAGTGCTGGCGCCTGGCGCCATCGTGTGGCGAGGCGGTGCACGCAAGTTCGATGAAGCATTGCTTGCGGCCGTCACCGAAGTCACTGCGCAAGCTCCTTGGCGGCACCTCATCACGCCGGGTGGCTTTCGGATGTCGGTCTCGATGACCAGCTGTGGCGATGCCGGCTGGGTCAGCGACCGCCGCGGCTACCGCTATGACGCGATCGATCCCGACAGCGGGAAGCCGTGGCCGGCAATGCCCAATCTGTTTGGCGAGTTGGCTGCCATCGCGGCGGAACAGGCGGGCTTCTCGGGCTTCGACCCCGACGTCTGCCTGATCAACCGCTATGTGCCCGGCGCCCGGCTGACGCTGCACCAGGACCGTGATGAGCGCGACGGGCGTGCGCCGATCGTGTCGGTCTCACTCGGCCTGCCCGCGGTGTTCCAGTTCGGCGGGCCCAAGCGCAGCGACCCGACACGGCGTGTCCCGCTGGGGCACGGTGATGTGGTGGTCTGGGGCGGCCCGGCTCGGTTCTTCCACCACGGCGTGCTGCCCCTGAAGCCCGGCTGTCATCCGCTGACCGGCGAGCAGCGCATCAACCTGACCTTCCGGCGGGCGCGCTGAGCTGCACCCCTGCGTTCAGCCGAACAGCTCGGCGTAGCTGACGCTGGCGGTGCCGAACTTGCCGACGACCAGGCCGCCGGCGCGGTTGGCATGCGGCATGGCCTCGCGTGCACTGAGGCCAGCGGCCAGAAGCACGGCCATCGTCGCGATCACGGTATCTCCGGCACCGGTGACATCGAACACCTCGCGCGTTTGCGCCTGCTGGTGCACGGCGCCATGCTCATCGAACAGGCTCATGCCATCTTCCGACCGGGTCAGCAGCAGCGAGCCCACGCGCAGCTGGGCACGCAAGGCCTGGGCGCGCTCGGCCAGTTCAGCGTCGCTGCGCCAGGCACCGACCACCTGCGCGAGTTCACCACGGTTCGGCGTGATCACGGTGGCACCGGTGTAGCGCGAGTAGTCACTGCCCTTCGGGTCGACCAGCACCGGCTTGCCGGCCGCGCGCGCCAGATCGATCATCTGCACGATGTGCGTCAGACCGCCCTTGCCGTAATCGGAAAACAGCACCGCATCGTGCTGCGGCAGTTCGCGCGCGAAGGCGTCGAGCGCCTGGGTCAGCACCTCGTGGTCGGGCTCGTTCTCGAAATCGATGCGCAACAGTTGCTGCGAGCGCCCGATGACGCGCAGCTTCACGATGGTGCGCAGACCCTCGTCTTCCCCGAGGCAGGCCTCGATGCCTTGCTGCTCCAGCAGTGCACGCAAGCGCTTGGCGGCCTCGTCGATACCGACTACCGTCAGCAGCGTCACGCGCGCGCCCAGCGTCTTGACGTTCAGGGCCACATTGGCGGCGCCGCCGAGCCGCTCTTCCTCACGCGTGACACGGACCACCGGCACTGGCGCCTCAGGCGAGATGCGCTCGACCGCGCCGTGCCAGTAGCGATCGAGCATCACGTCGCCGACGACCAGCACGCGGCGCTGGGCGAGTTCCTCGTGGGTTGGAATCACGATGGGGCTCCCGGGTAGAAACAGCGGGCGCAAGCGTGCAGGTTCATGGTGTGCAGGGGCATCGATCAGGCCCGGGTTATATCAAGTGCCATCGTCAGTCGATCGCTAACGAGCAATGCAACCGATGCCCTCGGCCTTTCCTACCTCAGAGGGAGGCACCGTGCGACACGGATTCAACGCCCTTTCAGAGCAGCACATCGCGCCCGCCCCCGCCCGAGGGCCCTCCCGGAGGGGACAGCCAAACGCAACTGCAATCTCCAGAATTTCTCACAGGTCGAGAGCCTTCAACCACTCGACCGAACACACCTCAACATTCACTTTCTGGAGATCACCATGATCCGTACCCTGATCGCTCTGCTGCTGGCCACCACCGCCTTCGCCTCCCAAGCCGCCGTCGAACTCAACAAGGCCTCGCAAGCCGAACTCGAAACCGTCAAGGGCATCGGCCCGAGCATGTCGACGAAGATCCTTGACGAGCGCAAGAACGGCGCGTTCAAGGACTGGTCTGACGTCGTGAGCCGCGTCAAAGGCGTCGGCCCCGGCAACGCCTCGAAGTTCTCGTCCGACGGACTGACCGTCAACGGCGCCGAGTTCAAGCCCGAACTGGTCGCATCGAACAAGCCGGCCCCCAAAGCCGACAAGAAGGAAGCAGCCCCAAAGAAGTAAACCCAAGACACCCGTACCGAGCCCCGCCATGGCGGGGCTTTTTTCTGCTCACGGAAAATCGAGCTCGTCAGC
Organism: Rubrivivax sp.; assembly: GCA_027490215.1. Taxonomy (GTDB): domain Bacteria; phylum Pseudomonadota; class Gammaproteobacteria; order Burkholderiales; family Burkholderiaceae_C; genus PBB1. The sequence continues at coordinate 92,988 of JAIXYO010000017.1, forward strand.
CCTCACCCGCACCTATGTCCACACATCCCAAGCCCGAATGCCCTTGTGGCGCCGCCCTGCCCTATGCCGATTGCTGCGGTCGCTTTCATGCGGGTGCACAGCATCTGATGGCGCCGACCGCCGAAGCATTGATGCGATCGCGATACAGCGCCTACACCCTGCAGCTCGACGACTACCTGCTCGCCACCTGGCACCCGAGCACCCGACCCACCACGCCTTTTCACCACGAACCCGGGCTGCGCTGGCTGGGGCTGCAGGTGCTCAGCCATGAACAGACGGACACCGATCACGCGCGAGTCGAGTTCGTCGCCCGCAGCAAACTGGGTGGCCGCGCACACCGCTTGCGCGAACGCAGTCGCTTCGTTCGCGAGGGCGGCCGCTGGCTGTATCTGGATGGGGTCACTGGCTGAGCGCACTCCCCACCGCGTGCGCTAGACTTCCGGGGCGTTTGGGGGGGTAGCTCAGCTGGGAGAGCGTCGCGTTCGCAATGCGAAGGTCGGGAGTTCGATCCTCCTCCTCTCCACCATCCACACATTCCAAGAGGCCCCGCGAAGTCCTCGTAAGTCTTAAAAGCCCTTGAGAATCAACGCTCCAGGGCTTTTTTCTTTTCCTTACGCTCCCACGCAGTCCCAGGAAATCCGAGATCACATTGCAGTAACTTGCGCAGTAACCGCAGGATTTCGTCGGCTCACGCGACGGAGTTACTGAATGGCAGCCAAGACACTGAGCCTCGGGACCTATGCCACCACGAGCAGCGCGGTCAGCTTCGGCCTGATGCACGCCTCGTTCGCTCCCACGTCGGCGAGCCACACCGCGTGCGGTTGCTGGTCAAGCAAAGCCGAGCCAGGGCCATATGCGAACGGGATCTCGCCGGGCCTGAGAACACGCATCACTGTGCTGTCGGCAATCGGCGGCGCTTTCAGGCGTAGGGCTGGAACTGGTTGTTGTCGCGGCTGAGCAGTTGCATCAGCTTGGGATGGATGAAGAGCTTCTCTTTGCCGAACGGCATTTCGCGCAGCACGCCCAGGGCGGCCAGATCATGCAGGTAGCGGGATGCCGCCTGGCGCTGGGCGATGCCCTTGTCCACCAGGTTACCGATGCGGCAATACGGCTGCTCGAAGATCACGTCCACCAGTTCGCGCGTGTAGATCTTGGGCAGCCGCTCGCGCACGTGCTCGGTGGTGTGTTCGGCCAGTTTGCGGATGGCGGCGATCTTGCCGGTGGTCCACTTCGAAGTTTCGGCCACGGCCTGAAGCATGAACTGCAACCAGGGCTCCCATGCCTGGTCTCGGGTCACCCCCAGCAGCAGCCCGTAGTAGTCGGCCTTGTGCGCGATGACGTGGCGGCTCAGGTACAGGATGGGCAGATTCAGCAACTCTTCCTGGATCAGGTAGAGGATGTTGATGACGCGGCCGGTGCGCCCGTTGCCATCGGTGAAGGGGTGGATGGCTTCGAACTGGTAGTGGCCCACAGCCATGCGGATCAGCGGGTCCAGATCGGTCTGGTTGTGCAGAAAGCGCTCCCAGTTGGCCAGCATGTCGCGCAGGCGCGCTTCGCCTTCGGGCGGGGTGTAGATCACCTCACCGGTGCGGTCATTGATGAGCTGCGTGCCCGGCGTGCGCCGGATGTCCATGTCCACGCCCTTCAGCGTGCGGCACACATCCACGGCGGTCGCGGTGCACAGCGATCGGTCTTTCAGTGACTGGTAGCCGCGCTGCAAGGCAGTGCGGTAGCGCAACGCCTCCTTGGTGGCCGGGTCGGCGTTGTCTTGACCCTGCGCGGGGCTTTGGGCGTATTGGAAGAGCTGGTCGGTGGTGGTGACGATGTTCTCGATCTCCGAGCTGTCCTTGGCTTCCAGCAGCGGGATGGTGTTGATGAGCATCGCCTGGTTGGGGATCAGCTCGGCGGCTTGCTTCAACTCGGCCAGGGCGGCGCGTGCCTCGATGCAGGCCTTGAGCACGGCGCGGCTTTCCAGCTCGCGTGCGGGGGGCAACGTGGGCAACTGGTTGTGCGGCAGCTCAGGGCGCCACGGGAAATCAGTGTTCGTCATGATGCAAAAAATCTACTTTGGCAACATGTTGTCACCTTATGTCGCCGCGGGCGACACGTCAACCAAACATGTCGATGTTTTTAACTTTTATCGACATGATTTGACGTGCCCCCTTCCAGCCATACCAACCTGAAGTAGCAGGTGCACGCCTGCCCCTGTCAGCTCACCGCTCCCGAATCGCCTCGTCCACCACCCTGATCAGCGGGTACAAAAAGTACGACAGCACCGTTCGCTGCCCCACGACGATCTCGGCCGTGGCGGTCATGCCGGGCAGCAGCTCCGTCGCAGTCTTGGCCTGGGTGAATTCCGGCGAGTCCATCGCCACGATCACGCGGTACGACACCGGCGGCTTTGACGGGTCGTTGGCGGGCTGGGTGAACGCATCGCCACTGATCGTGACCACCTTGCCCTTGAGCACGCCGTAGCGCTGGAACGGGAACGCATCGATCTTCAAGCGCACGTCGTCCTTCAGCCGGATTTCGCCCACATCGACCGCGGCCACATCCACCTCGGCCAGCAACTTGCCGCCCAGCGGGACCAGCAGCGCAAAGATCTCGTTCGGACTCAGCACGCTGCCTGCTGCGGTCTGCCGCACCTCGAGCACCACCGCGTCTTGCGGGGCCGTCAGCGTGACCAGCTCGGACCGGCGCTGCGCCTTGAGCAACTGCTCGCCCGCTTCGCCACTGTCGCGAGAGACCTGGGCGAGTTCCTCGCGCACCTTCTGCCGCGACTCGGCCACGAAAGCCGCGCGTTCGGCCTTGGCCATGCTGGCGTCGCGTTCGACTTCCAGTTGATTGTTCGCAGCGACGGTCAGTTCGCGCTTGGCGTCGAGCCGGCGGTCGCGCGCTTGCAGCATGCTGGCACGCGCACCGAAGCCGTCATTGACCAACCGCTCGTACATGTCTTCGACCTCTTGCAACGCACGCACCCGCTCGGTCAGCACCTTCTGGTCGGCCAGGGCCGATTCACGCTCCACCGCCAGCCGGGCGATGCGCTCGTCGAGCTGCTTCAATCGCGCCGCATAGGCCGCCTGCCGGTCCACCAGCACGGCGCGCTGCTCATCAACCTGCCCCAGCGCACTGTTCTTGCCGCCACGGGCCTCGCCGGCCTGCTCGCGCAGGCGCTCCACCTGAGCGCGCAGCGACAGCTCACGCACCGACAGCTGCGACAAGTCAGCCCCCGCGAAGGTCGGATCCAGCGTGGCAATGACCTGCCCCTTGCGCACGATCTGACCGGCCTGCACAACCACCTCGCGCAGCACGCCCGACTCCAGCGGCCGCAGCACGATGTTCTGCGACGGGTTGATCAGCCGGCCGCGCGCACCCACGCGCACATCGATCTGCGCCCACCACGACCACAGCACCGCCACCACCATCAGGCCGACGATCAGGTAGATGGCCACGCTCGCCGCTCTGGCACCGGGCGGGCGCGCAGGCATGTGGCTTGACGGAAAGGATGCAGACATGGGTGTGGCGGTTCGGCTGATCAGAGGTGGCGCGTTTGCTGCTGCCACAGGTTGGCGTAGATCTCGCAGCGCGGCAGCAGCTCGGCATGCTTGCCCGCATCCACGATGCGCCCGCGCTGCATGACCACGATGGCGTCAGCCCCGGTCAGCGTTGACATGCGGTGCGACACGATGATCACCGTGCGCCCCTTGGCGATTTGCGCCAGGTTGTCCAGAAAGATCGCCTCAGACTCCGGGTCGAGCGCACTCGCGGCTTCATCGAGGATCAGGATGCGGGGCTGCGGCAGCAGCGTGCGGGCAATCGCCAGGCGCTGGCGCTGACCGCCTGAAAGATTCGAGCCGCCTTCTTCGAGCACCGTGTCGTAGCCCTGCGGCAGCCGCTCGATGAACTCGTCTGCCCCCGACAACCTGGCTGCGGCCACGATGGCTTCGAGCGGCGCGCCGGGCTGCGTCATCGAGATGTTGTCGCGCACACTGCCGTGAAACAAAAAGCTGTCTTGCAGCACCACGCCGATCGAGCTGCGCAAATGGCGCAGGTCCATCTGCCGCAGGTCAGCCCCGTCGATGCGCACCACGCCTTCTTGCACCGAGTACATGCCTTGCAGCAGCCGCGTGAGCGTGGTCTTGCCCGAGCCGCTGCGCCCGACCACGCCCACCACCTTGCCCGGCGGGATGGTGAAGGTGATGCGGTCGAGCGCCGGCGATGCGCTGCCCGGGTAGCGAAAGGTCACTTCATCGAACTCGATGCGGCCGTTCACCTCGGGCTTCAGACCGCCTTCGCGTGAGCCCTCGCGCGGCGCGTCCATGATCTGCGCAAGCAGCCGCACCGACAGCGAGGCCTCCTGGTACTCGTGGATCAAGCTGATGATCTGCACCAGCGGCGAGGTGACACGCCCGGCCAGCATCTGAAAGGCGATCAGCGCGCCGATCGACAGCTCGTGCTGGATCACGAGATGAGCGCCGATGGCGATCACGCTGACCTGCATGAGCTTCTCCAGCAGGGACACGGTCGCATTGGCGCCCGCCGAGAGGCGCCCGAGGTAGAAGTTCATCTCGACCGCTTCTTCGGAGCGGTCGTCCCAGTGGGCCTGGCGCAGCGGCTCGGCGGCCATGGTCTTGATGGCACGCATGCCCTGAATGGATTCGATCAGCAACGCCTGGCGGTGGCCTTCGACCTCTTGCAGCGCAAGCAGCCGTCGCCTGAAGGCCGGCACCAGCACCGCCACGATGAGCCCGATGAACGCCGCAAAACCCAGCACCACCGCCGCGAGCGTGGGTGAGTAGAAGAACAGGATCGGCAAGAACACCAGCAGCGCCGTGGCGTCGAGCACTGTGGTGAACAGCTTGCCGGTCAGGAACTGCCTGATGCGCTCGGCCTGCTGCATGTTGCGTGCGATGACGCCGGCCGAACCCGACTCAAAAAACGTGATGGGCAGCGACAGCAACCGCGCAAAGGTGGCGCGCACCAGCCGCAGGTCGATGCGCTGCGTGGCGTCGATCAGCAGGTACTGGCGCAAGAAGGTGAACGCACCTTCGAACAAGATGGCCAGCACCACGCCGGCCACCAGCGCAAACAGCGTCGAGCCGGTCTCGTGGGGCACCACGCGGTCGATCACCAGCTGCAAGAAGATCGGGATCGCCAGCGCCAGCACGTGCAGCAAAAAGGCCGCCAGCGCGATGTCCCGGAAATTCTTGCGCTCGAGCCACAGCTGCGGGATGAACCAGCGCAGCCCGAACGGCTGCGATTCGTCCATGGCCGAGTAGCGCCTGCTGAGCAACAGCGCCTCGCCGCTCCATACCGACGCCACCGCGTCCAGCGGCAGTTGCAGCACCAAACCGGCCGGCCGTGCCAGCGGATCGCGCACCAGCAGCAGCACGCCCGCCTCGGTGCGGGTGCGGCCCACCAGCAGCACGAAGTTGCCGTTCTTCAGCCGCAAGATGGCGGGCAGGCGGGCCTCGATCTCGTCGAGCCTGCCAGCATCGCCTTGCCACGGGCGCGGTCGCAGGCCGTGCTCGGTGGCCAGCGCCGCCAGCCATGCCACACCGGCATCGGGTGTGCGATCGGCCAGAGACTGCCGCAGGTCGCGCGTGTTGACGGCCAGCCGGTGGTGCTCGGCGGCCCAGGCCAGGCAGGCGCAGCCCGAACCCACCGGGTCGATTTCTGTGGCGTCGGTCGGGATCTGTGGGTTGTCGTTCATGGGGGCGCTCACACCGGCGCGTTCATCAGTTCGCTCAGCACCTGGCGGTACCGAGGTAGCGTGACGCGCCGCAGATCACAGCGCTCGACCGCCGTGGCGCGTGCGCGCTCACGCAGGGCGTGGTCCGTTCTGCGGCCGTCGAGCGTGGTGCCGATGGTGCGCGCCAGGGCATCGGCGTCGAAGAAGTCCACCAGCGTGCCGTTGACGCCGTGCTCCACAAAGTCCTGCACCGGCCGGGTGGCGCTGCCGATCACGTGGCAGCCCGCGCTCATGGCCTCCAGGCAGCTCCACGACAGCACGAACGGGTAGGTGAGGTACACGTGCGCCGCTGACACCTTGAGCACGTTCAAAAACTGGGCGTAAGGCAAGCGCCCCAGAAAGTGCACACGCGCGGCATCGATGCGGCCTTGCACCTCGTCGAGGTAGATCTGCTTCCAGGTCTTGCCTGCAGGGGCTTGCGCACCGTAGCTGACCGAGTCGCCGCCGACGATCAGCACCTGCGCGTTGGGCTGTGCGGCCAGCACGGCCGGCAAGGCGCGCATGAACACGTGGTAGCCGCGGTACGGCTCGAGGTTACGGCTGACGAAGGTGACCACCGGGTCGCCCGCGCGCAGCACGGTGCCATCGGGCAGGCGCACCGCAGCCTGGGCGTCGGGCGTCGCCGCGTCGGTGTCGATGCCATCAAACAGCTCGATCACCCGCGGCTGGAAAGCCACTGGCAGGCATTCTCGCTGCCAGGCCGTGGGTGCGATGCCCAGGTCCATCGAGTTCATCGCCGACAGCAGCGAGGCGTTCTTGACGTGCAGCCGCGCGCCCGGCAACGCACCCGTCCCCGGAAACTCGGGGTCGAACCCCACATCGCCCCCCTGGGCCCGGTAGAAATACTCCAGCAGGCACACCAGCCGGCAGGCCGGCCACACGTCCTTGATGAACAGCGCCTCGCCCCAGCCCGGGTTGGCGATCACCAGATCGGGCACGAAGCCCGCCTTGCGCAACTCGATCATCGCCAGCGCTGCGGCCTCGCCGCGGATGACCTTGACCTCGAAGTCCTGCGTCAGCATCTGTACGCCAGCAGGCAAGGTGCGCTTGGGCTGATAGGTGTGCAGCGTGACGCCCGGGCACGGCTGGCGGTTGATGGCCAGCGCGTGCACGTCATGCCCCGCAGCCACCAGGGCCGGCGCGAGGTGCCTGAACTGTCCGGGGAAGTTCTGGTGAACGAAGAGGATCTTCAAAGGAACATTCAGCCAAAAACCTACGCGCCAAGCACGAAGTCAGAACTCTTGAACCCCGTCGGTTTGTTGCTCAGCGTGGCCAACTGCGTGGCAGCACCTGAGCGATTGCCGTCCGAATCGAAGCTGAGCACGCCGGTGGTGGTGCTGTAGACAAACGCTGCTGCCGTGGTGCTCGGGCTTCCGTTGATCACGAGATTGGCTCCCGCGCCAGC
>JAIXYO010000018.1 GCA_027490215.1 Rubrivivax sp.
AGCTGGCGCTGGCCACCCTCTCGGGAGCCACCTCGCTGGCACGAGACGCCGACGAACCACCCGAGGTGCTTCGCCAGCGCGTCACCTCAAAGGGTGGTACCACCCACGCGGCCATCACCGCGCTCGACGCTGACGGCGTCAAGGCTTCGTTCCTGCGTGCACTGACCGCAGCGAAGCGACGAGCGACTGAACTGGGCGACGAGTACGGCCGCTGAGGCGTCGGACAGTCGTCGGGCTGATTCACTGACTTCGCTGGCGCAACAGGGCCTCTACCAGCACGCCTGCAAACACTGCCAGTCCGACCCAGTGGTTGAGCCGGAAGGCTCGGAAGCAACCGTCGCGGGATCGGTCACGAATCAACGTGAAATGCCAGCCTGCCAACGTGGCGGCGGCGGTGATACCGGCGAAGTACGCTGCGCCCAGGGCCAGATGCAGTCCGATGGCTGCCCACACCAAAAGGTACACCGCGTAGAACACCATCACCGCCCCGACATCGAAACGTCCGAGCGTGATCGCCGAGGTGCGGATGCCGATCTTCAGGTCGTCGTCGCGGTCGACCATGGCGTATTCGGTGTCGTAGGCCAGCACCCAGAACAGGTTGCCGAGTAGCAGTGCCCAGGCGCTGGCGGGCACCTCGCCGAGCACGGCCGAGAACGCCATCGGGATGCCGAAGCTGAAGGCCACACCCAGCACGGCCTGGGGCATCGAGAAGAAGCGTTTGGTGTACGGGTAGATCAAGGTCACCACGAGCGCTGCCACGCTCCACAACACGGTCGGCAGGTTGGTCGTCAGCACCAGCAGGAAGGCAGTGAAGGCCAGCGCCGCGCCGCACAACAGCGCCTCGCGCGCGCTGATGGCGCCGCGAGTCACCGGCCGCTCGGCGGTACGCTTCACATGGCGATCGAAATCGCGATCGGCGACGTCATTGACACAGCATCCGGCGCTGCGCATCAGCACGGTGCCGAGCGTGAACACCGCCAACAGGTGCCAGCCTGGAAAGCCGCCGGCAGCGAGCCACAGCGCCGACAGCGTCGGCCACAGCAGCAGGTAGCTGCCGGCGGGCCGGTTCCAGCGGATCAGGTCAAGGTAGAGCGAAAGCCGTGAGGGGGCGGGCAGCGAAGACATGCGGCAGATTGTCGTGGCGCATCAACGGGCGGCGACCCGTCCCGCGGTCTCCGGATGTCGCTGCTGTTCGGGTCAGGCTGCCTTCAGCCCGCTGAACAGCCCAGTGCCATCGCAGCAGCGGGGACGGTACTGGCCCACTCGCTGCGCGATCTCGGCGATGTGCGCTGGTGTTGTGCCGCAGCAGCCGCCGGCGATGTTCAGGAAGCCACTCTTCGCGAACTCTTCGACCAGCCGACCGGTGATCTCGGGGGTTTCGTCGAACCCTGTGTCGCTCATCGGGTTGGGCAGTCCGGCATTCGGGTAGCAGCTGATGAAGGTGTCGCCGGCCACCTTCGAAAGCTCTTCGATGTAAGGCCGCATCAGCGTCGCGCCGAGCGCGCAGTTCAGGCCCACCGCCAGCGGCCGCGCGTGGCGCACGCTGTGCCAGAACGCGGTCACCGTCTGCCCCGACAGGATTCGCCCCGATGCGTCGGTCACCGTGCCGGAGATGATGACCGGCAGCCGTTCGCCGGTGGTCTCCATCAGCTCGTCCAGCGCGAAGATCGCCGCCTTGGCATTCAGCGTGTCGAAGATGGTTTCCACCAGGAACAGATCGCACCCGCCTTCGAGCAGCCCTGCGGCCTGTTCGAGGTACGAGTCCTTCAGCTCGTCGAAGCTGACATTGCGCGCGGCCGGGTCGTTGACGTCCGGGCTGATGCTTGCGGTGCGCGGCGTCGGGCCCAGTGCGCCTGCGGCGAAGCGCGGCTTGTCGGGCGTGCTGTAGCGCTCGCAGGAAGCCCTCGCCAGCTGCGCTGCCACCACATTCATCTCGCGCGCCACCGAGGCGAGGCCGTAGTCGTCTTGTGCGACGCGGGTGGAGCCGAAGGTGTTGGTCTCGATGATGTCGGCGCCCGCGGCCAGGTACTGATCGTGGATTTCTGAAATCACGTCCGGCCGGGTGAACAAGAGCAGCTCGTTGTTGCCCTTCAGGTCCTTAGGGTGGTTCTTGAAGCGCTCGCCACGGTAGTCGTCCTCGCCCAGCTTGTAGCGCTGGATCATCGTGCCCATGGCACCGTCGAGGATCACGATGCGCTGCCGCAGCAACTCTGGCAGCTCGGCGCCGCGGGTGTAGGGCTTGGTCGTCATCTGCCGCATTCTAGAAACGATGTCTGACGGCGGCGCCTGCCCCGGGGTCAAACCAGTTCAGGAGGCCTGGTTTCCTTGAACAAGGACGAGCGGAAATTCATCGTGCGCGGGCCCACATCGTCCATCGCCCACAGAGCCAGCGCTTTGGCCGACATCGGCTTGGCGAAGAGGTAGCCCTGCAGCTGGTCGCAGCCGAACTCGCGCAGGATCTTGTTCTGGCCTTCGGTCTCGACACCTTCCGCCACCACTTTCAGATCCAGCGATTTCGCCAGGTTGATGATGGCGGAGGCGACCTTGCGGGCGTCTTCGCTGGTTTCCAGGTCCAGCACGAAACTGCGGTCGATCTTGAGCTCGCTGGTGGGCAGCTTGCGCAAATAGGCCAGGCTCGAGTGGCCGGTGCCGAAGTCGTCAATGGAGACGCTGACGCCCAGCTGCGTCAGCCGCTTGAATATCTCGATGGTGCCTTCGGCGTCTTCCATGGCCACCGACTCGGTGATCTCACAGGTCAGCAAGCCAGGATTGATATCGCGCTCCTTCAGCGCCCGAGCGATGCGATCGACCAGATCAGGCTGACGCAGCTGATGCACCGACAGGTTGATCGCCACCCGCATGCGCAGCCCGCCGTCGCGCCATGTGCGGATCTGCCGGCACGCCTCGTCGATCAGCCAGTTGCCCAGCGCGCCGATCAGGCCGTAGCGCTCGGCTATCGGAATGAAGATGCTCGGGCCGACCAGGCCCAGCTTCGGATGCTGCCAGCGCATCAGCGCCTCCGCGCCGGTGATCTCGCCGGTCGGCGCATGGATCTTGGGCTGGTAGAACAGCTCCAACTCGCCTTTCTCCAGCGCGCACCGCAGGTCGCGCAGCAACTCTGTCTGTTCGCGCAGCCCACTGACCATGCTTGCCTCGAAGAAGCAATAGGTTGCGCCGCCGCTGGCCTTGGCCACGCGCATGGCCGCATCGGCGTGCGCGATCAGCGTCGACAAGGCCCCATGCTTGGGGTACTTCGCAATGCCGATGGAGCTCGTGACGATGGCCTCGCGGCCGTCGATGCGGCAAGGCAGGCAGGTCGACGCGAGCACGCGGGTGGCCACGCTGGAGGCTTCTTCCGCACTCGGGTCGTCGGGCAGCAGCAGCAGAAACTCATCGCTACCGAGCCGCGCCACCATGTGTGGCTGTGCCATGCTGCGCAGCCTGGCGGCGATCTCGCGCAGCACCCGGTCTCCCGCACGATGACCGAACATCTCGTTGATTGGCTTGAAGCCGTCCAGGTTGATCAGCAGCAGCGCCAATCGCCCGCCTGTGGCATCCGCCTTCTGCACGCACTGGGCCAGCATGCCCTCGAACATCGATCGATTCGGCAGCTGTGTCAGCGGGTCGCGAAGCGACTGCTTTTCAAGTTCGCCCTTGGCGAGACTCAGCGATGCCTTCAGGCGCAATTCGATCTGCGACAACAGCAACAGCATGACCAGCAAGCCGATGGACCCCACGGTCGCCAGCATGGCCATGCTGGCGGAGGGCACTCGAACCGACCAGGCGCTGGATACCTGTCCGTCAAGCGCGGCCGCATTGATCACTGCGGCCTGCGAGCCGACGATGGCGATCGCAAGTAACAGGGCCGACACCGCTTGCCACGCCAGATGGCCATGTCTGATGCGCGCTCTGACCTCGCTTTGGAACCAAAGCGCTGCGGCGCAGCCAACTGCGGCCAGGCAAGTCGCTGCGATGAGGGTCTGCGTGGACCAGATCACGCCCGGACTGAGTCCGAGCGCATGAATGAACACCACTTGGGAGACCACGATTCCGCAAGCAAGCAGCCCGGATCCCATCCAGGTGCTCAGCGCCGCCGACCGGCTTCGGCAGCCCACGGCCAGGCCAAGCGAGCAGAGGACGGCGGTGCCCAGCCAGACCCCGAATGCCAGCAGCGGGTGATAGCCCAGATCAAACAGCAGGTTTTGGGAATCCACACCCAGCACAGCCAGCGAACACAGCCCGGTTGAAAGGGCCAAAGACGCTCCGATGAGGTAGAACGCCGAGTCGACAGTGAGCTTGGCCTGCAGCCGCTTCGATAGATCGAAGGTGACGAAGGCCGCAAGGAAAGCCAGGGCTGACTGCAGCCCGAGCGTTGCCTGTGCGAAGAATTCGGTCATGGGCGGATTATCGGCAGCCCCTGTACAAAACTGAGTCGGATCGGCGGCGGCTCGCGCAATCCTTCTCAGATCGGCGTTTCAGTGCATGACCACTGGCTGATGCATCAGCGAGGCAAAGCCCTCGAGGTAGTCGTCCATTTCTTCCTGCGTCGGGCCGGCAGGCCGGGCCACGATCAGGGCCTCGACACCGTCCTTGAAGATCTGCGCCATGGCGCCGTCGATGTAGATTTCCTTGCGCGCGAACTTGTCGACGATCTCGTAGCCACCGCGTGCAAGCGCATCCCCGTTGTCGGGAAGCGTGGCATCGGCTGGCACCTCGAACTGCACCACGACGAAACTGTCAGAGTTGTAAACCATCTGCATCAGGGACTCCTCGGCGCGCGAAGTCTGCGCACCGTTCGCAGTTGGGTACGTCTGAACCGCTTTCAAGCGGCGCCCGTTCAAGGCCCCGACCGCAGCTCCCGCAACTGCAGGTCCAGCGCGCTGTCAGACTCGCCCTGGGTCAGTCGCGCCCGCACCGGCAGGTAGTGGCGCTTCGGGTCCAGCCAGACTTCGGCGAGCGTGTCGCGGGCGGTGCGCGCCGTGCGGGTGAACTTGATCGTCTGCAATGCGCCTGAGGGTGTGTCAATGGTTTCGGTGCCGCTGGAGCGCAGGTCCCAGATGTCGACGTCGCCCCGCGCTCCGGCGACATAGAGCACCACCTCGCCGCCTGTCGCGGCGCGTTTGGGCTCGCCGGCCAGCACGGCCGGCAACTGGATCATCCAGCTGAGGCGGTCTTGGGATCCTGCGGCCAGCGCGTATTCGTCGCGCGGCCCAGAGAAGGTGATCTTGCCGGCTTCGCGCTGGAAATTCGCCGCCCGCGCTGCCTTTCGTGTTCGCTGGTCGGTGAAACGCGTCGGCGCCAATCCAGCGGCGTCGAAGCCGCCCTGGCTGACCTGCGTCAACAGCGTGAAGCCGGCGATGCTGGCTTCCAGCCGCACTTCGTAGTGCCCGCTGGCCGGCCGCCAGCTCAGTTCCCCGATGCCCGACAGCCCGCCGCGCTGGATTTCGTACTCGATGGTCGTGGTCGGTGGAATCCGGGTCTTGTACACCGGCACCGGACGCTCTGGCTGGCGAAGCGGAGGCGATGGCTGCTCTGCAGCCGAAGCCGATGCCGCCTGTACTGGCGTGGTTTCCACCGGCATGTCAGACGGTGGGGCAACCGGCTCTGCAGGCGCAGCACCAGATGCACCATGCGCTGGCACGGGGGTATTGCTGGCGATCTGCACCGCTGGCAGCACCTGTCTCGGGGCTGACCGCGCAGGCGGTGGCGCCACTGTGGTGTCGACAGGGCCTGGCGGCGCTGGCTCCACCGCGTTGGCCGCTGCAATCTGCCGCACCTGAACGGTCGTCGCGATCGGCAGCGCCGCGTAGGCTGGTGTCTGCAAACCGCCAAGCGGCACACCATCGAGCACGCAACCATGTACGGTTGCCGCCAGCAGCGTGAGGGCCAACAGCACGCGGGCGGGCGGGCGACCGCGCGGCAGCGTCGTGCAAGTGTCTGGGTGCATGGGTGCGCAGGTGCGTCGAGAATGGAGGAAGGAAGGCATCGGGCTCGTAGTTTTTGGCTGCAGCTTGCGCAGCCTGCCTGCCGTCACGGTCTATCTCACCATACCCATGAAACTCGCCAGCCACCGGAATGGTTTACACGAAGGGCTGGATTACCCTTCAACAGCCGTCAAGGCGACGCTTGATTGTCGGACGCCGCGGCAATGAGCCAGGAGTTGCCGCGCACCTTCAAGGTGATCACGCTGTGGCTGCTGCTCGGCCTGGTGGTGTTTCTCGGCGTTCAGTGGTGGCTGCATCAGCAGCAGAGCTCCCGCTTCCACAGCGACGGCGGCGTGATCGAGATCGCACGCGGCCCCGATGGTCACTACCACTGGCCGGGAAGCATCAACGGGCGCCAGGTCGATTTCCTGGTCGACACCGGTGCCACCTCGACCGCGATCTCGGCGGCACTGGCGCGCGAACTGCAGCTCGATGTGCTCGGCTCGGTGCAATCGAAAACCGCTGGCGGCGTGGTGGCTGGTCAGGTGGTGCGTGCTGACGTGGCATTGGACGGCGGCGTCACCGCCGAACGCTTGCAGATCATCGCGCTGCCCGCGCTCGGTGAGCGCCCACTGCTCGGCATGGACGTGCTCGGGCGGCTGCGCTGGACGCAGGATGCGGGGGTGCTGCGCATCGAGCTGCGGCGCCCGTGAAATCTGGCGACTGTGCCGAACGCCGCTTGGCGCGCGCCTGTACCCGAGGGGCACAATCTGCGGGTAGAGCGTCCAGGAGACCCCATGACAGACACCCCTGCCTTCACGTCATTTGCCCCCGGCTTTGAGTTCCTGCAGGGTCTGGTCAAGAACGCCGGCGCAGCGCTGCCGACGATGGGCCAGTGGGTCGCGCCGACGCTGAACCCGGAGGAGCTGGACAAGCGCATTCAGGAATTGCGGACGGTTCAGTTCTGGCTCGAACAGAACGCCCGGATGCTGGGTGCGACGATCCAGGCGCTCGAGGTCCAGAAGATGACCCTGACAACGCTGCAGACCATGAATGTTCAGATGGGCGATCTGCGCGATGCTTTGACGATCCGCACGCCGACCGCAGCAACTGCGCGCAGCGCGCCGGAATCTGCGAAGCCACCGGAACCCGAAGCGCCTGAGGAACGCGCCGCCGGCACGCCGCAGGCCAATGCGAAGCCCGTCGTCGACCCGATGCAATGGTGGGGCGCCCTGACCCAGCAGTTCAGCGAACTGGCTGCTTCCGCGCTGAAGGACGGCGCGGCCGAAGCCGCAGCGCTGGTCGCCTCCGCTGCCACAGCACCCGCGGCGAAAGCGAAGAAGTCGTCCTCCGCCACGCCGTCGTCGAGTCAGCCCCCCGCCAGGAAAGCGCCGCGCCGCAGCGCGCGTGCGGGCTCCACCGCTGCTCCCCGAAAGCCTTCTGGGCGGGCGCCACGATGAAACTGTTCCTTCACGCTCACGCCACGCACCCTGACTGGCGCTTCGCGCTCTCCCTGGTCACCGCGCAGCTGGAGGCGCAACGTGCCCTGCCCGATCACATCGACACCCCGACCCTGGGTTGGGTCTACTTCAGCGATCACTACGGCGCCGCCGCCGAGGCTCTGCTGGCCGCGCTGCGCAGCCAGTGGCCCGGCGTGGCCTGGGTCGGCTCTGTCGGCGTCGGCATCGCGGGCAATGGTGTCGAATACTTTGACGAGCCCGCCCTGTCGCTGATGCTGGGCGATATCGCTCCGACACACTTCCGGGTCTTTTCCGGATTGCAGCCCTTGTCCGGGCAACCCGGCTTCACCGCCGCCACGGCCCTGGTGCACGCCGATTCGTCGGCGCACGATGCCGCCGATCTGGTCGCCGAGCTGGCCGATCAGACCGACACGGGCTACCTCTTCGGTGGCATGGCCTCTGCGCGTGGGCCTGCGATACACATCGCCGATGGTGTCTACCACGGCGGCCTGTCGGGGGTCGCGTTCGACGCACAGGTGCCCCTGATCTCGCGCGTCACCCAGGGCTGCCAGCCCATCGGTGTGGTCCGCCGCGTTACCGCGGTCGAGCGCAACCTCGTTGTCTCGCTGGACGACGAGCCCGCGCTGGGCTGCCTGCTGCGCGACCTCAAGGTCAATCCACAAGATCCCCGGGAAGCCCTGCCGCGCTTGCGCGGCACGCTGGTTGGCCTGAGCGACCCGGACGGTGCCCAGGCACGCGGCGGCAACTTCGGCACCGAGACGCGGGTGCGCCATCTGGTGGGCATCGATCCGGGTCGGCATGCGGTCGCCGTGGCCGATGTGGTCGAACGCGGCATGCAGCTCGCCTTCTGCCAGCGCAACACCGACGCCGCGCGGCGCGACCTGGTGCGCATCTGCACCGAGATCCGTGAAGAACTCGAGCCCGAGACGCTGCCGTTTGAAACCGCGATGGCCCTGCACCGCGGGGATGCGGGCGCTGCGCCGCACCTGGCTCGACAGATCGCCGGCGCGGTGTATGTCAGTTGCGCCGGACGGGGAGGCCCGCACTTCGGCGCGCCATCGGCTGAGCTCGCCATCGTGCGGCATGCGCTCGGCGACGTGCCACTGGTCGGCTTTTTTGCCAATGGCGAGATCGCGAACCGCCACTTGTATGGCTACACCGGCGTGCTGACGGTGTTTACCGCAGCTGCCGTCTGACACGGGTTTGTGCCACGTGTCGCGCAGGGCGATGGAGCCGGCATGGGCTCAGGACTCGGACGATGACGCTACAGTGCCCGGCAGCATGCATTGCACTGGACTCGTCAGATGAACGCCCCGATCAGCCCTTTGGTTCTCGCCGCGGAGGTTCAGGGACCGACCGCGGTTGACCGCCTCGCCCGGCGCGCCGAGGTGGTGGCGGCGCTGACGCCGCTGCTGCCCGCCCACGCGCTGCTGTGGCAGAACGAGGACACGGTGCCCTACGAGTGCGATGGCCTGACCGCGTACCGTGAGTTGCCGTTGGCGGTCGCGTTGCCCGAGACCGAGGCGCAGCTGTCGGCGGTGCTGGCCACTTGCCACCGCCTGGGTGTGCCGGTCGTGGCCCGCGGGGCCGGCACCGGGCTGAGCGGTGGCGCGACGCCACACGCGCTGGGTGTCACCCTCAGCCTCGCCAAGTTCAACAAGATCCTGAAAATCGACCCGGTCAGCCGCACTGCGGTCGTGCAGGGCGGTGTGCGCAATGCGGCGATCAGCGAGGCGGCCGCGCGCCACGGCCTGTATTACGCCCCCGACCCGAGCAGCAAGATCGCCTGCACGATCGGCGGCAACGTCGCCGAGAACTCCGGCGGCATGCACTGCCTGAAGTACGGCCTGACGATTCACAACGTGCTGCGCGTGCGCGGCTACACCGTGGAAGGCGAAGCGGTCGAGTTCGGCTCCGAGGCGCTCGATGTGGCAGGCCTCGATCTGCTGGCCATCGTGATCGGGTCCGAAGGCATGCTGGCCGTCACGGTGGAAGTGACCGTCCGGCTCGTGCCCAAGCCCCAACAGGCGCGCGCGATCCTCGCCAGCTTCGACGACGTGCGCAAGGCCGGTCACGCGGTGGCGGCACTCATCGGTGCCGGCATCATCCCGGCTGCCCTGGAAATGATGGACAAGCCGATGACCGCCTGCGTCGACGCCTACGTGCACGCGGGATACGACCTGGAAGCCGCCGCGATCCTGCTCTGCGAAAGCGACGGCACGCCTGAAGAGGTGGAAGAGGAAATCGGCCGGATGGTAGCGGTGCTGGGTGCCGCTGGCGCGACCCGCTTCGACATCAGCCGCGACGAGGCTGAACGACTCAAGTTCTGGAGCGGTCGGATGAACGCCTTCCCGGCCAGCGGGCGCATGAGTCCGGACTACATGTGCATGGACTCGACGATTCCGCGCAACAAGCTGGCCGAGATCCTGGTGCGCATCGCCGAGATGGAAGTCACCTACGGCTTGCGCTGCTGCAACGTGTTCCACGCAGGCGACGGCAACCTGCACCCGTTGATCATGTACGACGCCAATGACCCCGATCAGCTGCACCGCTGCGAGCAGTTTGGCGCCGACATCCTCGAGACCAGCGTGCGCCTCGGCGGCACGGTGACGGGCGAGCACGGCGTCGGTATCGAGAAGCTCAGCTCGATGTGCGTGCAGTTCACGCCGGCCGAGCGCGAGCAGATGCTGGCGCTGAAACGCGCGTTCGATCCCACCGAGTTGCTGAACCCCGGCAAGGTGATCCCGACACTGCACCGCTGCGCCGAGTACGGAAAAATGCACGTGCGCAAGGGCCTGCTGCCATTCCCAGACCTGCCTCGGTTTTGATCCGTTCCTGACCCCCCGATGATTGATGATGTCCCCGCGCTTGTGCGCCTCATCGACCGTGTCCGCGCTGCGCAGCAAGCGGGCTCGCCACTGTGCATCCGAGGCGGTGGCACGAAGGACTTCTACGGCGAGGCGCCGCAAGGCGAGGTGCTCCCCACCACGGAGCTGGCAGGCATCTCCAGCTACCAGCCCACCGAGCTGGTGGTCACTGCGCGATGCGGCACGCCACTGGTTGAACTCGAAGCGGCATTGGCCGAGAAGGGACAGTGCCTGCCGTTCGAACCACCCCATTTCTCCGCGGGCGGCACGGTCGGCGGCATGGTCGCCGCCGGCCTTTCGGGTCCGGCGCGTGCCACGGTGGGTGCGGTGCGCGACTACATCCTGGGCGCGACGCTGCTCAACGGCCAGGGCGAGGTGCTGAGCTTCGGTGGGCAGGTGATCAAGAACGTCGCCGGGTATGACGTGTCTCGTCTGCTGGCCGGATCGCTGGGTACCCTGGGCGTGATCCTGGAGGTGTCGATCAAGGTCCTTCCGGTGGCGCCTGCCAGCGTGACGCTGCGCTTCGACATGGCGCAAGCCGCGGCGCTGGCGCAGCTGCACCAATGGGGCGGCCAGCCGCTGCCGCTGAACGCCAGCGCCATCTGGAACGATCAACTGGTGGTGCGCCTGCGGGGTGCGGTCGCCGCGGTGCAGGCCGCGACCACCAAGCTCCAGGCGCTCGGTGGCGAGGTCTTGGAGCCCGCTCTGGTCGAGAACTTCTGGCAAGACCTGCGCGATCACCGCGACGAGTTCTTTACCGCGGCACAGGCGGCGGTGGATGCCGGTGGTGGGCTGTGGCGGCTGTCGGTGCCGCAGACCGCTGCGGTGCTGGACCTGCCGGGCGTTCCACTCATCGAATGGGCCGGTGGCCAGCGCTGGTGCGTGACCCCCCGCGCGGACGCAGCTGCCGCAACCCACCTCCGCGATATCGCCAAGCGCGCGGGCGGCCACGCGACGCTGTTCCGCAGCATCGACAAGTCAGCCGGTGCGTTCGCCCCGCTGGCCTCGCCGCTGGATCGCATCCACCGCGAATTGAAGCGCTCGTTCGACCCGCACGGCATCTTCAACCCCGGACGGCTTTACCCCGGCGGCTGACGCCCCACCCTCCCCATGCAAACGAACCTGTCCCCTGAATACAAGGGCACGCCGGACGGTGATGCCGCCGAAGCCATCCTGCGCAAATGCGTGCACTGCGGCTTCTGCACCGCCACCTGCCCGACCTACCAGTTGCTCGGCGACGAGCTCGACGGCCCGCGCGGCCGCATCTACCTGATCAAGGAGGTGCTCGAAGGCGCTGTGCCAACCCGCAAGACGCAGTCCCACCTCGATCGCTGCCTGACCTGCCGCAACTGCGAGACCACCTGCCCGTCGGGCGTGCAGTACGGCGACCTGGTCGAGATCGGCCGCCGCGTCGTCGACAAGAAGGTCGAGCGCCCGCGTGGTGAGCAGGCGGTGCGCTGGCTGCTGAAGGAGGGTTTGACGTCGCCCCTGTTCGACCCGGCCATGAAGCTCGGCCAGCTGGTGCGCCCCCTGCTGCCGGCGTCCCTGAAGAGCAAGGTGGCCCCCAAGCCGAGCGCTTCCGAGCGGGCTACGGCACACCGCTGGCCTCAACGTGAGCACCCGCGCAAGGTCCTGATGCTGATGGGCTGTGTCCAGCCGACGATGCTGCCCAACATCAACAGCGCCACCGCTCGCGTGCTCGACGTGGCCGGCATCCAGACGGTGGTGGCCGAAGAGGCCGGCTGCTGCGGCGCGATCCGCAGCCACCTGGGCGATCACGAAGGCGGCTTGGCCGACATGCGCCGCAACATCGACGCCTGGTGGCCCAGCGTGCTGGCGAACAAGGTCGAAGCGATCGTGATGAATGCCTCCGGTTGTGGCGCCACGGTCAAGCAGTACGGCCAGGCATTGGCGCACGACGAGGCTTACGCCGACAAGGCCCGACGCATCAGCGAACTGACCAAGGACCTGAGCGAGTTGCTGCCGGAGCTGGTCCCGGCGTTGAAATCACGAATTCATCGCAAGCCCACGGCGCGTTTGGCCTTCCATCCCCCGTGCACCCTGCAGCACGCCCAGCAGCTTCGCGGCGGCGTCGAGATGCACCTGGGCGCGCTGGGTTTCGATGTGCAGCTCTCACCGAGCGAAAGCCACCTGTGCTGTGGTTCGGCAGGCACCTACTCGGTCTTGCAGCCCACACTGGCGTACCAGTTGCGCGACCGCAAGCTGGCCAATCTGGCCGAGGTCGAGGCTCAGACCATCGTCTCGGCCAACATCGGGTGCATTCAGCATCTGCAGTCGGGGACGACAACGCAGGTGAAGCACTGGGTGGAAGTGCTCGACGAGGCCCTGCAGGGTTCGGCTCCCGTCTAGCGCGGGAGCAGGCTGGCGGGAGGGGAGCCGCTCAGGCGGCCTGACGGCGCCGGGCGAACTGCCCGAGGGCGGCGACACCCAGCAGCGTCAGCAGCCCGGTGGCCGGCTCAGGCACCGGGCTGGTCGGCGTGAAGCTGAACTTGCCGTAGGCCAAGCCAGAGCCAGTGCTCTGGTCTTCGAAGGACAGCTTCGTGACGCCACTGAATGCGCTGAAGTCAACGACGACTTCCTGCTGAGGATCAGGCTCCGCATCCTGAGGAGCGGCAACTACCTGACTGCCGAGCAGCAAACTGCCTGCGTACGCCAAGATCGTGACGCTGTCACCCCCGTCGACGCCGATCGCACGCAAGCTCAGTTGGTTGACAGCGGTCGTGAATGTGATCTCCAAGTCGCCGGTGCACGACGTGCTGTCTGGCGTGGTGAACGCGGAACAGACAGAGCCACCCTGGCCAACGAAGTACTCGTTCGTGTAGAGGATCGTGCCTGTGCCGCTGATCAGCGCTTCCGGCAGGCTCGCCGACGGGCTGCCAGTGTTGCCAGAGCTGAGTGACTCGAAATTCAAGGTCGCCGCCGACGCGGACGCACAGGCCAGCACGGTGGACAGCAGGATCGTGGCAGCGCGGGAGTGGATCATGGAGAGTGATTACCGAGGGTTACCGCGCATGGTCCATGGGGGATGCCGATGGGTCAACCCCCTGACTCCGGGGGGTCGCGTGTGAGATGCCACACCGGCGCCTCAGCGGTGCAAATGTCGGTACACCGTGGTCTCGAAATCGACGAATCCCGGGTACGACGACACGTCCTGGAACGGCAGGATCTGCGAGCCCCAGTAGCCGCCGATGCCGTTTCGGCGATCGATCCAGTAGAACAGATTGGCGAGACCGGCCCACATCAGCGAACCGGCCGGTCGCCCTGAGGGTGTCGGCTCCTCGTTGACCTGGAAGGTGTAGGCCCACGACTTGGTCAGGCCGGGGAAGAATTCGCCCGCGTTCGACAGCGACGGGATCGAGGTGATCCAGCCCCCCGATTTCAGCCCGCCCAGCCCGTTGCGCGACATCTGCTCGACGGTTTCCGGCTTCAGCACGCGGCCGTTCGCGCCGGCGCCGTCGTTGAGGATCATGCGGATGAACTTCATGTAATCGGCCACCGTCGAGTACAGCCCGTGGCCGCCCATGTCCATCTCGGGCGGCTGCGGCAGCACCAGGTCGGGCAGCGGTGTCAGCTTGCCATCCATCGCGCGGTCGTGGATCACCGCGCGGCGGGCCTGCATCGAGGGCGTCATCACGAAGCCGGTGTCGCTCATGCCCAGCGGCGCCAGCACGCGCTCCTGCATCACCTCGCCAAGCCGCTTGCCCCGCACCGCCTCGACCACCTTGCCAACCCAGTCGATGTTGACGCCGTAACCCCACTGGCTGCCCGGGTCGAACAGCAGGCAGGTCTTGATGGAAGCGAAGGAGCTCGATACCACCGACGGGATGCCCAGGGCGCCGCGCAGCTTCAGGTCGTCGTGGCTGAAGAACTCGTAGCTGAAGCCGGCGGTGTGCAGCATCAGGTGGTCGATCGTGATGTCGCGCTTCGGTGCCCGCAACTGGGGCTGGCCGTTGGCGTCGAAGCCCTCGAGCACCTGGATCTCGGCGATTTCGGGCACGTACTTCTTGACCGGATCGTCGAGGCGAACCTTGCCCTCTTCCACCAGCTGCATCAGTGTCGTGCCGGTGATGGCCTTGCTGGTCGAGAAGATCGCCATCACCGAATCGGTGGTCATCGGCGCGTCCCCGCCCAGAGAGCGACGACCGGCCGCGCCTTCGTAGAAGTTGCCGTTGCGATCGGTGGCCATCGCAACCACGCCGGGCGCGCCGCCCGCAGCACCCACGGTGTTGGCCAACACCGCGTCGGCGGCTCGCTTGAGGTTGTCGTTCATCGCTGTCTCCCTGTTCTGCAGGCGTGAATGGTGCGGCCAACCGGCGTCGCCCTGGGGCCGGGAAGCACCCCAGAACTCTAGAACATCGGAGAGACTCCCGGGCCGTGGACAATCCCGCCTCCCCCGGCCCGCCGCTCAACCCGCCGGCCGTCTCATGCAGCCCTGGAAAGAAGAAGCAGTTTGTTCAAGAACCTGACGGTGTATCGCGTGGGCCCCGAATGGCAGGCCACGCTGGCGCAGATCGAAGAAGCCCTTGCAGCGGCTCGTTTCTCTGAATGTGGCGCCACGCAGCCGCAGTCACTGGGCTGGGTCGCCCCCCGCGGCACTGAACACGGCCCGCTGGTTGAAGCTGTTGGCGGGCAGTGGCTGATGATGTTGATGGTCGAGCGCAAGGCCTTGCCATCGGCTGTGGTCAAGCGCCGCACCGACGAGCTCGCACAGCAGGTCGAACAGGCCAGCGGGCGCAAGCCAGGCAAGAAGCAGACGAAAGAGCTGAAGGAGCAGGCGACGCTGGAGTTGCTGCCGATGGCCTTTACCAAGCGATCCACCTTGAAGGTGTGGATCGATGCGAAGCAGCGGCTCCTGATGGTCGATGCCAGCAGTCCGGCGCGAGCGGGCGAGGTGGTGACGCAGCTGATCAAGTCACTCGATGGCCTGACGCTGACGCCGCTGCAGACCACCGAATCGGCCTCGGTCGCGATGTCCGACTGGCTGCTGACCGGCGAGCCGCCGGCCGCGTTCTCGGTCGACCGCGAGTGCGAGCTGAAGTCGGAAGACGAGATGAAGTCGGTGGTGCGCTATGCCCGCCATCCGCTGGACATCGACGAGGTGCGCCAGCACATTTCCACCGGCAAGCGGCCGACTAGGCTGGCGCTGACCTGGCAGGGTCGGGTGTCTTTCGTGCTGACCGAAACCGGGCAGATCAAGAAGATCGACTTCCTCGACGTGGTGTTCGAAGGGCGTGTTCGAACCGACACGGCCGAAGATGCCTTCGACGCCGATGCGGCGATCGCCACCGGCGAGCTGGTGCAGCTGATTCCGGACCTGATCGAGGCGCTGGGTGGCGAGCTGGATGCCACCGTAGCGACTGCCACCGCCGCGCCAACCCTGTCATCGGGCGCGCGCGCCTTCACACCGGTGGCCTGATCGCGGTTTGACCGATCGTCACGTGGCCAGCCATGATTGGCGCACCATGACCACCCCCACCCATCTTCTCGCGTTCGACCAGGGCACTTCCAGTTCGCGCAGCATCGTGTTCGACCGCAGCGGGCGCATCGTCGCCAGCGCGCAGCGCGAGTTCAGGCAGATCTACCCGCAACCCGGATGGGTCGAGCACGATCCGATCGAGTTGTGGACCACGCAGCTGACCACGGCACGCGAAGCCATGGCGTCCGCGGGTCTGGCGGCACGCGACATCGCGGCGATTGGCATCACCAACCAGCGCGAGACCACGGTAGTGTGGAATCGCCACACCGGTGTGCCGATCCACCATGCCATCGTCTGGCAGGACCGCCGCACCGCTGCCACCTGCAGTG
>JAIXYO010000071.1 GCA_027490215.1 Rubrivivax sp.
AGGGCTTCACCCTGGGCAGCCCGCTCAAGGCCTTCCGCGCGCTGACGCCGGAAGCTCGCGAGCTGGCAGCCGTTGAGTATCGCAAGGGCTTCAAGATCAACCCGATCTAAGCTTTAGCGTTCGTAATGAATCTCGGGAGGGGTTAAGCCCCTCCCGGGTTTCTAGATCAAGCCACAGCAACTGCATTGAAAGAGAAAGATGTCAGAAAAAACGATCCACCACGTACGTATCGAACCCATGGGCTTGGAAATTGATGTCGAAGAAGGAGAGTGGGTTCTTGATGCTGCGTTTCGCCAAGGCCTTGCAGTTCCGCATGGTTGCCGCGAGGGTCGTTGTGCCAGTTGTAAGTGCGTGCTGGTTGATGGTGATGTCGAGATGGAGGACTATTCAACCTTCGCGTTGTCTGAGACAGAGCGCGACGGAGGGCAAATTCTGCTCTGCCGTACGTATGCGTACAGTGACATCACCGTGGAATTGTTGAACTACGACGAAGACTTGATGAGCCGTTCGATTCCTGTGAAGGAATTTAGCGGCGTACTCACCTCCGTTACAGAATTGACGCATGACATTCGTCTGCTCAAGGTAGAGCTCGAAAAGCCCTTGAAATTTTGGGCGGGTCAATTTGTTGAGCTTGGTGTACCCAGCGCTGGTGTGACGCGCTCGTACTCGATGGCCAGCACGCCCGGAACACCCAATCAACTTGAATTCATTATTCGCAAGTATCCAGAAGGTGCGTTTTCATCGCTGCTGGATACGACACTCACTCCTGGCACCGCAGTCACGGTGAAGGGTCCGTTCGGAACTTGCCTGCGCCGCGAAGGGCGTCCGGGGCCAATGTTGCTGGTGGGGGGTGGATCGGGCATGTCGCCTTTGTGGTCCATTCTCCAAGACCACATTGCCAGTGGCGAGCAGAGGCCTATTCGTTTCTTCTACGGTGGCCGTGCAAAGAGAGATCTGTTCATGTTGGAGGAATTCGCAGCTATCGCGAAATCGCTGCCGGATTTCCAATTCATACCGGTGTTGTCGCAGGCCGGTCCTGATGACGCTTGGACTGGTGAAACCGGATTCGTGCATGAGGCGCTCAAACGCATCATGGGCGAGCAGCAGTTGTCCGGTGAAATTGACGCCTATGCCTGCGGCCCAGTGCCTATGGTGGATGCCGCGTTGCTCGTTTTGCAGGAATTGGGCGTGGACCCAAGCAACACGCATGCCGATAAATTCACTCCAGCCAGCGCTACTGCGCCAAATCTCGCTCATTAATAACAGGGAAATACATCGATCATGACTGAGACAACAGACTACGTGCCCGTCAACTCCGGTGCCGCGGGTGCTGCTAAATTTTCAGGCTCTGACAGCCGTAAATTCAATTACTACGCGCCCAAGGGACGCAAGGCCTCGCATTACGAGGACATGACGCTGGACGTCCAGCCAGATCCCAAGCGACACCTGTTGCAGGGCTGGATCCTTAGCTTCCCAGACGGGGAAACGACCTATTCGGAAAACTGGACCGCCGCCAAATCGAGCGATTGGCACATCTTCCGAGCGGTCGACGAAGAGTGGGAACGTACTCACTACAAGCGTCAATCGACCATTGAAGGAATGATTGCGCAGGCGGTGGAAAATGGCAGACGCTCTGGCGCTGCAACACGCTTCAACAGCGCCTGGGTCAAGATCCTGGAGCGGCATGTTGGTGCCTATAAGCACGCCGAGTTTGGTCTGAGCTTGGCGCTGACGCAGGCGCAGCGTTACGGTTACACGCAGATGATTAATTCTGCGATCTTGACCAATGCCTCCTACAAGATACGCTTCGCCCAAGACTTGACGCTTTACTTGGCCGATATCGGTTTGGACATCCCCTCGGGTTTCGACGCCGAGATTGGCAAGACGCACTGGATGGAAGACCCGATGTGGCAGCCAACGCGTCGATTGGTTGAAACCATCAATGGATTACAGGACTACCTAGAAACCTATTTCGCGACGAACTTGGTGTTTGAGCCGCTGGTCGGCGAGCTGTTCCGCAGCGGTTTCATCATGCAGGCAGCTGCGTCGCAAAACGACTTCATCACCCCTACCGTGGTGTCGTCGGCTGAAGGCGACTACCAGCGTAATCTTGCCAACACGATGGAACTGATCAATATGTTGGTCAAGGACCCAGTACACGGTGTCCACAACCAGGGCTTGTTCAACTCGTGGCTGCACAAGCATGGCGACATGGCTGTTGAAGCTGCCAAACAGCTTCAGCCTATTTGGTCGCTGCCCACGACGAAGGTCGCGCAGTTCCCGGAGGCGTACGCTTCGGCAATCACGCGCATCCGTGGTATCGCTGACCAGCTCGGCCTTACGCTGCCGGCCTCCATGGCCGTTTGAACTTCAGTCCACGAATTAAGGAAGCGCAACATGTCTACCGACCAAACCAAGAATATCTTTAAGCACACTAAAGATCTTGAATTCAAGGACACCATTTCGCATCAGTGCGGAGTGACGCTTAACGAAAGCGTTGAGGCTCGTGCCATCGCCGAAGTGATCGGGCGGCGCGAAGGCATCACGGTGACGTTCATGCCGTCGATGATTCGGGTCGATGGTGAAGGCAAGATCATCTTCAAGATGGATGAGATTTCTGAGGAACTCGGATATGAGTTGACTCACGAGGCCTTCGAGATTTCAACGTCCACTCACTATGGTCGCATGGTGATGATCGATGAGAACACCGTGATACTGTTTGGCGATATGGACGAAGCCATGAAGTACATCGCTTACGACTGAGAAAGCGCTCACCGCACGGGATTTATCCCGTGCGGCACAGCAACGTCAGGTCATTAGTTTTTGCCCTCTGGGCTTCTTTTTTTTTGACTTGACGTGATTTGTGCGTACTGACCAAGTGATCTGGTTTGGTTCGCCGAGGCTCGTGCACTACGAGCTTGCCAAAAAGAAGCGCTCTAATGTCTCGCAGTTTCGGAGGCATTGCGGTGAGAGGGCGCGACGGAATGATCCGCGACGTTCGGTGGCCGCTGTCGGCTGTTGACCCTAACCAACATCCTAATTGGAAGTGTAGTAATGGCTAATCTAATGTTGCATGACGACGACGCCCGCCAGGCTCTTGGCAGGGGTGTCGCAAAGATGGCGAGGGCCGTGCGCGGTACGCTCGGACCGCGTGGTATGAACGTGATCATTGACCGGCCTATCGGCTCGCCCATGATCTCCCGTGACGGTATGCGCATTGCCGCTGAAATCGAGCTTGAAAACCCGTTCGAGAATATCGGCGCACAGGTTTTACGCGAGGTTTCTATGCAGACGGCAGAAGTTGCCGGCGATGGAACCACAACCGCTACTGTGTTGGCGGATGCGCTGGTGCAGGGAGGACTGGATTCCCTCGCTAAGGGCGCTAACCCGGTTGAGCTCGTAGAAGGTTTGGAGTTGGCCGTCACTGAGGTGATCGCTGCGCTCAAGCGCAATGCCAAGCCACTGCGCGATGGAGAGCAATTGCGGGCTGTCGCGTTGGTAGCGACCAGCAATGACCCCACCGGCAACCTGGTTGCCGAAGCGCTGGAGCGTGTTGGTGCCGACGGCATTGTCGACGTTGACTATGGATCGACAGTTGAAACGATGTTGGAAGTCGTCGACGGGATGGCCTTCGATCGGGGCTACTTGTCGCACCACATGGTCACCGACGTTGAAAAGATGCAGGTGGTTTTGGACAACCCCTACATCTTGATGACCGACCAGCGACTGTTGACGGCCGAAGAGGTCGCGACAGTAGTAAAGCTGGTGGCTTCTTCGAAGCGGCCATTGTTGATCATTGCTGAAGAAGTGGCGCCCCCCGCCGTGATCGGTCTGTTGGCGTGGCGTGATAACGGCGGTTCGCCCGTTGCTGCCATCCATCCGCCCGACTATGGCCACTGGCGCAAGGCGTCTTTGGAAGACTTGGCCATCCTGACGGGTGGACGCGTCATTTCCCGCGATCTGGGTGGCACCATTGCAGCCGTCCAATTGCGCGATTTGGGTCAGGCGCGCCAGGTGCGAATCTCCCAAAACCAAACGGTGGTGACCGCTGGCAGCGGCGATCCAGAGATGATCGCAGCACGCCGCCAGCAAATCCATCGTCAGTACGAGCTTGCTCCCGAGAACATCGAGCGCGACAAGATCAAGGAGCGGCTGTCAAAGATGTCCGGCGGTACTGCGATCCTGTTGGCCGGCGGTGCTACACCAGTTGAACAGAAGCGTCGGTATCTGCTGATTGAAGACGCCATTCACGCCGCACGTGCTGCGATTGCAGAAGGCGTTGTGCCCGGAGGCGGTCTGGCGCTGCTGCGGGTAGCCGATGAGCTCAAGGCATTGCTTGAGAGCACACAAGGCTCGGTGAAGGAAGGCGTCGCTATGCTGCAACGTGCTCTGCAACTGCCGGCGTATCACATTGCTGCCAATCGTGGACTGGACGCAAAGGCTGTGGTCAGCCAGGTACTGGAGTCAGAGTACGGCGTTGGCCTGGATGCCCGCAGCGGCAAGTTTGTCAATCTCGAGGCCGCTGGCATCATTGACCCGGTCCGTGTCACTTACAGTGCGGTGCGCAATGCAGCGTCGGTGGCCGGGTTGATCTTGACCACGCAGACCTTGGTGGCCAAGAGGCCAGACGTGCTGGATCCGACCGCTGGCCCAGCGATGGGTGGCGGTGCAGAGTTGCTGGGACGGGCATAAAGCAGCCGTAGTCGGCGGCCCGACGGGCTCGCCGACTGCTCTGCCCGATCGTTGTTGCACGGGAAATGCCGCTCTTATCGATAAGAGCAACAACAGCCCCCAGCCCTCGACAGATAGACAGGCCGCAGTGCGAAACTTCGCATTGCGGCCTTTTTTGTTTCCGACGAAGGCGAGCTTCGTGCGGCAGACTTGCCTTGCGAGGCCGAAGCTCCTAGACAGACGAGACTTTTGCTAGATGCGGTGACGAGATGGTTTCGCCTGCTCAATGTAGTCACCTGGAGCCACGGCTGCCGTTTCGGCAGCAGACAGCAGTCTCGTTGAATCACCCTAGCAATCTCCACTTCCCGTCGCTGTCAGGCCGATAGGCATGGGGCGCCCGCGATTATCTTGAGTTGTAGATGAGCGCAACCGATAATCCCAAAACAAAACAGGTGCACTGATTTGCACCAACACAGGCTGGAACTGGCCCACTGAGTCGAAGACACTGACTCACCAACCGGACCGCGTTGAAACGTAGCGAGTTCAGGGCTTGGTCTGGCGACCACAACGGAGACGCTCATGCTGGACGACCAAACCTCAGGCAAAGCGTTGTCTGTCCGCGAAGGCAGCGACCTGTTACCGGCACCGCAAGCAGCGCCTTCGGAGCGGCAAACCATGGAAGCCTGGGAGCGGTTCGTAACCGGTCAGGAGGTGGTTGCTGGCTGCGTGTCCAAGCACGTTTGGTCATCTTGGCAGCGGAGCCGCCGCCATGGTATCGAGCCCGCCAAGCGACTGGCACCCATCGCGGTCGCCGGCGATGCACTGGAACAACTGCGCCTTCGCAATCAGGTGCTCCTTGCTGCCGCCAAGGGGCTGTTCATGACCACGGCACATCTTCTGGCTCGGTCGGGTTCCATCATGCTGCTGACCGATGCACATGGTGTCGTGCTAGAAATGGCAGGCGATCATGCCACGATGGCCGCAGCGCGCGACATCCGACTCATCGAAGGCGGCAATTGGAACGAAGGTGTGATCGGGACCAATGGCATTGGCACTGCGCTTGCCATGCGCACGCCGGCTCAGGTGCACACGGCAGAGCATTTCTGCTCGGGGATCAAGCTTTGGGTCTGCGCTGCGGCCCCGATCTTCATGCCGGGGACTGACCAGATCTTGGGTGTGCTGGACATCTCGTGTCCGCCGGCGAGCTACCAAGTCAACAACCTGGCGTTGGCGGTCGCCTCTGCGCGGCAGATAGAGGCCGTACTGGCCGAGCGCATCAGCCAAGAGCATCGCAGGCTGCTGGAAGCATGTCTGCACATGAGCGGGCGGGCGGACTCTCAGGCGCTGTTGGCACTGGACCGCAATGCATGTCTGGTTCACAGCAGCGGCAACGCACCCGGTCTGGAATTACGCCAGGGTGCGCGCGTCGCTGGCCTCGAGCCAGGGCACAGCATCGAAGACTGGGCACGCCGTCTGCCCGAGAACCTACGTTCCGAGTGGCTGCATCCGGTGACATTGAACGGCGCATTCATTGGCGGGCTGCTGATGGTGCCGAAGTCAGCACGCGCAACATCCAAGTCCCATCCTGCGGCTGAGTCCGATGCGAAAGGCGCGGGCAATGACCTTGGTGTGCCAGGTCTGGCGCCCGTGCCTGAGCGAGGCGGCTTTGCCAAGCTCGTCTGGAACAGCCAAGCGATGCGCGCGGCCATTGATAGGGCTCGGCAAGTCAGCGCGCGCCGTGTGCCGGTACTAATTCAAGGAGAAACGGGCGTCGGCAAGGAGCTTTTCGCGCGTGCCATTCATGGAGATGACGAGCGCAACAGTCCGTTTGTCACCTTCAACTGTGGCGCCACCACCAAGGAGCTGATCGGCAGCGAGCTGTTCGGTCATGTTCGTGGAGCCTTCACGGGCGCCACCAACGAAGGCCGAGCCGGGCGCTTTGAGCTGGCGCATGGGGGCACCTTGTGCTTGGACGAAGTAGGTGAGCTTCCGCTGGACCTGCAGCCTGTACTGCTGCGGGTTCTCGAAGAAGGTGTGATCTACCGCTTGGGGGACGGGAAACCACGGCATGTCAACGTGCGATTGTTGGCCATGACCAACCGCGACCTGCTCCAGGAGGTCGAGGCTGGCCGCTTCCGACGTGACCTTTACCACCGCATCAACGTCACCCGAGTGCGTGTGCCGCCGCTGCGTGAGCGGGATCAGGACATCGAATTGCTCACTGAGCACTTCAACCTCCAGCTCTCCTTGAGGCACGGCGTGCCGGTCCGCCAATTCGGCGCAGATGTGCGTGCTGCGATGCGCGCCTACTCTTGGCCCGGGAATGTGCGCGAGCTCAGGAACCTGATCGAGAGCCTCTTGCTGACGTCTGACCAGGACAGCGTGAGTCTCAGCGAATTGCCGGAAGAAATGCTGACTGCGGCCCGACTGCCGATTGAAGTCCCGCAGGTGCCGCGCGAGCACCCACCTGCAACAAGCCTTGAAGAGAGTGAGCGCTTAGCTATCGTGCGCGCAATCAAGGACCACCAAGGAAACTTGGCCAAGGCAGCGCGAGCATTGGGCGTGTCACGCAGCACGCTGTACCGTAAGGTGGAGCGGTATCGACTGGAAGATGTCGTGCGGTCGAGCGACGTCTCGGATGGCAGCAACGAGGCTGGGCTCGGAAACGTCAGTATGAATGGGCGAGTTGTCCCTGAGTAGAGGCAACTCGTCCGAACTGAGGACGCATTTCAGCGCCCCAGATTCTTTTCAGTCGGCCCGGCACAACGATCTCGATCCGGTACCCATCCGAATCCCGGATGAAAGCCATGAGTTTCATCCTGACCTGCTCAGGGCGCTTGACGCAAACAATCTTGTTTTGATCGAACCACCGGGTCGCTGTATCGAGATCAGCGACTGGAAAGCAAACCTGGCCGGAACCCTGCGGGCGTGCCTTCACATCGTGGTACTTGGGCGTTGCGCCCGCTTCAGATCCCGAGTTACAAGTCAACGCAAAGATGCCCAGCCGAGCCAATGCTCAGGCTGGACGCTGCATCTTCGGGCGCCGATTCACTTGTCACTGAACCGTGCAATGAGTACCGCGAGATCTCCCTCTCGGTGAGATCAGGCCTATCTACACACGCATTCCAAAAATCCATGCGGAGGTGTCCAGCGAAACCGCTGAACACCTGCCTCGCGGCATGCTGTGGATGATCAGAAACCCGTCAGATGCAGCGCTTGGCTCCACGAAGACACCCTGGTAGCTCCCCAGTACAAAAAATGATTCAGTGAATCCGAACTGGGGATCGACAGCGATCAGATCGTGCGTGCGGTCATCTGCTGTGCGATGTACTCAGCCTGACGAATCGCCAGAGTCACGATGGTGAGCGTTGGATTCTCTGCGCCACCGGTGGTGAACTGACTGCCGTCACTGATGAACAGATTGGCGATGTCGTGGGTCTGCCCGTACGCATTGCAAACGCTGTCCTTCGCAGAGGCGCCCATCCGGCAGGTGCCAAGGTTGTGAGTCGACGGATACGGCGGCGTACGGAATGACTTGACGGCACCGGCGGCTTCGTAGACGAGCTGACCCTGGCGGAAGGCGTGCTCGCGCATCGCGATGTCGTTCTCGTGGTCGTCGTAGTGCACGTTAGGCGCGGCGTTGCCCCAACGGTCCTTGACCTGCGAGTTCAGTGTCACACGGTTGGTCTCGCGCGGCATGTCCTCGCCCACCAGCCACATCCCGGCAATGCGGGTGTAGTTGTCCATGTACTCGGTGAACTCGCTACCCCATGCGCCTGGATTCAGGAAGGCGGCCATGAACGGCAGACCGAGTGACAGCGTTTCCAGTTCGTAGCCGCCAGCGAAACCGCGCTTCGGGTTGTGATGTGCCTCATCGCGAACGATACCGGCCATGATCGTCCCGCGGTACATGTGCACAGGCTGCTTGAACAAGCCATAAACCGAGCCAGT
Source organism: Rubrivivax sp. (assembly GCA_027490215.1). GTDB lineage: Bacteria > Pseudomonadota > Gammaproteobacteria > Burkholderiales > Burkholderiaceae_C > PBB1. The sequence goes on from JAIXYO010000071.1 coordinate 8,623, forward strand.
CATGTGCCGCATGTAGTTGCGCCCGACCTGGCCCGAGCTGTTTGCCAGACCGTCCTTGAACAGGTTGGATGCTGACAAAAGCAACAAACGCGGAGTTTCGATCGAATTGCCCGCGACGCAAACGATGCGTGCCTTCTGCCGCTGTTCCTTGCCGTCCTTGTCGAAGTAGACGACGCCGGTGACTTTGCCTGCATCGTTGTGTTCGATGCGCGACACGTGAGACTCAGGACGCAGGTCCATGTTGCCGGTCTTCTCAGCCTTCGGCAGTTCGGTGTAAAGCGTGCTCCACTTGGCGCCGCTCTTGCAACCCTGGAAACAGAAGCCCAATTGCAGACACTGACCGCGATCGTCGCGGGGGCGGCTGTTGATGGCCATGTTGCCGGTGTGCACTTCCTTGTAGCCCAGCTTGGTGGCGCCGGCGTACATCACCTTGAAGTTGTTGTTGCCGGGCAGCCCTGGGATGCCGTGGGTGCGTGTCACGCCCATCTTGTCTTCGGCGCGGCTGTAGTACGGCTCAAGCTCCTTCAAGGTCACTGGCCAGTCCATCAGGTTGGCGCCCTTGATGTCCCCGTAGGTGGTGCGCACCTTGAACTCGTGCTCCTGGAAGCGCAGCGATGCGCCAGCCCAGTGCGTCGTGGTCCCACCAACGGTCTTGCAGATCCAGGCGGGCAGTCCGGAGAAGTCTTTTGCAACGCGCCAGGTGCCCGAAGTGGTCCGCGGATCCAGCCACGCCAATTGGCTGAACGACTTCCACTCGTCGTTGATGAACTTTTCGCTGGACTGCATCGCGCCAGCTTCCAACACGACGACCTTGATGCCCTTCTGGCACAACTCGTTGGCCAGCGTGCCGCCGCCAGCGCCCGAACCGATGATGACGACTACCGAGTCGTCGCTATTGTCAAATTTCGCCATCTTGTCTCCTGCGATTCTTCTGATTCTTGCCGTGTCGGCTGGTGGTGGCCACGTGGCCAAAGAAGCAAATCAACTCACCAAGCTGGTGGGCTGGCCTCTGCCGTTGGGGGACGCAACCACTTCAGGTCCTGAAATCCACGCGTGAGGTAACCGCCCTTTTCCCAGGACGCACCTGGGTAACCGAAGACCGTGAAGGCCATGTCGTTGTTGTAAAGCGAGGTGATGCACTGGCCACGTACGGTGTTGAAGAACGGCGAGCCTTCAATTGCCTTGACCAACGCCAGCTTTTTCGTCGCCGTCGCTTTGATGAAGCTACCACCAGCCGCTTTGTCGAGCGCCGCGATGCCGTCGCGCACAACGGGCAGGGCACCTGCATTGCCGTCCAGATCCTTTGCCAGCAACGCATAGACAGCGTCTGGCAGTTTCTTGTGAGGGAAGAGCACGCGACCCATTGCGATCAGCGTCTTTCCTTCGCCGGTGGTGAGTTGCTTCAGCTCCACCGCCCAAGCCGAAGACGGTGCCAACGTGGCCAACACTGAACTGGTGGCAATGGCGCCTGTCAACAGGCCCGAACCCTTCAGGAAGTCTCGCCGCACGAGCGGCAAATCAAGTTTGGGTACCCGGCCGTCTTCTTCGTTGCATGAAGCGGCATCGGCACCGGGCTGCGCCGACGGCGCGATCGGAATCACACGCATGGGGTCTCCTGTCATTTTCGTTTTGCTGCAGGCCGGTCATCCGACCCACTGGGAACTGTAAGCTAAAAAGGCTTAACCGGACCTTCGTGACACCGCTCCACCCTGCCGTGCTCAGGGGAAGCACTGAGGACTCTGTGGCCTGATGGCCTCATCGGCAGACGCGTTTCATCGGGCTATCTGACCGCTTCAGCCTGAACATCGATGACCGCCGTCGTGCGATCACTCAACCGTCCAGTGCGCCCAATACTTCTGCCTCGGACTGCTTGAGCAGCGTCTTCAGCAAGGGTGGCGTGAAATGACGTTGTACCGAGATGGCATAGAAGTTCTCATGAAGGTCCGGGACCACGCTGTATTCCACGAGACGCCCGGTGCGCAACTCGTCTTGCACCACCACCGTGGGCAGCAGTGCGACGCTGTCGGAGTCGCGCGCGAGCAGCCGCAACAGTGCCATGTCGTCCACTTCGGCACGCAGTCGGTAGCGAATGCCCAGCCGCTCGCACAGCAGATCGAAACCGGCGCGGATATCGTTGTCCCGACCCGGCAACAGCAGCGGCACCTCGGCCAGCTCTTCGGGGTAGCGGAACGCTTTGCGCTTCGATCGCGGTTTGCCGACCAGGCTGACGGGTTGACGGGCAATTCGCTGACAACGCCAGGGGTCTTCGCTGCTGGCGTGCACGCGTTGGTTGGACAGCACCAGATCGAGTGTGTGTACACGCAGCCGCGCCAGCAGGTCGACCAGGCTGCCCGAGTGGAGCACGAGCTCCACGTCTTCGCGCTCGAGCAAGGGCCGCAGAAAGTTTTCCTGGAAATTGCGAGACAGGGTGGCCATGGCGCCGATCCGCAGCACCTGGCGTTCATCGCGGTGGCCTTCGCGAAGCAGCGCCGTCAGTTCTGCGCCCGCTGTGAAGATGGACTCGGCATAGCCCAGCGCGAGCTGTCCGGCCTCTGTGAGCTGCAAGCCGCGGCCGACGCGCGCAAACAGCGGCTGCCCTAACTGTTCTTCCAACTGCCGAATCTGCGCCGACAGCGCCGACTGCGACACATGCAGGTGTGCGGCCGCGCGGGTGAGGTTGCCCTCCTTGGCCACGGCCCAGAAGTAGTGGAGATGGTGGAAGTTGAGGCGCGCCATGGCCCGAATGTTCTCATCAATAGAACATTTCGGTGCGAGTGTTCAGCTGGCCGTGCCGAGGGTGTCCCTGATCTGCGCATCGCCAGTGCGTTGCAAGTCCCGACCAATGCGCATCGGCAGCGTGGACTTCAACCCACGCTGCCGACTGACTGCGAAGTGGCCGTGCGGGTCAGCAAGTCCAGGACGGTGCCTGTTCAGGCGCGATCGCGTACTTGGCAATCGCCGCTGTGCAGGTTGCTGCATCGACCAAACCTTGCGCACGCAGCGATGTCAGCGCCGCCAGCACGATCTGGAAGCGATCGACCTCGAAGAAGCTCCGCAGTGCGGCACGCGTGTCGCTGCGACCAAAGCCATCCGTGCCCAGTGTCGTCACCGGCGATGGCAGATAGCCGGCGATGAGTTGTGGCCAGGCGCGCACGTAGTCGCTGGCCATGACCACCGGCGCGTCACCGCTCAGGCATTGCTGGACATGGCTGACGCGAGGCGCTTCTTGCGGATGCAGGCGGTTCCAGCGCTCGACCTCGCGGGCCTCACGCGCCAGTTCGCTGAAGCTGGTGGCGCTCCACACTTCGGCGGCGACGTGCCAGTCTTGCGACAGCAGTTCAGCCGCTGCAATCACTTCGCGCAGGATCGTGCCCGATCCAACCAAGCGAATGCGCAGTGGGCTGGTGGTGCTCGCCAAGGAGCTGTAGCGGTACATCCCCTTGATCACGTCTGCCTCGGCGCCTGCGGGCAACGAAGGCTGCGCGTAGTTCTCGTTCATCAGCGTGACGTAGTAGAGAACGTCTTCGTTCTTTTCCAGCATCTGGCGCATGCCGTGGTCGAGGATGACCGCGAATTCGCCGGCGAAGCATGGGTCGTAGGTGCGGCAGTTGGGCACCGTCGACGCCTGCAGCAGGCTGCTGCCATCCTGGTGCTGCAGGCCCTCGCCGCCCAGGGTCGTGCGACCCGCGGTTGCACCCAGCAGAAAGCCTCTCGAACGTTGATCGGCAGCAGCCCAGATCAGGTCGCCTATGCGCTGAAAGCCAAACATCGAGTAGAAGATGTAGAACGGCAACATGGCCAGGCCATGCAGCGAGTAACTGGTGGCGGCGGCCGTCCAACTGCTCATGGCGCTGGCTTCACTGATGCCCTCTTCCAGGATTTGTCCGTTGGTTGCTTCTCGGTAGCTCATCAGCGAGCCGATGTCTTCCGGTTCGTAAGCCTGACCTTCGCTCGAATAGATGCCGACCTGCTTGAACAAGTTGGCCATGCCGAAGGTGCGCGCCTCGTCGGCGACGATGGGGACCAGTCGTGGGCCCAGCGCCTGGTCCTTGAGCAGGTTGGTCAGCATGCGCACGAAGGCCATCGTCGTGCTCATCTCCTTGCCATCGGCCTGGACCGCAAACTCCGCGTACTTCGAGATGAGGGGAACCGGCACGGTGGCCGCCTCTGTCGTCCGCTTCGGCATACCGCCGCCCAAGGCTGTGCGGCGCGCATGCAGATAGCGCATTTCGGGGCTGTCTGCGTCTGGCTTGACGAATTCGAGTGCAGCGGCCTGTTCGTCGGTCAGTGGCAGCTTGAAGCGGTCGCGGAAGGCGATCAGGTCTTCACGCCCCAGCTTCTTCTGCTGGTGCGTGGTCATCCGGCCCTGACCTGCGGCGCCCATGCCATAGCCCTTCTTGGTCTGCGCCAGGATGACCGTTGGGCAGCCTGTGGTCTTCATGGCCTCGTGGTACGCAGCATAGATCTTCACCAGATCGTGACCGCCGCGCTTGAGCAGGTCGATCTGCTCGTCGCTCAGGCCCTGTACCAGGGCGGCGAGCTGTGGGTTCTGGCCAAAGAAGTGCTCGCGGTTGTAGCGGCCATCCTTGGCCGCAAAGGTCTGGAACTGGCCGTCGACGGTTTGCGAGAAGGCCTGCGCCAGGGCGCCGGTGGTGTCGTTGGCAAACAGCCCGTCCCAGTCAGACCCCCACACCAGCTTGATGACGCGCCAGCCAGCGCCAACGAACAACGCTTCCAGCTCGTCGATGATGCGGCTGTTGCCGCGCACCGGCCCGTCCAGGCGCTGCAGATTGCAGTTCACCACCCAGATCAGGTTGTCGAGCTTCTCGCGCGAAGCCAGCGTCAGGGCCGACATGCTTTCGGGCTCGTCCATCTCGCCGTCGCCGAACACGCCCCAGACCTTGCGGCCAGTGGTGTTTTGCAGCTGACGATGGTTGAGGTAGCGCATGAAGCGCGCCTGGAAGATGGAGCTGATCGGGCCCAGCCCCATGGAGCCGGTGGGGAATTGCCAGAAATCAGGCATCAGCCAGGGGTGCGGGTAGCTGCTGAGGCCTTGCTTGCCAGCGGCCCGCGCTGCGATCTCCTGCCGGTAGTAGGTCAGTTCCTGCTCGGTCAGTCGACCTTCCAGGAAGGCTCGCGAATAAACACCGGGCGCCGAGTGCGCCTGGAAGAAGACCAGGTCGCCGCCGTCGGATCCACCTTGTCCGGCGCGGAAGAAATGATTGAACCCGACCTCGAACAAGTCTGCAGCGCTCGCGTAGCTGGCGATGTGGCCACCGAGTTCACCGTAGGCTTGGTTGGCGCGCACGACCATGGCCAATGCGTTCCAGCGCATCAGCGAGGCCAGCCGCTCCTCGATCGCCAGGTCGCCCGGAAAAGGGGCCTGCTGCGATAGCGGGATCGAGTTCACATAGGGCGTGCCGCGAATGGGTTTCCAGGAGATCGCCGGGTCGCGTGCCGAGATGGCGAGCGCGTCCATGATCTCGCGCACCCGCTGCGGGCCTGCGACCTGCAGCACAGCCTGCAGTGCATCCTTCCATTCCGCGGTTTCTTGCGGGTCGCTGTCGGGTGCTGAAAGGACGCTGGTGGACGCGGGAATGGACATGTCACTCATTGCTGATCTCCTTGAGACGAACACTATAGGCAATCAGACCTGAAATTTGCGCTTGAAATCACAAGCTTTAGGGGGCGTTCTCAGCACAATATGCGGTGCTGACCGGAAAGGATCGCATGATGCAACTTGACCCTGTGGACCTGCGCATCCTGCGCGAACTGCAAAGCGACGCCAGCCTCTCGAACGTCGCCCTGGCCAAGCGCGTCCACCTCTCGCCGTCCGCCTGCCTGTCGAGAGTCAAGGCGCTGGAGTCAAACGGCCTGATCCGGCAGTACGTGGCGCTGCTCGATCCACAACGGCTGGGACTGACGCTGAACGTGTTCATCTCCATCAGCCTGAAGCAGCAAACGCGTGCGGCGCTGGATGCCTTCGAGGCCAAGGTCTCGGCGCGTGAGGAGGTCATGGAGTGCTACCTGATGTCAGGCGAGGCCGACTACCTGATCCGTGTGGCCGTGACGGACATCGCTGCGCTCGAGCGCTTCATCATCGAACAGCTGTCGCCGATGAAGGAGGTCGAGAAGATCCGCTCCAGCTTCGCGCTCAAGCAGGTTCGCTACAAGACCGCGCTACCCTTGCAACTCGGCTGACGGCGAAGCGAGTGTCCAGCGAAGTCTTCGGGGCCCAGGCACCAAGCACTGGAGGACGTCAGATGGCCTGACTGGCGCCGCGTTTGGCCAGTGCCCGCTTCATGCGCCAGCCGAGAAGCACCACGATGACGACGGCATACGCCGCGACCTCGGCGAAGTCGTTCTTGGCCGCACGCATCCAGAAGAAGTGCAGCAGGCCGAGCAGCGCGATGACATATATCGCGCGGTGCAGCATCTGCCAGCGAGCCGTCCCCATCGCCTTGATGGCGCGGTTGAACGACGTGGCTGCCAGCAGCGCCATCAGCAGCAGGCCAGCCGTGCCGACCAGGATGAACGGCCGCTTGATGATGTCCTTGATGATCGCGTCGATGTTGAAGCCTTGGTCCAGCCAGCTGTAACTCAGGAAGTGCAGCAGCACGTAGAAGAAGGTGAACAGGCCCAGCATTCGGCGAAAGCGCGCCAGAGCCGGTAGGTTCGCCCATTGCCGCAACGGCGAGACCGCCAGCGTGACGCACAGAAAACGCAGCGTCCAGTCGCCAGACGCTCGGATGAGCGCTTCGGCAGGGTTGGGCCCGAGCGTGTTGGCCCAGGCGCCGTAAAACAACCACCAGAACGGCAGCAGGCACAGCGCGAACAGCAGCACCTTGGCTGCAGGTCGCAGCAAGAACGGCTTGCGTTTGACGGCGCCCGCGACGGAGTTTGCGCGCACCGCTGCCGTCGGCCCTTCAGCCTGAGAACGAATGCCGGTGTTCGGTCCGACGGTTGACATCAGATTCATGACGCCTGGGCTTGAGGCAGTGAGGTCAGAAGAATTTCTTCAGATCCATGCCCGCGTACAACTGGCCGACTTGCGGCTCGTAGCCGTTGAACATCAGCGTGGCGCGCTTCTTCTGGAACAAGCCGTCCTCACCGATGCGGCGCTCGGTGGCTTGGCTCCAGCGAGGGTGGTCGACGGTGGGATTCACGTTCGAATAGAAGCCGTACTCGCTACTGGCCGCCTTGTTCCAACTGGTGCGCGGCTCTTTCTCGACGAAGCGGATTGCGACGATCGACTTGCCACTCTTGAATCCATACTTCCACGGCACGACCATGCGCACAGGCGCGCCGTTCTGGTTCGGCAGCACCTCGCCGTAGAGGCCGAAGGTCAGCAGCGTCAGTGGGTTCATGGCCTCGTCGAGACGCAGACCTTCCACGTAAGGCCATTGCAGCACACGTGAGCCAATGCCCGGCATCATTTTCGAATCGACGAGGGTGACGAATTCGACGTACTTCGCATTGCCGGTCGGTTCGACCTGCTTGATCAGTTCTGACAGCGAATAGCCGACCCATGGGATCACCATCGACCAGCCTTCGACGCAGCGCATGCGGTAGATCCGCTCTTCCATCGGACTGAGTTTGAGCAGGTCTTCGATGTCGTAGACCTTGGGCTTGCCGACCGCACCCTCGACGCTGACGGTCCACGGGCGCGTCTTCAACGATCCGGCGTTGCGGGCGGGGTCGGACTTGTCGGTGCCGAATTCGTAGAAGTTGTTGTACGAAGTCACATCACCATAGGGCGTGAGCTTCTCCATCGTCATACCACCGGCCACGCTGCTGCGCTTGCCTGCCAGCGGGGGCAGCTTGCCAGGGCGTGCGGTTTGGGCCATGGCATCGCGGGCAGCCCACGATGCCATTGCCAAGCCGGCGCTGCCGGCGGCCATCGACTTCAGCAGCGTGCGGCGGCCTTCGTAGACATCACGGGGCGTGATGTCGTCTGCAGAGCGGTGAACGAATCCGTGGTCTTTGAGGAAGTGCATTTGGGTACTCCAGAGCTGTTACTCGACGCTGCCATGCCTTGTGTCGCAGGCGTCACAGGATCCTTACGCGGTGACGCACGGGGGCTGGCTGGCCCCACAGCCGTGAATCAGATCACGTCGTTAGTCCCAGATGGCGAGAACAAGTGCAGCGAGCTTTGCGATTGACGCTCGCGAAAGCCCTTGCGTGCGAACAGTTTGGCCTGCGCCTCGGGCGGGAGGTCGGTGATGTTGAGGATGTTCTTGACGATCAGCGTGTCGATCACGTCTTCGAGTACCCGCACAAAATCGGCGTCGAGCTTCGAATAGCCCTCGTCGTCGCCACTGCGGCCGACGAAAGCCTGCACCTCTGCATGTTGGTCTGGCAGGAATTCGTCAGCGTCTGCGACCGGCAGGCGGTGCAGGCTGTCGATGGCTCCAGTGGGGTTGCGGCGGATGTAGGGCATGGATGGCGACGGTGTCTGCTGACACTTTACGCCTGCCGCAGAGTTCGATGATCGATGAACAGCACGCCGATAGAGGCTCAGCTCCCCAGAGCTTGTCATCTGTGGGGCTGAAAGGCGCCCAAAGAAAAGCCGGTCATCGACCGGCTTGGCTGGGCGCTTCTGGTGTTCAATGCAGCCCGGCAATGTACTCGGCCAACCCCTGGATCTCGCGGTCGTTCAGCTTTGCGGCCACACCCGTCATCTGCGCGTTGTTCTTGCGTACGCCCCCGCGGAATGCGGTCAACTGAGCGGCGGTGTAGTCGGCGTGCTGCCCCGCCATTCGCGGGTACTGCGCAGGGATGCCAGCGCCGTTCGGACCATGGCACGCTGCGCAGGCCGGGATCTGACGATCGGCGATGCCACCGCGGTAGATCTTCTCGCCGAGCTTGGCGAGTTCGGCGTCCTTGGCAAAGCCGGGCTTGGCCTGCTTGGACGCATAGAACGCTGCGACGTTTTTCATGTCTTGCTCGCTGAGCGTGGCGGCCATGCCACTCATGATCGCGTTGGCCCGCAGCCCGCTCTTGTACTCGGTCAACTGTTTGACGAGGTACTCCGGATGTTGGCCTTGCAAGATGGGTTGTGCAGGGCTTCCGCGGGAGCCGTCGCTGCTATGGCAGGCAGAGCACATCGCCGCTGTGGCAGCGCCTTTGGTCAGATCGGGCTTGAACGCCGCGGGGTTCTTCTCGTTGGCCGAGGCAGTGACAGCAGCGAAACACAACAGGAAAGCAGACGCAAACTTCATGACGGAGACCAGGAGGAAACTGTTAATCGGTCGATTCTACAATTGCAGAATTTGGCAGGTGGCATGACCGAGCAAATGAAGACGCCCCTGAAGGGGAGCGATGCGGCCACCGAGGGCAATTCAGCCGAAAAGGCCGCGTTGGCCTGGGCGCACACGGCGCGATTCCTGACCACTGCCAGCCGGTTGAATGAACTGCCGCAAACCGAACTGCCCGAGATCGCCTTTGTCGGCCGTTCGAACGCCGGTAAATCGACTGCCATCAACACCTTGACGCAGCAAAAGCGGCTGGCGTTTGCGTCGAAGACGCCGGGTCGCACCCAGCACATCAATCTGTTCGAGATGGGCCCGAAGCTGGAGGCCAACGCTTTGCTGGCCGACTTGCCAGGCTACGGCTATGCGGCTGTGGCGCGTGGCGCCAAGCTGCGCTGGCAGCAGGTGATGGCCGACTACCTCGAAGTGCGTCGCAGTCTGGCGGGTGTGGTGCTCATGGTCGATTCGCGCCTGGGGTTCACCGATCTCGACCGACAGTTGCTCGACTTCATCGCGCCGCGCATTGGGAATGGCGCGGTCAAGCTTTTGGTTCTCCTGACCAAGTCCGACAAGCTCAACCGCAGCGAGGCACAAGCCGCATTGGCTGCGGCCCAGCAGACGCTGGGCGAGCTGACCACGGAAGAAGCCGATGTCAACGTCGCACTTTTTTCAGCACTGAAGAAAAGCGGCGTCGGCGACGCGGCAACCTTGTTGCACGGCTGGGTCTGTCCGCTCACGCCCGCAACGCCAGCGTCAGGGGCGCCCGAGGAACATGTACACCCCTGAGTGCCCGCGTGGCGCGTAGGTGACGCCGAAGTACAAAGGTCCGACGCTGGTGTCAGCCCCGACGAACAGGCTGCTGCCGGTGCGCAGGTCAGACAGCGACACATCGCTCTTGCGTGTCCATGCATTCCCGGCTTCGAGCGTGCCGCCGACGAAGAGCCCACGCGCCAGCAAGGGGACGTACTCAAGCCGCTGGTAGGCCTGCAACCGCCCGAAAAGCACGAAGTTACCGGCCAACTGGTTGAAGCGATAACCCGAGAGTCGATGGAACCCGCCCAGGTTGTAGCTGTAGCGGCCCAGGTCGGTGGTCAGGCCCGTTCCGCCGGCACTCTGCGCACTCAGATACGCATTGAGCGTGCGTCGTCCCCAAGTGAACGCAGCGGTCCCTTCAAACTCAGACCGCGCGAAACCGTTTCGCCCAGCTCCGCCCGTCACTGTCCGCGAGCCGACGACGGTTTCACCCTCCACGCGGTAGCCGCGCAGCGGGAAATTGACGTAATCCAGCTGATCGACGATGACCTTGAAGCGCGCGCCGGTTTCCTGCACCGTCTGGCTGTTGCCCGGTCCGGGGTAGTTGGCCGCAAGCAGATCGGGACTGTTGTGCAGCACGACATGGCTGACGCCGAGGCGGAGCTCGCCGAACTTGCCCCAAGGCTGCCCAATATCGACGCCGAAGCGGCCGGTGGTTCGACTGAAGCGACCGAGTTCGTCGGCGCTGTTGGCGTCGTAGACGGTGACGCGACGCCGCTCCACGCTCGCATAGCCCGACACAAACCAGTCGTTGCTCCAGCCAAGCGTCCATTTCAGCGGGTGATACAGCTCGGTGTACAGCTTCGGCGTCTCACCGATCTGCACGAAGTTACGCCATTCGGTGCCGTTCTCGTCCAACCATCGTCGGTTGTGGTTGAGCTTCAGGTTGAAGGCGCTGTCGCCTTGAAAATCGGTGAACAGATCGATGCCGACGCGGAAGTAATGCGGCCCCCATGACTTGTCTTCCAGATCGAAGATCAGCCCGTCGCCTTCTGGTGTGTTGACTAGCCGAAAGTCCGCTCGGGCATAGTCACCACTGGCCGCGAGCCGGCGCGCGTCTCGCTCGGCCTTCTTTTCGTCGAAGGGCTGGCCGGTCATCGATTCCAGTTCGTCGGCGAAGCGTTTCGGGTTGGTCAGTTCACTGCCTTCAAAGCGGATGAAAGACACCTGCGCCACTTCTGCCTCGGTCTGAAGGTGTGAGGCTTTCCACTGGGCGTAGGCCTTCGGAGCAAGCGACAGCGCGGCAAGACGCGCCAACTGTGGTCTGACCCCGGCTTCGCCCTGGTCGATCAGCTCGCGCGTCAGATTGAAGTCGCCCGAGGTGAGCGAGCCCAGTGGCGGGGCGATCAACACATCGCCCGGTTTCAACAGGGCCAGGCTGCGTCCCACGTTCTGCTCGGTCAGGATGCTCAGCATTTGCGCTGTCAGCCCGGTGACCGAGCTCAGCGCGTCTCGATTGGACAACGGCGTGCCGATGTTGACGGCGATCACGATGTCGGCACCCATGGCCCGTGCGACATCGACCGGCAGGTTGTTGACGAGGCCACCGTCGCCCAGGATGCGGCCATCGGCCTCGGTGGGCGCAAAGACGCCGGGCACGCTCATGCTGGAGCGCAGCGCAAGCGCCAGGTCGCCACTGCCGAGGATGACTGGCTGGCCAGTCTCCATGTTCGTGGCCACTGCCCGAAACGGGATCGCGAGTTGCGAGAAGTCGCGTATGCCGCGCACCGGCAGGGTGTAGCGGCGCAGCAGGGATTCGAGCCCCCGACCCGACAGCGCACCCAGCGGTGCGCGCAGTTCGCCATCACGCATGCCGAACTCGAGCACCGGTGACAGCTCGAAATCCTCTTCCTTGCGGCGTTGTGAAAGGAGCGGGCGGTCGACGCGGCTGGCGAAGACCTCGTCCCAATTCACCGAGAGCAATTCCTTCTCAAGGCGTTCGGCATCCATGCCGCTGGCGTACAGGCCCCCGATGATGGCGCCCATTGAGGTGCCGGCAATCACATCGATCGGGATGCGCTCGCGCTCCAGCATCTTCAGCACGCCGACATGTGCCAGACCTCGGGCGCCGCCGCCCGACAGTACCAGCCCAATGCGTGGGCGACCCAGCGGGCGGGCGGCGGGCGACGCACTCGCGAGTGTTGGCGTTCCGACCTCCGGGGCTGGCGTGAACTCGTTGCCTGATGCGGTGAACGCCGAGCTGAAGCAGGCGGCAAAACAGAGACGACGGGCGAGCATCAACATCGAACGCATTCAGAAACTGTACGGGATGGTCCTGGCTGGCATGGAGGAATCGGCCTCCATGACGCTCATCTCGAGCGTCACCGCCCCTCAGTTCGATGCAGCTAGGTCTCGCATGACCCGGTGAACCGCGCGCTGGATCAGTTGCGTGTCGGACACAGGCTTGACAAGGCCCTCGGTCACCAGGCGCACCAGCGCCTGGCGCGTGATGGAGTGGGTGCGCCCGGCTGTCTCGCTGGCGAAAACGAAGTAACGCAGCGAGTCGCTGCGCCACAGCAATTGAACGGTGCGCCAGCGCCCACTGAGAAACCAGCGGCAACTGGAGCCGGGTGTCATCGCGTCGATCGGCCGATCGGATCCGGCTTCTGGCGGCGCTCCGTCAGACATCAGCTCGGCCGGGACGGTGTCCATCGAGAAGACTTCGATCAGTGAATTTGCAAAGCCCTTGGTCGCCTCGGCAGCGGAACTGGAAGGACCTTCATTGCGCAGACGCTGAAAAAGTTCCTGCGGCGTGGCTTCACGTGTGCTGGCACGTTCGCCTGGCCGCAGTGATTCGGTGTGCACCGCCATCAAGTCGTCGAGCACCGCCTGTTGCTGCATTTCGGGAAGCGCCACCTGCGCCATCCCGGCGCGCACGCGCTTCAGCAGGTCGGGCAGCAGTGCCAGAAGCCGCTGCCGGCTTTGTGGATGATCGGGGATCTGCAGGCTCCATAGCAGATCGTCAACGGTTTTCAGCGCACTGGCCGTCCGTTCATCGCTGTCGCCATAGCGCAGCATCGATTCAGTGACCACGCGCGCCCAGACCTGTGTCAGAAATTCGCGAAGGCGCAGTGTCATGGGCACTGGCCGGGCCTGCTCAGCCAGCTGCTGCGACAGGTCTTCCTGCAGCACCTCGCGGCGCTCAGTGGCAGTCAGCGCGGCGATGGTGTGTTCCGCGAGAGCCTGCTGCTGTCGCAGTTCTTCGCTCAGGTGCGTTTCGAGGCGAACCAGCCCCTTGGTGAAAACCGACGAGGATGGCTGAGGCACCAAGGCGATATCGCTGGCGACCGACTCGCAGAACCTGAGCAGACGCGTGCTGCGGGGGTCGCCCGGTTGCGGCCAGACCTGTGACGCCTGTGCGATGCGGTTCATCAACAGCCACACCGGATGCTGGTGGCTGTCGAGCAAGGTGCCATCGACCAGGCAAACGCGCAGCACCGATGTCTGCAAGTGCGCCATCACACCGCAGAGGCCAGCTGAGAGCTGCTCATCCGACAGCACCGCCTCGAAGATCCGCGACAGTAACTCAACGACGTGAGGATCGACGCCGTCGGGACCCAGCGCTTCCTGAAGCAGCGCAAAGCGCTGCACCCCCGGCACCCCTGGCACCCCTGGCACTGCCGAAGCGGGCGTTGCGGGCGACGCCGGCGCTTGAGATGCACTTGTCGAGCGACTTTGCAGCAAGGCGCTGAGCTGTTTCAGCGCTTGTTCGAAGAACTTCTGTGTGACAGCCGCTGGCGCCGGCGCCAGCGCCGCGGACGGGCCGCCAGTGGCCAGCACTACCGTCCGGTAGGTGCTCGGCGTAACCCCTTGCGACTCAAGTCGGGTGCACGCAGCCGCCCAGGACATCTTGAGCTGACCGGCCATCACGACCGCAGCCGTGCGGAGCAACACGCTGCGCTGCCCAGACGCGGGGCTGATGGCGCAGCAGGCGTCCCACAGCGCCTGCGCATAGGCCGAGGGCCGCAGCGGATTGGACTCGGCACTGACGTGGGACTGGCCGATCAGCGTCGAGGTGAAGGTCTGCAGTTCGCGCAATTCCCATTCGGAAGCGCTGTCGATCAACTGGGCGGCGCGCGAGACTTCAATGTCTGCCTCGACCCGGGTCTCATCCATCAATTGCAGGCCACCTGCGACGGTCGTGGTGCCGCTGGCAGCTGGGTTCTCGAAGCCCTGCACATCGGCCATCACCAGCGCCTGGAGGCTGTCAACGAAGGCCTGCCCGAACGGTTTCGAACCACGCCTCAGGGCATCGATGGCCTCCTGTTGCGCATTGCGATCTGCCACTGTGGCAGCCGTGCCCGGCTTCGAAGGCTGCTGCAACTGAGCCAGGGTTGCGGTGACCACACGGGCCGCAAGCGCAGGCGCTCGGGACAACTCGTCCTCGACGAATCGCAACATCAACGGAGAAACCGGCATGGTAGTGGGCTGTTGCCTTTCAAAGGCATTATCTGGTCGATTCGGCGACGCACACCAAGCCAGTGCGTCCCGCGACCATGAAAAAGGGCTGCCGAAGCAGCCCTTTTTCAGGAGCGAATGCAGGTCTCAGGCCCGGTGGGCCTGAAGCCATGGCGCATTTACATGTCCATGCCGCCCATGCCACCCATTCCACCCATGCCGCCACCGCCCATGCCGCCACCGCCAGCGCCTGCCTCGTCCTTCGGTGCTTCTGCGACCATGGCTTCGGTCGTCAGCATCAGCGAGGCCACCGAGGCCGCGTTTTGCAGCGCGGTGCGGGTCACCTTGGTCGGGTCGAGGATGCCCATCTCGATCATGTCGCCATAGGTGTCGTTCGCAGCATTGAAGCCGTAGTTGCCCTTGCCAGCCAACACCGCGTTCACCACCACGCTGGCTTCGCCGCCGGCGTTGTAGACGATTTCGCGCAGTGGCGATTCGATGGCCTTGAGCACCAACTTGATGCCGGCGTCTTGATCAGGGTTGTCGCCCTTGATGTCGCCAGCCATTTGCTTGGCGCGAAGCAGCGCGACGCCACCACCGGCCACGATGCCTTCTTCAACGGCAGCACGGGTTGCGTGCAGCGCATCTTCGACGCGGGCCTTCTTTTCCTTCATCTCGACTTCGGTGGCAGCACCGACCTTGATGACGGCGACGCCGCCCGCCAACTTGGCCACGCGCTCTTGCAGCTTCTCGCGGTCGTAGTCAGAGGTGGCTTCTTCGATCTGCACGCGCACTTGCTTCACACGTGCCTCGATGTCGGCGGCGGCGCCGGCGCCATCGATGATGGTGGTGTTTTCCTTGCCCACTTCCACGCGCTTGGCTTGGCCCAGATCGGCCAGCGTGACCTTCTCGAGCGTCAGGCCGACTTCTTCTGCGATGACTTTGCCGCCGGTCAGGATGGCGATGTCTTCGAGCATGGCCTTGCGACGGTCACCGAAACCCGGGGCCTTGACGGCGACGACCTTCAGGATGCCGCGAATGGTGTTGACGACGAGCGTGGCCAAAGCCTCCCCTTCGACGTCCTCGGCAATGATCAGCAGAGGGCGGCCGGCCTTGGCAACGGCTTCCAGCGTCGGCAGCAAGTCACGGATGTTGCTGATCTTCTTGTCGAACAGCAGGACAAACGGGTTGTCCAGGATGGCCGACTGCTTTTCCGGGTTGTTGATGAAGTAGGGCGACAGGTAGCCGCGGTCGAACTGCATGCCTTCAACCACGTCGAGCTCGCTGTTAAGGCTCTTGCCGTCTTCAACGGTGATGACGCCTTCCTTGCCGACCTTGTCCATGGCTTCGGCGATGATGTTGCCGACTTCGTGATCACTGTTGGCCGAGATGGTGCCGACCTGAGCGATTTCCTTGCTCGTGGTGGTGGGCTTCGACTGCGCCTTGAGCTGCTCGACCAGGGC
>JAIXYO010000014.1 GCA_027490215.1 Rubrivivax sp.
AAGCCCGTTGAACACAACCGTGGCTGTCTGCGGGGGATGCCGGGTGACCGGCGCAGCGAAGTAAAGGAGGAGGGCCGGATCGGCTTGACCCGAAGCGCCTGGGCAGTGAACCGGCCCGGAGGAGCGAGCCCGGACACAAACAGTCCAGTGGACTGTTTGTGCCTGGCGAGCGCCTGGGGCTCTGTCCCCAGGCATGAGCGGAGCCGGTCACCCGGTAGCCGCCGCTCGCGCAGACCGATGCCTGTGGGGGCAGATCTGCGAAAGACCGCAAAGGGCCGAAAGCGGACGTTGAAACGGTTAGCTTCATTCCCGGTTCAGGATGCAGCTGCCTGGGCGTTCCGCAGGCGGATGTGAAGCTCGCGCATTTGCTTCTCGTCGACGGGACTTGGCGCGCCGGTCAACAGGCACTGCGCACGCTGTGTCTTCGGGAAGGCGATCACGTCGCGGATGCTCTCGGCCTTGGTCATCAGCGTCACCAGGCGGTCCAGGCCAAAAGCCAGACCGCCATGCGGCGGCGCACCGTACTGCAGCGCATCGAGCAGGAAACCGAACTTCAGCTGTGCTTCCTCGGGGCCGATCTTCAGCGCGCTGAACACCTTGCTTTGCACCTCGGCGCGGTGAATACGCACCGAGCCGCCACCCATCTCCCAACCGTTCAACACCATGTCGTAGGCCTTGGCGATGCACTTGCCAGGGTCGCTGTCCATGTAGTCCTCGTGACCGTCCTTCGGCGCGGTGAAGGGGTGGTGCGTCGCGTTCCAGCGCTGGGCATCGTCGTCGTACTCGAACATCGGGAAATCGACGACCCACAACGGCGCCCACACGTCATCGAACAGCCCATGCGAGCGACCGAAATCGCTGTGACCAATCTTGATGCGCAGCGCACCGATCGCATCGTTGACGATCTTTTCCTTGTCGGCGCCGAAGAACAGCAGGTCGCCGGTCTGCGCGCCAGTGCGCTCGATGATCTTCGCGAGCGCGGCGTCATGCAGGTTCTTGACGATCGGGCTTTGCAGACCCTCGCGGCCCTTGCTCACGTCGTTGACCTTGATCCACGCCAGGCCCTTGGCGCCATAGATCTTGACGAACTCGGTGTAGGCATCGATCTCGCCGCGGCTCAAGCCGCCGTTGGCCTCGCCGCCACGCGGCACACGCAACGCGACCACGCGGCCGCCCTGGGTCGTGGCGGGTGTGCTGAAGACCTTGAAGTCCACATCGGCCATCACGTCGGTCAGTTCGGTGAACTCGAGCTTGACGCGCAGGTCGGGCTTGTCGGATCCGAAGCGGTGCATCGCCTCCGAATACTTCATCACCGGGTACTCGGGCAGCTCGACACCGATGGTGTTCTTGAACACCGTGCGGATCATCCCCTCGAACATCGGGCGAATCTCTTCCTCGGTCAGGAAGCTGGTCTCGATGTCGATCTGGGTGAACTCGGGCTGGCGGTCGGCGCGCAGGTCCTCGTCGCGGAAGCACTTGGTGATCTGGTAGTAACGGTCGAAGCCCGCCACCATCAGCAACTGCTTGAACAGCTGCGGTGACTGCGGCAATGCGAAGAACATCCCTTCGTTGACGCGGCTGGGCACCAGGTAGTCACGCGCGCCTTCGGGCGTGCTCTTGGTCAGCATCGGGGTCTCGATGTCGATGAAGCCGTTGGCATCGAGGAACTTGCGCACCTCCATCGCCACGCGGTAACGCAGGATGAGGTTCTTCTGCATCATCGGGCGGCGCAGATCGAGAACGCGGTGCGTCAGGCGGGTGGTTTCCGACAGGTTCTCGTCGTCGATCTGGAACGGCGGCGTGACGCTCGGGTTCAGCACCTCGAGGTCCAGGCACAGCACCTCGATCTTGCCGCTGGTCAGGTTGGCGTTCTCAGTGCCCGCGGGCCGCGCGCGGACCTTGCCGGTGATCTTCAGGCAGAACTCATTGCGCACGCCCTCGGCGGTCTTGAACATCTCCGCGCGGTCGGGGTCGCAGACCACCTGCACCAGCCCTTCGCGGTCGCGCAGGTCGATGAAGATGACGCCACCATGGTCGCGACGGCGGTGTGCCCAGCCCATCAGCGTCACGGTCTGACCCATCAGGGCCTCGCTGACCAGGCCGCAGTACGTTGTTCTCATCGTGTCACTCCAGAAACAGATTCGAGGTGTTGCCGCTTCGATTCCTCGGCGGCAGCTTCACAGGTTCAGTTGGTAGGGCGCATGGCCCGTGGCGAGGCTGTCGAATTGAGCGCGGCCGCGCTCAAGCGGGGGGCAGTGGTGGCGGTGGCGAGGCCGATTTCGCGACCGTCGGCGCCACAACGCCCATCGAGATCACGTACTTCAGTGCTTCGTCGACGCTCATGTCGAGCACGATCACATCGGCGCGCGGCACCATCAGGAAGAAGCCCGAGGTCGGGTTCGGCGTGGTCGGCACATACAGGCTCAGATAGTCGCCAGCCAGATGCACGCCAGCCTCGCCGCCGGGCCGGCCGGTGACAAAGGCGATCGTCCATGAGCCTGCCCGCGGGTACTGCACCAGCACCGCCTCGCGAAAGGCATTGCCGCTGCTCGAGAACAGCGTGTCCGAGACCTGCTTGACCGAGCTGTAGATCGACTTGACGATCGGAATCTGGTTGAGCAACCGACTGCCCTGCTTCAGCCACCACTGGCCGACGATGTTGGTCGCGAACATGCCCGTCAGCAGCAGCCCGACCAGCATCACCAGGACCCCGAAGCCGGGGATCTTCTTGAGCATTTCCAGCGGCGTGTGGGCCGACTCCGGCAGCACCGCTTGCGAGGCGCTGAGCAGCCAGGCGAACAGGCCGTCGAGCACGCCCAGCACCGAGGTCAGCACCCAGACGGTGATGGTCAGCGGCAGCCAAACCAGCAAGCCGGCGATGAGGTATTTCTTCAAGGGAGTCCTAGGGCTGAACTGGGTGATGCCACTCGGCGAGGATCAGTTCGACGAGGGCGAAGGTGCAGGCGCGCTGGGTGTCGAGGCTGGCGCAGGCGAACCTGCGCTCTCCGCCTTGCCCTTCGAGTCAGACGCAGGCGCATGGCCCGCAAGAGCGCCACCCGCCGGCTTTGCGTCTCCTGACGGCTTTGCGTCCCCAGACGGCTTTGCGTCTCCAGCCGGCTTGTCCGCCGTCGGAGCCGACTTGGCGCCGTCGCGGAAATCAGTGACGTACCAGCCTGAGCCCTTCAGTTGAAAGCCCGCCGCGGTGACCTGCTTCTGGAAGCTCTCGGCCCCACAGGCCGGACACACCGTCAGCAGCGGATCGGAAACCTTCTGGAGCACATCTTTCGCGTGGCCGCAGGCTGCGCATCGGTAGGCATAGATGGGCATGGCTAAGCCTTTGATTAGAAAAGAAAAACCTCGAAGTATACGGGGCTGGATTCAGCGATATCCGAGGTACAGCAGCCATTGCACGACAACCACCCCGACCAGGAAGCCAAGTCCGGTGTAGACGATCGCCTGCAGCAGCCGGTTGGTGCGGCGCTGCTCGTTGAGCAGGGCCTCAAGCATCTTCTGCTCGGTCGCTGGCTTCGGCTGCAAGGCCTGGTGCACCAGGCGCGGCAACTCGGGCAGCAACTGCACATAGCGCGGCGCCTCGTTCTTCAACCGGGCGACCAGGCCGCGCCAGCCGACCTGGTCATTCATCCAGCGCTCCAGGAAAGGCTTGGCGGTGTTCCACAGGTCGAGCTCCGGGTCGAGTTGCCGACCCAGCCCCTCCACATTGAGCAGCGTCTTCTGCAGCAGCACCAGCTGCGGCTGGATCTCGACGTTGAAGCGCCGGGAGGTCTGGAACAACCGCAGCAGCACCTGACCCAGCGAGATGTCCTTGAGCGGGCGGTCGAAGTGCGGCTCGCACACCGCGCGAATCGCGCCCTCGAGTTCGTCGACTCGGGTGTTCGGCGGCACCCAGCCCGACTCGATGTGCAGTTCGGCGACGCGCTTGTAATCACGCCGGAAGAACGCGATGAAGTTCTGCGCCAGGTATTCCTTGTCGAATTCGGTCAGCGTGCCGACGATGCCGAAATCCAGCGCGATGTAGCGCCCGAAGGTGGCCGGCGCCACGCTGACCTGGATGTTTCCCGGGTGCATGTCAGCGTGGAAGAAACCATCGCGGAACACCTGGGTGAAGAAGATCGTCACGCCGTCGCGGGCCAGCTTCGGGATGTCGACGCCGGCGTCCTGCAGCCGCTGGATCTGGCTGATCGGCACACCGTGCATGCGCTCCATCACCAGCACGGTCTGCGTGCACAGCTCCCAGTGCATCTCCGGCACCAGCACGAGGTTCAGGCCCTGCATGTTGCGGCGCAGTTGTGCCGCGTTGGCGGCTTCGCGCACCAGGTCGAGCTCGTCATGCAGGTGGTTGTCGAACTCGGCCACCACCTCCCGCGGCTTGAGTCTCTTGCCGTCGGCCGACAGCCGCTCGACCCAGACCGCGATCGTGCGCATCAGCGACAGATCGTCGTCGATCACCGACAGCATGTTCGGTCGCAGCACCTTCACCGCCACATCGCGCCCATCCTTCAGGGTCGCGAAATGCACCTGGGCGATCGAGGCGCTCGCCACCGGCTCGCTCTCGAAGCTGGCGAACACGTCCTCCACACTGCGGCCATAGGCCTTCTCGATCAGCTGGCGGGCCAGCGCCGCAGAAAACGGTGGCACGTTGTCCTGCAACTGCGCCAGTTCATCGGCAAGGTCGGGCGGAATCAGGTCGCGGCGGGTGGACAGCACCTGCCCGAACTTCACGAAGATCGGGCCGAGCTTCTCCAGTGCCATCCGCAGCCGCGCGCCGCGCGGGGCGTCAAGACGCCGGCTGGCGGTGATGACGCGCACCAGCACGCGCACCCAGGGCTGGCGAAAATTCGACAGAGCCAGCTCATCGAGGCCGTAGCGGTAGATCGTGAAAACGATGAACAGCAGCCGCGTGACGTGCCTCATCGCGGCGGCGACTCCGCAGGCGTTGGCGCTGACGGACGCGAGCGATCGGAGGCCGATGGCGCCACAGACCTCATCGCATCGCGGAGCCCGGCGGCCGCCGCCGTGGCAATGCGCACCAACTGCATCGCCGGGCCATCGCCAACCAGTCGGGCAAGGTCATCCTGCAAGTCCCAGCGCAGGTGTTCGGCGAGCCAGTTCACGTCAGCAGCCAAGGCGGCGTCACCGGCGACCTCAAGCCGTGGGCGTCGGCCGGCCACGGCATCAGCCACGGCCTGCGCGGGATTCGAGGCGTCGAGGGTCGCGACCAGGTCGCCACGATCTGTCGCCACGGGCCGCCACTCGAGCAAGCCAGCAGCAGTTACCGCCATGGTCAGGCTTGAAGGCAGCCACGACAGCAGAGGCGGGATGTCACGCAGTTGCAATTGGATGCACTTTCCTGCATGCGGTCGCAACCGCTGCGCTGCCATCGGCTCCGCTGCCAAAACATGGTTCACCAGCAGGACCACGCGAGGCATCACCGTGGCACCCAAAGACTGCACAAACGCCAACATCATCGTGAGATTGTAGGCACCCGTCTTGCACGAGCCACCCTCACGCAAGGGTCAAATCGTCATCTGTGTAAGACACAATGGTTCGGATGCGGTCGGGCTCCGATTCGACGCTGCCACTCGCGCCATGTGGCTTGTTGCTGATCAACCCTTCAGACCGGTGAGCGCCGATGATCGACGCCCGGCATGGCCCGTCCCTTTCTCACCCGACCGATGTACGAAGATCGCACCTACAAACGAACTTTCTACAGCGCGCCGCAATCGGTCACGTCGTTGGTGGCCGCCTTTCTCGAGCCGGCCATCATCGTTCTGGTGTTCGTCCTTGCCAATCACTGGATGGACGAACCGATGGCCCGGCCGCAGCTCACGGTGTGTCTGCTGGTGTTCGCGCTCACGTTTCCCGGTCGCAACCGATTCCGTGAAAACCTGCTGGGCGCCTGGGTCGACATCTTCATCTCCTGGCTGGTGCTGCTGACGATCCTGGCACTGTGCGCCTACGCGACTCGCAGCCTCAAGTACTTCGAAGAAAGCGTGCTGATCGCCTGGGCCATTGCCACACCGCTGCTGCAGTTCACCGCGGTGTGGGTCGGCAAGAAGGTGCTTCAGCTGCAGGCCTCCAGGCCAGAAAGCCGGCGCAGTGCCGTCGTCATCGGCGGTGGCCCGCTGGGCGTGAAGGTGGCGCGTGCGATCGCCGGCCTCGAAGAGCGCAACGTCGACTTTCTGGGTTACTTCGACGATCGTGTCGACGATCGCCTGCACGCAAGCGCCGCAGCCAACTGCCTGGGTGGGCTCAAGGACGTCGCCTCATATGTGCGGCAGCACGGCGTGCAGGAGGTGTTCATCACCTTGCCTCTGGGCTCTCAACCACGCATCGTCGAGCTGCTCGACCAGTTGCAGGAAACGACAGCCTCCCTGTTTTTCGTGCCCGATGTTTTCGGCATCGGCATCATCCAGGGCCGGCTGCAGGACATGAACGGCGTGCCCGTGGTGGGCATCTGCGAGACCCCGTTCACCGGCACCAACGACCTGGTCAAGCGCATCAGCGATGTGGTGCTGGCATCCTGCATCCTGGTGCTGATCGCCCCGGTGATGCTGGCCCTGGCGATCGGGGTCAAGCTCAGTTCGCCCGGCCCCATCATCTTCAAGCAACGCCGCAACGGGCTCGACGGCGACGAGATCATCGTCTACAAGTTCCGCTCGATGACCACGATGGACAACGGGCCGGTGGTGCTGCAAGCCAAGCCCAACGACCCCCGTCTGACCCCCTTCGGCGCATTCATCCGCCGCACATCGCTCGATGAGCTGCCGCAATTCATCAATGTGTTGCAAGGCCGCATGAGCATCGTCGGGCCCCGCCCGCATGCGGTGGCGCACAACGAGGAGTACCGCCAGCTGATCAAGGCCTACATGGTGCGGCACAAGGTCAAGCCTGGCATCACCGGCTGGGCGCAGGTCAACGGCCACAGAGGCGAGACGGAAACCATCGAAAAGATGCAAGCGCGGTTGACGTACGACCTCGAATACCTGCGCAACTGGTCGCTGGCACTTGACTTGCAGATCATCATCCGTACCGTCCGCGTGGCGTTCTTCAATCCCAAGGCTTATTGAGCTTGGCCTGCCGCGCTGTTTCTTGCCGGACCTTCACCATGCCGCACCAACAAAAACGCAGTCTGCTGAATACCTTGGTCCGCCTGCTGACGGTTGCGCTGGCGGTTTCCGGATTCGGATCTGCGCAGGCTGACGACCCGAACCCCTACTACATCGGCGGCAGCGCATCGGTGAAGCACGACACCAACGTCTACCGTTTGCCGAACTCGACCAGCGACACCTCCTACTCCGTGGGGCTGCTGGGCGGTTTCGATCAGCCCATCGGCCGACAGCGCGTCTACGCCAGTGGCACCTTGCAGGAAAACCGCTTTCAAGACTTGAAGCAACTCGATTACACCAGCTACAGCGTGAATGCAGGCATCGACTGGGACACCATCTACAACCTCTCCGGAACTCTCAGTCAGACCAGCAGCCAGAGCCTCTACAACTATGGTGGCAGCAACACCATTCAAACGAATGCCAAGAACCTCGAGCGCCGCAACGAAACCGTCGCACGGCTGCGCTACGGCTCCGCCTCGTTGTTGTCGCTCGACACCAGCTTCACCCACCGCAACCAGAACTATTCCGATCCGGCCTACCGATTCAACGCGCTCGATCAGGATGCCGTCAGTGCCGGCCTGACGTATCGCCCCCGCGCGTCGCTGACGCTGGGCACGGCCCTTCGCTACACCAAGGGCAACTACCGGCTCGAACGCGACTTCGACCGCAAAGACATCGATCTGACAGCGAACTGGGTGCCCACGGGCCGCAGCACGATCAACGCCCGGCTGAGCTACGGCAAACGAACCTCACGCAACGGCGACTCTGCGTTCGATTTCACCGGCACGACCGGCCAGCTGAACTGGACCTACCAACCCACTGGGAAGCTGACCTTCGTCGCGGCATTCAACCGTGACAGTGGGGCAGAAAGCGGCTTCATCAACGGCCAGCAAGCCGGCACCTTCGGCGATGAAAGCCGCCTGACGAATGCGCTGTCGTTGAACACCACCTACGCCGCGACCTCGAAGATCCGACTCGATCTGAACCTGTACGCCAACCGTCGCTCGCTGGTGTTTGGCGCTTTCAAGGGGCGCGACGCGGTTCGCAGTGCCATGCTGGCGGCCACTTACAGGCCGTTGCGCAGCCTGTCCTTTTCCTGCAACGCCGGCCGCGACAGCCGCAGCGCCTCGGGCCAGGTCTCTTTCGATTACGGCAACAACAGCGTGTCGTGCTCGGCACAGATCACGCTGCAGTGAAAAACATGATCTTGCTGACGGGCGCCACCGGCTACATCGCCTCGCACACCTGGCTGGCCCTCTGGGCGGCGGGGTACGACGTCATTGGCGTCGACGACTTCTCCAACAGCTCGCCAGAAGTGCTGAACCGCTTGCAACGCCTGGGTGGGCGCACGCCGGTGTTCGAGCGCGCCGATGTCTGCGACAGCGCAGCGATGCTGTCGCTGTTCAAGCGCCATGCGATCAGCGCGGTGGTGCATTTCGCCGCCTTCAAGGCGGTTGGTGAAAGCAGCGCAAAGCCGCTGGCCTATTACCGCAACAACATCGGCGGGCTGGTCAGCGTGGCCGAGGCGATGAACGCCAGCGGCTGCAAGACCTTCGTGTTCAGCTCCAGCGCCACCGTCTACGGCACGCCCGAGCAGCTGCCCATTCCAGAGAGCGCGGCGCTCGCCACCACCAGCCCTTACGGCGCGACCAAGCTGATCGGCGAGAACATCCTCACCGACATTGCCCGCGCCGACCCGGCATGGCGCGTTGCGCTGTTGCGCTACTTCAACCCGGTGGGGGCGCACGAGAGCGGCCAGATCGGAGAAGACCCGCGCGGCATACCGAACAACCTGATGCCCTACGTCACGCAGGTGGCCGTGGGAAAACGCGAGCGCCTGCAAGTGTTCGGCGACGACTACGACACCCCCGACGGCACGGGCGTGCGGGACTACATCCACGTCAGCGATCTGGCCGAAGGCCATGTCGCAGCCTTGCGCCACTTGATGGACCCCTCGGGCAGCTCGTTCACCGCCAACCTGGGCACCGGCCGAGGCTACAGCGTGCTCGAACTCGTCCGCGCGTTCGAGCAGGCCAGCGGTTGTCACATTCCCTATGGCATCGTTGCGCGTCGACCGGGCGATGTGGCGGCGTGTTACGCCGACGCCAGCCGGGCGCGGGACCTGCTCGGTTGGCAGGCCACCCGCGGAATCGAGGCGATGTGCGCCGACAGTTGGAGATGGCAGCGGTCGAACCCGAACGGGTACGGCGACTGACACCACCGCGACGGTCAGCGCTTTCTTTGTCAGCCAACATCAACATCATTGAATCACCGTGACCAAAGTTGCTCTCATCACAGGCGTTACCGGACAAGACGGCGCCTACCTGGCAGAGCTTCTGCTGGGCAAAGGCTATGAAGTCCATGGCATCAAGCGCCGCAGCAGCCTGTTCAACACCGACCGCGTCGATCACCTGTACCAGGACCCGCATGTCGACCATCAGCGCTTCAAACTGCACTACGGCGACCTGACCGACAGCACCAACCTGATCCGCATCATCCAACAGGTTCAGCCTGACGAGATCTACAACCTGGCCGCGATGAGCCATGTCGCGGTGAGCTTCGAGACCCCCGAGTACACCGCCAATGCCGACGGCATCGGCACGCTGCGCATCCTGGAGGCCATCCGCATCCTGGGGCTCGAGAAGAAGACCCGCTTCTACCAGGCCTCGACCTCCGAGCTCTATGGCCTGGTGCAGGAGATTCCGCAAAAGGAAACCACGCCGTTCTACCCCCGCAGCCCGTATGCAGTGGCCAAGCTCTATGCCTACTGGATCACCGTCAACTACCGGGAGGCATACGGCCTTTACGCCTGCAACGGCGTGCTGTTCAACCACGAAAGCCCGCTGCGCGGTGAGACCTTCGTCACCCGCAAGATCACACGCGCCATCGCCCGCATCGCGCTCGGCCTGCAAGACTGCCTGTACCTCGGCAACCTGAGCGCGCTGCGCGACTGGGGCCACGCGAAAGACTATGTCGAGATGCAGTGGCTCATGTTGCAGCAGGACCACCCTGAAGACTTCGTCATCGCCACCGGCGTGCAGTACAGCGTGAGGCAGTTCGTCGAGTTTGCAGCCAAGGAGCTGGGCATCACCCTGGCGTTCAGCGGCGAAGGCGATCACGAGGTCGCCACCGTCACCCAGGTCGAGCCCGTCGGCGGCGAGATCAAGGCCAAGTGCCGGGTCGGTGAAGTGATCGTCAAGGTCGATCCACGCTACTACCGCCCGACCGAAGTCGAAACCCTGCTCGGCGACCCGAGCAAGGCCAAGCAAAAGCTCGGCTGGGTGCCGAAGATCACGCTGCCCGAATTGGTGAAAGAAATGGTCGAGTGCGACTACGTCGCCGCGCGACGCGACAGCCTCGTCAAGCTCGCCGGCTTCCAGGCTTACGACTACAACGAGTAACCGGTCGACGATGCACATCGACGCCAAGATCTATGTGGCTGGCCACCGCGGCCTGGTCGGTTCGGCCATCGTGCGCAATCTGCAGGCAGCGGGTTACAAGCGCCTGCTACTGCGCACCCATGCTGAGCTCGACCTGACTGACGCCCACGCCACACGCGCCTTTTTCGAGACCGAGCAGCCCGATTACGTGTTTCTCGCTGCGGCCAAGGTCGGCGGCATCGTGGCCAACAACAGTTTCCCGGCAGAGTTCATTCGCGACAACCTCGTGATCCAGGCCAATGTGATCCATTCGGCTTACCTGAACGGCGTCAAGCGGCTCTTGTTCCTGGGTTCAAGCTGCATCTACCCCAAGCTGGCGCCGCAGCCGATGCGCGAAGTTGACTTGCTGACAGGCCCGCTCGAGCCCACCAATCGCCCCTACGCTCTGGCCAAGATCGCCGGCATCGAGATGTGCTGGAGCTACAACCGCCAGTACGGCACGAAGTACCTGGCCGCGATGCCCACCAACCTCTACGGCCCCGGCGACAACTACCACCCGACCAACAGCCACGTCATCCCGGCGCTGCTGCGCAAGTTCCACGAGGCCGTGAAACGTGGCGACGAGTCCGTCACGGTCTGGGGCACGGGCACACCACGACGCGAGTTCCTCTACAGCGACGACATGGCCGATGCCTGCGTCTACCTGATGAAACTCGGCGACGAGCGTTACCAGGCGCTGCTGGGCAGCGATGAGTCGGCGACTGGCCGCTTCGAGCCGCCGCTGGTCAACATTGGCGTGGGCCATGACGTGGCCATCGCAGAGCTGGCCGAGCTGGTGCGCCAGACCACTGGCTTCAAGGGCCAGATCGTCTACGACCGCGACAAGCCCGATGGCACGCCGCGCAAGCTGATGGACGTGAGCCTGCTCGCCCGCACCGGCTGGACGGCGCGTACCGCGCTGGTCGATGGGCTGCGCAGCGCGTATGCCGAATTCGTCGCAATCAACTCCTGAACACCATGAGCACGACCCCCATCCAGGTTCTTCCCGTCATCATGGCCGGTGGCAGCGGCACGCGGCTGTGGCCGCTGTCGCGTGCCCAGCATCCGAAGCAGTTCCTGGTTCTGCATGGCAACCAGAGCCTGTTCCAGCAGGCCGCGCAACGCCTGACCACGCTGGCAGCCGATGACATCAAGGTGGCGGCTCCGCTGATCGTCGGCAATGAAGAACACCGCTTTCTGGTGCTCGACCAACTGCGCGAACTGAAGCTGCCACCGGCCACCGTGCTGCTGGAGCCCACAGGGCGCAACACCGCACCGGCCATGACGCTGGCTGCGCTGGAAGCCAGCGCGGATGGCAGCGACCCGGTGCTCGTCGTCACGGCCGCAGACCATGCTTACGTCGATGAAGCGGGGTTCACCCATGCGCTGCAAGCCGCTGTGCGCGCAGCAGCGGGCGGTGCCATCGTGACGCTGGGCATCACCCCCACCGGCCCGGAAACCGGCTTCGGCTACCTGCGCTGCACCGTTTCTGCAAATGGTGACCACAACACTGCACAGCGCGTCGCTGAATTCGTCGAAAAGCCCGACCTGCCGACCGCGCAGCGCTACGTTGCCGACGGCCGCTACTACTGGAACAGCGGCATCTTCGTCGTGCGTGCATCGGTGTGGCTGAAGGCGCTGCAGCAATTCCGGCCCGACATCGCCAGTGCCACGCAGACCGCGTGGGAAGGCCGCGCCACCGACGCCCCTTTCATCCGCCCCAACCGCGCAGCGTTCGAAGCCATTCCCAGCGAGTCGGTCGACTACGCGGTCATGGAGCACTGCCCAGGTTTGCCCGACTTCGATGTCCGCATGGTGCCCATGGACGCCGGCTGGTCCGACCTCGGCGCCTGGGACGCGGTGTGGGAGGTCAGCACGAAAGACACGGCCGGCAATGCCAGTCGCGGCGACACCATGCTGCGCGACAGCCGCAATACGCTGGTGCATGCCACGAGCCGGCTGGTCGGCGTGATCGGCCTCGACGACGTGGTGGTGGTCGAGACGCCCGACGCGGTGCTGGTCACCCACCGCAGCCGCAGCCAGGAGGTGAAACAGATCGTCGGCCAGTTGCAACGTGACGGCCGCACCGAGCAGAACCTGCACCGGCTGGTGCACCGCCCCTGGGGCTGGTACGACAGCATCGACTCCGGCGGGCGCTTCCAGGTCAAGCGCATCATGGTCAAGCCCGGCGCCACGCTCAGCCTGCAGAAACACCACCACCGCGCCGAGCACTGGATCGTCGTGCGCGGTACCGCCGAAGTGACCAATGGCGACCAGGTGCTGCTGCTCACCGAAAACCAGAGCACCTACATCCCGCTCGGCCAGGTGCACCGCTTGGCCAACCCCGGCAAGGTGCCGCTGGAGATCATCGAGGTGCAGTCCGGCAGCTACCTCGGCGAAGACGACATCGTGCGCTTCGAAGACACCTACGGGCGCATCGGCTAAGCGCCTCAATTCATTCCCATCGAAAGAACCGCCTCATGAAAATCACCATCATCGGTACCGGCTATGTCGGCCTTGTCACCGGCGCCTGCCTGGCGGAAATGGGCAACCATGTGATGTGCCTCGACGTGGATGCGGCCAAGATCAAGATCCTTGAAGACGGCGGCATCCCGATCCACGAGCCCGGGCTGCTCGACGTCGTCAAGCGCAACCGCACCGCCGGCCGCCTGCAGTTCACCACCGATGTGGTCGCCGCCGTCAACCATGGCACGCTGCAGTTCATCGGTGTGGGCACGCCGCCCGACGAAGACGGCTCGGCCGACCTGCAGTACGTGGTGGCTGCCGCGCGCAATGTGGGCCGCCACATGACCGACTACAAGGTCATCGTCGACAAGAGCACCGTGCCTGTGGGCACCGGCGAAAAGGTTCGCGCGGCGGTCGCCGACGAGCTGGCCAAGCGTGGCGTGAATGTCGACTTCTCCATCGTCTCGAACCCCGAGTTTCTGAAGGAAGGCGCAGCGGTCGAGGACTTCATGCGGCCTGACCGCATCGTGGTCGGTGCCGACGACGAGCGTGCGATTCTGTTGATGCGCTCGATCTATTCGCCCTTCATGCGCAACCACGACAAGCTGCTGGTGATGGACATCAAGAGCGCCGAGTTCACCAAGTACGCGGCCAACTCGATGCTGGCTACGCGCATCAGCTTCATGAACGAGCTGGCATTGCTGGCCGAGAAAGTAGGCGCTGACATCGAGCTGGTGCGCAAGGGCATCGGCAGCGACCCGCGCATCGGCACCCACTTCCTGTATGCCGGCGCCGGCTACGGCGGATCGTGCTTCCCGAAGGATGTGAAGGCGCTGGTGAAGACCGCAAAAGACAACGGCGTCACGCTGCAGGTATTGACCGCCGTGGAAGCCGCCAACGACAAGCAGAAGCATGTGCTGGTCGACAAGGTGGTCAAGCGTTTTGGCAACGACCTGAGCGGCCGCCAGTTCGCCGTCTGGGGCCTCTCGTTCAAGCCCAACACCGACGACATGCGCGACGCACCGAGCCGCGTGGTGATTGCAGAGCTGGTGAAGCGCGGCGCCACCATCAAGGCCTACGACCCGGTGGCCATCACCGAAGCCAAGCGGGTGCTGGAAGGCACCAAGGGCCTGACTTTCGTTGACAACCAGACGCAGGCGCTTGAAGGCTCTGACGCCTTGGTGATCATCACCGAGTGGAAGGAGTTCAAGAGCCCGGACTTCGATTCGATCAAGGCCATGCTGAAACAACCCGTGGTGATCGACGGGCGCAACCTCTACGAACCCGCGTTCCTGCGCACGCTGGGCATCGAGTACGTGAGCATCGGGCGGGGAAGCTGAGATCCGGCGAACCCGTTCTGCCGCTTCACGGCGGGGCGAGGTTCAGCCGGGTGTCAACGAATGTCCGGACGGCTCGCCAGACGGCAATCAGCTCGCGGGCGCCGCCCAGCAACCGCGTGAGTGCGGCTGCCTGAAGTGCCGGGTTCTCCGGGTACTCGTGAGCCAGCCCGTTGCGAACCTCGCGCAGCAAGCGCCAGGCATCGGCCGACGGTAAAGCCCCCAAGCGTTCGAGTCGTTGCAGTTTTTCAGCAAACGTCGCGTGAGGTGGCAGGGAATCAAGGGTTGCAACCAGCAAGCCAGGCAGGACTTTCTCGCCCAGCGCGTCCTGCAACTTCATGAAGCGGTAAGCCAGCTGATCAAGCGTGCGGCGAACCTCGGCACTTATGCTTAAAACATCGGCCGACTCGAAGTGCGCTGGCAAACTGTGCGCAGCATCGGAAAGCACCTCGGCATGCAGCTGACATTCAGCCAGCGCAGCAAGCAGCTTGAGGCTTGCAGAGGCCGTCACAGTGGCAGTTCCACGCCGTGCGCCATCGCCTCGCGATGAATGGCACGCGGTTGCGGGTCGAGTGACGGCGAAAACAGCACCACGTCGATTCGTTCGTCCTCGAAGGCCGGCGTAGCGTGCAAATCGGCGAGCAAGTTCAGCTTCGCATCCAGCAGGCGATTCGCATCGGCATCGTTGCAGCCGACCATGATGTCGAAGTCGCCACCCCGCGCCTGGTCGTCGAGGCGAGAGCCGAACACCCACAACCGCCCGTTCGGCCCAAACCGATGCCGCACCGCAGCGGTGAGCGTGCTTTGTTGTTGGGGTGTCATGCGCATCCGCGGCAGTATGCCAGCGGGCCGATTGACAAGCCGGGCTGATCAGGCCTTCTTCAGCCGGTAGGTGCGCAACTCGGGCAGGTAGCGGCGGCTCTTGATGTCGACCGGCGTCTGGCCGGACAGCACGGCCAGCACGTCCTGGCGCACGGCTTCGTTCAGGCAGTAGTAGCCGTGGCCGTCGGGGTCCTGCTTGCGGCTGGTGACCGGCTCGCAGTCGACCACGTTCACCTTGTCGGGCAGGGCACGGGCGTTTCGCGGGCCGGCGGCGCCCAGGCGGTCGGGGTTGCCCTTGGTCACGTCGCTGGTCACCAGGGCCAGGTCGCCGGCGTTGTGATACAGGCTCAGGCGCCGTGCCATGTCGGGCAGGGACTGCAGCTTGTGCTCCAGCTCGAAGGCGTCGTCGTCCTCGTCGGGGGCGAACATCAGGATGTGCTCGAGCAGCCGGCGCAGGTGGCCGCTGCTGCCACCACGGATCGACTGGAACGCCCAGCGCAGCGCATAGCCGCCCATGCTGTGGGTCATCAGGTGCACGTTCTGGCCGCAGTAGTCCTCGGGCCGGGTGCCGCTGAGGAAGCTGGCCAGCTTCTGCAGGCCGCGGCCCAGCGCCACGCCGGAGGCCCGGGCGTCGTCGCGGTCGCTGGCGTAGGCCTTGAAGGGCAGCATCGAGCCGTCGGACGGCCAGGTGAACACCAGCCAGGTCATCGGCCTGCCGCCATAGAACTGCTTGAGCTGGGCGCAGCGCTGCAGCGCCTGCTTGAAGCTGACGTTGAAGCCGTGGATGAAGACCATGCAGTCCTGCTTGTTGGCCACCATCTCGGCACGCATCTCCTCGAACACCTTGCGGCTGCCCAGCACCTGACCGCTCAGGTCCTTGACCAGGGCCTTGTCCAGGCCGACGTCCAGCTTTTCGGGCGCCACGTCGAGCACGTACTTGTCGAACTTGCTGCCCGTGACCTCGGCGCTGCCGAAGCGCAGGTCGGTCAAGCCGCTGGCCGAGAACCGGGTGCCGAAGTCGGTGGGCGCCTCGGGCTTGTTCGGGTCGCGGTTGGTGGCGAAGTAGATCTTCATCGGTGCTCCTCTCCTGAAGGTCGACCTACCCTGGTGAGTGGTTCAGCTCGTAGCTGGTGCTGCGGCCACCCGCGTCCGATTTGCGCAGGACGCCACGGGCCAACAAATCCGTGATGTCGCGCAGCGCGGTGTCCGGCGAACACTTGGCGATTGCCGCCCATTTGCTGCTGGTGAGCTTACCCTCGAAGCCATCCAGTAGCCGATTGACCAGCTTCACCTGTCGCTCGTTCAGCGGCGCAGAACCCGGTGCAGCACAGCGCTGCCAGAACCGCGTCTTGGCCAGCACGGCGTCCAGCGTGTACTGTGCCTGATCGACGGCGCGGTGCAGGGTTTGGAGAAACCAGGCGAGCCACTCGGTGACATCGAGAGATTGCTTCTGCGTTCGTTCCAGGATGTCGTAGTAGGCCTTGCGCTCGCGCTGGATCTGCGCCGACAGGCTGTAGAAGCGCTGGGGGCTGCCATCAACGCGGGCCAGGAACAGGTCGCCGACAGCGCGTGCGATGCGGCCGTTGCCGTCGTCGAACGGGTGCAGGGTGACAAACCACAAGTGCGCAAGTCCAGCCTTGATCAGCGGTGGTTCGGTGGATTCGCCGTTGGCCCAGTTGATAAAGCGGTCGGTTTCGGATTGAAGTCGATCGGCCGGCGGTGCTTCGAAATGCACGCGTTGGCGCCCCAGCGGGCCAGAGACCACCTGCATCGGACCGGTGGCATCGTCACGCCAGCCGCCCACATTGATCCGGACCAGGCCCGAGTAGCCGGTGGGGAAGAGTGCTGCGTGCCACCCGAACAATCGATCCCGGGTGACCGCGGCGTTGCAGTTGGCGGTGGCGTCGAGCACCATGTCGACCACGCCCTCGACATGACGGTCCACCGGGGCGAGGGCACCGATGTCGACGCCGAGTCGGCGAGCGATAGAGGAGCGCACAGACTCGACGTTGAGCTGTTCGCCCTCGATCGCGCTGGTCTTGATGACGTCCTCGGTCAGCGCCGACAGGCTGGCCTGGTCGCGCAGAGGCATTCCCACATCGGCCAGTCGTCCCATCAACAGACCCTGGGCACGGCTGACGTCGGCCAACGACTGGGCCAGGGCAGCCAGGTCGTAGCGCCAGCTTGGCCAGTCGCTGGCCTGCCAGATACAAGCGTAATCTCCGCCGTTCATGCGGATATTATGAGTCGTATTCTCCGCATACGCGAGTTATTCGCCGCACGATGTGCGGCATAGAGCAGCCTTTTCGCCGCACCGCACCCTAGGCGGATGGGCGCGCGGCGTCAATCATTCGCACGGAAGTGAAAGCACGCCCGATGCGCCGAGCCGCGTGGCGATTGCCGAACTGGTGACGCGCGGCGCCACGCTCAAGGCCATGCTGAAGCAACCCGTGGTGATCGACGTCACCAGGAGCCACCGTACGTCTAACGCGATTTCGTCACAGTACCGTGACGAAGGTGTCACAAAACCAATTGCACACTCGGATCAGAGAACTAGAGCGCACTTTGGCTGATTGGGAGCCCCGTCCCAATCTCAGGATTTACATGCTGACACGACTCCGAGGCCTCTTTACCTGCTGGCGCCCTTTACCTGCGTAAGCTGCGGCCGAAAGTCTGAAGGTGTGAGTCCAGCAGAAGCGGCAGGTTGCCGACGAGACTCACCCATCCGCTGCCTCACAGGCGTTGTACTTCCAGCCAGCCCGGTTTGAGTGATTTCGGCCGGGGAGCCTTTGCCCTATTCAACGCTCCATGACCCAATTCACTGTACTTGCCCTTCACGTCTGCCTCGCATTTGCGGTAGCTACCGGCTTCGCGCCAGCGGCTGCGTCAGCCAGCGACATCACAGTACAGGCGCGTGCATCATCTGCCGGCGGCGTGGGCGCGCTGATGGAAGTGCGGGTTGATGGCCTTGTGGTCGGCTCGACGGAGGTGCGCAGCAGCGCTTACACCAACTTTGTGTTTCAGGCTGGCTCAACCATTGGCGCTGGCGTGGTCGATGTGGTGTTCACCAATGATGCGTTCATCTCTGGCGCAGACCGCAACCTATGGGTCAGATCGGTCACGATCAATGGCAACACCTACGCGTCCACTGATACCGCCATGCGCTATGACGTGGGCGCCGGCACAGCCGCCTTCGATGGACAGAACACCCTGCCAGGCCAGGAGGGTCTCTTCTGGAACGGCAGTCTGCGCCTGACGATCGCGACGGCCGCTGCTGCTACGCCCGTCGCTGGCGACGGCTACTTCGTTGATCAGTCCAGCGGCAGCGATTCCAACGTAGGAACTGCTGCTGCGCCATTCAAGTCATTGTCCCGGCTGCGGTCGGTGCGACTTCTCGCGGGCCAGGGCATCTATCTGAAGTGTGGTCAGATGTGGCGCGAGTCTCTGGAGCTGACCGACATCCAACTTGTGGACCGCGCCACAATCGCTGGCTATGGCAACTGCTCGCCAGCATCCAAGGCCATCATCAGCGGGGCAGACAGTTTCTCTGGCGGCTGGACGCTATCGGGCAACGTCTGGTCGCGCAGCGTGCCAGGGGGCACGCCGCAGATTGCTCGACTCACGATCAATGGGGTCTCACTGCGTACCGCACGCTGGCCTAACCCAGTCGATGCGGGCAGCAACTACGCGCTGACGCCTGCTGGTTCGCCATCCAGCAGCACCACCGTACGGATTGCTGCCAGCGACCTGCCAGCGTTGAGCGGTCGAGACATCGTGGGCGCCGTGGTGCACGTACGAACGTCCGCATGGATGATTGAGACTCGCAAGGCCGCCAGCTTTGATGCCGTTGCCGGAGCGATCACACTCGACAGTGTCAACACCTATCCGGTCGATGCCGGGGAAGGGTACGTACTCGAAGGCAAGCGCTGGATGCTGGATGCCCCGGGCGAGTTCTTCCATGACGTGGCGACTAACACGCTGTTCGTGATCGCGCCAGACGCGGCAACCCAAGCCGCACTGAATGCCACCGTGGTCGAAGGCTCCGTGCGCGACACTCCATTGTTCTTAGGCATGCGCGCGGGTATTCGCCTGACCAATATCGCTGCCCGCATGGGGCGCAGTGATGGCATCGTGTTGCATCAAGCCCCTGCAGCCGTAGTCGACAGCGTCGAATCGTCCGTCAATGGCAGAGCCGGCATCAGGATCAAGCAGGATGAGACCAAGCCCGGGCCCACGGTGCGCAGCAGCATGTTCAGCAACAACTGGGTACTGGGCATCGACGCGCTGTACAGCGCAGGCGCGCAGATCGCAAACAACACCGTGAGTGCAACAGGCACCGCATCGTCCAGCGGCTGGAGTCAGGCAGCCATTGGCGCTGGCCCGGGCGCCAGCGTTCAGGACAACACCGTTGACGGCTCTGCCTACCACGGCATCAGGTTCTCAGGCAGCAACGGAAGCATGGTGAGCGGCAACACCCTTACCAACTACTGCCTGCGCTTGGCCGACTGCGGCGGCATTTACACCTGGAACGGCGCCAAGACTGTCATCAACCAGACCTCCACCGTGGAGTCCAACCAGGTGTTGGCCGCCAAGGCCAACGCCGACGGCGCCACCGGCTTTGGCATCGAAGTGGCCGTCGGCATCTTTCTCGACGACTTTGCTTCAGGCGTGACGGTTCGCAACAACCTTGTCTACGGCGCGCCGTATGGCATCGAAGTCCACAACGGCTGGAGCAACACGATTGAATACAACCGCGTCTGGCTGGCGACCAAGGCGGCCCTTGTCGCCCTCATGGACCGGAACGATAAGGACTGGATGGTCGGCAACATCTTCCGCGCTAATCAGATCGTTCCGGTCAAAACGGGCTCGGCAGTGTTCCCTGCCATGCCCACATTCCAGGAGTCGTACCCCATCTGGTTCTTCAACAATCTGTCGGGCAGCAGTTCGATCAGTTCCGGCACCAACACCTTCACCGGCAACCAAGTGGTGCGGCTGGATGGCAGCCTGGACGGTGTGCACACCTGGGTGCGCTCGAACACCCAGGACCTGAAGATGAGCTCCACCACCTGGGCGCAATTCAACCCAGCCGATGCCCGCACCGCCACGCCGCTGACCTTCGCGATGTACACATTGGTGCTGGGACCAGAGTTGGTGCGTGGTGGAACTTTCGATACCGGCCTCGGAGACTGGGGCACTTGGTTCGGCGTCAGTGCCACGCTAGGCTCGGTACAGGCCAGCAGCGGGGGCGCGGGCTGCACGGGTACCTGTATGCGGCTGCTGCCGGGCACCAACACCGATTACCTGGGGAGCCCGCCTTTCGCCATGAAGGCCAACGCCCTTCACGTCTTCAGCTACACAGCCCGATTGGAGGAGTCGGCCACGCTTCGCTTTCCGTATATCGGGCGGAATGTACCGCCGTACGATTCGATGGCCACCGGCGCCTTCAGTTCTTCGTCCAAGCTGAGCGGTGTGGCCGGCGAGGTGGTCCGCTACGAAGGCTTCTTCACCGCAAAGGCCAGCGACCCAGCACGTGTCTACCTGCAAAGCAAGACGGTGGGCGTGCCGGTTTACTTCGACAATGTCTCGGTGCGTGAACTGCAGGGCTTCAGCTTCTCCACTGCCGCCGACTGGAGCGCGCTGGCCTATGCGCCCAAGAGCAGCGCGCGAACCGTCACCTGCAGCAGCCTGGGCTGGGGAAGCAACTGCACGGTGGTGACGGTGGACGGCACGCCGGTGACCCTGCCCACCACGCTGGCCGCCGGCACGCAGCAGCTGTACTTGCGGGCCGACTCACCGTGGCGGCGTTGAGCCGCCACGCCCAAATTGCCAGGTTACCTATGGCCTTGCGCAGGCAGCCACGCCTGCAGCAGTGACTCGTACTCGTCGAGGATCGCCGGCCACGTAAAGGCGTCACGGAAACGCTGCGAGCTAGCGGTGCGCATACGGTCCAGCGCATTGACATCGGTGTCTAGGCGATCCAGCACCGCGGCAAAGCTGTCGGCGCCTTCAAAGTAGGCGGCTCCATCTCCCGCTACCCAGCGATTAAAGCGGTTGTCGTGCGCAATCACTGCATTTCCTGCCCCCAACGCCTCAACCAGCGACGGATTGGTGCCGCCCACCTGATGACCGTGTACGTAGGCGGCCCCATGGACCCGCAACGCCTTCACCACTGGCTTGTCATAGATGGCACCAAGGAACTTCACCTCCGGCCCTGCTGCCGCCTGCACCTGCGCGTGATAGGGCACAGCCGGGTTGTAGTTGCCCAGCACTGCCAGAGTCATCCCGCGCGTTCGCCGGGAGAAGCCTTGCACCATCTCCAGGATCGAGTTCTCGGGCTCGGGCCGTGCCACCACCGTCATGTAGCGGCCGGGTATGAGCCCCAGCGCGCGCACCGGTGCTTCGTCCATCGGCGCTACGGCGTCGGCACCGTAGGCGATCGTGGTGATCTTGTCAGCGGGAACCCGGGTCTGTAGATGGTTCTTGATCTCCGGGTGGTCGGCCACGAGGTGATTGCCAAGCAGACAGCCGGCCCAATCGTTGAGCCACAGCCAAGCCTTGGCGACCGGGCCCCACTTTGCACGGGACCATTCGATGCCGTCCATGTTGATCACGTTGGGCACGCCGCGCAGGCGTAGCAGGGCGCAGAACAGTGCGGTGTTGTAGCCCAGCGTGAGGCAGAGATCGCCAAAGCCCGCAGCATGGCGCGTGGCCCGCCAGTCGAAGTTCATGGTGCTGCGAGGGCCACTGCCGGGCACGCTGATGTGCACCCGCTCCACCCCTTGCCAGCGATCCTCCCGCATCGGCGCCTTGCCCTCTTGCTGGCAGTACACCACCACCCGCCAGCCACGTTGGACCAGGTACGACGCCAAATGCTCGGCAAATGTCTCAAAGCCGCCATGCGCGGCCGGCACGCCCCGCGTGCCCAGGATGCGCAATGTCAGCGCGGTCATCTGGATTCCCCTTTGAAGTTCGTCGACTCAGCGGCCTCCTGCAATACCGCTGTCACCCTCTCCACATAACCCCGAAGCGAGAAAACCAGACGCTGCCGCTCGCGTCCAGCCAGACCCATTGCCTCGCGAAGCAACCTATCGGCTGCCATGCACTTGAGAGCGGCTGCCAAGGCACTGGCATCCCGCGGGGGCACCAGAAGGCCGGTTACACCGTCCTGCACGATCTCGATGAGCCCAC
Organism: Rubrivivax sp.; assembly: GCA_027490215.1. Taxonomy (GTDB): domain Bacteria; phylum Pseudomonadota; class Gammaproteobacteria; order Burkholderiales; family Burkholderiaceae_C; genus PBB1. Next base: position 22,360 of record JAIXYO010000014.1, read on the forward strand.
CATGCGCTGCCGCGATCACTGGCTTAGCGAACCCCATCGCCTCCACCGCCACGCGGCCGAAGGGCTCAGGCTCGGTGGACGGCACTACCACCACATCAGCGGCAGTCCAAACCGATTCGACATCGTCACGGAATGGAGTCACCGTGATCTGCGCCGCGCAGCCGCTGGCCGCGACTGCATCACGCAACTGCACCTCAAAATGCTCCTGGCCCGCATAAGCCGAGCCTACGATGGCCAAGTGCAACGGTGGTAGTTCCACCACACCCTGCCGAACCAGTGCAGCAAAGGCCTCGACCAGCAGTCCCTGCCCCTTCCAGGCGTTGATGCGACCCACCAAGACGAAGAGCATTTCCTCGGACGTTGCACCCAGGCTTCGCCGCGCAGCCACACGGTCTACCGGCGCACCAGATGGGTCCACGCCGTTCCAGACCACAACGTAGCGCGTTGCCTGGGCGGGACCACCGTCGGCGATCCAGGCCCGGGTTTCGCTGGAGTTGCAGATTGCGCGCACACACATCCGTCGCACCAATTGGCGGAACACCCATGTCAGCTTGCGCGAGCTGGCCACGATCTCGCGCACGTGCCACACATGTGGCAGGCCCGCGCGGCGTGCAAAGAGTGCACCGCCCAGAATTGCCACGCTGTTGGAGTACACCAGTTGGAACTGGCGCTGGCGGTGCAATGCGCCCAAGAACCGCAGCGAGCCCAGCACCGCACGCATGGTGCGCCATAGCCCCGCGGGCGACAGCATGGCGCGCTGAAGTTTGCACACTTCGCCCACCAGTACCTCAGCGCCGCTGGCCTGCAGTGCCGCCACCAGCGGACCCGGCTCGGGCAGCACCACCGTCATTGCCATGTGCGGTGGGCGCATGCGCACCACATCCAGCAGAGACTTGTCGGAACCGTAGAACTCGGCCGACGAATGCACTACCAGCACCCGCAGCGGCGCAGCGCTCAACGCGGGCCTCGCACCGGCGCAGCGCTTATCTCGACCACAGCCTGTGCCGCAGGAACAGGGAACCCGGGGCCTAAGTTCCGCAGCGCGGTTCCCAGCCCGCCCACACTGAACTGCTGGCGCACGCGGCTGCGCGCCAGCACGTCAATGGCACCGCCACCCAGTGCTCCGGCCACGGCGGCTGCAAAAGTCTCTGCCGTGTCTGCCACCTGCAGCAGCGCCACCACCTCGGCCGGCAGGCCGCGGGTGCCTTGGGTGGTGGTCACGATCGGCCGATCCGTCATCAGCATGTCGAGCATCTTCACCTGCACACCACTGCCGGTCATGACAGGGTTGACCAGCACAGCTGCGCCATGCATGTACCGCATCGGCTCGGCCACGTTGGCATGCAGTGCCGCGCCGGCCTGGGCCGCCCAGGCCCGCACCTCTGCACCTGGGTGGCTGCCAACGATGGACACCGATACGCCCGGCCTGCGCGCCCGTAGCAGAGGCATCACCTCACGCAAAAGAAACTGCACCCCGCGCACGTTGTTGGGCGTGGCCAGGTTGCCGACGAACACCACGTCGCCGGGGATTGGCTCGGGCACGTTTGCATCGGTCAATGCCTGCTCGGGCAAGGGCGGCAGCCAATGCAGGCGATTAACGCCCTGGCCCTGCCAGAACGCCAGATCGTCCACCGAGATGTCGTAGACCGCATCGGCACGGGCCATCAGCTGCCGCTCGAAGCGGGCCAGGCCCCAGCACGCCATTCGCCACGCCAGCTGGTTGCGCCAACGCAGCGCCACATCGGCCTGGCGCGCCAGGTACTGGTGCTCGATGTTGTGCGAGCGGTAGGCCAGGCGGGCCCGGCTGCGCTGCAGGACCGCCAACACCACGCGCCCGAACCAGGGGCCGTCCAGCCACAGCAGATCAGGTGCGAAACCTTCCAACATTGCCTGCAACTGCCTCTGCTCAGCCGCTGCAGGCACCCTTGTGGCAGCATGCCACGGCGTGTGCCAAGCCATCGCCAACTGGCGCAGCGTGCGCCAGGCGCTGCGCCGCATCGGAAAGCTGAATCGCTGAACCACTACCGCATCCACGGCTGCCAGGTCGGTGGCGTCGGGCGCAAGCGGGTGCCCATCCGGTTCGATCAGGCACACCAGCATCACCTGGTGGCCAAGCGCACGCAGCGCCAGGATCCGCCGCCACACGTCGGCGCGACCGCCACGGTTTGGCGGGTAAGGCAGGTCTGGTGCAAACACGCAAATCTTCATGCAGTTTCCATTTGGGGCACGACAGTCCGCTCAACATTGAATCGACGCGGTTTCAAGCCTTTCACAGCAGCGGTTTGCGCGCCTCCATGAACAGCGATGTCGGGTCGACGACGGCGCCCCCGCGCACGTCAAGTTCATAACTCGACCACTCGGCCACGGCACTCGTGTGTGGATCGACACGGAGCACATCCACGAAGCCGGCTTGACTGAGCGCACGGGCCAATGAGTAACGGTCGTACATCCACAAGTGCACCTCACCACCCAACCGAAAGCTGCCGACCTTCAGCGCTTCACTGCCCCAGCGTGCCAGCAGCTTTCTGCGCAACCAGCCCCCCACCTTAGCCGGGGTGATGCGCCCAAGCCGGCGCCATCGGTCGTCTGAACGGCCAGCTTGCGGTTGCCGCTTGCGGTGGATCAGGTCGGTGGCCACCTTGCCGATGCGTGCCACGACGTAGTCCTCATTGAGCATGGCAGGCTGACGAAGGTAATTGGCCATCGCGCCACCGGTGTCGTTGCGTACCACCTGGTCGTACATCTCGAGCATGAGCCAGTCATAGTCAGCCGCTGACCTGGCGGACGGATTACTCAGGTTTTGATCTAGAAGGCGCAAGTACTCGCGCGCCATGTCCTCCAGATCCGGCACCACCACGCGCAGGATGCCGCCCGGCCTCAGAACCCGCAGGCACTCGGCCAAAAAGGCCGGCGTGTTCTCCTTGGGAATGTGCTCCAGCACTTGTGAGTGGTACACAACGTCGAATGTGCCCGTTTCGAAAGGGATGCCTTTGATCAGGTTGGCCGCGTGCACTGCAGGGTCGGCGGCCACCATGTCGATATTGGTCCAGGCCAGGTGAAACTTTCTGCCGCAGCCGACGTTCAGGTAATTGACTTTTCCCATCACGGGTCATTGCTCCAGGGCAAGTTGAAAGGATGCAGGTTGCATCATGGGCTGTCGCACAGCAACACCTGTGCCGGTAGCTGCGGCACCGTGGGGAGCGGCAGCAACACGCTGCAGCGGGGCACGCCAGTCGCGGGGGCGCGGGCGCCGGCGGCACCGTCAAGCACCAGCACGCGCGCGTTGGCAGCACGCAGAGCGACCGCATCATCGGCTGCGATACGGGCCCACGTCACGCCGGCCGGAAGTTCGAGCAGGGCATCCTGCCAGCGATTGGCTGGCTCGCTGGGTTGCACCGTCACGTCAGCAGGTGTGCCTGCCGTAGGCAGGCCCAAAGCTGCGCGGATGGGCGCGTCCACCAGGTCCAATAGGGCATGGGCACGCGCACCCAGCACAACGTTGCCGGCCACCACGTTGTCGAAGGCGTTGTGCAGGTAGATACCCTGTGCCACATCGACCAGCAGATTGCCGCGCACCTCGGTACGGCGGGTCCATTCGTCGAGGTAGATACCGGAGAAGTAGTCGTTGACACCAAACTTCACGCTGGTGTCCCCTGCCGCGCCAAGAACCAGATTGCCTAGGATGCGCACCGGTGCACGTCGGTCATCGCGGCCACGGCGCCAGGTGTAGATGGCCGCACAGTCCGACAGGCTGATACAGCTGTCAGCAACCCGGTTGCCCTGCACCAGGGCGTCGCCACCGACGCGGATGCCGATGTAACCGCTGCGGGCCACACGGTTGCGCTCGACCACTGACGCGTCCGTGCGGTGGGCGTTGATGGCCGCCAGCGCCGGACTGGCACCGTGCAGCAGGCCCGCACCGTGCACATTGCTGTCGCGCACTTCGGCCCTTGCTACTTCCGCAAAGAACACGCCGTCGGCCCCACTGCGGTCAATGCGCAACTGCTCCACCTGGGCAAGCCGGGCGCCAGCCACTGCCACTGCGTTGCCCCCTGACAGGGTGATGGCCAGATCGCGCAGAACGACCGTGCGGTCGGACTTCACATCGACCGCGTTGCCGCCGGCGCCGAAAAAGTCAACGCCCTGAACCACCACGCCTGCACTGCCGTGCACCTGCAGCAAGGGTTCGTCCAGCGCCACGCTCAGCACCTGGCTGCCCGTGCCCTGCACCGTCAGCACTTGTGCCAGACGGTCATGCGCCCAGCCTGGCCCCGCGCCCAGCATCCATGCCTTGCCGGTGAAAAACACACCGGCCTTTGTGCGCAGTGGGTAGCGCAGCGGCTGGTCCAGTTGTCGGCCATCGGCGCCCACCTGCCGCGTTTCAAGCAACCATTCCTGCGTGCGGGCCAGCAGCGTGGCACCGGCCAGCATGGCCGGGTCCAGCCGCGCATCGGCGGGCAGCGCGGTGGCGCTGGCCATGGTCTGAGGCCCGAAAATCAGATAGCCATTGGCCGGGTGGCGTGCACGTGGCACTGGCTGGTCGCCGGCAAACACCTGCACTAATGGCTGTTGCTGCACAAACCCACGGCGGCCAGCCTGACCAGCAAGCGTGCCTGCGACGGCTTGCGCCGCGCCAACAGGGCGGCGCCCATCAAACACCGGTCGCTGGCCGGCGGCACAAGGGGCAGCGGGCGCAATGCGCACCGTGCCGCCACCACGGGTGCGCAGTTGCAGCGGCGCATAACGCGCACCGCAATCAAGCAGCACCTGGTCGCCATCGACCAGCACGATCCGCTCAAGATCGGCCGCCTCGGTTTGCACTGCAGATGCCCGCATGCCGGTGTTGGGCGCCAATCGAAAGTCAGCACCCAGCGCCGGCCAAGCGGCCAGCAGCGCAAGCGCGGCCGGTGCGCAACGCTTGACCAGCGCTGACAGGCACAGGGTCACCGCCGCTCCAGGCGCAAGCCGATCTTCCCCAGCCGGGGATTCGAACTTTGCGTGGCGCATGTGGTCGATGGGGCGGCGTACCCGAGCACGGGCTTCACGCGTTGCCGCCGCCCCCAGCCCGCATGCCAGCGCGCGGCTTGCCAGTGCGCAGATCTCGTCGGCCAGCTGCCCAGCCATGCGCAGACCAAGGGGGTTGTCGTTCATCAGCGTGCTCCCCACCAGTTGTCAGACCGTTTGCCCGGCCATGCGCCGCAGCCTCAGTTCCACCCGCAAGGCCAGGTTGCCCAGTTTCCACAGCGGCAATGGCAAGTAGCGCGCACGCACAGTGTTGCGTTCGGCTTCGCTGCGGGCGCCTGCCTGCACATGCGCGCCCGCGTCGTCGAAGCGAGCAATGTCGCGGTGCAGGTAGTGGAGCCGTGCGCCGGCGCGTACCGCGCGGATGAACCAGTCGAAATCGGCATTCCAGCGCAGCGCTGCGTCAAACGGGCCGATGCGCTGAAACAGGCTGCGGCGCACAAACACGGCTTGGTGGCAGAGGTCGCCAAGCAGCAGCCGGCGCCGGGTGACCCAGTGGAAGCGTTTGCGGCGAACGCCGCCAACGCCGACATACAACACATCACCGAACACGATGTCGGCCTGGGGTTGCGCAGCAATGGCCCGCGCGACGTCGCCCAGCACCTGCGGGTCGGCAAACGCATCGCCGGCATTCAGGAAGAACAACCAGTCACCGCCGGCCAGCCCAACCGCCTTGTTCATGGCGTCGTAGATGCCAGCATCGGCCTCGCTGCGCCAGCGGTCGGGCTGCTGGGCGCGCAGCCAGTCGACGGAGCCATCGTTGCTGGCGCCGTCGACCACCACCCATTCGGCACCTGCAGCCGATTGCTGTGCGCGCAGTGACGCCAGCGTGCCGGGCAGCAGCGCGGCGGCATTGCGGCAGACGGTCAGCACCGACAGCCAGGGTGTCGCCGTCATCTCAGCAGCCCACCGCAGCGGTGCCGGCGCGGTACAGCGCCAGCAGTTCTGGCAAGCGCGCGTGCACACTCGCCGATTGGCCGCCGGGTGGCGTTGACGCCGCGCCACCCGCTGCCAGCAAGGCAGCGACCAATGCCGGCAGATCATCATGCAGCCGTAACTGGTCAGGTGCGCCAAAGCGCACCAGTTCGGGCGTACCGCCACGCCGCAGCGCATGGCAAGGCTTGCCCAGGCGCAGGGCTTCCAGGATGACGGTCCCGCAAGGCTCTTCACACACCGAGGGCACCACCGTGACGTTGGCAGCCGCAGCAGAAGCCAACACCACCGCCAGCGGCTGGTGCCCATGCAGCGACAGGCGGTCATCGCCCATTGCCGCCAACGCGGCACGCTCCGGCCCGTCGCCATACACATGCACCCGCCAGTGCGCCGGCATGTGCGGCAAAAGCAGGCGAACGCAGGCCGCAATGCCCTTGGCCGGCTCGATGCGCCCGGCCATGTGCACTACCACTTGCTCGGTGCCTGCAGTGCTGGCGGAGTCCGCAGCCACCTGGCGCAGCGCTGCCTCATCGACGAAGTTGTGCACCACATGGGCCTGCGGCGCCGGCCCGTCAGGCACAGCCCGGCGCAGGTTGTCCAGCAAGAACTGCGACACAAACACCACTGGGTGCGTGGCAAAGGCTTCGGCTGTCTCACGCCGGTAGCGGCGCACCGCGGCGGCGCTGACCGCCGTGCGCAGCGGCCCGGGCGCCGGGTGGATGCAGCCGGCACAGGCGCGGGGGTCGGTCTCGGTACAGACCTGCCCATGGCGAAAACGCATGTGGGTGATGCATTCGCTGCCCTGGTCGTGCCGGGTCTGGAGGAAGCGGATGCCCTGCGGCACATAGCGGCCGACCATCGGCAGATGGCCGTGGTAGTGCACCACGTCGAATGCGTGGGCGTGGGCCACGATGGCCGCAGCGATGCGCCGGGCAAAGTAAGGCCGCTTGACCGGATTGAACACACCGGTGGCCGCTTCCTTCCAGCCCCGTACCGGGTCCGTGAACCCCGCCACGAACGGGCCGCGAAAGCCTGTTGGCTCGGCTTGATCAGCGTCGGCAAACTGCCGCCCCATCAACGTGACAGCATGGCCCGCATCGAGCAGCGCATTGCCCAGCGCCACCACATGCCGCGCCAACCCGCCCAGGGCCAGGCCTGGAATGTCCTCACAGACCAGCAAGATACGCAGGGGCCTCGCCGCGGCACCACCCGCTAGGCTGGCAACGCGCTCGCTGACGCGGGGCCGGGTCACGCTGTCGCTGTTCATGCGGCAGCCACACGTGCAAGCCGCCGGCCCAGCGCCAGCCGATGAGGTGCGGACACCACCAGCCACCAGCCCAGCAGCGCAAACAGCACGGCAGCGCATGCAGCGACCGTCAGTAGGCCGGGCCAGCCGGTGGCCCAGCCATTCGCCCACAGCATGAGGCTGGCCACTGGCAGCAGTGCAACCAGCGGCATGGCATAGGCCTGCTTGACCAGCGCACCCAGCGCCACCGGCACAGTGCGGCCATGCACCCACCACAGAAACAATGCACTCATCACCAGCGACGCCAGCAAGTGCCCGGCGGCCGCGCCCACGATGCCGGCCTGCGCAATGCCGATGGCGATGAAGGCCATGCCGAGCGCGGCACGCCCGACAGCAAACAAACCAGTCACCCGTGGGTGGCCCAAGCCGTCAGTCATCAGTGAAGGTAGGTTGGTCAGCGAATCCAGCCACAGGGTGAGCGCGATCAGCGTCATCACAGTTGCACCCTTCTGGGCGAACTCGGGGTTCAACCAGGTGGCCAAAATCGGCTCCGCCAGCGTGGCCAACATCAGCGAGATGGCGCCGTTGAGGTAGAAAAGATAACGCGAAGCCAGCAGGTAATGGCGGCGCAGGTCATCGTCTCGCCCCTCGGCGGCCATGGCACTGGCATGCGGAAACATCACACCCGACAGCCGGAACACCAGCGACATCACCCGGTTGGCCAGCGTGCTTGGCACCGCGTAGTAGCTGAGTGCTTCCACACCGATGCGGGCGCCGATCAGCAGGCGGTCTGCGTGGGCGTAGGTGAGCGCCGCCACACGGCTGAGGAATGCATAGGCGCTAAACCCCAGCAACTGCCGGCGCAGCGCTGCCCCCGGCCAGGCAAAACGCCAACCCGGCAAAAGGCCACGCAGCAGCACGCACAGCACGGCGGTTTGCACCACGCTCATCACCACCCGCAGCGCCACCACCTCCACCAACCCGTGGCCCAGTGCCAGCAGCGCCACCGTGAGCAAGGGCACCAGCGTTCCGAAACTGGCCTCCAACCGGCCAGAAATGTCGTAGCGCATCAGCGCTCCGGGCAGGCTCTGCAGGTAGGCCTGCACCTGGCCCACCAGAAAGCCCAACGCGGCGATCTGAACCGCCAGCACCGCAGTGGCGCTGCTCTCGGGCGGAACGCTGAACACATGCAGCACCAGTGGCCTGGCAAACAGCCACATGCCCAGCATGCCCACCATGCCGATGCAAGCGTAGACCACCAGCCCGAAGCTGGCGGTGGCATTCACGCTGCTCTGGTCGCCCGTTGCGTTGTACTGCGCCACGAACTTGGTGGAGCCGGCCGTCACGCTGATGTCGATCAGTGCGAAGTAGCCTGTGATCGCGGTGACCAGCGTGAGCAGACCGAAGTCGACCACGCCTAGTTTTCCGACGATGTACGGCAGCGTGATGACGCTGAGCAATGCCGGGGCCGCGGCCCCCAGCAGATTGAAGGCGGCGTTGCGGGCCAGTGCCATGGCCTAGTTGCGCTGCCAGGGCTGCAACACGTTCGGCTGCAACGGCATCGGCCGGATGCCGAACACCCAACGCCGCGGCTGCCCCTGTGAAGCCACTGGTGCAACGGCTGACCCAACGTGGCCCACCTTGGCTGCGATGTATGGCAGTGCAACGCACAGCGCCAGCAACTGCATGGTGCGGAACTCGATCAAGGGCGTGCCGATGAGCAACGTCGGCAGTAGGAACACTGCACCGGCAGCACCCAGCAACACCATCCCGCGTTGTGGCGGCAACGCCTGCCGCTGCTGTTGCCAGACGAACCGGACATACAACCAAGTGGCTGCCAGAACGATGGCGACACCGACGATGCCGAACTTCAGCCACACATGCATCAGGCCGCTGTGCATCCAGCTGAAGTCACCACGGTGCCAGGTCAGTTCGCTGAAGCGGAAGCCATCGTATTGACCCCAGACACCCAGCCCCAGCACCCAGTCATGCTTCAGCGTCAGCCACGCGGCATACAACTCGGCAAAGCGCCCGGTGCTGAAGTTCAGTTGCCCACCTTGAATGATGTCGGGCAGCATGCGTTCCAGCAGCGAGCCACCCCGCGCCTGCGTAGTGCCCCGCACCACCATCTTGTAGGCCAGCAGCGGCAGGCCACCCAACGCAAACCCAGCCAGCAGCCCCCAACGCCAACGCCCGCGCAGACTGAACGCCAAGAGAAGCGCAACCAGCGCCAGCCCGCCCCAGGCGGTGCGCCGGTATGAAAAGACGATGATGAACAGTTCGAGCGCGACCACCGCCCACAACGCCAAGCGCGGCCAGAGGCGCTGCACGTCGCCATGGGCCAAGCGCCACATGGCCAGAAACAGCGCCATCGCGGCCAACAGGCTGTCATTGATGTCGAAGAATGTGAGCCTGACATCGATGCTCTGGAAGTTGCTGTAGAAGTTGGCGGGGTCACCGCCCAACACGGCAAACCGAACCAAGCCCCACAGGCCACGCAAGACCACGCAGGCCAGGAACAGATCGACAAACCGGCGCAGGTCTTCGGGCGCACGCAGCGCGCTCACCAGCACATAAAACGCCAGCATGAAGTTCATGAAGTGCAACAGGCCACTGTTGCCAAACAGCGTGAACCAGCGCACCTCAGGAAGTTGGGTGAAGACAAGAACGTTGCCGGCCATCATCAGCCCAAGCAGCAGTGCAGGCACACCCAGGTTGTGACGCACCTGGATCGGGTGTGCAAACCGCCGTGCGAAGAACGCCTGCAAGGCCAGACCGAACAGCAGCACGTTGATGGCAGAGAAGAAGAAGGTGCCGGTGCCGCGTGAGTAGAAGTTGCGATCTTGCAGCGGGTCGAGCAGGCCATAGCTGTTGTTCGGGATACAGAACAGCAGCACATAGTAGGCGGCGACCCACCAGCCGGCAGTACGTCGGCCAAGGACAAGTGCCAGCATGGCAGCCAGCGGCATGGCCACCGCCAGCAACCATGGCAGGACCATGAACACGTAGCCGATCAACTCAATCATGTTGTTGAACGGGGTGTGCGTCTAGCGTCAGATTGCAGCGCAAGGACTAGAGCGCGTGTCGGCCAAAAACCATGGCTTGCAACGGTTCAGGTACCGCACGCGCCATTTGCGCGATGAACTGCTGATGGACCCGATAAGCCATTACAGAATCCTGGTCAATGCTGGAGATACGCATCAACATGCCATCGGGGACCTCGCCACGCAGCCCGTAAGACAACTGCGCCAGCTTGGCCTCGGTCCCGGTGACCGTCACGCGCTCGCCAATGACCATCCAGTAAGTGATTGGCTCCATGCGCCCGCCAAGCTTGGCCACCAAGCGGCGCACAGGCATGCTCTGGGCGTCGCCATTCAGCGTGCCGGTGCCACTGCTCAACAACTGGAAGCCTTGCGCCGGATAGCAGACCTCTGGTCTGTGCGCGCGCGTGCCGTCTGACTGATCACCGCCATAGGCCACGCTGAGCATGATGCGTTGGCCTTTTGCATTGACATAGGTGCGACTCAAGGTTTGGTTGTACAGCTTGTTCAGCAGCGCAGCAGCGTCTGGAGACACCAGTTGCACTGGCATGCGGTCGTCCACAACCCAATCTCCGAATGCTTTGGGGAACATGGTCTCGAGGTTGACCTTCGGATGCTGGTCGGCCAGCTTGACAGTTGGCCGCCATGCCGCCGCACCAGCAAAACTCGCCGCCATCAGAACAACGACCAACGCGGCACGCACGCGACTTGTCATCATCCTGGCGCCTTCGCGTTGTTGAAAAACAAGCCCAGCACCTTGTCAAGAAACAGCATGAACATCAGCGCCACCATGAACAAGACCATGCCCGAAAAGCCATGCACGAAACCCTGGCCGGCCTCATCCCCGAAGTGGTATGTCACCAGCACCAGGATCATCACCCGCACGATATTGGCGAAGAACGCGGTGGGGATCAGCAGGATAGCCAACGCCACGTTGCGGCTAACCGATGTGTAGCCCATCAGCTTCATGTACAGCATGCCCAGCGCCTCGAGCGTGAACATGCTGTTCAGCCCGGCGCAGGCATCGGCCACCAGAAGTTGGTAAGGTCCCACCGTCATGATCACACCGCTGCGGCCCACCGGGTAGCCGATGGCATACAGCAGGTTGCTGGCCACAGCTGACACGGCACTCTTCAAAGGCGCCGTCACTGCAGCCACCAAAGCCTCCGGCAGCGGCACCATGAACAGCATGAAGAACAGCGGAAACCACACCAGCTTCAAACCTGCCCTGCTGTGGAAGAGCAGCAGCAACGCCACCAGCACGATGATCTGGGAGCTAACCGCAAACATGATGATGTCTTGCGACCGGCCCAGCGCATACAGCAACAGCGCAAACACCAGCAGCGGCCAGCCAAGCGCCGGCACCGGTTTGGTGGGCACGGCAGCCAGTGCATGGCGCTGTTGATACAGCAGCCACACAGCCACCCCCAGGATGATGGGGCCGTGGCCCTGCTCGTCAGTGGCCCAAACGGTTCTTGAAAGCTCCAGGTAGGCCGGGCCATACAACAGCGCAAAGCCCGCCGCCAACAGCCCAAGAACCCACAAGTCGACGCCGGCAGGCAGCAGAGGCAACCGCTGGGGGGGTTGTGCTGTGGCGCGGGGGCTGTAGTCGGGCTGCAAGGCGGCCACGGTCAGAATTCGTTGACGATCACACCCACCAGCTTGGCAGGGGTTTCTGCCAGGTTGGCCACCAGATCTTGCAGGCTCACCACCTGGCTCTTGCCTTGGCGGGCCACCACCAGCGCCGCGCCACAGCGGGCTGCGATCACAGCGCTGTCGCTGCCGTACTGGGCAGCGGGCGTGTCCACCACCACATGGTCAAACTTCGACAGCAGCTCGCGGATCAGCAGGCCGAAGGCCGGGCGCTCGACCAGCTCCAGCGGGTTGGGCGGGGTGATGCCCACCGGCAGCACGAACAGGCTGGGCACGCCGGCCACCTGCTGGATCACCTTCGATTCGGCCCGGCCGCTCAAGATGCCTGACAGGCCGGCGCTGTTGTCGATGCCAAACACCTCGTGCTGGCGCGGGCCGCGCAGGTCGGCATCCACCAGCAGGGTGCGGCCGCCCAGCTGGGCCAGCGTCACCGCCAGGTTGGCGGCAAAGTAAGTCTTGCCGTCGCCGCTGTCGGGGCTGACCACGGCGATGGCATGGCGCTCCTGCCCTTCATTGAACAGCCGCATGATGATCTGGCTGCGGATGGCGCGAAAGCTCTCGGCCTGCACGCTGAAGGGCTGGTTCAGCGCCACCAGCTCGGGGTTGGCCTTGCGCTGGCCTTCAGCGGCATAGGGGTAGTGGAACTGCTGGCTCAGCGCGAACAGCACGTCGTCGTTGCTGGCATAGCCCAGGGCGATGGCCGCCTCGCCGAAGCGGATGCCCTTGGCCTTCTGGTGCGCCAGCACCTTCTCCACCTGTTCGGCGGTGAGGTTGCGGGTTTCGGCAATGATGGAGCCGATGGACTGGTCTGCAACGTCAGTCACCTGAGCAGGCTCCACGGTGGTGGCCTCGGCGGTGCTGAATATCTTGGAGTTGGCCATGTGTTGTCTCTTGGTGCGGTCAGGCGCCGTTGCTGGCTCGCGGGGCGGGCAGGCCGATCACCCGTTGTTGCAGAGCCAGCGCGCGCTTGCCTGAGGCGAAGCGCTTGGCATTGGGCTTGGGCAGCACGCCCAGTACCGGCAGGCCCAGCGCGGCGATGATGTCTTCAGGCGCACGCACGCGGCGGTTGCTCAACTCCAGCAGCAAGGCCACACCCACTGCCAGCAGAGTGCCCAGGAACATCGACAGCAGGATGTTCAGCAGCAGCCTGGGGCTGGCGTACTCTGCAGGCGGCTGGGCCGTGGTGAGCAGGTTCACATGGCTCTGGTTGGCCTGGCTTTCCATCGCGGTTTGATTCAGGCGGGTCATCACGTTGTCGTAGGAGCGCTGCGCGTTCTCGACCTCGCGCACGAGCACCTGGCCCTCGTCACGCACTGCCTTCAGTTGCAGCATCTTGCTGCGCTGGGCATCCAGCTCACGCTTGACCTGGGCTTCGCGCTGCTTGTTGATGGTGTTGGTCACCGTCACGCCGCCGGTCACCCTGCGAATCTCGGCGTCGATGCGGGTACGAAGCTCAGTGATGTTGGCCTTGGCTTCCACCACTTGCGGGTGGTTGTCTCCGAACTTGCTGTTCAGCTCCTGCAGGCGGGCTTCATTTCGCGTCAGATCGGCTCTCAAACCGCCAATCAGCGGGTTGCTGAGCACCTCTTGCATGCGATCACCCTGGATGCCCTGGGCGAATTGCTGACGGCTGCCTGATTCACTGGAAACAGCCTGCAATTGCACCAGCTGGCTGCTCAGCTCGGCCAGCCGGGCGTTTTCCACGTCCAGCCGCTCGTCGGCGGCGATGATCCCCTTCTCGCGCTGAAAGGCCGACAGCCTGGCTTGTGCCTCCTCCAGTGCCGTGCGGGAATCCTTGCTCTGGCCAACGAAGAAGGTGCTGTACTGCTTGGCCGGGTCGACCCGCAGTTCCAGCGCGGTGGCGATGAAAGCCTGCGCGAAGGCGTTGGCCAGGCCAGCTGCAAAGCGCGGGTCGGGCGAGCGGTAAGAGATCTCGATGACGTTGCTTTCACGAGAAGGCTTCACATTGAGGTTCTTCTTCAGAATCTCGATCAGCCACTGCTCGAAAGTTCCCTTGCCCTCGCCTTCGGTCTGCCACTGCTCGCGCAGGGTGGGGGTTTCTGCCAGCTTCAGATCACGGATCACCCTGAGTGCCACTCGGTCACTGGTGAGGATGTCGACCTGAGTGGCCATGAAGCTAGGCATCGCCATGCCCTGGAAGGCCATGGCCGACACCGGATCGGGCTTGATGTCGACAACCACGCTCGCTGCGGCGTCGTACTGCTTGGGCAGCAACAGGCTCACCACCACCGTGGTAGCCACCACCAGAAAAAACACCAGCAGCGCCGCCCATTTGCGGGCCTGCAGGATGGAGAGGAATTGGCCGAAGGTCATGTGTGGATCTTTCCCGGAAGCACCGGTTCGGGCAAGTTGCGGGCTAGGAGGTCAATCGAGCGGGTGACAAGCAGAGAAGGCTCAGAACAGGCTCTCTTTAACGAACACCACATCGCCTTCGAGCAAGGTGTCATCCATCTTGGGCTGCAAGACCTGCACCTTGCCATCAGTGCCCTTGCGGTGCACGCGGATGCCTTTTTCAGTGCCGCGCAGATTGAGGCCGCCGCCAGTAGCGAGCGCCTGCATCACCGTCATGTCACGTTCGAGTCGTGACGCACCCGGGCGTTGCACTTCGCCATAGATGAAGATCAACGGCTGCCGATTGACCCAGATCGTGTCGCCGTTCTGGACAATGACGTCCTTGTCGCGGCCACCGGGGCCGAACAAGGTTGGCAGATCGACTTCGATTCGGTAAGGCGAGCCATTGCGCGTGCCCGAAAGCACCACCAGATCTGAACCGTTGACAGAGGTGCCACCCGCAGTGGCCAGCAAATCCGTCAAGCGCATGTCTGCCACTTCAATCGGGAAGCGGCCAGGGCGGTTGACCTGCCCGAGCACGCTGGCCTGGTTGCCGCGCACCTGCAGCACGACGATCGTGACTTGCGGCTGCTTGACGAAATTGCCGGTGCGCAAGCCATCGCCAATGAGCTTTTCGGCTGCGGTGACACCGAGGCCGCCAAGGCGGATCGTGCCCAGAAGCGGGTAGGTGATGATGCCGGCTTCGGTGATGCGTGTTTCGAGTGTCAGATCGGGGTTCTGATAGACGCTGATGCGGACGACGTCGCCGGAGCCGATCTTGTATTCATTGGTGGCCGGCGCGGTGCTGGCGGCAGGCGGCGTCTGCGCTTGCGTCAACGGCGAAATCGAACAGAAGGCAGCGGCGGTGGCTGCTGCCAGCAGCGCAGATTTCAAGGTGTGTTTCATCACTTGATGCCCATCCCTTTGCTGATGTCGCTGGCACTCAGACCACCCTCGGAAGCGGCGGGGGCCGGTGCAGCGATCGGTGCGGGCGCTGCAGCCGGAGCGGCGGAGGCCGCCGCGTCAGCTGGCGTCGGGGCGAACTTGCCCTCGTATTCGATCTTGGCTGCGGTGCGCAAGGCCTTGATGTCGGATTCGATGAGCTTGCGTTTGGCCTCGTTCAACAAGAACTGCTCGATGGCCGGCTTGGCGCGTGCCTCATCCACCGGCTCGGAGCGCGAGCCCGCGAGAAGCACCACCTGAGCACCGGTGGCCGACGGCAGCAATACGGCCTGCCCGTCATTGAGTTTCGAAAAAGTGTCCAGCAGGTTCAGCGGCAATTGCTCGGCCGGGCGCACCGCCTGGTTACCCGAGAAGCGGTAGCCATTGGCCTTCAGCGACTCGACGAAATCGTTGATGCTCTTGGCTGCGCCAAGCTGCTCGCGCAGCGCCTGCATTTGATCGGGCTTGGCCTCGATGACGATTTCCTGCAGGCTGTAGATACGACGCGCCGAGAACAGCGCTGGCTTGGCGTCGTAGTAGGCCTTGATCTCGGCATCGGTCGGCTTCGATACCGCCTCACCGGTCTTCTCGATGTAGGCACGTGCAATGATTTCGCGCTTGGCGGCTTCCATCTGCTGAACCACGCGTGGGTCGCGATCGAGCTTCAGCTCTTCGGCTTTCTGTACGGCCAGTTCCTGGTCGATCAGGCGCTCGAGGATCTGCTTGCCGGCGGCTTCTGCCTGCGCTGGCTGCAGTCCGCGCTGCTGCTGCAGCACGAAGTTGATCTGGTGAACGGTGATCTCTTCCTTGTTGACCTTGGCAGCGGTCTGCGTGGCGGCTTTTTCTTTCTTCTCACCGCAAGCTGAGAGCAGTACCAGGGAGGCAGCCACTGCGATCAAGGTGATGCGACCACCGAATCGGCTTTCGCGGTGGTGGCCGCGTCCGTCAAGACTCGAAATCATCCAGGGTATCTCCAGCGAGTTGAGAAATGTGCGGCGTCAAGCAGCCGCGATTCGACTTCAGATCACGAACCAGTGTAGCCGCGGAGCATGACATTTTGGCCACCCGCGAACGCGGGGAACAGCCGCATGGCAATGCGGAAAAACGTGAATATGTAGCAGCTGGTAAGTGCGCGTCTGCCGTCACTCAGCATTTGATGCCGACATGCAGCGCGACGATGCCAGCGCTGAGGTTGTGCACATCGACGTGCGCGAATCCGGCGGCCTTCATCATCGCCTTCAGCGCGTCCTGGTCGGGGTGCATGCGGATCGACTCGGCCAGGTAGCGGTAGCTGTCGGCGTCGTCGGCAACCCACTGGCCGATCTGTGGCAACACCTTGAACGAATACCAGTCGTAGACCTTCTCGAGTGGCTTCGCGACTTTCGAGAATTCAAGCACCAGGAGCTTGCCGCCAGGGCGCAGCACGCGGTTCATCTCGGCGAGGGCGCGGTCCTTGTGCGTCATGTTGCGCAAACCGAAGGCGACCGACACCAGGTCGAATGTGTTGGCAGCGAACGGCAGCGTCTCGGCGTCGCACAGTGCGGTGGGCAGCAGCACGCCGCTGTCGGTGAGGCGATCGCGCCCTTGGCGCAGCATGGCCTCGTTGATGTCGGTGTGCACCACGGTGCCGCTGGCGCCGACCTTCTTGTGGAACGCCGCCGCGAGGTCGCCGGTGCCACCGGCAATGTCGAGCACGCGGTCCCCGGGCCGGGCGTTCGCCACGGCGATGGTGTAGGTCTTCCAGGCGCGGTGCAGGCCCATCGACATCAGGTCGTTCATGACGTCGTAGCGCGAGGCCACCGAGTCGAACACGCCTCGAACACGGCGGGCCTTTTGCGACTCGTCGACCGACTTGAAACCGAAATGGGTGTTGCTCACGGCGTGCCTTGGTGTGTGTTCAGTGGCTGCTGCAGGCCGAGCCGGCCGGTGCCTGCATCGGCGCGTCGCGGCTCATGCCGGCAGCGGCGAGGCGCTCTTCGTACTGCTTCCACAGCTCGGCCTGCTGCGAACCGAGAAAGTGCAGATAGTCCCAGGAGTAGATGCCGGTGTTGTGGCCGTCGGAGAAGGTGGGCAACACCGCGTAGTTGCCGACGGGCTCCAGAGCCACCACGACGACGTCGCGCTTGCCGGTTTGCAGCACCTCCTGGCCAGGCCCATGGCCTTTCACCTCGGCAGACGGCGAGTACACCCGCATCAACTCGAACGGGATGCGGAAATCGCTGCCGTCGGCGAACCCGATCTCGAGCACGCGTGACTGCTGGTGCACGGTAACGCCGGTGGGTTGTGGGGTGCTGGCAGTGAGTCCGGCCATGGTGAGGGCTTTTGCGCTGGGGATCGTGGCAGTGTATCGAAGGGCCCATGGCGAAGGTCGGGGCTCACGCGCACTGGACTGCAAGCTGCAGGGCCGCCTTCATTCGCGCGAGAACTCAGCAGCAATGAAAAAGGCGGTGCATTTGCACCGCCTTCGTTGTCGCAGAGCTGCTGTTCAGCAACTCGCGGCAAGCAGTATCAGCCTTGCTTGCGGCGTGAGGCCATGAAGCCGACCACGCCAAGACCTGCCAGCATCAGAGCGTAGGTTTCTGGCTCAGGAACAGGCGTCACGCTGGCAGAGATTCTGTATTTGCTCAATCCGGCCGTCTCCTTGATGCCTTCCACAAGATAGAAGTAGTCGCCAGCAGCAAGAGAAATCGACTTGGTCGACAGCGCTGGGCCGAAAACAGACCCTGCTCCAGCAACGATGTCGTACGAGCTGTTGAGGATGGTGTATTCGATCTCAGCAAATGACGAGAGCGACGTGAAGGCCTTCGTTGTCAGCGTCGAGGCGGATGCGATCTCGAAGCTGTACAGGTCGCCGAACACGCCAGCCGCCGTGAAGACGCCGCCCAGGCCGGACGTCGAAACAAACGATGGTGAGGTTGGGACGACGCCCAGATCGGCAGCTTGCGCACCAGCAAAGCCGGTAAGCAGAGCAACCGCAAGTGCAACTGATTTGAGTTTCATTGAGCGTACTCCTGAGAACGGGTTAGACGAGAAAACACCGATTTCTCAGCGATGGTCAGGTTATACGGGTTCACCCGACTTTTTGCCACCCCCGAGTCGCGGGGGTAGACCTCATGCACACGTAACTTTTGATACATGCGGCAGGGCCGCCCTCATCGGCGCATCCAGTTCGTTGAGCCCGATCTTCAGCAAGCGGCTGGGGTCTGCCTGCTTACGCTGCGGTGTTCCCCAGACCGGCTGGGGGAAGTGGCTGTCGGCCTCGAAGCGCGCGATCACG